>JAFWPA010000086.1 GCA_017509685.1 Bacteroidales bacterium
CAGAACGAAGGCAAGCAGGTGTCGGAAATGGACAACGTGTATACCAAGCGCATTAAAACCCTGTATGCCGACATTATGATCCACGGCTGGTACAACGCCTTCCTGGTGGAACTGGACCGTAACGGCAAGGCCACTTACAATTATTGCCGGGCCGATATGGAGGTGAAGGAGGAAGCGGCAAGCCCGGATTATCTGGGTTGGCTGGGCACGTGGAATGTCTCTGACGGCTATGTGGGCTACGACATCCAGGTAACCGCCATCGAGAACAATTACCTGTACCGTGTGGACGGATGGGAAACCGGCCCCGCCGCCGGCAGCACGCAGATGGACCAGGACGACGACTGGATCGAGGCCCGTCTGGTCAATGACGGTACTCTTTCCTTCTTCATCCAGTTCATCGCCTCCTACGAGAATTACGAATCCCTGGGGAATGTAGACTACATGTTCGTGGGCACCTACGTGGAGAGCACCGGCGAGAAGGTGGACGACTGGGAAGGCTGGGAAGTTGCCTGGGCCGAAAACGACGGTAACGGCAAGACCGTTCTCTGCGCCGCCAACACGGAATATGAGGTGGACGGGAAAGTGTATAAGCCGCACTTCAACGGCATGCGCTATTCCTTATACAGTTATAAGGATGAAAGCTGGCATCACTTCCACGACGCCGTCCCCACTTTCCTGGAGCAGAAGAACTGGCAGATGTCCATGACCAGGACCAAGGCTTCCGTAGAGGAGGACCGTACGCCGGTACACACCAGGAACTATCTTCGCAAGACACAGCCCCGCAAGCACGAAGGCAAGCGCCAGAGACGTTTTTGACGGATTTTGACAAACATTTGTAGATGTTTTACACCGGAATGGAACAGACATCCTACCTTTGTGCCAGAACGAATCAAAAACCAAAAATCATAGCGTCATGAAAAACAAGAAAGGTCTTATCATTCTCTCTTCCGTAGTGGGCGTATGCGCCCTCGGCCTTGTCATTTCTCCCCTGATGGACTGGAATGTCGACAACGGCAGCACCAGCGGTAACATCGGCAAAACCTCCCGTTTCTCCCGGAAGGCCGAAGCTTCCGCCATCTCCAACATGGAAGAACTTATCCTGAACGATCCCTCTTATAAGAATGGTATCGTTGCCTCCTATATGGTGATGGGAACCCGCGCCCAGCAGTTCGAGGCCCTGGTGAACATGTCCAACGAAGCGGCCGGTGACATCCCCGAGTTCTCCAAGGTGCTCAAGGAGATGAACGATGTCGCTCCTATGATCAGTAACGTGTGCGCGTCACTCGCGCAGGCGGGAAATGACCTCAGCGGCGCCCTGGCCAACGAGCCCCGCCCGGACCTGGCCCAGAACGTGATGAACGCCTCCCTGGCCTACACCACCCTGCAGAAGCAGAACAAGCTGGCCTCCCAGTTCATTGACACCACCGACAAATACCTGCGTTCTTCCGAAGGCACCGATGCGCTCAAACTGGTGCGCGACCAGTGGGTGGATTACCAGCAGATGACGGCTGCCCTGGACGGTGACGAAAAGGCCTCCAAGGAATTGACCGACAAGGGTTATCTCCTTACTCCCGAACAGAGCGTGGCCGCCTTGAAGGGCTTCACCGCCAGCAACCAGCTGGGCATTGTGTCCGGCGTGAGCCTTTCCAAAGTGCTGAACGTGAGTGACAATCTTTCCCAATGCATCGTCATCAGAGCGTTGGAATCTTTGGAACTCTGCTCGCGGGTTCCCAGCATCTTCATTAATTCTATGGAGAAGAATAATCTCAGTCTTCAGGACGTAGCTGCCACAGATATGTTCAACGAAATGACCAAGGAGGTTATGGCTGCCGTATTCGATGGAAATGTCAACGACCTGGTAAAACCGGAGCTCGCCGTGAATAGCAGCAGCAACGTGGAGATTGTCAAGACTTTGTCGGCCCGTGAGAACGTGGTGCTGGCCCAGGGACCTTTCATCATTCCCTTCGCGGATATGGGTGGCGTCGTCCTGATGGACTCCTTCAAGGATATGGTGGTTAAAGCGGCGCCCGAAATCACGGGGCTGCAACAGAATACCCGCGAACTGGCTACGCTTAACAGCATTTGCGACGAGCTTGGCGCTGCCATCAGTTCTACCGCCCAGGGTAAAAGGTTCGAACCCAAAATCTATTAACGGTACAACAAAAGAACATGCGCAGACGCATAGCCTTATTGCTTCTGGTTCTGCTCCCGGCTTTGGTCCAGGGGCAGAATCAGACCTATTATCAGTATAAGTCAGAGGGTGTCCGGCTGGTTTTCTTTGACAAGAACCTGTCGCGGTACATCCCGCATATGATCCGCATGTTCCAAAACGGGAAGGCGCTTCACGAACAGATTTGGACCACCGATTCGGTGTATGTCCCGGAAGACCCTCTCCTGTTACTCACAGACTGGGAAGACGACGGCAATGGCGGTGCTACGCCCTTGCCGCGTTCACTTATCCAGATTGGCATGGCCCCGCTGAACATGTCGTACTATGTGAATCCGTCCAGTGAGCGGTACCGCCAGCTGTTCAAGCATGAGTACACGCACATAGTGATGACGGACAAGTACAACAAGCGGGACCTTGGCTGGCGCAAATTCTTCGGGACCAAGGTGAGCACGGACAACGCCCATCCCATATCGGCCATCTGGAGCTATTTCAGCGTGCCCCGCTGGTACGCCCCCCGCTGGTACCACGAGGGTATTGCCTGCTTTATGGAAACCTGGCTGGGAGGCGGCGTGGGCCGGTCCCTGGGCGGTTACGACGAGATGTATTTCCGCAGCATCATCGACGGTGGGAACAAACTCTTCTCAGTGGTGGGTCTGGAGACGGAAGGTTCCACCATGGACTTCCAGGTGGGCGCCAACGCCTATCTGTACGGTACCCGTTTCGTGAACTACCTCACCAAGGAATACGGGTACGACAAAGTAATCAGCTTCTACAACCGTACGGCCGACAGCCGCACGTTCTTTGGGAATCAGTTCAAGCAGGTGTACGGCAAGTCGCTCCGTCAAACCTGGAACGAATGGAAGCTGGACGAAAAAGCGCACCAGGAAGCCAACCTGGCAGCCATCCGGGAGTATCCTGTCACGGAGATCAACCCGGTTACCAAAGACCCCCTGGGGTCTGTGTCCCCCTTGGTGTATGACCCCGAAACGGGTAAGGCCTATGCCGCTATGAACGCACCGGGAGACTTTGCCCACCTCACGGAGATTGACGTGAAGACCGGTAAGCAGAGAAGGCTTTGCGACATCTACGGCATCCAGCTCTACAACCCGGCCTATGTGGCCCTGGACCGTCAGGGCGGGCGCCTGATTTACACCTCCAACAACGCCAAGATGCGCGGCCTGGAAGTGTACGACCTTCATAAGAAGAAGGTGGTGAAAAGGAAGAAATTCCAGCGCATCAACAACATTGTCTACGACAACGTCCACGATTGTCTCTACGGCCTGTTTTCCAATGCGGGCACCCAGACCATCGTGCGGCTGGACCGGGACCTGGAGAACCCGGAACCCATCTATGCGTTCCCCTTCGGCGTAAGCGTCTTTGACGTGGACGTGAGCCACGACGGCAAATACCTTTCCCTTACCCGGGAGGGGGATAACGGCGAGCACACCCTGATGCTGTTCAATACCGAAGAACTGGCCCAGGCCATCTTCAAACCCGTGGAACTGCTCACCTGGGAAGATTCCAACCTGGGACAGTTCCGCTTCTCCCTGGATGACAAATACCTGATTGGCAGCTCCTACTATACCGGCGTTTCCAACCTGTGGCAGATCAACCTGGAAACCCGTGAGATGGAGATGCTCTCCAATACGGAGACGGGCCTGTTCGCTCCCCTGGAAATCGCCCAGGACGAACTCCTGGCCCTGGAATTCAAGCGGGACGGCCTGCGCCCCGTAACGCTGGCCCGTAAGGTGATTAACGACGCCAATGCCATCAATCTGTATGGCCAGCTGGCCTATGAGAATAACCGGGAAGCCCTGGAGCAGGTGGGCCTGCTCAAGGAGCCCCTCCCCAAGATCGAATTCGGTGACGTCTACAACCAGATCAAGCCCTATAACGTGTTCAAGGAGATGCGTTTTGCCGGAGCCTATCCCACCATCACCGGTTTCACCGACAAACTGTCCTGGAACCGGGTGACGCCGGTGCTGGGATACCGCTTCTTCTTCAGCGACCCCGTGGGCCTGAGCAGCATCAAGGTGGGGGTGGGCGTTTCTCCCTGGAGCAACAACGACTGGAAGAACAAGTTCCACGCTGACCTTGAGTGGAAGTACTATTTCTGGACGCTGAAAGCCGCCTGGAACGCCACCAGTTTCTACGACCTGGCAGGTCCCATGCGTGCCAGCCGAAAAGGCTATATGGTTTCCCTGGCCTACGACTACAACAACTCCATGGTGGCTCCGTACACCAAATCCTGGGGCGCCTCCGTGGCTGCCTACGGGGATATGGACGCCCTGCCGCTGTACCAGGAGATCCAGG
>JAFWPA010000087.1 GCA_017509685.1 Bacteroidales bacterium
AAGGCCATTGACAACGTGCTGAAGAACGCCAAGCGCCCTCTCACCGCTATCATCGGCGGTTCCAAGGTGAGCTCCAAGCTCGCCGTTCTGAAGAACCTGGTGGGCAAGGTGGACAACCTCATCATCGGCGGCGGCATGGGTTATACCTTCATCAAGGCCCAGGGCGGCCATATCGGCAATTCCCTCCATGAGGATGAACTCATCCCCGACGCCCTCGAGATCATGAAGGAAGCCAAGGAGAAGGGTGTGAACCTGTCCCTGAGCGTGGCCACCGTCTGCGGCCAGGCCTTTGACAACGACACGCCCCGCAAGATCTTCCCCATCGACCAGATTCCCGACGAATGGGAAGGCATGGACGCCTCTCCGGAATCCCTGGAGAACTGGAAGAAGATCATCCTGAGCTCCAAGACCATCCTCTGGAACGGTCCCGTGGGTGTATTCGAGCTGCCTAACTTCGCCAAGGGTACCCTCCAGATTGCCGAGGACCTGGCCGAAGCCACCAAGAACGGCGCCTACACCCTGGTGGGCGGCGGCGACTCCGTGGCTGCCGTTACCCAGATGGGTTACGCTGAAAAAGTGAGCTACGTCTCCACCGGCGGCGGCGCCATGCTGGAAGCCATCGAAGGCAAGATCCTCCCCGGCATCGCAGCTATCCAGGACTAAGACGTTGTTTTACTGATTGAGGGGCCGCGCGTAATGCGTGGCCTCTTTTTGTTTGCGGGCCGGTTCGGGATGAACGGCGCGGGCAGGAACCTTCTTGGTATAGGCGTACACCAGGAAGCCAATGCCCAGCAGTACAAACGGGATACTCAGGAGCTGGCCCATGTTCAAGGCCATATTTGCCTCGAAGTCCACCTGGTCGTTCTTCACGAATTCGATGAGGAAACGGCTGCCGAAGCATACAATCATGAAGATGCCCACAAAGGTTCCGCGATACAGGTTGTCCAGCTTTTTCCAATACAGCCACATGAGTGCAATGCCCAGCAGCAGGTAGGTGCCGGCCTCGTACAATTGCGTAGGATGGCAGGGAACCGTTTCTCCGTTACGCTCGAAGACAAAGCCCCAGGGAAGCGTGGTGGGGCCACCGTAAATCTCTGAATTAAAGAGGTTCCCCAGGCGGATGAAGCAGGCTGCGAAAGCTACGGGTATAACCAGGTGGTCGATGACCCAGACAAAGTCGAAATCATTGGCGGGGCCGTACTTGGCGGCGTACCACCAGATACCCAGGATAAGGGCAATGGTGCCGCCGTGGCTGGCCAGACCGCCCTTCCAGGGCATGAATATCTCGAAGAAACCGGTCCAGCTGCCGAAGTAGTAATCCGGCTGGTAAAAAATGCAGTGACCCAACCGCGCGCCTACGATGGTGCAGATGAGCAGCATGTACAGCATGGGGTCCAGAAGATTCTCGGGAATGGCCTCGCGCCGGAAAAAACTTCTCATGATATACCAGCCCAGGATGAATCCGCTCACGAAAAGCAGGGAGTACCACCTGAGTTCAAACCCGCCGATATGCAGGATGGCGGGATCTATGTTCCAATTGACCACTAACAATTCCATACTGCAAAGATAGCAAACAGCAGGGAAAAAACGAAATGGCCCCGCGCACGCGCTGGCGCGATTCTTGTAGTAAAACACCAACTTATTTAGTTGGTAATATGACTGTAAAGAAAGTTCTTTTGGCGCTCGCACTGCTGATTCCGTCGGCGGCGTGGGCGCAGTTCAGCGGGGAAGAACGTCCGGCCGGGGATACCACCCTGGTGCTCAGCCTGGACGACGCCCTCAAGATAGCCCTTTCGGAAAACACTTCCGTGAAAGTGGCCGATATGGAAATCCAGCGCACGAAGTATGCGCAGAAAGGCTCCTACGGCCAGCTGTTCCCGCAGATCAGCGCTTCCGGGGCCTACAATTACGCTATTGTCAAACAAAAAGTATATTTCGGCTCGGATGCCAATGACAGTGGTTCGTCTTCTTCCGGCGGTGGAATGGCAAGTATGTACGCCTCCATGCTGGAACCCATCATGTACTACATCCAGCAGCTGTACGAGGTGACGGGAACGCCGTTCGTCCCTTATGTGGAGCCCGTGAAACCCGACGACTCCTCCTCCGGGGACGGTGCCATCGAGATGGGCCGCCGCAACCAGGTGACCCTGGGCCTGAGTGCCAGCATGCCGCTGGTGAACTTCCAGCTGTGGGAGAGCCTGCGCATCACCGGGGACCAGGTGGAACAGGCCGTGGAACAGGCCCGCGAATCCCGGCTTGGGACCGTGGCTTCCGTGAAGCAGGCCTACTTTGCCGTGCTCATGGCCAAGGCTTCCTACGACGTGTACAACGCCGTGTATGAGAACGCCGTCCAGAACTACAAGTACACCGAAAGCCGGCACAAGACCGGCAAGGCTTCGGAGCTGGAGATGGTCCGGGCCCAGAGTTCCCTGGCCGCCGCCGTTCCCAACGTGTACAACGCCGAGAATTCCATTTACCTGTCCCTGTGGCAGCTGAAGGCCGTGATGGGCATCGACCTGGACCGTCCCATCGACGTCCAGGGCAAGCTGGAAGACTATGCCCAGCATATGTTCTATGAGATCAACGAAGGGGCCGAGGCCTCCCTGGACCATAACACCCAGCTGCGCCAGCTGCCCAACCAGGCCGAAATGCTGGCCAAGCAGATCAGGATGCAGCAGTATGCCTATATCCCCACGCTGTCGGCCCAGCTCTCCTTCAACTACTATACGCAGAGCGACAAATTCAACCTGAGCCAGTGGAGATGGCTGCCTTCCAGCACCCTGGTGTTCTCCCTGAGCATCCCCATCTTCTCCGGCGGCCAGCGTTATCACACCATCAAGCAAACCCGCGTGCAGGCCGATGAACTCGCCCTCCAGCGGGAGAACACGGAGCGCCAGCTCCGCATCGGCATCCGCCAGAACCTGTCCACCATGGACACCTCCATGAAATCCTACGATGCCGCCAACGAGGCCGTGAAGAGCGCCGAGAAGGCCTACGACATCGCCTCCAAGAGCTACAAGGTGGGCAAGAGTACGCTCACAGACCTGAACAACACGGAACTCACCCTTACGCAGGCCCGCCTGCAGGCGGCCCAGGCCGTGTACAATTTTGTAGTGGCAAAAGCCAGCCTGGAACAGACCCTGGGCTACGATTTCACCGAAGAAAAATAAACGAGATATGAAAGTCAGAATCATCCTCATCGCCGCACTGGCCCTCGCTGCCGTGTCCTGCGGCAGCAACAACTCCAAAAGCGCCGTTGCCGCTCCCGCGGCGGTGACGCCCAACGTGGAAGTGACCACGGCCGTCGCCCGCGACGTTCCCCAAGAGGCCACCTACGCTTCCACCATCATGGCTTATGCCGTCAACAACATCATGCCCCAGCAGGGCAGCCGCATCCGCAAGATCAACGTGGAAGTGGGGGACTATGTCCAGCAGGGACAGATCCTGGCCGAGATGGACCGCACGCAGCTGGAACAGCTGGAACTCCAGGTCCGTAACGACGAACAGGAATACGAGCGTATCAAGGCCCTGTATGCCGAAGGCGGCATTTCCCAGAGTGACTTCGAGACGGCCGAACTCTCCTACAAAGTGCGCAAGAGCAACTACGAGAACGTGAAAGAAAACACCGTTCTGCGCAGCCCCATCAGCGGTTTTGTCACCGTGCGTAACTTCGACCGCGGAGATATGTTCTCCATGGGCTCCCCTCTGTTCGTCATCCATCAGGTGGTTCCCGTGAAACTGCTCATCGGCATTTCCGAAAGCGAATACACCAAGGTGAAGAAGGGCGACAAGGTGCAGATCACCGTAGACGCCATCCCCGGCAGCGTGTTTACCGGTAAGGTGGAGCGCCTGTATCCCATTGTGGATTCCGCCACCCATACTTTCAAGGTGGAGGTGACCATCCCCAACAAGGACAGGGTCCTGCTTCCCGGTATGTACGCCCGCGCTACGGTGAACTTCGGCGATGTTCGCAACGTGGTGGTTCCGGACCAGGCGGTGGTGCGTATGGAAGGCACCGGCCAGCGTTTCGTCTATGTGCTCAACGCTAACAATACCGTGAGCCTGGTTCCCGTGACCCCCGGCCGTCATATCGGCTCTGAATATGAGATTGTCGACGGTCTCGCCGACGGCGCCAAGGTGGTGGTGAAAGGCCAGTCCACCCTCAAGGACGGCGTGAGCGTGAATGTGCTTAACTAGTGATGAGCCATGAGCATCTACAGAACAGCCGTCAATAATCCCGTCACCACGGCCCTGGTGTTCCTGGCCTTTGCCATCCTGGGTGTCTTCTCCCTGGTGCAATTGCCTGTGGACAACTTCCCGGACATGGAATCCAACACCATCATGGTGATGAGTTCCTATCCCGGAGCCAGCGCCGAGGATGTGGAGACCAACCTCACCAAGTTGTTGGAAAACTCCCTGAACTCTGTGGCCGACCTTAAGAACGTGACTTCGTCGTCGCGTGAAAACGTGTCCATGCTCACGCTGGAATTCCAGTACGGCAAGGATATCGAGGTGGCTACCAACGACGTCCGCGACAAACTGGACATGATTAAATCCAGCCTCCCGGACGGCGCTTCCAACCCTACCATCTTCAAGTTCAGCGCCGACGACATGCCCATCATGATCCTGGCCTGCACGGCCGATCAGAGCGTGAGCGCGCTAGACAAGATTCTGGAAGACCGCGTGGCCACCCCGCTGGCCCGTGTGTCGGGTGTGGGTACCGTCTCCGTGAGCGGCGCCCCTAACCGTGAGATCAAGGTATACTGCGAACCCGCCAAGCTGGAAGCCTACGGCATCAGCATCACCTCCCTGTCCAGCATTATCGCCGCCGAGAACCGCAACGTCCCTTCCGGCAGCATCGACATCGGCTCCAACACCTACTCCCTCCGTATCAAGAAGGAGTTCTCCGACCCTCAGGAACTGCTGGACATCGTGGTGGGCTACCGCAACGGTTCGGCCGTGTACCTGCGGGACGTGGCCCGTGTAGAGGACGGCGTTGAGGAGAAATCCCAGGAGTCCTATACCAACGGTACCCGCGGTGCGCAGATCATCATCCAGAAGCAGTCCGGTTACAATACCGTGAACGTGATCCGTCAGGTGAAAAAGACCCTGGCCACCCTGGAGCACAACCTGCCCTCGGACATCAAGATCACTACGGTGGTGGACTCTTCCACCAATATCCTCAACACCATCCACTCCCTGCTGGAGACCATCCTCATCACCTTCCTGGTGGTGATGCTGGTGGTGTTCCTGTTCCTGGGCCGCCTCAAGGGTACGCTCATCGTGGTGCTCAGTATCCCCGTGGCTCTGCTGGCATCCCTGATGTACCTGTTCTTCACGGGTAACACCCTGAACATCATCTCCATGAGCGCCCTCTCCATCGCCATCGGTATGGTGGTGGACGACGCCATCGTGGTATTGGAGAACGTGACCTCCCACCTGGAGAGGGGAGAGAAACCTAAGGAGGCCGCCGTACACGGAACTTCTGAAGTGGGTATCTCCGTCATCGCCTCCACGCTCACCATGCTGTGCGTGTTCCTGCCCCTCACCATGATCAACGGCATGACCGGTATCATGTTCCGGCAGCTGGGCTGGATTGTTTCCATCATCATGATCGTGTCCACCACGGCCGCCCTTACGCTGGTGCCCATGCTGTGCTCGGTCCTGATGAACAACAAGCCCACCACCAACAAGTTCTATACGGTGGTGTTCAAGCCGGTGAACGTGGCCCTGGACGGTCTGTCGGCCGGTTACAGCCGGATGATCGCCTGGTGCATGCGGCACAAGAAACTCATCCTGCTGGGTGCCTTGGTAGTATTCGCCGTGGTGATGGTCATCTACTATCCCAAGATGAAGACGGAGTTCTTCCCCACGCAGGACCAGGGCCGTGTGACCATATCGGCCGAACTGCCCATCGGTACCGCGCAGGACGTCACGCGTGAGGTGGCGGCCGAAATCTACGCCCAAATCAAGCGCGATGTGCCGGAAATCAAGGTGCTCAGCTATAACTTCGGCCAGGCCGACGCCGACAACACCTTCGCCAACATGCGTTCCAACGGTACGTACATCATCTCCTACAACATCAACGTGCACACCGCCACCGAGCGTAAGGAACTGGCACGGCAGAAAGGCATTCCTTTCCGTACCACTTCCGAGATTGCCGATGTGGTTCGCGCAGACCTGCGGATGTTCCCAGAACTGCGCAAGTTCAACGTGACCGAAGGCGGTATGGGTATGGGCGGCGCATCCCGCGTGATCCTGGAAGTTTACGGTTATGACTTCGAGGAGACCGAGCGCGCTGCCAAGCGCTACCGTGAGCAGATGATGGCCAGCGGCAAGTTCACGCAGGTGCTGCTGGGCCGCGACGACTATACGCCGGAGTACGAGGTAGACTTCGACCGTGAGAAACTGGCCCTGAACGGGCTCAATTCCACCACGGCCGCAGCCGCCGTATCGGCTGCCATGAGCGGCTCCGTGGGGTCCTACTACCGTGAGGACGGCGACGAATACAACATCCGTGTGCGTTTTGCTCCGGAGTACCGCGAGAGCCTGGAGGACATCGAGAACATCGTGGTGTACAATACCGCCGGCCAGGGTATCAAGGTACGGGATTTGGGCCGCATCGTGGAATCCAAGGTTCCGCCCACCATCCAGCGCAAGAACCGTGAACGTTATATATCGGCCACCGGTCTGGTAGCCCGCGGCACTGCATTGTCCGAGGCCGTGGAGGTGATTGACCAGATGATGGAGGCCGATCCCCTGCCCCCGGAACTGTCCTACGCCATTGCCGGTGACTACGAGGAGCAGCAGGAGATGTTCTCCTCCCTGCTGCTGCTGGTGGCGCTCATCATTATCCTGGTGTATATGGTGATGGCTTCCCAGTTCGAGAGTTTCATGGGACCGTTCGTGATCATGTTCTCCATCCCCTTCGCCTTCACGGGCGTGGCCCTGGGCAACCTGGTCAACGATATGGCCATAGGCATGATGGCGATGGTGGGTATCATCATCCTGCTGGGTATCGTGGTGAAGAACGGTATTGTGCTCATAGACTATACCATCCTGCTCCAGGAACGCGGTTACAGTGTGCGTGACGCTTCGGTCACGGCGGCCAAGAGCCGTCTGCGCCCCATCCTCATGACCACCCTCACCACCGTCCTGGGTATGCTGCCCATGGCGCTGGGCCGGGGCGAAGGCTCCGAAATGTGGCACGGCCTGGGTATCACCGTGGCCTGGGGTCTTAGTATCTCTACCTTAATTACACTGGTGCTCATCCCGGTACTGTACTGTGGTTTCACCGAGCACCGCGCAAGACGGAAAGCAAAGAAGAATAGTTTATGAAAGCAGTATTCGTAGCATATAATCAGGCTTACAATCAGGAGATTGTAGAGCTGCTGGAGAATTTGGGACAGCGCGGGTACACCGTGTGGGAAGAAGTGGGCGGCCGCGGTTCCGTGGACGGCGAACCCCACCTGGGCAACCACGCGTGGCCCACGCAGAACCACGCCCTCCTCACCGTTCTGGAGGATAGCCTGGCTTCCAAGGTGATGGACGCCCTGCGCGCCACAGACGCCGCCAACAAGGACCTGGGCCTCCGTGCCTATGTCCTTCCGGTAGAGGCGGCGCTGTAGTTTTTGAAAAATTGCTTATATTTGCACTGATAGAACATAAAGCTTATGGCAAAAGTAGCAACAAATGATAGTTTCGCCGGGCTGTTGCAGAGCGACAAACTGGTGATTGTAGATTTCTGGGCTGTATGGTGCGGTCCCTGCCGCATGCTTTCTCCCGTACTGGACGAGGTAGAGGAGGAGATGGCCGACAAAATTGAAGTGGTGAAGGTGAACGTGGACGACGCCGACGAAGTGGCCGCCCAGTACCGCATCATGAGCATTCCCACCCTGCTGTTCTTCAAGGGCGGCCAGGTGGTGGACAAGACCGTGGGTGCCATGCCCAAGGCCCAGCTTGTAGAAAAGATTAAAGCTAACTTATAAAAAACTCAATCGTCATGAAAAAACTGTTATCCGTTATCGTGATTGCCCTGGCCACCGTGACCGCGGCTCACGCCCAGTTCGGTATCATCGCCGGTTACAACTCTTCTTCCACCAAGATCAAGGATGCCGCCGCCGAATTCAAGACCGCCAGCCTCTGGCACGCCGGTGTGGCCTATAAGATCAATATCGGTGTGCTGGGTATCCAGCCTTCCCTCACCTATGCCATGAAGGGAACCAAAGTAGACAACCTGGAGTACAAGACCGGTTACGTAGAGGCTTCCGTAGGTATTCAGCTGGGTCTGGATCTTCTGGTGGCCCGTCCGTTCGTGGTGGCCGAACCATTCATCGGTTATCAGGTCTACGGTAACGAGCAGGCTGTCAAGGATGTGACCAACAAGCTGGAATACGGCTTTGGTATAGGTATCGGCGCCGATGTCCTCAAACACCTCCAGTTGCGCGTGGAATGGTATAAGAACCTGGGTTACCTGGCCGGTGCCAATGCAACCGATGCCGGCAATGCCGCTTTGGATGTCCTCAAGAAGAGTAACTATCAAGGTATCAAGATCACTGCCGGTTTCTTCTTTTAATGGATAGAAAAGTCGTTATTTTTTGTGCGTCCAGCGCAAAAATCGATGAAAAGTACAACGATGCAGCGCGTGAAGCAGTTCGCGCGCTGCATGCGTTAGGTTATACCGTGGTGTCCGGCGGCTGCAAGAGGGGCACGATGGGGGTCATCACTTCCGAGTCGGTAAAAGTGGGAGGCCGGCACATCATTGTCCTGCCTTCTTTTATGAAAGGCATGGAAGACCCGGATATCAAGGAGGTGATCTGGACCGACACCATGGCCGCCCGCAAGGAAAAGATGCGGGAAGGGGCCTGCGCCGCCATCGCCCTGCCGGGCGGTATCGGCACCATTGACGAATTCATTGAAACCCATACGCTGAAAAAGCTGCACAAGTGGGAAGGGGAACTCTTTGCCCTGAACCTGGACGGCTACTGGGATCCCTATATCGCCCTGCTGGACCATATGGTGGAGACGGGAGCCCTGGATGCACAGGACCGCGACCTGGTTCACTTCCCCCGTACTGTAGCGGAACTCATAGCCTGTTTTGACTAAATGGATGAGATTAAAGCCTATCTTCAGCCCGGCCTTGAGCAGGTGAACGTCTTTATTAATATGGCGCTCCGGAGCGATATTCCGCTGCTGGACAGCACCAACCGCAGCCTGCGGGAGCACCCCGGAAAAATGATGCGGCCCATGCTGGCCCTGTTGGTGGCGGATGCTGCCGGAGAAGCTGCGCCTCCGCCGGAAGACACCTACCGTTATGCCGCTGCAACGGAGCTGCTGCACAACGCAACCCTGTTGCACGACGACGTGGTAGACGGCGCCACGGAGCGCCGCGGCCTTCCCACCGTGGCATCGATACTGGGAGGCAGCACGGCCGTTCTCATCGGCGACTACTGGCTGGAAAAGTGCCTGCAGCTGGTGCTGGGCGCGCGCCGGGAAGCCGACCGCGTACTGCGGCTCTTCGCCCAGACCATCGGCCATCTCACCGAAGGGGAGCTCCTGCAGATGCAGAAAGCTTCTACCGCCGACACCACTCAGGCGGATTACCTGCGTATCATTTATGGCAAAACCGCCTCGCTCTTTGAGAGTGCCGCCATGTCGGCCGCCATTTCGGTCGCTGCCAGTGAAGAACTGATACGCGCCATGGGGGACTACGCCTACCTGTTGGGTTTGGCTTTCCAGATCAAGGACGACATCTTCGATTACGAGGAAGAGGCGGCCGATATAGGCAAACCCGTGGGGATTGACCTGATGGAACAGAAGATTACGCAGCCGCTGCTGTGCGTGCTGGAAAAAGCCTCTTCGGCCGAGCAACAGGAAATCCGCAGCCTGGTGAAAAACATTCCGGACCATCCGGAAAATGTGGACCGCGTGCGCGCTTTTGTCAAGGAAAACGATGGCGTGGCCTTGGCCAAGGACGTGATGGATTTTTACGTGGAAAAAGCCATCTCCTGCCTGGAAAGCCTTCCGGAATCCAAAGAAAAGTTGTATCTTGCAAAACTTGCCCGTTTTGTAGGGCAGAGAGACAAGTAATATGAACGTATATGGCAATGAGGAAATCGTGAAAGCCTTCCATCAGATGGTGGAGAGCGGCCACGTGCCCCATGCCATGCTGCTTCACGAAGACGATGGCGGCGGGGCTTTCCCCCTGGTGCTCAACTTCCTGGAGGAACTGTACGGGGGCAATCCCCGCGTGCAGAAACTGATTCACCCGGACATCCACTTCGTTTTTCCGGTGGCGGGATCCGATAAACCGGTATCCCTGCAGTTCGTGGGCCCGTTCCGGGAACTGCTGCTGGCCAATCCCTATTTCTTTGAGAATGAGCTGTATGCGGCCATCGGCATCGAAGGCAAGCAAAGCAATATTTCCGTGAACGAGGCCCGCTCCATCCTGGAGCGCCTGTCCCTGAGCGCAGTGGAAGGCGGTTACCGGACGGTAGTCCTCTACCTCCCAGAAAAGATGAACGCACAGGCCGCCAACGCCCTGCTGAAGATGGTGGAGGAACCCCCGCAGTACACGCTCTTCCTTCTCATCACCCATGCACCGGAAAAGGTGCTCATTACCATTTCCTCCCGCTGCCTGCACATGCGGGTGCAGCCCCTGAGCCCGGAGGCCGATGCATTGGTTCACGCCAAGGAGGCCGCCGGCAACACCGTGCTGCAGGACTTGTTCCACGACCTGCTGGACGCCATCGTGGCCAGGGACCTTCTCAAGGCTCTGGAGACAGGTGAGGCCGTAGCCGACCTCAAGGTGCGGGAACAGCAGAAATCCTTCTGCAAGCTGGCGTCCGAAGACCTCCGGCGCATCTTCCTGCTGCAGAAAATGCAGCAGTTGGCTCGCATTCCCGCCGGAGAGGAAGCCTATTACGGGTCTGTGGCCAAAAGACTGCAACCCAAATTTGCGCGCCTGGGCATGGAGGCCCTGGACCGGTCCCTGATGCTCATCGAGCGCAACGTAAACCAGAAAATTCTCTTCACCACCCTGGTGAATCAACTATATACTATTCAGAATCCATGATCGATTACTCTAACGAAACCATCCAGTTCGACTGCTTCCGCGGCTGCTCCGTGGCCACGGACGACAAAACCGGAGAGCAGGACATCCGCTACCGGCAGGGATGCTGCAAGCTGGAGGTATACAATACGCTCAAGGGAATAGCCCAGGAGCAGTTCAACGACCTTTTCGAGGTCCGTTTCAAGAATACGCGCAAGGGCATCTACGTCAATGCCAGCGGCCAGAGTATCAAGACGGGAGACCTGGTGGTGGTGGAAGCCTCCACGGGCCACGACCTGGGCATCGTGACGCTGGAAGGCCCCATCGTGGGCCGACAGATGAAGTGCAAAGGCGTGGATTCCCGGGACGATCTCAAGAAAATCTACCGCAAGGCCCGTCCCTTTGACATCCAGCGCTGGCAGGAAGCCATCGCCCGCGAGCAGGAAACCATGATCCGCGCCCGCGTGTTGGCCAACAACCTGGGCCTGGAGATGAAGATTGGGGACGTGGAGTTCCAAGGAGACGGCACCAAGGCCATCTTCTACTATATTGCCGACGGCCGCGTGGACTTCCGCCAGCTCATCAAGGACTTCGCCGAGGAATTCCATATCCGCGTGGAGATGAAGCAGATCGGCGCACGTCAGGAAGCCGGCCTCATCGGCGGCCTGGGCGTATGCGGCCGGGAACTTTGCTGCGCCAACTACATCACGGAGTTCAAGTCCATCACCACGTCGGCCGCCCGTACGCAGGACCTGTCCCTGAATCCCCAGAAACTGGCCGGCCAGTGCGGCAAGCTCAAGTGCTGCCTCAATTACGAGGTGGAGGCCTATCTGGACGCCCATTCCCGCCTTCCGCGCGTGAACGAGCCCCTGGAGCTGCAGGACGGTCAGGCCTGGCTGGTCAAGACGGACATCCTGGCCGAGACCCTCTACTTCTCCTACGAGAAAGGCTCCCTGGCGCAGATTTTCCCGCTTTCGGCCGATGAGGTCCGGGAAATCCAGGCCCTGAACCGCCGCGGCGAAAAGCCCGCCACCCTGCGGCAGGAAGACGTATCGGCCCCCGAATTCATCACGGCCGTGGGAGACGACGCCATCAACCGCTTCGACCCCGAAAAGAAGAAGCGCCGCCGCAAGAACCGTAACCGCAACAAGAAAGCCGCCCCCAAAGAGTGAAGCGTCTCTTACCCATCCTGCTCCTGCTGGCCGTCGCGTGCACCCGGCCCGCCTCCACGGAAACTTTCATCCGGGGCAACGGCCCTTATGCCTTTACCGTGGATATGGCCGACAGTACCGCCGCCTATGACTTTGACCTCTATACACGGGTAGACCGCTCCGACAGCCCTTCCCAGCTTCTGCTGGACATTACCTGGAAAGCGCCCTCGGATTCCACCTTCACCGAAAGCGTGTACCTGCCCCTGACCCGTGGCGCATCCTTCTTCTCCCGCGACGCCTATGCCCCCTACCGTGCCGGAGTGGTGCCGGAGGAAAACGGTGTCTGGACCGTCACCGTGGCCGTTCCCAACCCGCCGGAAGGCCTCTGCGGCATGGGGCTGGTGGTTAAAAGCATCAAATAATGGGACACGGTAAGTTAAAGAAATTCGCCGAGAACGAGACTTTCCGCTGCCTTCTGCAGCCGGATGCATCGGCTATCCTTAACAAGGAGCCCGGGAGCAAGGCGCTCAAGCTGAACGACCACGCCATCAAGGGCCGATGGGGACAGGAGATGTTTGGCAACGACCATCCCATTGTCCTGGAACTGGGCTGTGGCAAGGGGGACTACACTATTGCCCTGGCCCGCCGGCATCCGGAAATCAACTATATCGGCGTGGACATCAAAGGCGCCCGCCTGTGGAAAGGCGCCAAGACCGCCACGGAAGAGCAGATGCCCAACGTGGCCTTCCTGCGCACCCGCATCGAGTTCATCGACGCCTTCTTCGGCCCCAGCGAAGTGAGCGAAATCTGGCTCACCTTCTCCGACCCCCAGCTTCGCGGCAGCGAAAACGCCCGCCTCTCGTCCCCGCTCTTCCTTGAACGATACCGCCACTTCCTAATCCCCGGCGGCATCATCCACCTAAAGACCGACTCTCGCTACCTCTATGAATACACCCAGGCTGTCGTGAAAGTCAATGATTTACAAGTACTTGCCTACGGCACAAACATTTATCAGGAGGGGATACACATGCCCAAATCGTCGCTTCGCGACCCCTCCCATCCTGACGGATGGGCCCCTCCCTCTTACGCGGCCGAGGGTGGCCACGGATTTCGGCATGTGTATCCCCTCCTGACAGATTTAGATGCGGTTACTCAGGTGCAGACATTTTACGAGAGTATGTTCCTGGAAATGGGGTTGCCGATTACGTATCTGGCGTTTTGTATAGACCATGAGGGGCTTTACCGGTTCCCGGGGGAGATGTTCGATCATGAGAAATGGCTGGAGGCGGAGGGGCCGCGGAGAAGTTTTTCTCATCAGCCAAACAAGAAAGGGTGATATCACCCTTTTTTTTGTTATATTTGTAGGACTATGGCAAAATTGATTTATACTATGGGCGAAGTGGCGCAGGAGCTGGGGGAAAATACCTCGGCCATACGCTACTGGAGCAATTACTTCGAGCAGTTCGTGAAGCCGCAGCGCAACGCCAAGGGCAACCGTCTGTACCACCCGGAAGACATTGAGACACTCCGGCAGATCCAGTACCTGGTGAAGAACCAGGGTCTTACGCTGGAGGGGGCCAAGCAGCGGATGACGGAGGACCGACGCGGCGTGGAGCGGCGCGTGAAAGTGCTGGGCATGCTCAAGGAGATACGCCAGGACCTGGTTTCTGTGAAAAAAGCGCTCTAAACATATGAAAGTAGGAGACATCACCGCGGTGCTGGAGGCCTTTGCCCCCCTCCGCCTTCAGGAAAGCTGGGACAACAGCGGCCTCATCATCGGCAGCCCCGATGACGATGTCCACGGCGTGCTGGTGGGCTTCGACTGCACATCGGCCCTCATCGACGAGGCTGTGGAAAAAGGCTGCGACATGGTGGTGACGCACCACCCGCTCATCTTCAAGGGGGTTCGCCGCATCGACAGCAAGGACCCCGTGGGGGCGGCCATCATGAAGGCCATCCGCAAGGGGGTGGCGGTGTATGCCGCGCACACCACGGCCGATAAGGTCATCGCCGGCGTGAGCGGTGCCATGGCCCGCCGGCTGGAACTGAAGAACGTCTCCATCATGGTACCGGAGGAAGACGGTACCATCGGCCTCGGTTGCATCGGGGACTTGCCCCGGCCGATGACCGGGGAAGAGGCTCTGCGCTATGTGCAGAAGAAATTCGGCCTCAAGGTAATCAAGAGCTCCAAGCCGCTGGAGACGCCCATTTCCAAGGTAGCGCTTCTGGGCGGCAGCGGGGAGGGGGAGATTCCCCAGGCGCAGGCAAAGGGTGCACAGCTTTACATCACCGCCGACATTTCCTACCACCATTTCTTCACCCCGGAAGGCTTTATGGTAATGGATGTGGGTCATTTTGAGAGTGAAGTGGAGATTGTGGACATTTTCGTAGAGGAAATCCGGAAAAAATTCCCTACCTTTGCAAGCTACAAAAGCAGCGCGCTGGACAGGAGCAACCCGGTCCACTACTTTTTGATGTAAAAATAAATCGATTTATATTGTATGGCAAGTACCAAAAAAACCACCGCCGCCAAAGTGCAGGCCCCTATCGACAACCGTGAAACTTTCGTCTCCCTGCAGAAGAGTTTCGCCGATTCCGATATGCCGGTAGAGGAAAAACTGAAGACCCTGTACCAGCTGCAGGCCGCGGATTCCGAAATTGACAAGATCATCCAGCTGCGTGGTGAACTCCCCGCAGAGGTGGCCGCCCTGGAAGAGGAAATCGCCGACCTCAAGGAGCGCAGCGCCGCCATCAGCGCCGTGATCGACCAGCTCAACCGCAATATCGCCGACGCCAAACTGGCCATCGCCGAGCACGAGAGCATCATCGAGAAATACCAGCGTCAGCTGGAAACCATCTCCAATTCCCGCGAATACGATTCCCTGAACAAGGAAATCGAGAACCAGGAACTCCTTCGTCAGATTGGTGAAAAGACCATCAACGACACCCGCATGGAGATCAGCAGCAAGAAGTCCGAACTGGAAGACCTGAAGGACCGTCTGAGCATCCGCACCGAGGACCTGGCCGCCAAGAAGACCGAACTGGAGAACATCGTGGAAGAGACCGCCAAGGAAGAGGCCGTCCTGCGTGAGCGCCGCGAAGAGTGCGCCGCCAAGATTGACGCCCGTACCATGAGCGCCTACGAGCGCATCCGCGCCAGCGTGCACAACCGCCTGGCCGTGGTGGGTATCTACAACGGAGACTCCTGCGGAGGTTGCTTCAACACCATCACTCCCCAGCGTCGCGTAGAGATTGTTTCCAACAAGAAGCTCATCATCTGCGAGCATTGCGGCCGCATCATCATCAACCCGGATTTCGCCCAGTAGTATCTTTATGCCGGACGCCAGAGGAAAGAAAGCACAGGAACCGCAGAACCTGGAAACGCTGATGGGGAACAAACCCCCGCAGGCGTTGGACGTGGAAGCGGCTGTCCTGGGAGCTATGCTGGTAGAGCCCGCCACCATTGACGAATCAATGGAGGAGCTCTCGGCGTCCTGCTTCTACGACCCCCAGCACCGCATCATCTTCGAGGCTATGTCGGAGCTGGTGAACGAGCACGTTTCCATTGACCTGGTTACCGTCAGTGAGAAACTCCGCTCCAAAGGGAATCTGGATGACGTGGGCGGTCCCGCCCACTTGGCCAACCTGTCGCAGAACATCGGAGCGGCGGCCCATATCGAATACTATATCAAGATCCTCAAGCAGAAGACCATTCAGCGGGATCTGATTACCGCTTCCTATGAGATTCTGAAACAGTCCTTCGACGAGTCCACCAACGTGGATGACCTCATTGACAACGCGCAGACCAAGGTGTTTGCCGCCATTCAGAACAACGTGAAGCGCGATGTGCAGGACATCGGCTCCATCATCAATTCCGTCCTGGACAATCTGCAGGAACTGCAGGGCATCACCGGCCCGTCCGGCGTGCCTTCCGGCTACCCGTCCATCGACCGCATCACCCAGGGCTGGCAGAAGAGCGACCTCATCATCCTGGCCGCCCGTCCCTCTGTGGGTAAGACGGCCTTTGCGCTGAACATCGCCCGCAATGCGGCCGTGGAAGCCAATATGCCCGTGGCGGTTTTCTCCCTGGAAATGAGCGCAGACCAGCTGGGTAAACGTCTCATCACCACGGAGAGCGGCCTGTCTGGAGAGAAGATCAAGGGCGGGGTCAAGCTGGAGCAGTACGAGTGGTTCCAGCTGGAAGACACCCTGAAACGGCTGGCCAAGGCACCTTTATATATAGATGACACGCCCGGCATTCCCATTATGGAGTTCCGCACCAAGGCCAAGCGTCTGGTGAAGCAGAAAGGCGTGCGTCTCATCGTGGTGGACTACCTGCAGCTGATGCAGGGACCGGTAGAGCTGCGCGGCCTGCGTGAGCAGGAAGTGGCGGCCATCTCCCGCACCCTCAAGGCCACCGCCAAGGAACTGAACATCCCCATCATCGCCCTGTCCCAGTTGTCCCGTAATGCGGTGCAGCGTACGGGCGGTACCGGCAAGCCGCAGCTGAGCGACCTGCGTGAGTCCGGCTCCATCGAGCAGGATGCCGATATGGTGATTTTCATCCATCGCCCGGACTTTGTGGGCATGAGCGACAACCCCGAAGACAAGGAAAAAGCATATATTGTTATCGCAAAACACCGTAATGGCGAGGTTTGTGATATAGAGATGAAGTATAAGGCTTCCCAGGTGAAGTTTGTGGAACCGGATCAGAGCCTGGACGTGTATGCACGCCAGGGGCCGGTGGCCAGCGCCGCCAATGAACCCGGCGCGGCCGGCACGGACTACAACTTTGACAGCCAGAACGACTTCTAGTATGCGAAAGTTGATTCTCATAGCCTGTATGGCTCTTTTTTCCCTGGCGCTGGGCGCTCAGGGAATTCCTGTCTGTAAGGAGACCCCCTTCCAGGACGGGGAAAAGCTGGAGATGGTCCTCATGTTCAAGTGGGGACTGGTGAATACGGAGGTGGGTTCCGTTGCCACCAGCCTGGAGCAGGACGGTGACGTCTTCCATGCTTCCTGCCTGCTGCGTACGGCTCCTTTCTTCGACGCCTTCTACAAGATGCGGGAGCATTTCCAGAGTGTTTTCACCGTGGAAGGAAACCGTCCCCTGGAAGCGGTCCGGGATACTTACCAGAACGGCTACACGGCCAACAACTTTTTCCAGTTCGACTGGGATGCGGGCGTGGTGCACGCCCAGACGTCCTATAACGGAAAGGACCCCGATTTCAAGGACATCCCCCTGGATTGCCTGCCCCGTGACGTGGTTACGCTCATCTACCATTTCCGCGACATGGATTTCTCCAACGTTGAAGTGGGGGAGAAGGCTTTTGTCCCCTGCATCGTGGACGACGAAGTGATTACCCTGCGGGTCACCTGCCAGGGGAAGGACGACATCAAGGTAAGGAGACAGGGAAAATTCCACGCCAACCGTTTCTCCTGCACCGTTGTTTCGGGTCATCTCTTCGAGGGAGACCAGGAAGTGCAGGTATGGGTGAGCGACGACGGCAATCATATGCCGCTGGCCATCATGCTGCCCCTGCGCATGGGAACCATGTGGCTGTGGCTGAAGAAAACGGAAAACCTGAAGTATGAAGTAACCTCCCGGATCCAATGAGTAAAGGAAGCGTTTCACATAAGGGAAAAGTAATCAAAATGACCCCGCAGATTACTACGGTGGCCATTTTGCAGCATAGTGCCTGCGGCGAATGTCACGCCGCCGGTCTGTGCGGGATGGCCGATTTAGCCGAAAAGACGGTGGACGTGCCCACCGATCCCTACGCCACCTATAACGTGGGAGACGATGTGGAAGTGCTGCTGAAAGCCTCCATGGGCATGAAGGCCGTATGGCTGGCCTACTGCATTCCGCTGGTGATCATGCTGGCCATCGTGCTGGGTCTTCTGGGCCTGGGCGTGGGAGAAGTGGCGACGGGCGTTTCCGCCCTGGCGGCCATCGGCCTGTATTATCTGGCCCTGTGGCTCCTGCGGGGGAAACTGCAGAACGAATATATATTCACAATCAAATAAACTATGACGAGTACTATTATCTGGACTATTGCGGTGGTGACCGTTCTGGGCCTGGTGCTTGCGCTGGTTCTTTACCTGGTGGCTCAAAAGTTCAAGGTAGAGGAAGACCCGCGTATTGACGAGGTAGAGAAGGTCATGCCCGGCGCCAACTGCGGTGGCTGCGGATTCGCGGGCTGCCGTGCGTTCGCCGAGGCAGCCGTAAAGGCCCCCAACCTGGACAAGAACTACTGTCCGGTGGGCGGCAACGACACCATGGCCAAGGTGGCGGCTATCCTGGGGTACGAGGTGAAAGCCAAGGCTCCTATGGTAGCCGTCGTCCGTTGTAACGGCACCTGCGAGGCCCGTCCCCGCGTGAACGACTACGACGGCTACGCCTCCTGCGTGGTGAAATCCACCCTGTACACCGGCGACACCGGCTGCGCCTTCGGCTGCCTGGGTTGCGGTGACTGCGTGAACGCCTGCCAGTTCGGCGCTCTTTCCATGGATCCCGTTACCGGCCTGCCGGTGGTGGACGAGGAAAAGTGCACCGCCTGCGGCTCCTGCGTGAAGGCTTGCCCCAAGTTCATCATCGAACTTCGCCCTAAAGGTCCCCGCGGAATGCGTGAATTCGTATCCTGCGTGAACAAGGACAAGGGTCCGGTTGCCAAGAAAGCCTGCGCCAACGCCTGCATCGGCTGCGGTATCTGCGCCAAGACTTGCACCCACGAGGCTATCGTGGTGGAAAACAACGTGGCTTACATCGACCCCGCCAAGTGCAAACTGTGCCGCGAGTGCGAGGCCATGTGCCCCACGAACGCCATCCACGGCGTGAACTTCCCCAAGCCGCTGGACAAGGAAGCCGTGAAAGCCCGCATCAAGGAACGTCAACTTAAAGCAAAGGAGGCTGCCAATGCGTAAACCTACATTCTCCATGGGCGGTGTTCATCCGCACGACAACAAGATTTCCCGGGAGTGCGCCATTCAGCCGCTGCCCCTTGCCCCTGTCGTTTACATTTCCGTGGCCCAGCACATCGGCGCACCCTCCGTGCCCTGTGTAGCGGTGGGCGACAAAGTGAAGGTGGGACAGGTGATCGCCGAACCCGGCGGGTTCGTGAGCGCCTACATCCACTCCTCGGTTTCCGGTACCGTCAAGTCCATCGGCCCGCGCCCGGACCTGGCCGGCCGTCCTTCCACACACATCGAGATTGCCGTTGAGGGAGACGAATGGCTGGAAGGCATTGACACCACCGACACCCTTATCACCACCCTGCCCGAAGACAACAAGGCCACCGTCGAGAAGATCAAGCTCGGCGGCGTCGTTGGTCTGGGCGGTGCCACCTTCCCCACGCACGTGAAGCTGAGCCCGCCTCCGGGTTCCAAGTGCGAGCGCGTGATCATCAACGGCTGCGAATGCGAGCCTTACCTCACTTCCGATTTCCGCACCCTGCTGGAGAAGGGAGAACAGGTGGTGGTTGGCGCCGCCATCCTGCGCAAGGTGATGGGAGATGTACCCTGCACCATTGCCATCGAGGAAAACAAGCCCGAGGCCATTGCCCATATCAAGGAAGTGATTGCCAAACTGGGCTACGAGGGTATCGAGGTGATGTCCATGAAGATGCGTTATCCGCAGGGCGGTGAAAAGCAGCTCATCGACGCTGTGATGCACCGTCAGGTGGGATCCGGCGCCCTGCCCATCAGCGTGGGTGCCGTGGTTCAGAACGTGGCTACCGCGCTGGCCGTGTACGACGCCGTGCAGAAGAACAAACCCATTGTGGACAACTCTGTTACCGTTACCGGTGAATGCTTCCCCAAGCAGGCCAACCTGCTGGTAAGGGTGGGTACTCCGCTCCGCTACATCGTGGACTACCTGGGCGGTGTGCCCGAGAATGCGGCCAAGATCATCAGCGGCGGTCCCATGATGGGCCGTGCCGTTGCCAATCTGGACGCCGCTACCGTAAAGGGAACGGGCGCCCTGCTCTTCCTCACCGAGGAACAGACCCGCCGTGCCCCGGAAAGCAACTGTATCCGCTGCGGCAAGTGCGCCGATGCCTGCCCTATGGGCCTGGAGCCTTTCCTGCTGGTAAGGCTCTCCCGCGCCAAGGACGTGGAAGCCCTGGAGGCCAACGCCGCCCAGGACTGCATCGAGTGCGGCTGCTGCCTGTATTCCTGCCCCGCCCATATCCAGCTGCTGGACAGCATCCGTATAGGTAAGGGCTCTGTCTTAGGTGCCATCCGTGCACGCGCAGCCGCCGCTAAGGCCGCTGCCGAAGCCGCTAAAAAGTAAGTGACTATGAGTACATTAATAGTATCCCCTTCGCCCCATATCCACTCCAAGGACTCTACCAAGTCCCTGATGCGGGATGTGGTGATTGCGCTGGTACCCGCCATCATCTGCTCCGTCATTTTCTACGGCTGGCAGGAACTGCTGGTACTGGGCGTGAGTGTGGCCTCCTGCGTGCTGCTGGAATGGGCCATCACCAAATATATGCTCAAACAGCCCTCTACCGTGGGTGACCTTTCCGCTGTCATCACCGGTATCCTGCTGGCGCTGAACCTGCCCTACACCACTCCCTGGTGGATGGTATTCATCGGCGCCGTGGTTGCTATCGGCGTTGCCAAGATGACCTTCGGCGGCATTGGCCAGAATATCTGGAACCCCGCCCTGGTGGGCCGTGTGTTCCTGCTGGTTTCTTTCCCTACCTATATGACCAGCTGGAGCCAGCCGCAGGGCCTGTTCGGCGTGGATGCCGTTTCCGGCCCCACTCCGCTGGGTACCATCCAGGAAGGCCTGATGCAGGGTTCCACCGTACAGGAACTCACCGCTTCCTTCAACTATAAGGACCTGCTGTTCGCCAATCTGGGCGGCAGCGCCGGTGAGGTATGCGCCCTGGCACTGTTGGCCGGCTTCGTGTACCTGTGCGTGCGCCGCGTCATCAAGCCTTGGATCACCTTGAGCATCTTTGCCACCGTGGCGCTCACTTCGCTCATCTTCTGGGGCATCGATCCTGCCCGTTTCACCGATCCTCTGTTCAACCTGCTCACCGGCGGTCTCATCCTGGGTGCCTGCTTCATGGCCACCGACTATGTGACCTCTCCCATGAGCCTGTGGGGCGGCGTGATCTTCGGCGTGGGCATCGGCTTCCTCACCATGATGATCCGTTACTTCGGCTCTTATCCGGAAGGCGTTTCCTTCGCCATCCTCATTATGAACTCTGTGGTGCCGCTGCTGAACATGTGGTTCAAACAGAAAAAATTCGGGAGGAAATAAGGTATGGCTGCTAAATTCAATTTAACCAATATGGTGCTGGTGCTGGGCCTCACCTGCCTGTTCTGCTCGGCGGTGCTGGGCGGGGCATACGTCCTCACCAAAGAACCCATTGACGCCGCCGCGGCCGAGAAGACCAATAAGGCCATCGCCCAGGTGCTGCCGCACTTCACCGATGTGGAGTACAATGAATATGGTCATTACTATATGGCCAAGGACGGCGAAAACCTGGTGGGCTACGCCATTGAAACCACTACCGTGGGCTTCGGCGGTCCCCTGTCCCTCATCGTGGGTGTCACCCCCGACGGTGTGGTGTACAACACGTCCGTGCTCTCGCACGCCGAGACTCCCGGTCTGGGCGCCAAGTGCACCACCGACGCTAAATTCATGGACCAGTGGCGGGGCTTCGACCCTTCCATCAAGAAACTGTCCGTGAAGAAGGACGGCGGTGACGTGGACGCCATTACCGCTTCCACCATCACTTCCCGCGCCTACACGCTGGCCGTGGAGAACGCTTTGAAGGTATTTGCCGAAATTAACGAAGGAGGATGCTGCAATGAGTAAGTTCAAACTGATTACCGACGGTCTGGTCAAGAACAACCCGACCTTCGTCCTGCTGCTGGGAATGTGCCCCACGCTGGCCACCACCACATCGGCCATCAACGGCCTGTCCATGGGTCTGGCCACGCTCTTTGTGCTGGTCCTGAGCAATATGGCCATATCGGCCATCGCTCCCGTGGTGCCCGACAAAGTGCACATTCCGGTTTACATCGTGGTCATCGCCACCTTCGTGACGCTGCTGCAGCTGCTGATGCAGGCTTATACTCCGGCCGTGTACGAGACCCTGGGTCTGTTCATCCCGCTGATTGTGGTGAACTGCATCGTGCTGGGTCGCGCCGAGGCTTTTGCCAACAAGCATGGCATAGGGGAGAGCGCGCTGGACGGTATCGGCGTGGGCCTGGGCTTCACCTGCTCGCTCACCGTGCTGGGTCTGGTGCGTGAAATCCTGGGCAGCGGAAGCGCCTTCGGTTACAGCTTTATCGGCGGCAACGACGGTATGCTGGCCTTTGTGATGGCTCCCGGCGCCTTCCTGTGCCTGGGTTACCTGATGGTCCTGTTCAACAAATTCGTTAAAAAGAGCTAGGCTATGGAATATTTTCTGATTATCATTTCGGCGATTTTCGTCAATAATATTGTCCTGGCGCAGTTCCTGGGTATCTGCCCGTTCCTGGGCGTGTCCAACAAACTGTCCACCGCCACGGGCATGTCCATGGCCGTCTGCTTTGTGATTACCCTGGCCACCCTGGTCACCTATCTCATCAACCGGTACCTGCTGGTTCCCTTCGGCATCACTTTCCTGCAGACCATCGCTTTCATCCTGGTCATCGCTGCCCTTGTGCAGATGGTAGAGATTGTGCTCAAGAAGGTTTCCCCGTCCCTGTATCAGGCCCTGGGTATCTTCCTGCCCCTGATTACCACCAACTGCGCCGTGCTGGGTGTGGCCATCAACGTGGTTACCAAGGAATTCTCCTTCGTGCCCGGCGGTATGCTCAACTTGGGTCAGGCGCTGGTCTATGCCTTCGCCACTTCCCTGGGTTACGGCTTGGCCATGGTCATCTTCGCCGGCATCCGTGAGCACCTGTCCCTGAACAACGTGCCCAAGGCCTTCAAGGGCGTTCCCATCGCCATTATCAGCGTGGGTATCCTGGCCCTGGCCTTCATGGGCTTCAGCGGAATGGTGAAGTAAGGAGCGTTTTCGCTAATACCTTAATAATTAGCGCTTTAAGAAAAGTCCTCCGGGTCGTTTGACCTGGAGGACTTTTTGTATACTGCGTTCAATCAATCAGTTAGCGAAAACGGCCTACTGCACAAAACTGGCGAAGTACCCCGCGAAGAAGACGTTGGTGATGAGGTAGCCGATAATGGTGGCCACAATCACGCTGATGAGGCCCGGCATCATAAAGCTGTGGTTCAGCAGGTATTTGCCGATGACGGTGGTGCCGGAACGGTCGAAGTTCACCGTGGCGATGTCGGACGGATAGTTGGGGATAAAGAAGTAGCCGTATACGCTGGGAAGCACGCCCAGCAGCACCGGTCCGGCGATGCCCAGTTCATAGGCCAGGGGCAGCATGGCAACCACCACGGCGCCCTGGGAGTTGATGAGCACGGATACCAGGAAGAAGACGAACGCGATGCTCCAGGGGTAACTGGTAACGAGGTCGCTGAGCATAACCTTCATCTGGTCCATATAGTTGCCGAAGTAGGTATCGGCCAGCCAGGCAATGCCGTAGATGGCCACTACGGCCACCATACCGCTCTGCCATACGGCGCCGGCCACGGCTTTTTTGGGAGCTGCCTTGCAGAACATGATGTTGGCGGCTGCTGCCATGAGCATGATGATCTGGATGCAGATGTTCATCTTGGGCAGGTTGATGGCCTTGGCCAGGGTTTCGCCGCTTTCCACGTGGATCATCTGGCAGAAAGCGAAGCCTACGATCACCAGCAGGGAGCCCAGGAAAACGAATACGGACGCCTTGGCTTCCTTGGTAATGACCTTGTCCAGGGTGGTGGCGGTGTTGCCGTACATGTACTGGAACAGCTCAGGGTCTGCTTTGCGGGCCAGGAAGGCGGGATCCTTGTCCAGGTCCTTGCCGCGGTTGTAGGAAGCGGCGGCGGCACACATCAGGCCGATTACGCAGGCCGGGATGGTGACCATGAGCACCTGCGGAATGGAAACCATATACCCGTTGGCGTTGGAAATGGTGACGAAAGCCACCACGGCCGCGGCGATGGGAGAGCAGGTGATACCCACCTGCGAGGCCACGGAAGCCACGCCGCAAGGACGTTCGGGCCGGATATTCTTCTTGAGGGCGATGTCGCAGATAATGGGCATGATGGTATACACCACGTGGCCGGTTCCCACCAGCACTGTGAGGAAGAAGGTCACCAGCGGGCCCAGGAAGGTGATGTGCTCCGGATGTTTTCGGAGCATCTTTTCGGCTATCTGGATCATCCAGTCCATACCGCCCGACGCCTGCAGGGTACCAGCGCAGGTGACAGCCGCGATGATGATGTAGATAACGTCGGTGGGAGGCGTGCCGGGCTTGAGGCCGAAGCCGAATACCAGGATGGCGAGGCCGATGCCGGAAATGGCGCCCAGCGCCAGGGACCCGTAACGGGAACCCACATACAGTGCTGCCAGAACGATGAGCAGCTCTATAATCATAGTAAAGGTCATAGTATAAGTGTTATTAAGGCAAAGATACGGAAAATCCACGATATCGCAAGAATTGTTGTATATTTGCGCCCATGAAAACGAGCTTGAAACAAACGTTGGTGGCCCTGATTCCCCTGGCCGTGCTGGTGTTCCTGCTGGCACTGGATATCTCCATCTTCGGGGCTGATTCCATCCTGGGCGCCTCTCAGGTGGCCCTGCTGGTGGCGGCGGGTATCGCCATCTGGCAGGGCATGTGGCTGTACGGGATTCCCTGGAAGACCTTCGAGGCCGAGATTGCCGGAAACGTGGGCAATGTGGCATCGGCCATCCTTATCCTGCTGCTCATCGGTGCCATCTCCGGCACCTGGACCATGAGCGGCGTGGTGCCGGCCTTCATCTATTACGGCATCCGCATCATCAGTCCCAAGGTGTTCCTGCTCACCGCCTGCGTGCTGTGTGCGGTGGTCTCCGTCACCACGGGATCCTCCTGGACCACTATCGCCACGGTGGGCGTGGCGCTGCTGGGTATCGGCCGGGCCGAGGGTTTCTCCGATGCCCTGACGGCCGGCGCCATCATCTCCGGCGCTTATTTCGGCGACAAGATTTCGCCGCTGTCGGACACCACCGTCCTGGCCTCTTCGGTGAACCGGGTGGGGCTCTTCGAGCACATCCATTATATGTATTTCACCACCGTGCCGTCGTTCCTCATCACGCTCATCATTTTCACCGTCCTGGGCCTGACGCATGGGGGCGCGCCGGAAATGCCGATGGAGGTGTACACATCTACCCTGGCCGCCCGGTTCCACCTCACCCCCTGGCTGATGCTGGTGCCGGCCTTCACGGTCTTTCTCATCTGGAAGAAGCTGCCCGCCATCATGGTGCTGGCCTTGTCGGTGCTGGCGGCCTGCGTGGCGGCCATCGTATTTCAGCCGGATATTGTGCGCTCTATTGGCCAAAGCGTTACCGCCGGGTCTTCCGCCCGGGTGTTCTTCGCCGGTATGGTGGAAATCATCTATAATTCCGTTTCCCTGGAGACAGGCGTGCCGGAGGTGAACCAGCTGGTGGCTACACGCGGTATGCTGGGTATGCTCAATACCATCTATCTGATTATCTGCGCCATGTGCTTCGGCGCGGCCATGCAGGCCAGCGGTATGATTGGCCATCTGTCCCGTATCATGCAGCCCCTCACGCGCACCCGCGGCGGCCTGGTGGGCTCAACGGTGCTCACCGGTACCGCACTCAACGGTATTGTGTCCGACCAATATCTTTCCGTCATCCTCACCTCCAACATCTACCGCCATACTTATGAGGAAAACGGCTATGAGGCCCGGCTCTTGAGCCGCAGCGTGGAGGATTCGGCTACGGTGACTTCGCCCCTTTTCCCCTGGTCCAGCTGCGGTATGACACAGGCCACTATCCTCAGCGTTCCCACGCTGGTTTATGCCCCCTTCTGCTTTTTCAACCTGCTCTCCCCGCTGGTTTCCTTCATCGTAGGCCTCATCGGCTGGAAGATCGTATGCTCCAAGGCCCGTGAATCCTAAGTTCATGCTCATATCGGATCCGGCAACCCCGCTCATCGGCACCTTTGTCTATGGGATGGTGTTCCAGCACAAGGAACTGGTGAAAGGCTATGCTAAAACCCACGGCGGCGGCTGGTTCCACAAAGACGACGACAAAAAAGTGATGACCCTCTACGGCTGCAGCGGCGACTACGGAGAACCCGACTTCCGCTTCCTGGACCGCATCCCCTCCGAACTCAAAGGCTATACCTTCGTCTACGCCCCCGACTGGGGCGACGCCGAACACGAACTGGACCTCTCCGACGTAGAGTGGTTTTAGTCCCGCATTGTCATTTTGTAAAAAATCACTAACTTTGCAGTCCCATTGAGGATGGTTCCGTAGCTCAGTTGGATAGAGCAACAGCCTTCTAAGCTGTGGGTCTTGGGTTCGAATCCCAACGGAATCACGAATAACGCAAATGCCATGGTCTTCGACCGTGGCATTTGTCGTGGATGGAACGTGGCATTCCGAACTTTCGCCCTTTTTCTCGTTACGTCAAGATCTGCAGGTTGTGGCATTACGAGTTTTGGCCCCAAAACTCGTTACCAGACGTTCCTATCAGTGTATCAGATTCAAAAACACAGTCACCACGCCCGTGTTGATGAGGTCTACGAACATGGCTCCGATGATGGGGACGATGATGAAGGGTTTCACGGAATAGCGGTACTTATAGCAGACGGCCGACATGTTGGCCATAGCGTTGGGTGTTGCGCCCAGGCCGAAACCACAGAGACCGCTCACCAGGACGGCGCTGTCGTAATCCTTTCCCAGCAGCGGGAAGGCGACAAATGTCCCATAGAGTGCCATGAATGCCACTTGTGTCACAAGGATCAGGGATAAAGGAAGGGCCAGCGAGGCCAGTTCCCACAGGCGGAGACTGGCCATGGCCATTCCCAGGAAAAGTTGAAGGCAGATATCGCCCAGGGAAACCATTTCTCCAAGACTCAGTTCCTTTGTCCACTTGGGGGACAGGCCGAAGATATTCCGGATGGCAAAGGCGGCGAGGAGTGAGCCGAAGTAGGTGGGGAAGGTGATGCCGGTCAGGGCCAGGAGCCGGCTTACCCCCGATCCCAGGGCCATGGCGAGGAGCAGGACGCAAGCCGCACGCAGGTATCCCCGGAAAGTGGTCTCTTCCGTTACGGAGACCTCTTCGCGGGATTCCGTGGTTTCCACGCCACCCATCACATCGGAAGCCCCGGACTGTCCGGAAAGATTGTTCCGCCGTATCAAAGCCTCGCCCAACGGACCGCCCAGCAGGGAGCCGGCCACCAGGCCGAATGTGGCCGCCGCCATGGTGATGGACGATGCGCCTTCAAGGCCCATCTGTTCCAGCAGGGGCGAGAACCCGCCTGCCGTACCGTGGCCGCCGCTCATAGGGATGGAACCTGCCGACATGCCGAAGACCGGGTCCAGATGGAGCCCCTTGGCAATCCCCACGGAAATGAAGTTCTGCATGATGATGAGCACTGCCACCAGTCCAATCATAACCAGGAGCGGCTTTCCTCCTTTCTTCAGCACCGTGACGTCGCACTGGAAACCCACGGAGGTGAAGAAGAGCATCATACAGAGGTCCTTCACCGTTCCGTCGAAGCGGCACTCCACCCCGAAGACGCTGAAAAGAAGCAGGGTGATAAGGGAAATGAGCAGACCTCCCGACACGGGGGCCGGTATGCAGAAGCGCTTCAGGAAGGGAATCTTCCGCGTGAAATAGAAACCCAACAGCAAGGCCAGCACACCCACGCCGGCGCTGGCATATACATCCAGGGACAATACCTTATCCATCTTCTATTTTCCATTAGCCAGGAACGCAGCCTGTACGGGACCTATCTTGCGGTATCCGTCCTCGTTCATATGCAACTTGTCAGGCAGGTAGTAAAGGTGGAAGTTGAACTCGTTGATTCCCTGCAGGGCAAACTGGTCCAGTACTGGGATGCCGTAGTGCAAACAGCAGGCCTTCTGGGCCTCGATGTAATCTGCAAAAGTCTTTCCCGTGAGGTTGGGTTCGTCGGAAAAAGGATTGTGCCCGGCATCTTTCCCGAAGAAGCGGAGGGACGTGAAGAAATAGATTTCGGCCGATGGATTCTTCTCCAGCAGCTTCCGTATGCAGTAGTTGATGCCGCCGCACTGGGTGGTCAGGCGCGAAGCGTCGAACCCGTCGAACTCCGTGTAGTCCTGCCAGGAACCACACTCCCGGCTGTTGGTATAGTCGTTGGTGGAAGCCCAAAGGACGTAAACGTCGTATACTCCGGCCGTATCCACCTGCCGCTGCAAGGTATAACCCTGTTCGCTGGAGAACCCGGCCCCACCCACGCCGTAGGTGGTCACCTCGGCATTCAGGAGATCGGCCCACATCTGCTTGGCGGCATCGGATTCGCTGTTGACAGAAAGGGAGCCGCCAAAGACGGCTATCCGTTTCCCGTAGTTCTTCGTCCCGCGGTAGGGACTTTGCCGGGCCACCGTTTCATTGGGAACCAGCACGTGCTGGTCCGGATGCGAACGCAGGGTGCGGAGATAGGCTTGGATTTGTTCGGGCGTGGGCTGAACCCTCTCCTGGGCTTTCCCGGCGGGAGAGAGCAGCGCAATAAGGATGGCTATGGTGAGAAAACGTTTCATAGGCAGGTTGGCTTGTACAAAAATAGCAAAAAATTTTTGCTATTTTTGTATCGGTAACTATGGATATTACGCTGAAATACAGTTCCCGGATGATGGTTTATGCAGCCATCCTCTTTGTTGCAGCCCTCACTGTCGCTGTCTTGTTTCTGGTAGTGCCCCAGGACCCTACGGGCTACCTGTTCGGGACCCTTGTGGCAGGTGCGTTCTCCGTGCTGATGCTGGTGCTTTTCCTCAAGGAAAGGAAACGCTGCCGCAAGACGGTCGTTATCTCGCCGGAAGGGATACGGACAGAGGATGGGGCGCTCCTGGAAGCCGCTGCTATCGACCACTGCTATCTCCACATCTGCGATTTATTCATCCCTGCGGAAAAGGGCGGCTCCATCGACAAAAGTTTCTGCCACCTGATTGTCGTCTTCAAGGACGGACGGGAAAAATGCATTGACCTCAAGGACTACGGCATCTCTTTCAAGAAAGCGGAATCCCTGCACACGGTAGTGAACACCATTCCCGGGATGCCCCTTTTCAAAGAGCCCGTCATTGAGCATTTCTAGAAGTTCCTATGAAGATCAAGCACTATATCATCTGTCTGTTATTGCTTCTGGCAGGATCGGTCGGAAGAGTCGCCGCACAGAACATCTCGTTTTATGCAGGTTGCAGCAAGGCGCTGTATGACGGTCGGTTTTATCCAGCCCTTTTCGGCGATAAGGTTGCGCCGGTATTCCCTACCTTTGATGTCAGGTTGGGCTGGGCAGATTACAGTTCGTCACCTTTCGCAACCATCTGCAAGCACCCGGAGGTGGGTATCGGCTTTCAGCTTGACGCCCTTGCCGGCGTGCCTGCGGCGAACGGACCGGGCATGGGCAATATATACAGCATATACGGCTATATTGACCGTCCTTTGTTCGTGCGGGGTGGTTTCAGTTTCGGGTACAGCGGCGAATTCGGCCTTGGATTCGTGTTCAGCAGGCGTTATGATCCCGCCACGAACCCCTGGAACGTGCTTATCTCGATGCCTGTCAATGCCCATATCTCTTTGGGAGTCCAGGCGCAGTATGCCTTTTCATCCCGCTTTGATGTGGGTCTCGGCTTCTTTTTCAACCATCATTCCAACGGTGCCGTCACCTTCCCGAATTATGGCATCAATTCATTCGAACTTGCTTTGCGCGTGGGTATGAAAACGCTACGAAGCGCGAAACAATTGCCAAGCGAGCCGGAAGATGACGGATTCAAGCGCCGCTTTCAGTTTGCCATACAGGTGTCAGGCGGTATCATGAGCAACGAAGCCGGCTATGAGAAGAATATTCAAGAGAACGGCATCTGGGTTAACGACCGTTACCTCAAATATTCTTTCGAGGTCAACGCATTTTACAGGTATAGCCGCACAAACGCCAGTGGTCTGGGATTTGACTTGTACGTCACACCTTTCTGCGATAAGATCGCGGAAAGCGACGGCCAAGGAATTAAGTACGATCCGGTCTCCTATGGCTTTTCCCTCCTGCATGAGTTCAGTTACCGCAATTTGTCGCTGATGCTTGGCTTAGGGCATTATCTGCACCATAACGACGGACTGGAGCAGGCCCAGCGCTGGTATCAGTTGGTAACCGTTAAGTATTACTTCCCGAAACTGGCCGACATGTACCTGGGAGTTGTCCTGAAGGCACATCGGTTCAGGGCCGCAGAGAGCATCCAGCTCTGTCTTGGCAAACGGTTCTGAAGAAAACGCCGGCGCCTACTGGATAATCCGGTTCAAAAACGCGACCATCCTGGCATTGACTTCGCGGGATTCCGGGAGGTCCGGGTTGGTGACGTTGTGCACGTGGCCCACGGCCTTGTCTTCCGATGCGATGTCTACCAGTTCCACGGGGCGGTCCAGGGCGTTGCAGTCTTCCACAATCAGGAGGGACTGCGCGCGGATGAAGTCCTTGGTGCAGGTAGAGACGAATAAGGGGCCTGTATAACTGTTCATGAAGGTTCTGGGGGACATGGACTTCATCCAGTCCGCATCCTGGTAACGGGGACCCAGGAACCATTCCATAGCACTCTCGGAGAAACCGTCGGAGTTGCTGAATGCGGCGAAGTCGTAAGCGGGGCAGTTGAGGAGCACGCCCTGGGGCTTAAAGATTGACGGGTGAATGGGAAGCGTCGGGTCCTGGGCGCCTTCGGCCATATAGAGGGCCAGGTGTCCGCCGGCGGAATCCCCCGTGAGGAACATGCAGTCTTTGTTGAGGCCCAGTTCATCGGCATGTGCGGTGAGATAGTCCAGCGCGGCGGCGCAGTCGGCCAGTTCGTCACTCACATCCAGCTTGCCGTCGTTCAGGCGGTATTCCACCAGCACCACGTCATAGCCTTCTTTCAGGAAAACGGATGCAAACGGACGGTTGTTCTTCCGGTTGCCGCCGATGTAAAAACCGCCGTGAATATCCACCAGCACGGCATTCTTGCGAATGTTCGCGGGCGCATAGTAAATATCCATCACCTGCGCGGGCGTGCCGTTCTCCACATAGGGAATACCAATCCTGCTGTCACATGAATCGGCATGACACGTGAACTTCTGTTCTTTGCTGAAGGAGGAGACCATCATCTTCAGCAGGGGTTTACTGATTCTAAACTGGCAGCCGGAGAGCAGGCACACTGCGGCCAGTACGGTGACAAGGAGGCCGGTTCGTTTCATATACGGGAGAGATTATCTGGGGCTGAGGGAAAGCAGCAGCTGAAGCTCCTGGTTCACGGCTTCGGAGAAGGTGAGACCGTCGTCCTCGCGGGGCGGGAATTCGTCGGTGAAGATGCCTTTCTCGTGGTCGATGGAGATGGTCTGGATGCCCACGGAAACCATGCGGCTCAGGTCCTCCAGTGTGGGATAAACATAGACGAAGTTGACGTCGTCGCGGGTTTGCAGCAGGCCGATGACGCTGCCGTCCTTGAGCATGAAGCGCACAGCGGCGTCGTAGGGGATGTGGAACTGTTCCTTGGTGCCGATCACAAAGGCCAGGTCCAGGTCTTCCTCATTGTTATTCTTATAATAAAGGTGAGAAAGAATGATGTTGTAGTCGTAATTGGCGCCCCGGCCCACTACAGGCTCGGCGGCGGACAGGATGCTGTTCACGTTCTCCGTATAACTGGCAAGGGTGGCTTCCAGGTCGATGGTGGAATCGGCCGCCTTCAGGATGGCCTGGCAGTGACGCTCCAGAAGTTCTCCCATCTCGTTGCCGGTGAAGTTGGCCTGGATGTAGTCGTCCGGCTCCCAGCCCGTGATGATGTCCAGGCTTTTGACGCCCTTCACCATCTTTTCCATATCGGCCGGCTCCACGGCGTATTTCAGCCGGTTCAGGAAGGTGCCGTTGTCCAGACGGCGCTTGGTGGCCGAATCTTCGCCAATCTGGTCCAGGCGCAGCAATTTGCCGCTGCTCAGCGTAACGGCCATCTTTACACCCTTGGGAACCACGGTGCTGGTTTTCTGCACCAGGTTCATATACAGCAGATACAGGGTGGAGCCATCCGGGAAACCGGCCAGTTCCACCTTCACCTGGGTGGGGATGCCGTCCAGGGTGAGGTTCTCGTATTCCGTGCAAATATGGGTAATACCGCCGGCGCGGTAATTGGTACGTATGGTCTGGGCCATGGCCGTAAAGGCAAGGGAGATGGCCAGCGCAAACAGGAGGGCTTTCTTCATCATTTTGGTTTTGAAGGACAAAAATACGAAAAAAATTGCTTACTTTTGTTGTTCAGAATAATCCTGTGCTCATGAAAAGCATATTTCGTACCATAGTTGCCCTTGCCATGCTGCTGATGGCGGTTTCCTGCAGTAAGATCCTGGAGCCGCTGTATATTGGCATTTCCAATACTACCTGGAGCTATACGCTGGACGACCAGCGGGCCCTCGTCCATTTCGGGTCCGACGACCGCGTAACCATCGTTCAGCGCAGTAACGGCAACGGCGCCGTGCAGTTCAATAACGGCACTTATTCCGTGGACGGCCACTCCGTGGATATCCTCAGCGATGAAGGTACCAGCAACCGCCTGGTACGCACTTTCTCCCACCTGAAGAACAGCAAGAACAAGAATTTCTCCACGTTCAAGCCGCAGGAATATGCCAGCCTGGATTACACCGTGTGGACCAGTCTCCGGAAAGACGTTTTCCGTCTGGTTTATTTTACCCCGGACGGAAAAACCGAACAGGTCAGCTTCAAAAACGTCACTCATGAGGAAGGTGTACCTTATGGCTGGGAAAAAGGGGAGACCCCCTTCACGCTCAGCGGCTCCCATCTGGATATGGGCAAGGAAAGCGCCATCCTCTTCGACGAGGTGATGCTGGTAGACGATGTGTGGTTCATGCATTTTCCGGTCAATGAGAATACGGGTATTTCAGACCTGACGGGCACCATGTGGACTTACCGCTCCAACAGTTACCCCGGCATCATCATCTTCGATACCAACAGCTCCTTCACCCGCGTCCTGTTAAGCAGCCGCATCCTGTACCAGGTAAACCGGGGCACCTACGTTCAAACGGGGAATGTCGTTACCATGACGCTGAACGGAAAAACGGAAGACTGCCTCATCGAGGGTGACAGCTTCACCTATCTGGAGAGAACCTACGACCTTTATTAATAATGATGTACCAGTTCATTCAAGACGGCGGTCATTATGTGATCAGCCTGAACAATCACGTGAGCGTGATGGAAGCCCTGACGGCTTTTTGCCGGGAACAGCATATCCTTTCCGGTGTGATTGGCGGCCTTGGCGCCGTGAACGAAGCCACCTTCCGTTACCTGGATCCCGCCACCATGAAGTATGTAGACAAGACCTTCCTGGAGCAGATGGAGATTACCAACCTTACGGGTAACATCTCTGAAAAGGACGGCCAGCCCTATCTCCACGTGCATATAACAGCATCCAGGAGTGACTACTCCTGTGTGGGCGGTCATCTCCTGGATGCGAAAATCAGCGGTGCCTGCGAACTCACGGTAGATGCCTTCCCGGCATTACATCCCGGCCGCAGGGCCGACGAAGAAACAGGTATTAATCTGTATCGGTTTTAGCGAACATTTCCTTTACCTTGGGCAGGTATCCCTTGCCCAGGACAATGCCGCAACCCAGCACAAATCCTAAGAAGGTCCAGACAATCAGCGTCTTGGCCCGGCTGTTGGACGGCTTACGGGGAACGGCGACGGGCTGCACGATGGTAAGTACCGGCGTATCCCGCTTCACCTGCATCTTGGCCTGTTCCAGCTGCTTGGCCATTTCGGAGTAGATGGAATTGGCCACCATGTACTTGCTCTGGAGGCGTTCCTGCTCGATCTGGGAGCGGGTGGTGGTCATATTCTGGTTACGGTCCCTTACAGTTGCCAGGGCGGTCTGGTAGGATTCGGCTTCGGCCTTGATTTCATTGTAGCGTGCCTGGATGTAATTCAGGTTGTCCTGTGCCTTCTCCGTGCGGAAGCGGGTAATCTCTTCCTGCAGCAGCTGCTGGGCCTTCATGGCCAGTTCGGCGGTTACTATGGGTTCCGAACTGGTGACGGAGAGGGTGAGGTAACCTTCCTTCTTGTCCACGGCCAGGTTTACGTTCTGTGCCAGCACCTTCATGATCTTTTCCTCGTCTTTGGTGACCAGCAGCGGTTTGGGCGAATTGTCGCTTTCCCCTCCTGCCAGCACCGGATCCGGTTTCTCTTTCCGGATAGCCCCCATAATGACGCCGGGCAGGCCGATGGTATACTTGAGGATATAACTGATCACCGTGGGTTTGTCATACTCCTTGGCATAGGTCATCATACACACGGCGGTGTCGGCCTTTTCGTAGTGCAGCGGGGTGTAGATGAGCTCCTTGCGGAAAGGAATGCTGCTCACGATCTGCGGATAGACCAGCGGGGAAAGTTCCGAGCTGGACATGTTGGCGGTTCCCAGATCGAAGCCGGCCAGGGAAGCCAGACTGCTCAGGGAAGAGCTTCTGGAAGAACCCAGCTGGGGCACCATCACGGAACTCACCGTGTAGGTGCGTTTCATGGTGAGGGCGGCTACCAGGCCCAGGACAATGAACACGGCCGTGCAGATGATGATGGTCTTGCGGCCATCCCACATCTGTTTTACCAGGCCGATGATGTCGATGCCTTCCTCTTCTTCCTGCACGGGAGGCTGGACGTAGGTCTTGTTTTCTTCCATAATTAGTTAAGTCTTTCGATGAGCAGGATCATGGAAACCACGGAGGTGAGGGCGCTCAGGGAACTGGCGGCAATCTGCTCCCACTTGACGGGTTCCTTCGGCTCGGCAGCCTTCTCCTGACGCTTGGTATCCATGGCCAGGGTGATGGTGGAACCGGGTTCTACCTTGGGATAGATACGGAAGAACAGGAAGTGCTTGGTACCGTTGCTCTGGTTGTTGGGCATGGTCACGGTGACGGAATTTCTGTCGGCGAACTTCTGGAAGCCGCCGGCGTAGTTGCGGATGTACCAGCCGGCGTTCTTGCCACCGCGGTAGGTAATGGTCTTCTGGGTGGAGACATAGTCTTCCGGCACATACTGGGCCATACGGGTACCGGTCTCACGGATGGTGACCGTGTTCTCCATACGGACGATGTTGATCACGTCGCCTTCCATCAGGATGGGGTCGTCCTTGGTCTTGCGGGAGCTCCTGTTGGCATCGGTAAGATTGACGCCGATGGGGCCGCGGCCCTTGAAGGTGCGGAAGAGGGTGGCGTAAGGAGAGGCGTCGTCCATCAGGCCGCCGGCCATCTTGATGACCTCGGACAGCTGGGTGCGGGAGTCTTCCAGCACATAGGTGCCGGGATAACGGACACGGCCGTTGATCTCCACGCTGCGGCCCATGGCGAAGTTGGGCATCTGGCGCACGACCACGTGGTCGTAAGGCATCAGGTAGAAGGGCTCGGTGGGATTGTAATTCTCGTCCACCTCAATGGTAACCAGGTCAAACTTAGCTTCCTTGGGGTCGTCCAGGTTCAGGCGGAACACTTCCACGCGGTCCGGGGCTGCACCCACTTCAAAACCGCCGGCCATGGTGATGAGGTCGTGGACGGTGATGGAGGAGTCGAAGGTGGTGCCGAACGGATTTTTCACCGCGCCGCTGATGTGTACCTCACCCATATTGGTATAAGTGCTGTTGTCATACACGCGCAGTTCGTCGCCGGGCTGCAGCATCACGTCTCCGTCGTCTTCCAGGGAAACGGCGATGTATTCCATCTTGGCCGGGTTGGTAAGGTCCTTGCGGAAGATGTAACCCAGGGGATAGACGTTGGGCAGCAGACCGTCGGCCAGTTCGATGGCCTGGTTGATGCTCATGCGGTCGTTGAGGCCGAAGTTGCGGGTGAAGGGCGTACGCACCAGACCGCTCACGGAGATGGTGGCCACGTCACGGAAATCGGCCAGGGTGAGCACCTTCACGGCGTCACGTCCCTGAAGAGTGAAATCCGGGTTGCCGTTGATGCCGGGGAAGGGAACCGTGAGAACTTCCACGGTCTCATCGGGACGCGTACGTTCTACCAGCACGTATTCGGTGCGGGCGGTGTAACGCGGTTTGGCGTTGTCCAGCAGTTTTTTCAGGCTGCGGTTCTTCTCCAGGTCGAAGTTGCCGCCGTAGTATACATCACCGCTCACGGACACGAAGTTCTCCATGGGCTTGTTGATGCTCTTGATGCGAACGATGTCGCCGCCTTCCAGCGGGGCTTTCTGGGCACCGGAAACGATATTCTTCAGGTCATATTCCAGATAGGCCTTTTCGTCTCCCACATAGCGCTCGATCTGTACGAATTCGGGATAGGCGTTGTCCTTGAGGCCGCCGGCGTAACGGATGAGGTCGGCCAGCGTCTCGCCTTCAATCATCTCATAGCGCATGGGACGGTTGACGGCACCTTCGATGGAAACCACTTTGTCGGCCACGGGGACGAAGAGAATATCGTTGTTCTGGAGGTCGAACTTGTCACCGGAAACTGCGCCGGTCATGAACTGGTACAGGTCCATCTTGGTGGTCTTGCCGGCCCGGGAACGCTGGATGTTACGCAGGGAACCGATGGCGGTGGGGCCGCCGGCGGCTGCCAGGGCATTGAAGGCCGTGTTGAGGGCGCTGACGGTGAAACCGCCCTGTACGCCCACTTCACCGTAGATGCTCACCATGATGGTACGGGCGGTGGTGATGGTCACGGCAATCTGGTCCTGGCGGAAGGAATAGTGCTGGGCCAGTTTGCTCTTGATGGCCTGGCGGGCCTGGGCCAGGGTGAGGCCCTTCAGGAAAATCTTGGTGGAACCGGTGGGCTGGATGGAACCGTCCGGGGAAATGATCTGATGGATTTCCGTCTGGGAAGAGCCGAAGATGGAGATGTGCACTTCATCACCGGTTCCCAGAACATAGGTGTCCGGGGCCTGGGCGCCGTCCGTGGTACGGAAAACATCCAGGGACTTGCCGGTAAACAGCGAGTGGCCGTAAATGTCGTTGCCGACGGTAGGGGAAACGTTGTTCTTCTGCAAGGTTTCCTCCAACTTGGCTTCGGCGGCCGCTTCGCCCATACTGGTCTGGGGAAGGTCTGCCGAACTCACAGTGGGTGCCACGGCGGGAGCTTCGGGCGTACCGTCCACAGTAGCTTCGGCGTTGGATGCGTTTTTGCCTGCCTTTTCCGCCTGCATCTGGTTCAGGATTCTGAGGACGCGGTCCTGATAGGCCGGGTACTCGGTGGGGGAAATGGCGTCTACATCGATGCCGTTTTCCAGCAGACGTGCCCTGACAGCGCCTTCTTCAAGGCCTCTTTTATCCAGTTCTGCCCGCGCCATGGCGAGCATATTGGCAGACTGTGCATAAGCTACTGCAGTAAGCAGGATGCACAGGAAGGTCATGACGATTTTCTTCATATGGATGATTTTTTGTTTGTATTCGCGCGTGTGATAGCTCACAAAGATAAGAAAAAAATTCGAATCTACCACATTACAGGGCTTTTTCGTATTGGTCCAGGGCCTGCGCCATGAGGTCGCGGCCCTTTTCATAAATCTCCTGGGCGTGCGTGTATCCGTAAACGCCGTGGTAAGAGTCGAAGGGAAGGTCTACCAGGATGTCGGGCCTGGTGAGCTCAATGCCCATCCGGGCGATGGTGCAGTTCATGATGCCGAAGCTGCGCTGGAGGATGGAGGCGTAGTTGTCGTCGGCGTCCACGGGAATCCAGCCCTCGCGGCCGTCGGCCACCAGCCGGCGCTCGCTGCGGTAGTTGTCGATGCTTTCCTTGATCAGCTGGCCTCCCTTGGCCATCTTCTCCAGGAAATCTCCGCGTTCGGCGGTGGTGAGGGTGTCCTTGAGCAGGGACTTGGCCTCTTCCCGGCGGGCGGCCTCATCCCGCGCATAGGCGGCGCGGCTGTCCAGGAAACCCTGAATTTCCGCTGCATCGATCTGGTTTACGTTGAAGCCCACCAGGATATCCCCGGGGGTGCGCTGTACACGGTTCAGCGGGAACGTGTTCACCATGCCGCCGTCCACCAGGGTGCGGCCTTTCCATTTCACGGGCTTGAACATGGACGGGATGGAGATGGAGGCGCGGATGGCCTCGAACAGGGGCCCTTCCCGGAAGACGACTTCTTCGCCGGTGTACAGGTCCGTGGCAACGGCGGCGAAGGGGATGGGCAGGTCCTCGATGTTTACTTCCGGCACCCTTTCCTTGATGGCTTCCATCACTTTCTCGCCTTTCACCAGGTAGTTCTTGCTGAAAGAGAAGTCCATCAGGGACACCACTTTCAGGGAGTCCAGGCCGAAGAGCCACTCCTTGAACTGCTGCAGGCCGCCGGCGGCGTAGATGCCGCCCACCAGCGAACCGGCGCTGGTGCCTGCTATGGAAGAAATATTGTAACCTCTTTTCTGGAGCTCTTCAATGGCTCCGATGAAGGCAAAGCCGCGCGGTCCGCCGCTGGCCAGTGCCAATGCTACGTTTTTCATAGGGTAGGAATTAACGTGAAATCATAGGAATAACTCTCATCGGCCCAGAGACAGCGCTCGGGTTCGGGCCGGGCGCCCCAGCTGTCGTAACCTCCCACGCCGGTCATCCGGTGGTCGATGCTCACCTCCGTGGCGGCGAAGTCCTGTACGTCGGAAAGATGGCTCTGCGGCTTCTCCAGCCGGAGAGTAACATCGGCATCCGGGATGCCCCGGCCCAGGACGTTGAATTCGAAGGGCGTGGTGCCCGTCACGGTGACGCCGTCCACTTCCAGCCAGGAGGTCTCCGTGTGATGACCGGTCTCCTGCGGCCGCACGTACGGGTAGCATTCCTCCCGGGCCGATGACTTCCAGATGCGCTTGAACGTGCCGCTGTTACGGTCCCAGTAGTTTTCCACGGGGCCGCGTCCGAAGTAGCGGAAACTGTCGCCGGGGACGAAGAAACGGAAGCCCAGACGCGGGATGAACACGCGCCGCCAGGGATCCTTGGGCCCGTCCACAGGCTGGGTGGTAACGGCAATCTTCAAGGAGCCGTCGGGATAGACCGTATAGTTTTCGGACGCGCGGACACCCTTGCCGATGACACTGATGACCACCGTCTCGCCCTCCTTCTTCACATTCACCAGATCGGGAGCGGAAGGGGAGAAGTAGGCCTGGGATTTGAGGGGCTCCATGCTGCCGTAGTCGTTGTCCACGGGGTCCCGCCAGTAGTTGGGGCGCAGGCCGTACTTCGGATCCACCACATCGGCCCCGTTCACTTTCCAAGTCTTGATGAAACCGGTGACCTTGTCAAAGACCAGTTCGGCCTTTTCGCTGCGCACCACAATCTGGGTGTCTCCGGTGGTATAGCTCACGCTGCCCTTGACGCTGCGCTCCTTGGGGGCCGATGTATCCTTGATGAGAATCTCATCGCAGGCCACCACGTCGTTTCCTTCCAGGACCTCGAAGAAGATGCGGTACTCGCCGGCTTTCTTCATACGGGGCAGTTTCAGGGAGAACGGCTGGGCCGTCTGGGGAGCTGTGGAGAAGCGGGTCTTGTGGGTGAACCACCAGAAGGGGCGTTTGCCGTCCCGTTCCACCCACCATTTGACGCGGTAGGGCTGGAGGGAGGTGAAATAGTGGCGGTTGAACACTTCGAACTGTCCGTTTTCGGCGTCTGTGGCGCGGATGCTCACATTCTGATACTGGTGCTTCACTTCATAGAAGGCCGGATGCGGGTCCCGGTCCGGGTTCACGATGCCGTTGCAGCAGAAGTTGGCGTCGCTGGGCATATTCTCTCCGTAGTCTCCGCCATAGGCCCACACCAGGTCTTTGTTGGCCAGTCCCTGGTCTACCCAGTCCCAGATGAAACCGCCCTGCAGATGCGTGTGGGCGTAGAACTGGTCCCACATCAGGTCCAGAGAGCCGTTGGAGTTGCCCATGGCGTGGGTGTATTCGCACAGCACCACGGGCCGGGCCGAATAGGTTTCTCCCATCTTTTTGAGCCAGCGGGTGTCCGGATACATGGGGTTGATGAAGTCCGTGTTGAACTCGTATTCGGCGCGCTCGTAGACCACGGGGCGGTTCTGGCCGTCCTTCTCCAGGGCTTTCAGGGCCTTATAGGTCTCGTAGAAATTGACGCCGTTGCCGGCCTCGTTGCCCAGCGACAGGATGGTGACGCAGGGGTAGTTGGCCGTGCGGCGGTACATGTTCAGGGTACGGTCCATGTGCTTGGCCAGCCATTCGGGCTTGTTGCCCAGGGTGCGCTTGGGGTCATAGCCCATCCCGTGGGTCTCGATATTGGCTTCGTCGTACACGTAGAAACCCAGGGAGTCGCACAGTTCATAGAACTCACGTCCCTGCGGGTAGTGGCTGGTGCGGATGGCGTTGATGTTGGCCTTCTTCATCAGCAGCAGGTCTTCCAGCAGGTTCTCCTTGGTTACGTAATGGCCGGTGTAGGGGTTGTGCTCGTGGATGTTCACGCCCTTGAATTTCACGGGCTGGCCGTTGACCAGGAAAGCGTGCACCGGGCGGCCGTCCCGGTCGGGCATCTCCTTCACCTCCAGCCTTCTGAAACCCACATGGAAGCGGGTGTATTCCCCGTTGACGTTCAGGAGCAGGGTATACAGCTCCGGGGTTTCGGCGCTCCAGCGGCGTACGCCGGGGATGCTGTCGGTGACCGTAGCCATATTGCCGCTGAATTCGAAGACGGCATCGGCCACGGTGCCGCCGTCCTTGTCCAGTAGCTCGTAGGAGACCACGGTGGGCGCGTTGGCGTGCATGCGCAGTTTGAAAACGCCGGTCTGCAGGTCCTCGGAAAGGGTGGAGATGACGCGGAAATCAAACCCCGTGTCCTTCACTTCGCTGGAGAGGTACACGTCCCGTTCCTGTCCGGAGAGGCGCCAGAAGTCCTGGTCCTCCACATAGGAAGCGGCCGTATAGCGGTAGATGCGCAGCACCAGGTCATTCTCTCCGTCCCGGAGGAAATCCGTGATGCGGTAGCGGGCCAGGCTCTTGGAATCCTCGCTGTAGCCCACTTCCTGGCCGTTTACGTACACATAGGTGCCACTCTTGGAACCGCACAGGTTCAGGAAAACCTCCCGGCCTTTCCAGGCTGCGGGTACGGTGAACTTGCGGTGGTACAGGCCGGCTGGAACAGCCTCGGGGAGCTGTGGAGGCTGAGGATCCACCGGCATGAAGTCGTACTGGATGTTGGTGTAGATGGGAATGCCATAACCCTGCATCTCCCAGTTGCCGGGAACGTTGATCTTGTCCCATCGGCCTATCTCCGGTTCCCCTTCCATCACGCCCGGAAGGGACTCCATCACGCGGTGGTCGTCAAAGTACTTGAAGTCCCATACTCCGTTCAGGCTCCGGTAATTCTCGCTCTCCCGGAAGCCCTTGTTCAGGGCGTCGGCCATGCTGGTATAATAGATGACCTCTGTACGGCGCGTGTCTGCGTTGACGGAGGTGGTCTGGATATCCTTCCAGTACGGCAACGCGGCGGTTACAAGGAGTAGTGTCAGTTTTATCATATGGTTCAATTATTTACGTTTTTTCCGTCCCCGGCGCTCGTGCTGTGCCATGGCGCGCTCCATATCGGCCTCGGGGCCTTCGAAGGCCTCTTCAGGGGCGTCGGCGGGAGCGGCAGGCAGGTCTTCCACCAGCTCATAGTCCAGGAGCTTCTGCTCCAGGGAAGTGGCCTTTACGCGGATGCGTAGCGGGTCTCCCAGCCGGATGGAACGGTGCGTACGTCGCCCAACGGCGCGGTAGCGTTCCTCGTCATAGATGAAGAAGTCCGAGCGGATGGTGCGGTAAGGGATCATGCCCTCAATCTTGGTGGGCTCTATCTCTACATAGATACCCCACTCGGTGACGCCGGACACGTGGCCGTCGAACTCCTGTCCCACTTTGTCCTCCATGAATTCCACCAGTTTGTACTTGATGCTCTCGCGCTCGGCTTCGGCGGCCACCTGCTCCCGTTCGGAAGCGTGTTTGCACTGCAGGGCATAGAAATCGGCGTTGGCGCTTTCCCCGCCTTTCAGATAGCGGTACAGCAGCCGGTGCACCATCATGTCCGGGTAGCGCCGGATAGGGGAGGTGAAGTGCGTATAGAAGTTGAAAGCCAGGCCGTAGTGGCCGATATTATCTACGGAATAGCAGGCCTTTGCCATGGAACGCAGCGCCAGCATCTGGATGGCGGGCAGCTCCGGTTTTCCATCGGCTTCGGCCATCAGGGCGTTGAGCGTCTTGGCGGTTTCCCTGCCACCTTCCAGCGTGCCCACTTTGTAGCCGAAGTGACCGGCGAAGTCCCTGAGGCCGCTCAGTTTCTCCATATTGGGTTCGTCGTGCACGCGGTACACGAAGGTCTTGGCCTTGGCCAGGGCCTTGCCACCCATCTTGCCGCCAGTGGCCACGAATTCGGCCACGTTGCGGTTGGCCAGCAGCATAAACTCCTCGATGAGCCAGTTGGCTTCCTTGGAGAAACGCTGGTGTACCCCGATGGGCTTGCCGTTTTCGTCAATATCCACCTTCATCTCCGGCCGGTCGAAGTTCACGGCGCCGGCCTTGAAGCGCTTCTCCCGCAACTTCAGGGCCAGTTTGTTCAGGATGAGGATGGCTTCCTGGATGTCGGCCGGCACTTCCTCCGGCTTGGCGCCCTCGATGATGGCCTGCGCGCCCTCGTAGTCGAAGCGGTAGTCCGATATGATATGGGTACGGCCGAACCAGGGGTTGATGACCTTGGCCTGGGGCGTGATTTCGAAGACGGCGCTGAAGGTGAGCTTTTCCTCGTGCGGGCGCAGGGAGCACAGCTTGTTGGACAATTTCTCCGGCAGCATGGGCACGGTGCGGTCTACCAGGTAAACCGACGTGCCGCGGGCCTGCGCCTCCCGGTCCACCGCGGTGTCCGGGCGCACGTACCAGGTGACATCGGCAATATGCACGCCCACCTCGTAATTCCCGTTCTCCAGCTTGCGGAAGCTGATGGCGTCGTCGAAGTCCTTGGCGTCGGTGGGGTCGATGGTGAAGGTGAGCGTGTTGCGGAAGTCCCGCCGATGGGCGCGATCCTCGTCGGTGATTTCGTCGGGGATGGCATCGGCCGCATTCTCCACGTTCTTCTCGAAGCGGTAGGGGAGGCCGAATTCGGCCAGGATGGCGTGCATCTCGGTCTCGTTCTCCCCGGGCATGCCCAGCACGTCCACCACGTGGCCGTAAGGGCCGGCCGCTCCGCGCTCCCATCCGTCCACCACGGCGGCCACTTTCATGCCGCGCACCCCGCCTTCCGGCACGGGGACGGAGATGTCATAGGGCATGGTCTTGGAGCTCATCAGTACCCAGGCCTGCTTGCCCACGATGTGCAGAATGCCCACGAAAGGCTTGTTGGAACGCTCTACGATGGCGATGACCTCGCCGCTGCGGCGCTTGGCCTGTCCCACCTTCTCCTGCGTCACGGCCACCCGCACGATATCCCCGTTCAGGGCTCCGCGGGTCTTGGACGCCTTTACGAAAATGTCTTCTTCCTGTCCTTCCACACGGACAAAAATGAAGCCCTCGCGGGACATGAGGGCTTTCCCCTCGAACTCGGGGATGATACGTTTCTTCTTATGGTTCTTGCGGTTGGGACTGTTCTTGCGCTTGGACATGGGCGGGAGTTAGATCAGCGAAATCAGTAAAAACAGGAAATGGGCGATGATGCCGGCGCAGAGGCCTGCGATGGCGTGAGCGCCGATGGCCTTGGAGATGACGTTGCGGTAACCCAGGCTGTCCAGCATGGCGGTGTGGGTGGAAAGGAAGCCGCTCCAGCACATGCCGATGGCCGTGAAGACGGCGATGGTGTTGCCGTCCAGGATACCGGCGGCGTTGAAGGTGGGCAGCAGGCCCAGCGCAGCGCCCACGGCGCCCAGGGCGGTCATGGGGAAGGCAATCAGTTCCATCTGCTGGAACCCGAAGAGCCATTCGAACACCCAGTGGATTTTTTCGGCCAGCCAGGGGAGGACGGGAACGCCCTGGGAAGAGGAGCCGTCGTACACGCCCGAAGGACCGGGGCCGAAGGTAATCATGATGACGGCCGTGGTGATGATGAGGACGCCCGGAATGATCTGCAGGCCCAGTTCCACACCGTTCTTGCCGCCGTCCAGCACCGCATTCAGGAAACGCATGAAGATACCGTCCTTGGGTGCTTCCTCATCGGGGAGGTCATCGACCGTTTCCACCACCTTGTCCAGCACGGGGCTGTCCAGTTCGGGATAGGCTTTGAGGCAGCTGTGCTGCATGATGCGGGTGGAAATGATGGAACCGCAGAAGGCCCCGAACAGACCCACCAGCGCACCGGTGAGCTGGCCGTAGCCAATCATGGTGATGATGACCACGAAGCCCATGCCGAAGGCGGTGCCGAAGTTGGTGAGGGAAATGAGCTGGTATTTCTTGAAATAAGAGGCGAAGTTGCGGTCCTTGGACAGGGCGATGATGGCCGGGTTGTCGCTGAGGAAGGTCATCACGGCGCCCAGGGCTGCCACGCCGGGCAGGTTGTACAGGGGCTTCATCAAGGGGCGCAGGAAGCGCTCCAGCAGGGTGACCACGCCGAACTCCGACATCAGTTTACTCAACGCACCGGTGAGCACGGTAATGCCCATCAGGTAGAACACGGTGTTCAAAAGAAGGTCGTGGGCCGTGTTCATGACCGTCTTGATTATATTGCCGCCTCCCATCTTGCTTCCCAGCAGGGAGAAAACGACGATGAGAAGGGTCAGGAAGACCAGGGCTTCCACCGTGGAGCGGCGCAGTTTACGGGTTTTCATTTCGATTTGCGGTTTTAGGCACACAAATGTACGAAATTATCGGTACAATTCCCGTAAAACGGCCAGGGATTTTACTTGAATTCTGGAATCGGTGTGGTAGGAGAGGTATTGGAGGAGCTCCTCACAGAGGGCGTTGCGGGTGACGCCGTTCAGGGGCAGGAGCATACAGTCTGTGAAACTGCCGGTGACCAGGGCCTTCATCTGGGGAAGATGCTCGCCGGCGAAGGGGGCGATGTCGTCAAAACTGGGCCGGAATCCCAGTGCGCCGGACAGTTCCAGCAAGAAGCGCACGGGGAAGTTGGCGTAATCGCTTTCCAAAGCGTTGAGGGTGAGGATGTTGCCAACGCACCATTCATACAGTCCGTCCTCGTTCACCCCTTCGCGCAGGGTGCGGAACAGGACCTCGGCCAGGAACAGCGTCATGGTGTTCTTCTGCAGGTCCTGCCGGATGCCCGGGAGCGCATCTTTCAGGAGGATGCCCTTCAGCCCCCACAGTTCGCTTTTGGGATTCTCTACGATATCGGCCTCCAGGATATTCAGGGGCAGAAAAAGGGCCGTGCCGGTCTTCCGTGCGCTGCGCACCAGAAAGCCCCGCCGGCCCCACTCACGAGACAAGGTATGCACCACCAGGGCGTTTTCCCCCACCTTGGTGGTTCCCAGTACTATGAGTTCAATGTTTTCCATTTAAGAATTCCGCCATCGCACGCAGGGCTTTCCCGCGGTGGGAAATGGCGTTTTTCACGCTTTCACCCAGCTGGGCGTTGGTCTTCTCGTACCCCTGTGGGATGAAGATGGGGTCGTAGCCGAAGCCACCTTTCCCGGCACGCTCGTAGCCGATGGTGCCTTCCATCACGCCGTCGAAGAAATGATGCTCACCGTTCAGGATGAGGGTGACGGAGGTGCGGAAGCGGGCGGTGCGCTGGGCTTTGGCGGTGGAAAGGCCGTTGGTGCGGGCCATGGCGGCCTCTTTCTCACGGCGGGCCATTTCGCTCAGGAGTTTGTCGATGTTGGCGTCGGCGTCCCGCTGGGGACCGGCATACCGCGCGGTCTCAACGCCAGGGGCGCCGCCCAGGATGTCCACTTCCAGGCCGGAATCGTCGGCGAAGCAGTTCATTCCCGTTTTCTTATAGATATAGTCGGCCTTCTGCATAGAGTTGGCCCTGAGAGTGTTGCCGGTTTCGGGGAGATCCTCTGTGATCCCAATCTCTGCGGGGGTAACGAGCTCAAAACCCTCGCCCAAAATCTCAGCAGCTTCCCGGATCTTGCCGGGATTGCCCGTTGCGAATACGATTTTCATATGCGTAATACTAACTAACCAAGCCGCAAAGGTACGAAGAAATTTTCAATAATAAAAATTTTTAATAATTACACCGTGCGGCCGATCAGGCTGTGCGCGAAGTCTTTCAGCACCTGGATACCTTCCCCGCCCAGGCGTGCGTCCGTGCCTTTGAAGATGGCGCGCGTAGACAGGTCTCCAATGGCCTTGCGGGCCTCTTCGGGCACGCCCACGCTGTCGTAGATGGCTTTTACGCGGGCAATCTTGGCGGCTTTCTCCTCCGGGGTTTCGGCGGGAGCGGTGAGGGCTTCCTCCAGACCATCGGCCCCCAACTCCATGGCCCGGACGGTGAGCCAGGATTTCTTGGCGTTGAGGATGTCTCCTCCGATGGGCTTGCCAAAGACTTTTTCGTCGCCGTAGGCGTCCAGGTAGTCGTCGGCCACCTGGAAGGCCAGGCCCAGGTAATAACCGTATTCGTAGAGGCAGTTCTGGCTCCATTCGTCGGCCCCGCCGATGAGGGCGCCCATCTGGGCCGCACAGGCGATGAGCACGCCCGTCTTCAGGCCGATCATCTGCATATATTCCGCCATGGAAACGCTGCTGCGCTTCTCGAAGTCCATATCCAGTTGCTGGCCGTCACACACCTCCGAAGCTGTTTTGGAGAACAGGGGCAGTACCTGCGTGAGCAGGGCGGGCGGCGCCTGGGCAATACGGCGGTAGGAGTCGATGAACATCACGTCTCCGCTGAGGATGGCGGTGTCCTCGTCCCACTTCTTCCACACGGTAGGATGCCCGCGCCTGAGGGCGCTGCGGTCCATGATGTCGTCGTGGATGAGCGTGAAGGTGTGGAAAACCTCCAGCGCTGCGGCGGGCTCCAGGATCTCCGGCGTCAGCTCATCGGCAAAGAGGCTGTAGGTGGTCAGGCACAACCGAGGCCGGATGCGCTTGCCGCCGATGGCAATCATATAACGCAAGGGGTCATAGAGCCCCTCGGGCGACTTCTGAAACTCGATGTTGGCGAATAGGTCCTTGATGGCCTGGTCTAATACGTGGTCCGCAATCATGGTGTGGAGGTTTAATCATGCAAAGATAAGCCTTTTTGCCGAAAAGTGCTATCTTTGCGCCATGAACCGGAAAGAACTGGAAATCATGGCTCCGGCGGGCAGTTTCGACTGCCTGCTGGCCGCCATACAGGGCGGGGCCGACTCTGTGTACTTCGGCATCGGCCGGCTGAATATGCGTTCCCATTCGGCCAACAACTTCTGCAAGGAAGACCTGCCGGAAATCATGCGCATCTGCCGCGCCTATGGCGTCAAGGCCTATATGACCCTGAACATCACCCTGTACGGGGAGGAACTGCAGGCGGCCTACGAGACGCTGGACGCCGCCCGGGCCGCGGGCGTAGACGCCGTCATTGCTTCTGATATGGCCTGCATCCTGTACTGCCGGAAAATCGGCCTGGAGGTGCACATTTCCACCCAGCTGAGCATTTCCAACCTGGAGGCGCTCAAGTTCTACGCCCAATGGGCCGATGTGGTGGTCCTGGCCCGGGAACTTACCCTGGAACAGGTGAAGGCCATCCATCAGGGCATCGTGGACCAGCAGGTCAAGGGCCCTTCCGGGCAGCTGGTGCGCATCGAGATGTTCGCCCACGGGGCTTTCTGCATGGCCGTTTCCGGCAAGTGCTACCTGTCCCTTTCGGCCTATGGCGAAAGCGCCAACCGGGGCAACTGCCTGCAGGCGTGCCGTCGCGGCTACCTGCTCACGGACTACGAGACCGGCGACGCCATCCACGTAGACAATAAGTATTTAATGTCTCCCAAGGACCTGTGCACCATCGAGTTTCTGGACAAGTTCGTGGAAGCGGGCGTGAAGGTGTTCAAGATCGAAGGCCGCGCCCGCAGCGCAGATTACGTGAAAGTGACCACCGAATGTTACCGGAAGGCGGCCGATGCCGTGGCCGACGGAACCTTCACCCCGGCACTGTGCGCCAGCTTCAAGGACACGCTGGCCACTGTCTTCAACCGTGGCTTTTGGGACGGTTACTACCTGGGGACCAAAATGGGCGAGTGGAGCGCCAAATACGGCAGCAGCGCCACCCGCACCAAGGTTTATGTGGGGCCCGTGACCAACTGGTTCGCCCGCCTGAACGTGGTGGAGATCCAGGTGGACGCCACGGCGCTGCACAAGGGGGACCGGCTGCTATTCATCGGCCACAAGACCGGTATGCTGGAAGTGACGGCCGATGACCTGCGCGTGGACTACGAGCCCGCCGATACGGCTCCCCAGGGTATCCGCTGCTCTGTGGCCATCCCGCTGGAAGCCCAGCCCGAAGACAAAACAGAGCCCGGCGAGAGAATTCACCCCCGCCGGAACGACAAAGTCTATATCTGGAAGTAACTAGTAGCTGATAGCCGGCATTTCCAGTGCCTTGGCCAGCTGTTCGTCGTAGCGGATGCGTATCTTCGCGCCCGCTTCCTGGAAGTAATACCGGACCACAATCTCTTCCTCGATGAAGGGAATGATTTCGTCTTTCTTCAATCGAAGGAAGGTCTCCTTGTCCATCTCCAGGGATTTCCGAAGGGCGTCCAGCTCCCCGGCCATGGCTTCCGTGAGCCCGTCTTCCTCCAATTCTTTTTTCATCTGGTCGTACAGGGCGCGGCCCGACGAACGGTAGTCGAACTCCTTGTCGGCGGCAAAGGCGATGAAGTTTTCGAATTCGTCGAAGTGGAAATCCTCCACGGCCGGGATAGAGGCGTGCTTGCGCACATACTCCAGCGCATATTGCTCCAGGATGCCGCTGTACACCAGGGAATAGGTGAGGCGGGAATACTTGTGGGCTTTCACCTCGAAGTCCGGGGTGATGCCGCCGCCGTCTTTCACCGTACGGCCGTGCGCCGTGGTGAAACTGTGGGTGAGGGAGTCGGGGATGTATCCCACGCTGCCGTCGTCCTTGCGGTTGGAGTAGTCAATGGCCTGCACGCATCGGCCGGAAGGGGTATAGTACTTGGCGGTGGTCACCTTGAGCTGGCCGTTGTACGGCAGCGGGCGGATGCTCTGCACCAGGCCCTTGCCGTAGGTACGGGTGCCCACGATGGTGGCACGGTCATAGTCCTGCAAGGCGCCGGAGACAATCTCCGAGGCGCTGGCACTGCCGCCGTCCACCAGCACCAGGATGGGGATTTCGGTGTCGATGGGGTCCGTAATGGTTTTGTAGGTGGCTTCCGAAGCGGCGTTCCGGCCCTTGGCGCTCACTACCAGCGAACCCTTGGGAACAAAGAGGGAAACGATATTCACGGCTTCGTTCATGAGGCCGCCGCCGTTGCCGCGCAGGTCCAGCACCACGCGCTGCATTCCCTGAGCCTTGAGCTTGTAGTAGGCATCCCGGATGCCCTGGCCCACGCCGTCGGTGAATTTGTCCAAAAGGATGTAACCGTCCTTTTCGTTGAGCATGCCCACGTAGGAGATGGAGGGGAGCACGATGCGTTCCCGTGTTACCGGAACCTCAATGGTCTCACCGGCCTTCCAGCCGTCTCCGGCGCGCAGTTTCTTCACGCGGAAAACCACGGTGGTGCCTGGCTTTCCTCGCATGCGCTCACTGCTCTCCTGGCTGGTGAGCCCGTGGGTGGTGAGTCCGTCAATGGTCTCGATTTCATCCCCGCAGCGGAGGCCCGCCCGGGCGGCCGGCGAGTTGGCATAGGGCTCGTTGATGACCACGTTGCCATTGATGTCCATCTTGTAGATGACGGCCCCGATACCGCCGTACGTATTGCTCAGCATCATCTGGAAGTCTTCCTGTTCCTCTTCGGGTACATACACCGTATAGGGATCCAGGGCCTCCAGCATGGCGTCTATGCCGGCCCGTTCAATGCGGCCCACTTCCAGCGAGTCCACATAGGAACGGTTCAACTCTTTCAGAATGGCATTCTGTACTTCCACCCATTTGCCCAGGGTGAAGCTCTTGGACTGCGCCGAAGCGCTCAGCGTGACCGCTAGGGCGGCCACCACAACACAGATTCGTTTCATAACTGGGCAAAGATACAAAAAATGTGCAAAAACACGTAATGAGACGTTCCATGCGTTAGATTTTGCGATATTGCAAAATATTTTCCGATTTGCAAGGTGGTATTATAGGTATTGCGTGTAGAGATGTTGCGCGAAAACGCTATTTTTGTTTTGTAATGAAAAAAGTATTCCATATCCTGTGGCTGCTGCTGACGGCGCTTCCATGCCTGGCTCAACAGGGCATCCCGGTGCTGCCGCTGGAAGTAGAGCGCCTGCCAGACATGCTGGAGCCCCGTTACAGCCATGCCTTGCTGTGGGTGAACGGGGAGCTGGTCGCCATCGGCGGCCATACCACGGGATTTGTGCCGTCGCAAACGGCAGAATACTTCCGCGACGGTCGCTGGCACCGTACAGAAGACCCGCTGTACCCGCACGACGGCGGCTTTGCGCTGCCGCTTTCGGACGGCCGCATCCTGGTGGGCGCTGGTTTTGCCCAGCCCTTCGGTATCGGACAAAGCTGGGGGATGGAATGGTATAATCCCTCCGATCATTCGTTTTCGCCGGCAGGCATCCTTTCCCGCAAACGGGCCTTTGCATCGGCCCTGGAACTGCCGGACGGGAAAATCATGGTGACCGGCAACCACTATGACGGCGATTCCATAGAGGTGCTGGACCAGGATGCCCGTCCCCTTTATACCCAGACGGTAACGGAGCCAAGAAGGAATCCCCTGCTTCTCCAAACGTCGGACGGGACTGTTGTCATTGAAGGAGAACACGCCGATGGAACGGGCTGGAATGCATTCTGCGACCTGCTGGACGGAGCGGCGCAGCCCAGCACGCTGGAGGCGGCATGGACGCTCAATTGTAACACTTTCCCCTTTGAACCCGAGCGTTTTGCCATAGCTCCCGCCACTTATCTTTTCCCGACCTGCCGGAAGGGGGAAATCCAGCCATCGGCCTTTGTCGTCTTCCGGGACGGCCGATTTTCCCTCCTCGAGACAGACTATATCATCCCGCAGTTGTCGGAACGGGGAGACACGCTGTCTTGGATGAACAGCGCGTTTGTCACAGACCGCACGGCCCGGTGTTCCTATATCCCCGGATCTGACGAAAAGGGATACCTGTACCTACTGAAAATAGACTATAATCCGGCCCTGGACGGCGGAAAAGCGCGGCTTTCCCTGCTCTGTACCCCGCAGCCGCTGCCCATCCGGTACACGGAAACCTGGACACGCCTGCTCCCTCTCGGGCGCATTGCCATGACGGGCGGTATTTTTCACAGCAATTTTGAGCCCACGGCGGCTGCCTGGATTCTGCATCCCGCCGGGACCCGGCCGGCCCCTGACACAGGGCATTTCCCCTGGTGGACGGTTGTTGTCATCGGCATATTGCTTGCGGCCCTCGTAGCTCTGCTGCTTACCAGGCGCGTCTCCCCCTCACCCGCAGAAACGCCTTCTCCCGAGCAGTTGGAAGAAAGCCGGATGGACCAGATTGTACACAAGCTGGAGCAGGAGAAGATGTATCTTCGCAAGGGGCTCACTATCACGGACTTTGCCGCCGAACTCCATACCAATAAAACTTATATCTCCTATCTTTTGAACCAACGGTGCGGCAAGTCTTTCTCGGATTTCCTGAACGGATACCGCGTGGAACATGCCAAGCGCCTGATGCGGGAGCAGCCGCAACTGAACCTGGCCGAGGTGGCCGATGCTTCCGGCTTTGCCGACGAGTCCTCCTTCTACCGAAACTTCAAGAAAGCCACCGGCCTTACCCCTGCCGCGTGGCGCAAAACAGAAAAAAACCAATAAAATACCCATATGAAAAACACAAAATTCTTAGTACTTACTTTGCTGGCGGCATTTGCATGCGGCCCCCAGAACAAGCAGGAGCCCGAAAACCAGCAGCCCAACCATCAGCAGCCAGGTGGCGAAAGCGGTGAGAACCAGAACAAAGATGGCGATGTAACGGTGAGCTGGATGAGCGACGTTACCGCATTCGATATGCCTTGCGACAAAGATACCGTCCGGGTCCAGTTTACCCTTCACAAAGGGGATGATTACAACCAGGCGTGGACCGCTGAGTCATCGGCTTCCTGGTGCACGGTAAAACCGACCTCCGGGACCGGCGGCGACGTGCTTCAGATTATGGTGGCCGACAACGGGTCGGCCGATGTCCGTACCGCTACCATTTCCCTGAAATCCGGCTCCAGCGTCTCCACGCTTACGGTGAACCAAAGCCTGTTTGGCGGCGCCAAGGCGGCCGAACCCTGGTTCACCACCAATTACTGGGAACGCACCGACCGGGAAAAAGCCGGCCTCCGCGGTCCCGTGAAGTCCATCTATGAAGACCACTACACCACCTTCTATAAATACTATTATGATGAAGCCGGCCATTTGGTAAAAGAAGAGTATCATAATCTGGACGAAAACACGGTAGAGGAGCGCTGGCTGTACGAATATGACAGCAATGGCCGCCTCGCGAAGAAGGTTTCCGGTGACGGCGTTTTCACATTTACCTTCGAATATGGCAATACGGGTAAGCTCGTCCCTACCGACCCGTTCAACTGGGTTCCCATCTACGTAAGCGGCAAGGATTACCCGCTCACCATCTTCAAAGACTTGTCGGCCATCCATTATTTGGACAACTCACCCTATTATTATGAAAAGGCCGATTATACCTTCGAATTCGGTTCGGACGGCAACCTCACCGTCACCGAAACTTTCCAAAATGGCATGGAAGGGCAGCCTCAGGCTTATACCTACCACGTCCAATATGAAAATGGCTATCCTGTGAGCAACAGCGAATATGACATAGCGGCCACTTATGCGTCCAACGGGATGCCGCTCACCTTGTCCGAAGAAAACGGGAACGTCCGTTTCACTTTCCTCCCCAACGACAGGGAACTGGTGACCGAAACACGGGACGAGCCCGAAGCTTCAGGCATGCTGCCGGAACTGTGGTCCCGCTGGAAGTACAACGCCAACGCCGACGTCACAGAGCGCAAACACGCTTTTTATACCACAGACCAGGTGTACTGGGACAGCTACGACAAGTACTTCTACGATGCCCGCGGCAACTGGATTCGCCGCACGGAAACCATCGAAGGGGCCTGGCAGAAAGGCCAGCGCATCCCTGCCCGCGTGGGACGTGTAATCGAATATTACCAATAATTAATCCGGTTGATGGACCTGGTCCAGCACCTTCATGCAACCTGTAACGCGGAAAAGGCCGAAAAGCGCGTTGTATTTCGCCGCCCTCTACAGCACCAGCGCGCCGCCGCGGTAGAATTCCACCAGACGGGTCTGGTACAGGTACTCGTATGTGGCTTGGACGGCGTCGGATTCGGCTTTCACCAGGCGGTTGCGGCTTTCGTTGAATTCCGTGAGGGTGGCTTTCCCGTTCTCGTACTTGGCCTGCATCAGTTCAAAGGCGTCCCGGGCGGCGGCAGTGGCCGTACGTGAGGCTTCCCACTTGGTGCGGGCGGCCACGGCGCTGTTCCACGCCTGCTGGATTTCCTTGTACAGGGTTTGCTGGACACGGCGCAGCTGTATCTCCTGGGAGCGCTGCTGCAGTTTGGCGCTGCGCACCTGGTTGCGGGTGCTGAACTTATTGAAGATGGGGATGTTCAGGGACAGGCCCACGTACTGGCTGAAGTTGTTGCTAAGCTGGTCCCAGAAGCCCTGCGTGCCAAAGGAGGAATAGTAATTGGTGCCCATGCCGGCGCTCAGGGAAAGGGAAGGGTAGTAGGCGGCGCGGGCAATCTGCACCTGCTTGGCCGATCCGTCCAGCCGCAGCTGTTCGGCGCGGATTTCCGGACGCAGGCCCAGGGCATCGGCATAGATGTCGTCGGGATGGCCGATATAGACGTCCTCCATCTCTACCTGAGGCCGATGGACAGAGAATTTCTCCCAATCCTGCAGCTCCAGGAGCTGCGCAAGGGCCAGCAGGGAAGAGCGCACGTTGTTCTGTGCCTGCACCAGGGTGAGCTGGCTCTGGGCCAGGGACGACTTCTGCTGGGAGACCTCGGCGGAACTGGCCTTTCCGGTGGCGAAGAGGCCTTCCAGGCGCACCACCTGCAGGGAGTCGATGGACAGCTGCTGCCGGGCTACGTCGGCTATCTCGTAATTGTACAGGATCTGGACATAGGCCTGGGCCACCTGCACGCGGATGTCGTTGCGGGCCTTTTCCAGGTCTTCGGTAGCGGCTTCCAGATTCAGCTTGGCCAGCTGCATGCGGCGGGGCGTGGCCAGGCCGTCGAAGAGGTTCATGTTGGCACCCAGGTTGAAACTGGTGCTGGAACTGTTGCCGTTCTCATAGGTATTGTTGCCGCCGATACCGCGGCCGAAGCTCCAGTTCTCGCTGGCGGAACCGTTCACGGAAGGGAGCCAGGCCATGTCGGCGGTGTTCTTGTCTATGCGCTTTCCCTCTACGCTCACCTGCTGGGTGGCCAGGGAAAGGTTGTGGTCCAGAGCCCATTCCGTGCACTCCTGAAGGGTCCAGGGGTGGCTGAGGTCCGGAAGGGAGTCGGCGGGCTGGGTCATCACCGCCAGGGCTATGAGCAGTGCTTTCATGGCTTATTTCTTGGCTTTGATGATTTCCGTTCCGCGCACGGTCTCGCCTTCGGAAAGACCGCTCTTGATTTCGATGTTCACACCGTCGGAGAGACCGGTTTCCACCGGCCGTTTGTCCCAGCCTTCGGCCGCTTTCACATAGACGAAGGTGCTGTCGCCCTCCCACTGGATGGCGCTTTCGGCCAAGGTGAGCACGCCCGGCGCCTGCTCCAGCACAATCTCGGCGTTGGCGCTGTAGCCGCTGCGGATGGTGACGCCGGAAGGAACCTTGACGGAGGCCTTGATTTCAAAGAGGTTGGTGCCGTTGCTTTCGGTGGCCTTGGGGGAGATGTACTCCAGGGCGGCGTCGAAGTGCACGTCCTGCAGGGCACCCACGGTGATGCGTACGGGCAGGCCCACGTGGAGGCGGCCCACTTCCGTCTCGTCGATGTTGCCGTCGAAGATGAGGTCGTCCATGTTGGCCACGGTGGCGATGGTGGTACCGTCGTTGAAGGTGTTGGACATGGTGACGCTGTTACCCACTTTCACCGGGATGTCCAGGATGAGGCCCGATATGGTGGAGCGCACCAGGGTGGTGCTCCCGCTCTTGTTGGAGGAGGACACGCCGTCGCGCACGATCTCCAGGGTCTCCTGGGCGATGGAACGCTCTTCCTTGGCCTGCTCCAGCGCCTGGCTCACCTTTTCGAATTCCTCGGCGCTCACCAGGTTCTTGTCGAACAGCTCCTTTTCACGTTTGTAGTTGGTCTGGGCCTGGGTGAGGTTCACTTCGGCCAGGCGCAGGCGGCTCTGGGCCGACGACAGCTGGCTCATGTCCGGAATCACCTTGAGCTTGGCGATGACCTCGTTCTGCTGCACGGTCTCACCGGCCTTTTTGTACAGCTCGGCCACGATTCCGTTGATCTGCGGCTTCACGTTCACTTCGTCCCGGGGCTGGATTTTGCCCGTGACCACGGTGCTTTTGGAAATATCGCCCTTTTCCGGCATCACTTCCTGATACTGGATTTCCTTGGGCTTGGACCGCTGGAACAGGTAGGCAAAGGTGCCGATGAAAAGGGCGGCAACCAGAACGACCATCAAAATTTTACCAAACTTTTTCATATCTGTAACTGTTTTTTATTCGTCTCTCATAGCGTCTACGGGCTTGATCTGCATAGCGCGGGATGCCGGCATCAGGCCGGCCACCACACCCAGAACCGTGAGGAGGGATGCTGCCAGCACTGCCGTGCCGAAGGGCACCTGGAAGGCGGCCTTCAGGATGCCGTCCTGCGTCATGGCCGCCTCTACACCGGCCAGGATGAGCACGCTGAACACGATGCCTGCCATGCCTGCCACCAGCGTGAGCACGATGCTCTCGGAAATGATCTGTCCCAGAATCTGATGGGGTGTGGCGCCAATCGCGCGGCGGATGCCAATCTCCGTGGTGCGTTCCTTCACGCTCACCATCATAATGTTGGATACGCCTATCACGCCGGCCAGCAGGGTTCCCAGGCCGATGAGCCACACCAGGAAGTTGATGCCCTTGAACAGGTTGTCTATGATGCCGAAGATGAGCTGGGTGTTCAGCAGGAACAGGGCCTGTTCGTCGGTGGGGTCGAAGTAATGCGCCCGGGCCAGGATTTCCCGTACGCGGGGCGTGAGGTCGCTCATCGTATACCCCGGCTTGGCCGTGAAGCACAGCATCTGGATGTTGTTGCCCAGGTTATAGGCCCTGACGGCCTGGGTGAGAGGAATGGTAACGGCGTCGGAGCTGCTGCCATTGATGTTGATGTTGCCTGCCTCCCGCCAGTCCACGCCGATGACGCTGTAATAGGTGCCGCCGATGCGGATGCGCTGCCCGCAGGGGTCTCCGCCCTCCGGGAACAGGTTGGCGTACACTTTTTTACCCAGCACGCAGACTTTGCGCTCCTGGGCCAGGTCGGCCTCGTTGAGGTATCGGCCATACATCATCTTGGGCGTCTCGATGTTCACGTAATCGGCCCGGGCGCCCTTTACCACGGCGTCTGTGTAGGTGTTTTCGTTCCGCGCCACGCTCTTGCCCCAGAGACTTACGGTAGGGGTGACCGTCTCCAGTTCCGGCATCAGGTTCTTGAGGCGGTCCACATCGGCATAGTTCATCTCCCAGGTGCGCCCTTTCTTGAAGCCTTTGAAGGGCTTGGACGTGTTGTTGGAGAAGGCGATGCAGGTGTTCTGCGCGAATCCTTCGAAGGTGTTGTTCATTAACTCCTTGAGCCCCTGGCTGCCGCCGATGAGGAGCATCAGCATGAAAATACCCCAGAACACGCCGAAGCCGGTGAGGAAGCTGCGGCTTCTGTTCCGCAGGATGCTGTCCAGGATTTCCCGGAAAGTATCGGTGTCAAACCACTTTTTCATTCGGCTCTCAGGGCTTCAATGGGTTTTACTTTTGCGGCTTTCCAGGCGGGGACAGCCCCGGCCAGGGTGCCGGCGATAATCAGGAGCAGGGTGGCTTCCAGGGCCACGTCCAGCCCCACGGTGGGGTTCACCAGCATACGGATTTCCTCGAAGCCGATGTCCACGGCTTTCTGTCCCACGGTCTTGTCCATAATCTCGCAGGCAATCATTCCCAGAAACATCCCCGCGTAGCCGAAGACGGCGGTGATACAGATGCTCTCGGAGATGATGAGCTTGAGGATGGCACCGGGACGGGCGCCGATGGCCTTGCGGATGCCAAACTCGTGGGTGCGCTCCTTCACGGTGATGAGCATGATGTTGGAAACGCCCACGATGCCGCTCACCAGGGTGAGAAGGCCCAGGATCCACAGGGCGATGCGAAGGATACCCTGCGCCTTGTTCATCTGCAGGTTTTGCGTGTATCCGTTCATTACCCAGATGCCCTGGTTGTCGTCAGGGGCTATGTCGTGCATGCGCTTGAGGGCGCCGGTATACTCTTCCTCGAAGGCCTGGTGCTCCTCCAGGGTCTTGGGACCGTTTACGTTGAAGGTGATGCTCTCAATCTTGTCGGAGCTGTCGTAGATACCTTTATAAGTGGTATAGGGAATGTTCACGCGGCGGCGGAAATCCCCTTCGTCGGTGTGGTAGATGCCCACTACCTGGTAGGAGATGCTTCCTGCTGCAATCCATCGGCCCACCACTTCTTCCGGCTTTCCGGGCATCAGCTCCTTGGCCTGGGACAGGGCGATGACCATCACTTTCCTCTTCTCCCGGATGTCCGTGGGATTGATGAAACGGCCGGCGGCCATCTTGATTTTGTTCTGTTCCTGGTATTCGGGCACCACGCCGTTGATCCAGCCGCCTACTGTACGGCCTTCCAGAGAAAGGACGGAACTGGTGGAGGAAGTGGTGGTGGTTACGTTCTCGATAACGCCTTCCCAATCGGTTCCCTTGGTGTAATTTACGTCTTTCTGGTCCAACTGGATACGACGGCGCTCCTTGTAACCTTTGTAGGGTTTGGAGGTGCGCCACCCTTCCACGGAGATATCCAGGGTAACGTAGTCCTGGATGTTTCCCATAAATGAATTCATCAGGCCGTTGCCGGCTCCCAGCAAAGCGATGAGCAGGAAAATGCCCCAGCTTACCGCAAAGCCCGTGAGGGCCGTGCGCAGCTTGTTGTTCCGGAGGGAACTGGCTATTTCGTGGATAATCTCTATTCGCATTACTTCATGAGGGGACCGCCCCAGGCGTCGTGGTGGATGTTTTCTTCAATCTGGCCGATGACGCCGTCCTTGATGTGGATGATCTTGTCGGTCTCATTGGCCACGCCGCTTTCGTGCGTGACCACGATGATGGTAATGCCCTCTTCCTGATTCAGTTTTTTCAGGAGTTGCATCACTTCTACGCTGGTCTTGGAGTCCAGGGCGCCGGTGGGTTCATCGGCCAGGATAATCTGCGGGCTGGTGATGAGGGCGCGGGCGATGGCAACGCGCTGCTTCTGACCGCCGGACATCTCGTTGGGGAAGTGGGAGGCCCACTGGGTGAGCCCCAGTTTTTCCAGATACTCCATAGCCATGTCGTGGCGCTGGCGGCGGGGAACACCCTGATAATACAGGGGCAGTTCCACGTTCTCTACGGCCGTTTTGAAGCTGATGAGGTTGAAGCTCTGGAAGATGAAGCCAATCATGCGGTTGCGGTAATCCGCCGCCTGTTTCTCGCTCAGGTCCTTGATGAGTTTTCCGTCCAGGGTGTAGGTGCCTGTATCGTAATTGTCCAGGATGCCCAGGATGTTCAGGAGGGTGCTCTTTCCGGAACCGGACGCGCCCATGATGGACACGAATTCTCCCCGTTCGATATTCAGGTCAATTCCTTTCAACACGTGCAGCGGCTGCCCGTTGTTGTAGGTTTTGTTAATGTCTTTGAGTTCGATAAGCGCCATTTGCCCGCTGTATTAGTATTCTATTACACTGCAAAGATAGAATGGATTTTTGATACATCCAAATGTTTTTGCAAAAACTTTACCAAATTATTTGTAAATTTGCGCAGTTAATTATACCCATGACGCTAAAACATTTTAACAGATTCTTTATCACGGCGTTGCTCCTCACCGGAGCCGCCTGTTCCCCCAAGACACTTTTATATAAGGACAGCACCGCCTCTGTGGAAGACAGGGTAGAGGATCTGCTGGGCCGGATGACCCTGGACGAAAAGCTGGGACAGCTGCTGTGCCCCCTGGGATGGCCCATGTATGAGAAGGTGGGTACCGACAGGGTGCAAATCTCCGACAACTATCGCCAGTTCATCCAGGAACGGCACGGCGGCATGCTGTGGGCCACTTTCCGGGCCGATCCCTGGACCCGCAAAACCCTGGAGACGGGGCTGAATCCCGCCCTGGCCGTACAGGCCTACAATGCCCTGCAGCACTATGCCATGGATTCCACCCGCCTGGGCATCCCCGTGATCCTGGCCGAGGAAGCCCCGCACGGGCATATGGCCATTGGCACCACCGTTTTCCCTACCTCCATTGGCCTGGCGGCCACCTGGGACACCGCTCTCCTGGAAGAGGTGGGCAGGACCATCGGCGCCGAACTGATGGCCCAGGGCGGCACCATCGGCTACGGCCCGGTGATTGACCTGGCCCGCGAACCCCGCTGGTCGCGCGTGGAGGAAACCTACGGCGAGGATGTGTTCCTTACCGGCGAGCTGGCATCGGCCATGGTGCGCGGCACGTCCTCCAAGGGCGTCATCTCTACCCTCAAGCACTTCGTGGCCTACGGTATTCCCGAGGGCGGCCATAACGGCAGTCCCAGTCACATCGGCGAGCGGGACTTGGAAGAGAATGTGTTCCCCACCTTCAAGGCGGCTATCGATAACGGCGCGCTCAGCGTCATGACCTCTTATAATACCATAGACGGCGTGCCCTCTACCTGCAACGAAAAACTGCTTACAGGCCTCCTCCGGGACCGCTGGAACTTCCGGGGGTTCGTGGTGAGCGACCTGGAGAGCATCGACGGCATTGCCGGGAGCCATAAGGTGGCCCGCGACAAGCGGGAGGCCGGTGAGATGTCCCTCCGCGCCGGCGTGGACGTGGACCTGGGCGCCAACTGCTTCTCCCTGCTCAAGGAATCGGTGGAAGAAGGCCGCGTGCCCGTGGCTGTGGTGGACCGTGCCGTCCGCCGCGTGCTGGAGCGTAAGTTCGAAGCCGGACTTTTCGACAACCCTTATCTTCCGGTAGAATCGGCCGCCGATGTGCGCAGCGCCGCCCACGTGGAGGTGGCCGCGCAGGCTGCCCGCGAAAGCGTGACGCTGCTGAAAAACGACGGCGTGCTGCCCCTGCGGGCCGGTACCCGCATTGCGCTCATCGGCCCCAATGCCCACAATATGTACAACCAGCTGGGCGACTACACCGCCCCGCAGGACCCGGACAACGTGGTCACCATGCTGGAAGGCCTGCAGGCTGCCGGCGCCCGCGTGGACTATGTGAAGGGATGCGCCATCCGCGACACCCGTCTGTCCCGTATTGCCGATGCCGTCCAGGTCGCCCGCCGCTCCGACGTAGTGGTGGCCGTTGTGGGCGGCTCGTCGGCCCGCGACTTCAAGACCCGGTACATCGACACCGGCGCCGCCGTGGTGGACGAGGCTTCGGTCTCGGATATGGAGGCCGGCGAAGGCTTCGACCGCAGCACGCTGGACCTGCTGGGAGACCAGCTGCCCCTGTTGCAGGCGCTGAAGGCCGCCGGCAAGCCGCTGGTGGTGGTGTATATCGAAGGCCGGCCCCTGAACAAGAACTGGGCGGCCAGTAACGCCGACGCCCTCCTTACCCTGTGGTATCCCGGCCAGGAAGGCGGAACGGCCCTGGCCGATGTCCTTATGGGCGGCTACAACCCCGCCGGACGCCTCCCGGTGAGCGTGCCCCGCAGCGTGGGACAGCTGCCGGTCTATTATAACAGAAAGGTACCCTTCTCCCACGACTACGTGGAAGAGAGCGCACAGCCGCTGTATCCCTTCGGCTACGGACTCAGCTACACCACGTTTGAGTACGGTGCCCTGCGCACGGAAGGCAGCGTGCCGGAAATGACGGTTTCCGTGGACGTGACCAACACGGGTTCCCTGGCGGGAGACGAGGTGGTGCAGCTCTATGTGCGTGACCTGGTGGCCTCCACGGCCCGGCCGCGCAAGCAGCTGCGGGCCTTCCGGCGCGTGCACATTCAGCCCGGCGAAACTGTGACCGTGCAGCTGAAGCTGGACCGCAGCGCCTTTGAAGTGGTGAATCCGGCTATGAAACGCGTGGTGGAACCCGGCGAATTTGAAATTCAGGTGGGTGCATCGTCGGACGACATCCGGCAGACGACAACTGTAAATTACCGGTAATATGCTCATTGCCTCCCTTTTGCTTTTGACGGTGCTGCCTTACTGGCAGGATATGCAGGTAACCTCCGTGAATGCCGAAACCCGGCGTACGGAGGTGGTGTGGTTTGCCAGCCGGGAAGACGCTCTTGCCCGGAGCATCCGGGAGAGCGAAAACTACCTGGACCTGAACGGCGAATGGGACTTCAAATACTTTGAAGACCACCGTCAGATGGCCGTTCCGGAGCAGTGGGACCGGATCCGGGTTCCCGGTAACTGGGAAGTGCAGGGCTGGGGAACCGCCATCTATACCAACATTCCTTACGACTTCTGTCCCAAGGACCCGGTGCCGCCGGTCCTGCCCGAAGCCTTTCCGTCGGCGCTGTATCACCGGCGTTTTACCCTGCCCCAAAACTGGCAGGGCCGGGAGGTGTACCTGAATCTTTGCGGTGCCAAAAGCGGCTGCTACGTCTATGTGAACGGCCGGGAGGTGGGTTATGGAGAGGATTCCAAGAGCCTGGCCCGCTACCGCATCACGGAATATGTGCAGGAAGGAGAGAACGAAATTGTGCTGCAACTGTACCGTTACAGCACGGGATCCTTCCTGGAAGACCAAGACTTCTGGCGCCTGAGCGGCTTGGAGCGGGACGTGTACCTGTCCAGCGAGAAAGCCGATACGGGCTTTGACTTTAGCGTAGTTTCTACCCTGGCCGATGACCTGGAAACCGGCCTCTTCGGCCTGGAAATGCGCAGCGCGCAGCCCGTGGAAGCCGGCTATGAGCTGCTGGACAGGGACGGAACCCGGGTTGCCGCCGGGCGGTTGCCCATGGAGGATAGCGCCAGCATCCCTCACGTGCGCCGCTGGAGCGCCGAAACGCCGGAACTGTATACTTTATTATTGCAGGTAAACGGCGAATACACCCGCTTTCACGTGGGTTTCCGCCGCCTGGAAATCCAGACGGTGAAAGACGGTGACAGGGAAGTGAAAGCCCTTCTCCTGAACGGCCAACCGGTCAAGTTCAAGGGTGTGAACCTGCACGAGCACAATCCCTATACCGGCCATTATGTGACGAAGGAAGACTTGCTGGAGGACATGCTCCTGATGAAGCGGGCCAATATTAACGCCATCCGCACCTGCCACTACCCGCAGCCGCGGGAGTTCTACGAGCTGTGCGACTCCCTGGGCTTCTATGTGTACGACGAAGCCAATGTGGAAAGCCACGGCATGGGTTACAGCCTGGACAGGACCTTGGGTAACAGGCCGGAGTGGTATCCTAAGCACATAGACCGTATCCTGAACATGTACCGCCGTACGGCCAATTACCCCTGCGTCACTATCCTGTCCCTGGGTAACGAGGCCGGCAACGGCATTAACTTCTACAATGCGTACCGAGAACTCAAGGCGCTGGAGGAAAACGGCCAGAACCGCCCCGTAGTGTATGAACGGGCCGAATACGAGTGGAACACCGACATGATTGTGCCCCAGTACCCCGGCGCCGACTGGTTCCGCCGGATGGGGGAGACCTATTTCGAACGCCCCGTATGCCCCAGTGAATACGCCCACGCCATGGGCAATTCTACCGGATCCCTGGACTGGCAGTGGGAGCAGATTTACGCCCACACGCATCTGCAGGGCGGTTTCATCTGGGACTGGGTAGACCAGGGCCTCTATGACAAGGAACGCGGCTGGACCTATGGCGGCGACTATGGGGAAAGCGCCCCGTCCGACGGCAACTTCTGCTGCAACGGTATCGTGAACCCCGACCGGCAGCCGCATCCCGCCTTCTACGAAGTGCAGCACGTCTATCAGAATGTGAGCATCCGCGCGCTGGATGCCGAAAACGGACAGTTCCAGATTTTCAACCGCCATTACTTTACCTCCCTGGACGGTTACCGTGTAAAATGGTGGGTAGAGCGGGATGGCAGGCGTCCCTTCTGGTGGTTCAGCCATAAAATGCATTTTGCCACCGCTCCGCAGGAGGCCGAAACCTTTACCCTGAGGCTTCCCCGCACGAAAAAGGCAGGGGAGTACCGCCTCTTCTTCGAGGTGTATGAAGGAAAGGACGTGGTGGCAACAGAGGAAATCCTGCTCAAGGACACTACCGTTCCGGTGGAACGCAGCGTAAAAGGAAGTGTGAGCATAACGGAAGACGACGCGCAGATAACTGTATATAGTAATAAGGTGGAACTGGTCTTTGACAAGGCCACGGGGTGTGTGAAGAGCTGGAAAGTGAAGGGGAAAGACCTCGTCGACCCCACCTTCGGTATCCGTCCCAACTTCTGGCGTCCGTCCAATGACAATGACTATGGGAACGGCGCTCCGGCCCGTACGCAGGTGTACCGGCAGTACAGTTGCCCGCTGCACGTGAGCGTCCGGCAGGAAGACGGGAAGGCCGTCATCGTGGTAGAAGGTACGGGCGTGCGCGCGCGGGAAACGTACTGCGTGGGCGCCGACGGCAGCCTGCGTATCCGCGTGGAGACGGCGCCTGCCCCAGACCTGACGGGTGTGGAGATTCCGCGTCTGGGATTCCGCTTCCGCATGGCCGATGACCGCTTCCGCTACTTCGGCCGCGGCCCCTGGGAGAATTACTGGGACCGCTGCAGCGCCAGTTTCAAGCGTATCTGGAGTTCATCGGCCCAGGCCGAATACTATCCTTACGTGCGTCCGCAGGAAAGCGGCCACCACACGGATGTCTCCTGGCTGGAAATCGGCCCCGTGCGCGTAGAAGGCTCCTTTGAATTTAACGCCCTGCGCCAGGGCGTGGAAGACCTGGACGGCGGTCCCGGCAAGGCGCAGACGCACCTTTGCGACATTCCCGTGAGAGACTTTACCGAAGTGTGCGTGGACTACCGCATGAGCGGCGTGGGCGGCTATGACAGCTGGGGCGCCCGCCCCGAACCCACCCGGACGCTCTGGAGCGACCGGGCCTACCAATACGAAATGACCTTAATACCTGAATAACGATGAAATACTGGAAATTCCTGGCCATAGCAGGTGTGGCCTTTGCTTTGGGATGTACCTGCACCCCCGAAACTCACAAGACAGATGAGCAGAAGGAAGGCGGCACCGAAACCGGCACCGATACCCCCGGTACCGACCCCGGTACAGATCCGGGCACCGACCCCGGTACAGATCCGGGCACCGACCCTGGCACCGATCCCGGCGCCCCCACCGGCTATGGCGCCCTGCCCACCGAGGGCCAGGTGGCCTGGCAGCGCCAGGAGCTCCTGATGTTCTACCACTACGGACAGGCCACCTTCAGCGGCTGGGACGGCGAAAATCCCACCTGTAACGGTAAAGCCTGGAGCGAGAGCCTGCTCCTCAATAACTACAAGCCGGGTACCATCGACACCGACCAGTGGGTGAAGACCGCCGCCGACAACGGCTTCAAGGAGATTATCATCACAGCCAAGCACCACGACGGGTTCTGCCTCT
>JAFWPA010000088.1 GCA_017509685.1 Bacteroidales bacterium
AACGAGACCTTCCACAACTCTATCCGTCAGGAATACAACGTTTCCGCCAGCGGCGCCAGCGACCGTTTCAACTACTATGCCGGCCTGGGTTACCTGAACGATGGCGGTATCGTGTACAACTCCGGTTACCAGCGCTTCACTGCCCGTCTGAATGCTGAATATCAGATCAAGGAGTGGATCCGCTTCGTGACCAACATGAGCTATTCCTACTCCGACTCCAACAACGTGTCTTCCGGTTCCTGGGGTTCCTCCGGCAACGCTTTCTACATTGCCAACAACATCGGCCCCATCTATCCGCTGTATGTGCGTAAGGTTGACGAGAACGGCAATCCTTATCTGTACACCGAGAATGGTCGTCAGATCTATGACTCCAACAACACCAACTTCAAGCGTCCGAACTTCGTAGGTAACGCTATCCGTGACCTCTACAACGACGTGAAGAAGTCCTACGCCGACGTTCTGGTGGGCAAGTGGGGCCTCATCCTCACTCCTTTCAAGGGCTTCACCCTGAACGCCAACGTGGGTCTCACCGATGACAATACCCGTTACAACTACCTGTACAGCCAGTTCGGTTCCGCTTCCAACGTGGACGGTGCCACCTCCGTGGGTCACAGCCGCATGTTCACCGTGAACCAGCAGTATCTGGCCGAGTACAAGTTCAATATTGCCGAGATCCATCACTTCGACATCCTGGCCGGTTACGAGCAGTATACCCGCAAGTACCAGTCCCTGTCCGGTTACAACGACCACCTCTTCAACCCTCTGGTGGGCGAATTGAACAACGCTGACGGTTCCGACAACAAGGTAGCTGAGTCCTATAGCACCGCTTACATGACCCAGGGTTTCCTGGCCCGCGTGCAGTACGACGACAACAACACCATCTTCCTGAGCGCTTCCTTCCGTCGCGACGCTTCTTCCCGCTTCGCTCCGGGTCACCGCTGGGGTAACTTCGGTTCCGTGGGCGCCGCCTGGGTGATCAGCCGTGAGAACTGGTTCAACGCTCCCGCAGTGGACCTCCTCAAACTGAAAATCAGCTATGGTGTTCAGGGTAACGACGGCCTGGACGGCTACTTCCCGTGGTCCGACCAGTACCAGCACTCCTACGACGGTACCAACTACTCCATCGCCATGACCTACAAGGGTAATGAGGACCTCACCTGGGAAACCTCTCACTCCTTCAACCTGGGTGTTGACTTCGAACTGTTCAACAACAGACTGAACGGTACCCTGGAGTACTTCAACCGTGACACCAAGGACCTGCTCTATTCCAAGAGCGTTCCGCTGTCTTCCGGTAACCCCACCGGCGCCATGCCCGTGAACGTGGGTTCCATCCGCAACCGTGGCGTTGAACTGTCCCTGGACGGTGCCATCGTGCGCACCAAGAATGTTCAGTGGGACTGGAACGTGAACCTTAGCCACTACAAGAACACCATCCTCTCCCTGGATGAGTCCGTGGATCCTGAAAAGGGTATCCGTGGCAGTAACTTCATCTACAAGGTGGGCGGTTCCCTGTACGACGCTTATATGTACAAATATGCCGGTGTGAATCCCGAAACCGGTGAAGCCCTTTACTGGAAGCGCACGGAAGAAACCGATGCCAACGGTAAGGTAATCAGCTACACCGATGAGACCACTACCATCTTCTCCGACGCTACCAAGTATGAACTGGGCTCCGTGCTGCCTAAACTCTATGGCGGTTTCGGTACCAGCCTCAACGCCTTTGGCATTGACTTCTCCATCCAGTGCTCCTTCCAGCTGGGCGGCAAGTACTATGACGGTAACTACCAGCAGCTGATGTGGACCCAGGCTTCGGCCGGTCAGGCCTGGCACAAGGACGTACTCAACGCCTGGACGCTCGAGAATCCCAACAGCAACATCCCTCGTATGGATGGTGACACCTCTGTGGCCCAGAGTGCCGTGGATCGCTTCTTCGTAAGCTCCAACTATCTGAGCATCAACAACGTAACCCTTGGTTACACGCTTCCTACCAAGTGGACCCAGAAAATCAAGATCTCCTCTCTCCGTTTCTATGTAGCCGGTGAGAACCTGGCAGTCTTCGCTGCCCGCAAGGGTCTTGACCCTCGTAACGCTTTCGGTCTGGGTTCCTTTACTATGGATCAGGGTTCCTCCTCTTATGGTGCCATGCGTTCCATCACCGGAGGTATCACGCTCACTTTCTAATTCTTAAAGGATAAAGACATGAAACTGAATAAATTATTCTTCGTTTTAGCTGTTGGTCTTGCCTTTGCCGCCTGCACCAAAATGGATGACATCCTCCCTCAGAGCGGTACCATGCTTACCAAGCAGGTTCAGGAGACCAATATCATCGCCCCTTCGCGTGCGTCCGCATCCTTCAACGGTATGTTCACCAATATTGGTAAGCCTACCAAATTGGCCAATACCCCGGACGACTGGGGATTCCTGATGATCCTGTTCTGCAACGACCTTGAGGGCGCCGATGCCGTCATCGCCGATAGCGGTTATAACTGGTTCTCCGTTTGCGGTGAATATTCTTCCCGTAACAACACCTACCGTAACCCCCGCCTGCGTTACCAGGCTCCCTTTAATATGATTGGTGATGTGAACACCTTCGTCGCCGGCTTCCCGGAGGACGTAACGGATGAGAACGCCATCAACATGATTGCCCAGGCCCGCGTGCTGCGCGCCTACTCCTACATGCTCCTGGCTCCCCAGTACCAGTTCGCTCCCCTCACCAACGTGAGAGCCGAAGGTAAGTTGGGTGCCGACCTCCCTTGCGTACCGCTGGTAACCGGTGAGCCCGTGGACTTCACCAACAACCCCCGCGCTACCGTGAAGCAGATCTACGACTTCGTGATGGAAGACCTGAACTATGCCGTAGAGAAACTGGAAGGTGCCGCCCGCGAATCCAAGATGTACATCGACGGCAACGTTGCTTATGGCCTCCGCGCCCGTGCCAACCTGATTCTGGGTAACTGGGATGCCGCTTACAACGATGCAGTGAAGGCCGCCGAAGGTTACGAACCCGCCTCCATCGCCGAGGTTTCCGTTCCCGCTTTCTACAACATCGAAGAACACAACTGGATCTGGGGTTATGACATGGCCACCGGCCTGCCTTCCAACGTGCAGAGCAACGGTCTGTATGCCACCACCACTTCCTGGCTGCGTTCCTTCTCCGGTCAGGGTTATGCTCCTGCCTGCCAGGTTTATACCTGCATCAACAGCCTGCTGTGGAACAAGATTCCCGCTACCGACGTCCGTAAGGGCTGGTGGGTAGACGAGAACCTGGAGTCCCCGCTGCTGGACGGTCTCAAGTGGCCCGGTTTCAACGACGTGGCCAACGCCGACGACGGTGACAACAAGCTTGCCTTCCTGCCCTACACCAACGTCAAGTTCGGTACCTTCTCCATTGCCACCACTGTCAATGAAGAAGACATGCCTCTGATGCGCGTAGAGGAAATGATCCTGATCCAGGCCGAGGCCAAGGCCCACACCGATCCCGGTGCCGCCAAGACCATTCTGGAGAACTTTGTTCAGACTTATCGTGATCCCGCTTACAGCGCCGATGCCGGTGGCCGTACCCTGCTTGATGAAATCTGGTACCAGCGTCGTATCGAACTCTGGGGCGAAGGCTTTGGTGTGTTTGACAACCTCCGTCTGGACAAACCTATCGTCCGTTCCCACGGTGCTACCACCTCCAACATCGCCGACGCTTTCCGCTTCAACCTGGATTCCCAGGATCCCTGGCTCCGCATGCGTTTCCCTCAGGGCGAAATGAATACCAACTTTGGTATCGAGGACAACAAGGGTGGCCAGCAGCCCACCATTGACATGAATCCCGGTCTCCGTGACGGTGTTACTGACTAATTAAAACAGTACGAGACATGAAAAAGTTAATCTATATCCTTTCTATAGCCGCCGTGGCCTCCCTCACTGTTCTTTCCTGCCAGAAAGAACAGGAGGTGAACCCGCGCACTCCCAGCCCCGCTGAGGTAGCCGGCTGCTACGGCGTTTACTTCCCCACTCAGGAAGCCAGCGGTGACCATGTATACAGCCCGTTTGATGATCCCGAGATTGAGATTACCGTTGCCCGTACCAATGACAGCGGTGCCATCACGGTTCCCGTGACGATTACTTACTCCGAGGACGGCATCTTCGTTCCCCAGGATATTAAGTTTGCCGACGGTCAGAAGGAAACCACCATCAAGGTGCGTTTCGACAAGGCCAAGGAAGGCGTGAACTACAAGGCCAGCTTCACCATTGAAGACAACCAGTACGCTTCCCTGTACAACAGCAATCCTGTCAGCATCGACTTCAGTGTCCTGCGTGTGGAAATGAAGGACTTCCTGAATCCCAAGACTCAGGAACCCGCTGTGTTCACCTTCACGCACATCTGGTCTGGAAGCCGTGGTGAGGGACACGCAACCATGAAGTACTATGAGGTAGACGGTATCCGTACCTGCTTCTTCAACAGCATTGATGAAATTGACGGTTCTCCCGTCGGTCTGTGGCATGGCGATCCTATCGCAAACCTTTCCGTACGTTGGTATGTCGGCGATCAGCCCAGTGTTTACAAACCTGGCACCAAGGCTAGCCACACCAACAGCGAAGGCAATGACTTCGTCGAAATCGTGACCCAGTATATCGGCTTTGACTATAATGGCGGTGATTGGGTGGCTACTCCCAACCCGGCCAGCCCCATTAACGCTTATGACTGGTTCTGGTACTGGAATGCACGTGGTTATAGCATTGACGAACTGTACGGTTCCTGGCTGGATGACGCCAACATCGAAGGTAACCCTGGCGATGGCTATCCCGCAGGTTACTATGACGGAAACGGTGGTTTCTTCTTCCAGATTTTCTACTATATCCCCGGTACCGGTGGTTGGAAACCCGATTCTTATTCCAGCTATTTCATTGCTGACGGTTTCACCCGCGTAGACTACTCCTTCGAGGTGGAGAGCGACTATCCCAGCAATGGCAAGTCTCCCATCTATCTGGAAGCCGGTCTTGATGTAGCTGGAATCAAGTACGCCATCTATGAAGGCGAACTCACCGCTACCCAGGTTGCCAACAAGGTGGCCGCCATTACCGATGGAACCGATGCTTCCGTGTCCTTCAACGAATTCGAAATGGATGAGGAAGAGGGCGTGAAGTATGCTACTCTGGGCGTATCTCCTGAAGCTACCGGTGTCTACACATTTGTGGCTGTTGCCTATGACAATGCTAATGCAGCCCAGAATAGCGGCAGCGTCACCTTCCAGTATGTTTCTGCGGAGGATGAGGAAGAATACAAAGTAGTTCTGAACGTTTTCACGGAGGATACCCCCGCCCGATACACCAGCTATCACAATTATGATTCCTTCGCCTATGGTATCTCCGGTAAGGATCTTACCGAGGTTCATGCCGGTATCTTCACCGAGGCTACCATTGCCAAGTATGGTTCCGATGTTGTTCTTGATGCCGTGAAGGAAGATGCCGAAGAGTACGGTGCAACCGAAGAGGATCTGGCTGCCATTAACGGAGAGGGCGGTTATTATACCGTTCTGAATAATTTGGATGCCAAAACCACTTACTATGTGATTGTATGGGCCACCAACGGCAGTATGGACCAATTCGCTGTCGGCAAATACACCACTGAACCTATGCCTTACGTTTGGAATAGCTTAGGTTCCGGTACTTTGGTCGACGGTGCGCTTGCTCCTATATTTGGCGAAGATCCCAACGTGTATGCATGCGAAGTTTTCGAAGAAGCAAATACGCCTGGATTCTATAATGTATCTGGTTATCAGTGCGCCCTTGCCACTTGGTTCTACGAAGGTACGGATATGTCTCAATATCCTTCATATTGGACTACAGATTTTTACATTCATGGTGAAGATCCTCAGAAGGTTTATGTTGAACAACAGCCTTTCGGTATCTATTCCAGTTCTTATGGTTGGATAGCTGTTGTATCTGTAGAAGGAAAGTACGGCACGTTTGAGAACAATACGTTTACTTTCCCTGCCGGTAGCCTGAATGTTATTTTGTCCGGTTACAATCCTATTGCTTCCCTGGGTGATGTGGTTATCACGATTGGCGAAGCAGAAGCTGCTGCACCTTCTGCCGTTCAGAGTAATATGCCTGCTATGTTTAAAAAGTCTGGCGTAGTGAAAAACTTCACCTTCGAGCGCGATCCTCAGCCGGTGAGCGTAGCCGCAAAGGTAAATTACACCCGTAAGGATCATACTTCTGGCACCGTCAAGTGCGAAAAGAACAATGATGTTCGCTAAGCAATTGATTTTATATTAATCTGGGATGAAGCCCGGCGGGTGACCCCCGCCGGACTTTTCCTATAAAAACGACAAAATGAAGACCAAGTTCATTCTGTTATCCTTCGCCCTCGCGGCCCTGGCCCTTTCCTGCCAGCGTCCTGCAGAGTTGGAGGCCCCGCAGCCGGAATTAGTTTCCAATCCCGAGACTAAATTGGTGAAGTTGGGAGACGAATACGCTCCCTCTTCCTTTATGGTAAAATTCCAGACAGTTCCTTCGGCCGACGATCTGGCGGCCTGCTACCAGGATGGTGTACTGTCCGTGGAGCCCGTCTTCCACTCCGTGAAGGGGAAGGAAGAACTGGAACACCGGTTCGGCCTGGACCGCTGGTACGAGGTAACCCTGGAGGAGGGACAGGATATAGACCGTTCCATCCTGGGCCTTGCGGCACTGGATCAGGTACAGGTAGCCGAATACAATTGCATTCCTCAGAAGGCTTCTGACGGCATAGCCTATCCGGTTCCCGAAGTATTCGCTACGAAGGGGACAGTGGATGGTTCCCACAACGACCCTATGCTCAAGGACCAGTGGCACTACGACAACCAGGGCAGCAAAGCCTATTCTCCCACGGCTGTCAAAGGTGCCGACGTTAACGTGAAAGACGTGTGGAAAAACCTGACCTGCGGCGACCGGGACATCATCGTGGCCGTGGTGGATGAAGCTGTGTGCTATTCCAATCCCGACCTGGCTGCCAATATGTGGGTGAACGAGGGTGAGATTCCCGGAAACGGTATCGATGACGACGGAAACGGATTCGTAGATGATATCTATGGATACAATTTCGTGGATAACAACGCCAACATCAACTGGAATAACGCCGATGATTCCGGTCACGGAACACACTGTGCCGGTACCATTGCCGCTGTAAGCAATAACAATAAGGGCGTGGCCGGCCTGGCCGGCGGCAGCGGAAACAATGACGGCTGCCGCATCATGTCCTGCCAGATCTTCTCCGGCAAGCGGGGCGGTTCCACCTCCAAGGCCATAAAATATGCGGCGGATAACGGCGCTTCCGTTATCTCCTGCTCCTATGGCTTTACTTCTTCGTTCGCTTCCGACAATGCCTTCTATCGCTACAGTTCGGCCGAGATTGATGCCATCCACTATTTCGAGGCCAGCAAGAACAATCCGGTACTGAACGGCAATATCGCTATCTTCGCCGCCGGCAATGAGAATCATAATTATGCTCATTATCCGGGTGCATTCGTGGATATCATCAGCGTATCGGCCTTCGGCCCGGACTTCCTGCCCACCTACTACACCAATTACGGTCCTGGTTGCAACATTGCCGCTCCGGGCGGTGAGGCCTATCATTTTGCCTCCAAGGACAAGTATCAGCTGTCCATGGTCCTCTCTACCCTTCCCAAGGATATTGCGGGATCGGACTACGGCTATATGCAGGGTACGTCCATGGCCTGCCCGCACGTGAGCGGCGTGGTGGCCCTGGCCCTGAGCTATGCCAAGCAGCTGGGCAAGACTTTCACCGTTCAGGAATTCAAGGAAATCATCCTCTCTTCCACGGACGATATTGACCAGCGTATTGCCAGCACGGCGGAGAAGACCTATGCTTATGGACACTCTCCCCTTTCCTTGGCTCCTTATTACCACCAGATGGGTACCGGTGCCATCGACGCCTGGCGTCTGATGATGCACATTGAGGGAAAGCCTTCCCTTACGGCACAAATCGGCAAGGATCAGTGGATAGACCTGCAAGAGACTTTCGGTTCCTCTTCCGTGAGCCTTACCTATCTGGGCGTAGACATTCCCATGAGCACTATCGAGGCCCTGGGCCTGCAGAAGATTTCCGGCGAAAGCCAGGAAAAGTATCCCTGCACCCCCGAGGGCGAATGCTACGGCTATGTCCAGTTCGGCCGTCTCCATATCTATCCCACCAAGATTGGCTCCGGTAAGCTTACCGTGAAGGCCGTGGGTGGCGGTGACCATGTGGGTGGCGGAAACAACCTGCCCGGAGGAATGGAACTGGACCGCGAAATTTCCATCATTGCCCGTGATGTTCCGGGCGGTAACGGCATAGGAGGATGGTTATGATGAAGAAACTACTATTGATGGCCGCCTGCGTGCTGGCCCTTGTCGCCTGCAAGAAAGAAAGCGGCGACCCCACTCCCTCCTCTGAAGGCGTTGTGGGAATCTGGGAACTCGCTTCCGTAACTACCAAAGCGTCCGTGGGTGACGTCCAGGTGTCTGTATACGTGGATTTCACCAATGGTGGCAATTTCACCCTGTACCAGAAGATAGGCGAGGGCCGGTACACCAAGTTCACCGGTACCTACACGCTTACCTCGGACAGTAAGCTGGCAGGCTCGTACGGCGGAGGATCCACCTGGGGCCCTTACGATGCGGCAGTGAGCGGGGAAACCCTCACACTTGCATCGGCCGGCGGAAAAGAGGTGGATACCTATAAGAAGATTTCCGCCATTCCGGAAAACGTCCTCCAGAATCTCTATTGATGAAGAGGGTGCTCACAATGGCCCTGGCGGCCACAGTAATGCTTTCCTGCGGGCGCGTGGCGTTCACGGACAGTTCCGTGTACCCGCCCATTGTGCCCGACTATATCGGCGTAACGGTTCCGGAAGGGATGGCCGCCCTCTCTTTCGAGATGGCCGACGGCCGGCCTTTCAAGGTGCAGGTTACGCGGGTACAGGATACGCTTTACTACGCCGTGAGTGCCTGGGACAAACAAACGGGAAAGGGTGTGCGCTATGCACCCTTCCCCGTTTATGTTTCCCAGGATGCCATTGACCCTTACATCGCATATCGCCTCATAGAACCTGGCTATGAGGGCTGGAAAGAGATGGGACTCTATGCACGGGAACTGGCTTCCTATAAAGAGACGCCCATCGTCACCAACCAGGCAACCGGCGGCGGTTGTGTCAACTGCCACCAGTTCTATTCCGGAGACCCTTCCCGTATGATGTTCCATGCCCGCGGTGCGGGAGGCGGAACGGTTTTCATCGAGAACGGAAAGCCCCGGCTGATTAACCTGACCACCGTGGGGCCGCACAAGCAGGGCGTTTATCCTGCCTGGCATCCCGACGGCCGGTATCTGGTTTTCTCCTCCAACAGTACACAGCAGAGTTTCCCCATTGCGGGCAGCCAGCAGGTGGAGGTGTACGACCACTGGTCAGACATCATCCTGATGGACCTGCAGACAGATTCCGTGTATACGTACGAGCCGCTGTGCAACACTTCCCGCCTGGAGACGTTCCCTTCCTGGGCACCGGACGGTAACACGCTGTATTACTGCGTGGCCGACAGTCTGGGTCCCGTGGTGGAGAACCGCGGACGCATGCACTATCGGCTGTCGGCCATCGATTTTGCCGATGGCCGGTTTACCGGCGACCCGCGCACGGTGTGGGAGAGTGACACCCTGTCCGTCTCCTTCCCGCGCGTGAACGGCCGCTGGCTGCTCTTTACGGGATCGGCCTATGCCACTTTCCCCATCTGGCACAAGGAGGCCGACCTATACTTGATGAACCTGGAAACAGGCGATGTACGGGCCGCCGACGCCCTGAACAGCGACGACACCGAGAGCTACCACAGCTGGTCCTCCAATGGCCGATGGGTGCTCTTCAGCAGCCGCCGGCTGGACGGGCGGTACACGCGCCTTTTCCTGGCGCACTTTGACGGCGAGGGGAACTTCGGCAAACCCTTCCTGCTGCCACAGAAGAAGTACGCGCACAATGTACTTCGGCTGAAGTCCTACAATGTGCCCGAATTTGTGAAATCCTTGCCCGCCAATCAGGACAAGGCCGTTTCCCGCTTGTTTGGCCGATGAAAAGGTGGATCATATCCCTGCTGCTGTTTGTGGCCGTGTTCCTGGTGACCTGGCTGTGC
>JAFWPA010000089.1 GCA_017509685.1 Bacteroidales bacterium
AAGAAATCTAAGAAGTAATTTTTTCACCTTTAATTCTTTTTCAAAATGAGAAAAGCGAAGCCTAAAAAGAGGATTCTACTTCCTGATCCTAAGTTTCACGATGTGGAGGTTACCCGTTTCGTGAACAATCTTATGCTGCAGGGAAAGAAGAGTATCGCGTATTCTATCTTTTATGATGCCATTGACATGGTTGGCGAGAAGATGAAAGATTCTGATAAGGCTCCTCTCGATATTTGGAAGACTGCACTCGAGAACGTGACCCCTCAGATTGAGGTTAAGTCCCGTCGTATTGGTGGTGCAAACTTCCAGGTGCCGACCGAGTTGCGTCCGGAGCGTAAAGTTTCCGTGGCTATGAAGAACCTGATTCAGTTCGCCCGCAAGCGTTCCGGTCACTCGATGGCAGAAAAGCTGTGCGCCGAAATCGTTGCCGCTTACAACAACGAGGGTGGTGCATTCAAGCGCAAAGAAGATATGCACAGAATGGCCGAGGCTAACAAGGCCTTTGCACACTTCCGTTTCTAAACTGCATGCTAAATGGCAAAGAGAGATCTTAAATTCACACGCAACATCGGCATCATGGCCCACATCGATGCCGGTAAGACCACCACATCCGAGCGCATCCTGTACTACACCGGGAAAACGCACAAGATCGGTGAGGTTCACGAAGGTGCTGCCACCATGGACTGGATGGTCCAGGAGCAGGAGAGAGGTATCACCATCACTTCTGCCGCCACCACCGCCTTCTGGCACTACAACGGTGACACTTACCAGATCAACCTGATCGACACTCCCGGACACGTGGACTTTACCGTTGAGGTAGAGCGCAGCCTGCGCGTGCTGGATGGCACCGTGGCCACTTTCTGCGCTGTGGGTCGCGTACAGCCTCAGAGCGAGACCGTATGGCGTCAGGCAGACAAGTACGGCGTGCCTAAGATCGCGTATGTGAACAAGATGGACCGTGTTGGCGCAGACTTCCTCGCTTGCGTAGAGGAAATCAAGACCAAGCTCGGTGCCACCGCCGTTCCCATCTGTCTCCCCATCGGTGCCGAAGACAAGTTCGACGGTATCGTGGACCTCATCGACATGAAGGCCATCTTCTACGACGGCTCGGAGGAACTCGTCAACTATCACGAGGGCGAGATTCCCGCCGACCTCAAGGGTGAAGCCGCCCGCTGGCGCGACATCCTGCTGGAGGCCGCCGCCGAGTGCGATGAGACCCTGATGGAGAAGTATTTCGAGGATCCCGACTCCCTTACCAAGGAGGAAATCATCGCCGCTATCCGCAAGGGCACCATCTCCATGCAGATTGTCCCTGCCTGCTGCGGTTCTTCCTTCAAGAACAAGGGCGTGCAGTTCCTCCTGGATGCCGTGATGCGGTATCTGCCTTCTCCGCTGGACAAGGGAGCCGTCAAGGGAACCAATCCCCGCACCGGTGACGAGATCACCCGTAAGCCCAGCGCCGACGAACCCTTCTGCGCCCTGGTGTTCAAGATTGCCACGGATCCGTTCGTGGGCCGTCTTGCCTTCCTGCGCGCCTACAGTGGCCGTCTGGATGCCGGTTCCTACGTGTACAACACTCGCACCGCAAAGAAAGAGCGTGTAGCCCGCCTGTATCAGATGCACTCCAATCACCAGAACCCCATCGAGTTCGTGGAGGCCGGTGACATCTGCGCGGCAGTGGGTTTCAAGGACCTGCGCACCGGTGACACCGTGTGCCTGGAAGAGAAGCCCATCACTCTGGAGACCATGGAGTTCCCGGATCCCGTTATCGGTATCGCCGTGGAGCCCAAGACCCAGAAGGACCTGGACAAGCTGGGTATCGCCCTGGCCAAGCTGGCCGAGGAAGATCCCACCTTCACCGTTAAGAGTGACCACGAGACTGGCCAGACCGTCATCAGCGGTATGGGCGAGCTCCATCTGGACATCATCGTGGACCGTCTGCGCCGCGAATTCGGCGTGGACATCAACCAGGGTGCCCCTCAGGTAAACTACAAGGAAGCCATCACCTCCAGCTTCCAGCTGCGTGAGGTCTTCAAGAAGCAGACCGGCGGCCGCGGTAAGTTCGCAGACATCATCGTCAATGTCTCTCCTGCCGATGAAGGCGTACAGGGTCTTCAGTTCATCAATTCGGTCAAGGGTGGCAACATCCCCAAGGAATTCATCCCGTGCATCGAGAAGGGCTTCCAGTCCGCGATGGCAAACGGCGTTCTCGCCGGTTACGAGGTGCCTTCCCTGAAGGTGGAGGTCATCGATGGCAGTTACCATCCGGTGGATTCGGACCAGCTCTCCTTCGAGCTGGCCGCCCGCATGGCTTTCCGCCACGCCTGCCCCAAGTGCCATCCCGTACTGATGGAACCCATCATGAGCCTGGAGGTCGTTACCCCCGAAGACTACATGGGTGACATCGTGGGCGACCTCAACCGCCGCCGCGGCCAGATTGTGGCTATGGACTCTACCGCCAATGGAGCACGCATCGTCAAGGCATTCGTTCCGCTCTCCGAACAGTTCGGTTATGTCACCGTGCTGCGTACGCTGTCTTCGGGCCGCGCCACCAGCACCATGAGCTTCGACCACTACGCCGAGGTCCCCGCCAACCTGGCCAAGGACATCGTGGAGAAGAGCGGTTACCGTGTAGTTGACGACGAGTAAGATTTAGCAAAAGTAAAAAAGTAATTGATATGAGCCAGAAAATCAGAATCAAGCTGAAATCCTTCGATCACATGCTGGTGGACAAGTCCGCTGCCAAGATCGTTGATACAGTGAAGGCAACGGGTGCAAAGGTAGTCGGTCCCATTCCGCTTCCCACCAACAAGAAAATCTTCACTGTGAACCGCTCCACCTTCGTGAACAAGAAGAGCCGCGAGCAGTTCGAACTGGACTCCTATGTCCGTCTCATCGACATCGACGAGTCCAACGCCAAGACCGTTGACGCTCTCATGAAGCTGGAGCTTCCCTCGGGCGTAGAGGTTGAGATCAAAGTGTGAGGCTAGTCCTCGCCTTGAAGGCCCCATAGCTCAGCGGTTAGAGCAGCGGACTCATAATCCGTGGGTCCTGGGTTCAAATCCCCGTGGGGCCACCTGAAAAAACCTGCCAATCCGGCGGGTTTTTTTATTATCTTTGCAGAATATGAACAATCAGGATATCATTGCCCTTATCAAGCAGGAGGTAAAACCTGCGCTAGGCTGTACGGAACCCATCGCCGTGGCGTTGGCTGTTGCCAAGGCCGTAGAGGTAATCAGTGAGAACTGTGAGTGCCAGGGAGACTGGCGGCTTACGGCCGACCTTCGGCTGGACATTGCCGTGAGCGGCAATATCCTCAAGAACGGGATGGGCGTGGGTATTCCCGGAACGGGGATGGTGGGCCTTCCCGTGGCCGCGGCGCTGGGCGCCGTGTGCGGGGAATCGGCCAAGGGACTGGAGGTCCTCAAAGGTCTCACGCCGCAGACCGTAAAGCGGGCCAAGGAACTGGTTGCAGCGGGCAAGGTGCACATCGAAGTGGCCGATACGGAGCATCTGCTCTATGTGAAGGCCACCGTCACGGTGGACGGCCGGGAAGTGGCCAGCGCCGAGGTGGATCCGCACGCCTACGCCATCATCGAAGACGACCACGACCGCATTGTGGAAACCAGTTTCGCGGACAGGATCCTGATGAGCTCCGAGAGCGGCGCCGCCGTCAAGGAGCGCTCTCATCAGGTGCAGTACGACCTGGATGTGAAGCGTATCTATGATTTTGCCGTGAGCGCCCCCTATGAGGACATCTCCTTCATCCTGGGAGACCGTACCCTGAACTGGGCTCTGGCCGCAGAAGGGCTGGTAGGCAATTACGGCCTGCAGGTGGGAAAGGCCATCCGGGAAAACCAGAAAGAGGTTTTCGGGGACGACTTCATGAGCTATGCGATGGGGATGACGGCCGCGGCGTCCGACGCCCGCATGGCCGGATGCACCCTTCCCGCCATGTCCAACAGCGGCAGCGGCAACCAGGGCATCACCGTGAGTATGCCGGTCATCGCCTATTCCGTGCGGTATAAGGTAGACGATGAACGCCTGGCCCGCGCCCTTATCCTGAGCAATCTGGTGGCCATCCATATCAAGCACTATCTGGGGAAACTGTCGGCCCTGTGCGGCTGCGTGGTGGCCTCTACGGGCAGCGCCTGCGGTATCGTATACCTGCAGGGCGGGGGATATGACCAGGTAAGCTATGCCATCAAGAACATGGCCGGCAATATCACCGGCATGGTATGCGACGGCGCCAAGGTGGGCTGCGCCATGAAGGTGGCTTCGGGCGTGTCCTGTGCCGTACAGTCGGCCGTACTGGCCCTCAGGAACACCTGCATCCCTTCCACGGATGGTATCATTGAAGATGATGTGGAGAAAACCATCCGGAATATCGGCACCATTGGGTCGGCGGGCATGAAAACCACCGACAAGATGATTCTGGACATCATGCTGTGCAAATAAGACGGATTGCATACAGTGCCGTTCTGGCCTTGCTGCTGCCCTTCGTTGCTGCGAAGGC
>JAFWPA010000090.1 GCA_017509685.1 Bacteroidales bacterium
CTATACGAAGGCCGCCGACGTGGGCGCCGACATTGTGGGCAAGGTGGAACAGGACATCCCGGAGGACGATCCCCGGAATCCCGCCACCATCGCCGACAACGTGGGTGACAACGTGGGCGACGTAGCCGGTATGGGCGCGGACCTCTATGAGAGCTACTGCGGCTCCATCCTCGCCACCATGGCGCTGGGTGCATCGGCCTTCTTCGCCGACGGTACCGCCGTGCAGATGCGCGCTATCCTGGCCCCGATGACCATCGCCGCCATCGGCGTGGTGCTGTCCATCATCGGCATCTATGTGGTGCGCACCGAGGAAAGGGCTACCCTCAAGGATTTGCTGGGTTCCCTGAGCCGCGGCACCAACCTGGCGGCCTGCCTCATTGCCGTCTTCGCCTTCGGCATCTTCTGGCTCCTGGGTTTCCCCAACTGGTGGATGCTGGCCCTGAGCGTGGTGAGCGGCCTGCTGGCGGGCGTGATTATCGGCAAGATTACCGAATACTATACCTCGCACTCCTATAAGCCCACCCAGAAACTGGCCGAGAGTTCCCAGACCGGCCCTGCCACCGTCATCATCAACGGCGTGGGCCTGGGTATGATTTCCACTGCCGTGCCTGTGATCACCATCTGCGTGGCTATCCTGCTGGCCTACGGCTTCGCCACGGGCTTCCACTTCAGCGTGGACACCCTTTCGCACGGCCTGTACGGCATTTCCATCGCCGCCGTGGGTATGCTCTCCACCCTGGGCATCACCCTGGCCACCGACGCCTACGGCCCCATCGCCGACAACGCCGGCGGCAACGCCCAGATGAGCGAGCTGGATCCTTCCGTGCGCGAGAAAACCGACATCCTGGATTCCCTGGGCAACACCACCGCCGCCACCGGCAAGGGCTTCGCCATTGGCAGCGCCGCCCTCACCGCCCTGGCCCTGCTGGCTTCCTACATCGAGGAAATCAAGATTGGCCTGGGCCATATCGGCCAGAGTGTCCTGGAGATTGGCGGCCGCACGGTGGATACCGTATCGGCTACCATTATGGATATCGTGAATTACTACGACATCACCCTTATGAACCCGATGGTGCTGGTGGGCGTGTTCGTGGGTGCCATGATGGCCTTCCTGTTCTGCGGCCTCACCATGAACGCCGTGGGCCGCGCCGCCGAGAAGATGGTGGTGGAGGTTCGCCGTCAGTTCCGCGAGATCCCCGGTATCCTGGAAGGAAAACAGCGCCCGGACTACACTTCCTGCGTGCGCATTTCCACCAAGGCAGCCCAGCACGAGATGATTTTCCCGTCCCTGCTGGCCATCATCGTCCCCATGCTGGTGGGCGTCATCCTGGGTCCTGCGGGCGTTATCGGGCTGTTAGCCGGCGGCCTGGGTGCCGGTTTCGTGCTGGCCATCTTCCTAGCCAACTCCGGCGGCGCCTGGGACAACGCCAAGAAATACGTGGAAGAAGGCCACTTCGGCGGCAAGAATTCCGACTCTCACCACGCTACCGTTGTGGGCGACACCGTGGGCGACCCCTTCAAAGACACCTCCGGTCCTTCACTGAACATCCTCATCAAGCTCATGAGCATGGTCTCCATCGTGATGGCCGGTCTCACGGTAATGCTGCATTAGGGCAAGCGTCACTACCATCTTACCACCACCTTCTGCGGCTGAGAGGCGGGGGTGGGGGGAAGGAAAACGCAGGCCTCGCGCGTGTCGGCGTTATACTGGCACTCCAGGGTGCGGCCGTTGAGGGTGGCCTGGGGACAGCGGGAGGCGCCGCCCAGCACCAGTGAGAGCTTGCGACTTACGGGCTTGCCCGCATAGGAACCCTCACAGGGGCCGATTTCTACCGTCACGCCGGCGGCGTTGGCGGTTTTTTCGATGCGCGTGGAGGCATACTGCGTGGGGTAAGCCTGGGAAACACCGTCATCTTCAAAGTGCACATAGCTGCTGTGACCCTTGCCGGGTGCGATGTAGATGCGCAGCTCGTCGGAGACGGACTGCAGGTGCTGAATGCCTTCGGCGGCCAGGGGAAGGATGGCGCCGGCCTTCACAAACCAGCAGTTCTGGTCAATTGAGTAGGTGAGTTTCTGAACGGTACCGCCCTTCAGCATCTTGTGATGAGCCATATCATACCAGTCGTTGCCGGCGGGAAGCCATACGTCGCGGCGGGCCAGGCCGTCGGCCCCTACAGGCTCGCACACGGTGGCCGCCAGGATGTTGTCCCCAAAGAAGTACTCCTGTTTCCAGGTGTATGCCTCGGCCTTTTCCGGATACTCGTAGTAGAGCGGACGGCACAGGGAAACACCCGTCTCATAGGCCTGACGGGCCATATCATAGATATAAGGGGACAGGGCGTAGCGCAGCTCAAGCGCCTCTTTCATATACTGGTAGTGCTCCGGGAACATCCAGATCCGGCGTTCCAGGATGGCCGAGGAAGTGCTGTGCGTCTTGAAGATGGGGGAGAATACACCGTACTGCAGCCAGCGGGTGAAGAGTTCGGGATCCGTGGGATTGTCTTCCCGCTGCATATGACCGCCCAGGTCGTGGCCCCAGTAACCATAGAGTACATTGGAGGCTGTGGCGGTGAATTCCGGCAGATAGCCCAGTACTTCCCACTTGATGAAGGTGTCACCGGAGAAGCCCAACTGGTAGCGATGGCTGCCCAGGCCGCCCCAGCGGTGGTAGATGAGGGGACGTTCGGCCTGCTCGGGGGCCAGGCCGCGGGAACGGCGGATCTTGTCGTGGAAGAAAGTATGGTTGAGCCAGAAGGTATTGCTCAGGCCCGGAACATACTTGCTTTCCTTCCACTGCTGCCAGTCCAGCCACCAGAAGTCCACACCCTGCTTCTCCAGGGGGTGCAGCACGGAGTTGAAATAGGCGTCAGCCCAGGCGCGCTGATCCATGCGGAAGGGCACGCTGGCATGATAACCGTCACGTTTTACATAGCCGCGGGGACCATCATAGTCGTCGGTGCGTGACAGGTAGTCCTTCACGAAAGCCGGATACACCTGTTCCCGGACCACAATGCCGGAAGCCGGGTGCAGGTTGAGGGATGTCTTCAAGTTCATGCTGTGCACCTGGTTCAGGAAACCTTCCGGGTCCTCGATGAGATCCCGGTTCCAGGTATAGCCGGTCCAGCCGATGCTCTGGCCGAATTCGTCCCTGCGCTGGCGCCGTGCGGCACCCCGCCAGGTCTCGTGCCAGTCCATGTCAATCACCATGACGTCAATGGGCAGTTCCCGTTGCCGGAATTCCTGTCCCAGTGCGATGAATTCCTGGTCCGTATAGGCCCAGTAGCGGCTCCACCAGTAGCCGAAGACGAACTTCGGTGGCATGGGGATGCTGCCCGCCACCTTGGCGTAATCGGCCAGGGCTGCCTTGTAGTCGTGTCCGTAAGCGAACAGATACAGATCCTGCCGTTCGCCTTCCGGCCGGGCGGCCACCCATTCGCCCCAGTCGCTGTCATCGGTTACAAACAGGTGGCGCTGGCTCTCGTCAACCACCGCCCAGCCGTCGCGGGAAAGGATACCCTTCTCCATGGGGTCGTTGTAATTGATCTTATCCGGACCCTGACAACCGTCCAGCGTGCGGGCGGTGCCCATCAGGTTGCCCTTGTCCTCCATGCCGGGGTGCCATTTTACGGTTTTTCCGTTCATCTGGAAGGTAACCTGCAGGTTTTCCTCCGACAAAGGACCGCCATTACCTCCCTTAAAAGTGAGGGTAATCGACTTGGTTTTGACGGTAAGCGACTGTTTCGAACGGGAAACGGTGTAAGAAGGCACCGGGAGGTCACGGTTCACGATGGCCAGGGTGGCATGGTCTTCAAACTGGCCGTCAGCCGCCCATTCCAGGCGGATAAGACGGTCTGTGAGCACGGTGAAACGGGCATTCCCCTCCACCACCTGGGCTTTGGGATTGGCCACGGGATTCTGTGCGAAGGCGGCGGAACCTTGGAAGGCAGCCGCCAGAACTACGGTTACTAGCAGGGTTTTACGCATAATATTGATTTACTGTTGATATTGCGGGAATATGGTCAGACGCAGGGTGGTGCTTCCGTAAGGCACCAGGTCTATGTAACTTACTTTCTTGCTTTCGGGAACGACGGTTTCCGGCAGTGCGGGGGTATATCGGCCTTCTTCCAGCATCCAGTTGCTCACTTTCACTACGGGTACGCGCAGTTTCACGGGAACGGTTGCGGGATCGAAGGGAAAGCCGTTAGCCTGGGTGCGAATCAGTTTCACATCTTGCAGCCGGTTGCTCACCAGCGCATAGTTCCAGGCGCCGGCGGGCTTCATGGACCAGCTTTTGAAATCGGGATGGGCCGATACTTTTCCGGCCAGATTATCATAGACAGCCGTGTCTTCCTGGACATCGGCCGGAACGGCATAGGCATACAGCACGGGACCGCGACGCAGGGAAAGGCCGCCGCCGGGGGTCTCCACGGTCTCTATCTGCATGGGCAGTTGTACCGTGAAGCATTCCCCGCTTTTCCACTGGCGGGAAACGGTATGGAACCCCTTTTCTCCCTCTGTGCACCAGCCGGGAATGCGGTAGGTGAAGTCCATGGGCACGTTTTCGCTCACCTCTGCACCGTTTCGGAAGAAGTGGAACGTAAAGCGGACTTGTTCCTCAAAGGGATAGTCCGTCTCTTCCTGTATACGCACCGTAAGGCCGCCGCCCAGGTTGTATTCTACGGAAGAGGGACCGTACAGGGCTGCAACCGGTTGGCCTTTTTTGTCTTTGAGCCACATGCGTGCCACATAATTGGGCAGGTAACGGTGCAGGTTGCCGATGCAGCACTCCGTCTCGTGGATGGGCCGGAAGGCCATCCAGGTAAGACCGTGTTTAAAGCGATTGTGGTTGGAGTTCCCCGTAGCAATCACCTGGTTGGGGCAGGAGAAATACTGCATGGAGCGGAAATCCTTGGTGATGGAACCCAGGCCGGCATTGAAGATGGCGTTCTCGATGCGGTCGGCCCAGGCGCCGTCTCCGGTGGCCATCAGGTAATAGCCCACGGTCCAGGTGTAGTCACTGATATCGCAGGTTTCGTGGCTGGCCAGGGCGTCGTTACCAGCCAGGGCCTCCGAAGAAGAATTCACGCCGTCCACCAGCATATTGGGCCCTTCCATCTTGGCCATGGCATGCAGGGCTGCGTCCAGGTACTGCTGCTCTCCGGTGTATTGGTACAGCAACAGCGGTATCTTCAGCAATTCATTCATGGTTACCCCGTGAATATGGAATTCACTTTCATCCAGGGCATTGGCCTGGGTGAGCTCCGAAGCGCCCTCTTCCCAGGCGGCCACGGCGCGGTCCAGAAGTTCCCGGTTTCCCGTGAGGGAATAGGTCCAGAGCATGCCTTCCACATTTACCACAAAGCGGTTCATGCCCAGTTCTTCCACGGAGTAGGAGAGGTAATTCTTTTCCAACGCCGCCGGAATGCGCGGGTCTCCGGTGGCCTCGTAATAGGCTTTCACCGCCCGGAAGAAAACGGCCCAAGGCCAGGCCATGGAGCCGGTTTCCGGCCCCAGACGGCCTTCTGGCCGGTCCATGGCGGCAATGCGCTGCTCGCGGGCGCGGCGTTCCTGCATCCGGGCGGCACGCTCACGGGCCCGGGGATCGGCCGATACCTCCGCTCCGAAGTCGCGTCGCGGGCGTCCGGCTTCGCGGGCAGCCAGCTCTTCCGGCGTAAGACCCGCCTTGAAAGGCAGCGGATGTGCCAGCACATACTCTATATTTTCCTGCCATCGATTCAGGAACTGTTCGTCGTCCAGCAGATAGCCCAGCCGGGTGAGTCCGTCCAGATAGTAGGCTGTCTGCTCGAAGCGCCACCAATCGGCCCCGCGGCCTTCTGAATCCCTTTTCAGTTCGCCGGCCCAGAGCACGGAATTATAGGGGTAGGCCATGGCTTCGGGATGGCCGGTGAGGCCTTCTTGCTGTCTTTTCAGGATTTCCTCCAGCCAGCCCTCCGGCTGAATCTTGTCAATAAGTCCTTCGTCAAAGACGGCGTATTCCGGTGCCGTACGGGCCAAATCCAGCACGTAAACACCGCGGGGCGCCATTTTGACCGGCGCGGTAAGCCGAACCACTTCCCCGGTGACAGCATCCCGGCCGATGGAATAATCCTGAAGAACGTCCTTGAAACGTTCCATGGGAACCACCTGCTCCTTGTCGCTGCCATTCAGCATCACCAGCACGGTGTTCTTGCCGTCCGTCCGGGCATATACATAGCATTGGGTGGCATTGTCGGGGGTATAATGGATGAGGCGGCCATTCGCCACAGGGGCGGAGCTGCGGCGCCAGTTGAGCAGTTTGCTGGCAAAGTCCCAGCACTCGTTCTCGTATTCAGTACGTCCCTCCCGTGTGAAGGCGCTGCGCGGGTCGCTGGCCCATCCACCGGGGAAATCGGCCCGGAGGGCATCTCGGCCACCCATCGCAATCTCCGTTCCGTAGTAGATTTGCGGGATGCCGCGGGTGGTGAGGAGGAAAGCCAGGCCCTGCTTGAGTTTCCAGGAAGGTTCTCCCGGTTCCATGAAGCGGGCAATGTCGTGATTATCCAGGAAGGTGAGCACACGGGACGGATCCGGGATCAGGAAGTCCTGCGCGATGCACTCGTACAGCTTGAAAAGACCGGCCTCGGAGCCTTCGGTGGTATTGCTTTCCCGGAGCATCTCCTTTTTTGCCGTGAAGGTGAGGTCGAAGTCCATCACCGTCTTCAGGTGAGAATCGGCACGGTTCAGGGCCGATCCCCCCTGCCACCATCCGGCGGCCGAATTGCGCGGATACCAGCCTTCGCCCACAATGTTAAAATCCGGGTATTCCTCTTCTATTTCCTTGCACCAGCGCACCATGAAGTCGTAATCGGCATAGGGGTAGGTATCCATCCGGATGCCATCGATGCGGGCATATTCTATCCACCATACGCTGTTCTGAATCAGATAGGTGGCCAGGTGGCGATTCCGCTGGTTCAGGTCCGGCATGCCTCCCGAGAACCAGCCGTTTACCAGTACCTCTTTTTCGCTCTCGGGCGCATGGGGGTCCATCAGGGCCCATTTATAATGCGTGGTGGTCTGCAGGCCTTCTATCCTGCGCCATCCGCCGCGCTGTCCGGGCTGGGGCTGCGGACGCGGCTGCCGGGCCATCTCTCCCACCCGGCGGGCCACATCGTTCTGGTTGAACCAATTGGAATCCGGGATATCCTCCATCCACCAGTGGGAACTGCCACAGTGGTTGAAAATCATATCCATAACCACCTTGAGGCCTTTCCTGTGAGCGGCGTCTATGAAGTCGCAATACTCCTCATTGCTTCCCAGGCGGGGATCCACCTGGTAATAGTCGGAAATGGCATAGCCGTGTGAGGCGTTCCCCTTGTTAAACTGCACGGGATTGAGCCAGATGGCCGTTACGCCCAGCTGGTCCAGATAGTCCAGATGATCCTGGATGCCCTTGAGGTCTCCACCGTGGCGACCACCGCCGTTCCCGCGGTTTGCGCCCCATTCTCCCAGCACGTCATTGTCGGGATTGCCGTTGGCAAAACGGTCCGGCATAATGAGATAAAGGACATCGGACGACGTAAAGCCCTGAGCGCCGGTGGCGGTATTGCGCGCCCGCAGTTCGAAGGTCTGTTTCGTCTTCTTCTTTCCCTCCTGGAAAACAAACTGCAACGTCCCGGGACGGGCATCCGGCGCAATTTCCAAATACACGAAGAGGTAATTCGGGTTTTGCACGGCGGCCACCTCTTTCAGGCGCACGCCTGCGTAGGGCTCCATACTGAACTGCGTCTGGGCGATACCCGGGCCGTAAAACATCACCTGAACGTCCCGGTTTTTCATGCCGGTATACCAGAACGGCGGATCCATCCGCTCTACACGAGCCGCCCGGACGGGAATCAACCAGAAAAGCAGCAGGACCAGGACAGAGAAACGAAATTTCATACGAAGACGGTTATTATGCTATAAAGATACAGTTTTTTAAAAAGAAAGGGGCGATAACCAACTCTCGCCCCTTTCTGACCAATGTAAAACTACACACTAATGAACATTGGATTCCGCCGCCTCACGGCAGTGTTTATCGCTGGAACTCCACCACCAGTGCGCCCAAGGCGGGGACGGTGGTTTCGTCCGAAAGGGTCATTTGCTCTCCGGTAAGGACATTGCGTCCCGTCCCCAGACCGGCAGAGATTTCCTGGAAGCGCGTCCAGGGCACTTTCTGCTCCTGCTGGGAATTGTTGACGAATACAAAGACAACATCCTTGTCGTTATAGCGGAAATAGCCGTAGGTGTTGTCCTGGGGAAGGAAATGCAGGGTTTTTCCGGAATGGATGACCTCTTTTCCCTTTCGCCACTGGAACAGCGTGCGGGCATAGTCATGCAGGTCCTTAGCGTGGGCCCATTCCTTGGTGGCCGATGCCTTCACGCGCCCTTCCTCGGTAAACAGGTTCACCTTGTCACCGGCCCATCCGCCGGGGAAGTCCATCCGCAGGCGTCCGTCGTCGCGGCGGGGATTGCCCGTCACGAACATCATTTCGTCGCCGTAGAAGAACTGGGGAATGCCCCGGAGGGTGGCCAGTAACGTGAATGCGATTTTCATGCGTCGCGGGTCCTGCCCGTAGGTGTCGCCGATGCGGGCGATGTCGTGGTTGGACAGGAAGATCAGCATATGGCTCAGGTCATGGTAGATGCCGTCGTGCGACAGGGCTGTATATACGGCCGATATATCGGCTCCGCGCCGGCCGCGACCCTGGGCAGGGGCGCCCTCGGCGGGGATGGGGGCCGACAGGGCCTGTGAGATGGCACCTTGCAGCGGGAAGTCCATGATACTGGGAAGGTTGGAGTTAAATCCGTCTGAATTGGGATTGTCTTTCTGCCAATAAGCGCAGAAGTCCGGGCTGGCGTGCCAGTTTTCCCCCACGATGTTGAAGTTGGGATACTCATCCGTTACAGCCTTGGCCCACTGGGACATGGGCTCTTTCTCGTTGTAGAACCAGGTATCTACCCGGAAGCCGTCCAGGCCGGAATACTCGATCCACCATACGGCCCACTGCTGGAAGTACTTGAGCATATAGGGGTTGTCCAGGTTCATATCCGGCATTCCGCGGGAGAACCAGCCCTCTTCCATCACGGCCAGGTCGGCCTTGGAAGCATTGGGGTCCAGGGCCAGGGACATGGTGTGGTTGGAGTTCACATAGGGATCGTTCATATGCACCCAGTCCTTGAACGGGAGGTCTTTCATCCACCAGTGCTCCGTGCTGGCGTGGTTGGTAACCACGTCCATGACAATCTTGATACCCTTGGCGTGGGCGGCGTCCACCAGCTCCTTGTATTTCTCATTGGTTCCGTAGCGGGGGTCAATGTGATAGTAGTCGGAGCAGGCATAGCCGTGATAAGAGCCGTGTCGGGCGTTGTCACCCAGCAGCGGCGTGCTCCACAGGGCCGTGGCACCCAGGTCCGCTATGTAATCCAGATGGTCGATGATACCCTGGATGTCACCGCCGTGGCGTCCCATGGGCTGCTCCCGGTTGGCCTTTTCGGCCGTGTCGGGCGTAGAGTCAATGGTGGGGTCACCATCGGCAAAACGGTCGGGGACAATGAGATAGATAAGGTCTGCGCTGGTGTAGCTTCCCCTTTCGGCCGATCCTGCCGCGCGGGCATTGATCTGATAAGGATAGCGTACGGTGACGCCGTCTTTCTTGAAGACGAAAGTATAAGTGCCGGGCTTGGCGTTGTCGTCAATCTGCAGGTCTATGAACAGGTAGTTGGGGCTGTCGGCCTTGTGCAGGGCTTTGATGTAGACACCCGTGGCACCCTCCAGGGACACATCGGCCAGGCCGATATCCTGGCCGTGCACCAGCAGCTGCAACTGGGTGTTCATTCCGGTCCACCAGCAAAGGGGTTCTACCTGCTGGATAATCTTCTGAGCATTCATGGCAGTAACGGAACAAAGGATTCCGCAAAACAGAGCCAGGAATTCTTTAGCAATCCTTTTCATGGCTTATTCCCAGATTTGGGACTGATAGGCACCGAATTTTTGGGAGGCGGGGACACCGTTTTTGCCGGAAACGGGTTCCGGGAAATTAGCTTCTACCTCGCTTCCGCTCACGTTGACGGCCAGCAGGCCGCCGTTTTCATAGAGGACAAACAGCACGCGGCCGCTTTCATACAGTTTGCAGGCTCCTTTGCGGTTCAGTTTTGAAACGGCCTGCATGGCCTCCTGATACTTCCTGGTAAACTCCGGCATGGCGTTCCAGTTGAACGTCTGGGTATTGAAGAAGTTGATGGTCTTGTTGTTGCCAGCTTCCTGGCAACCGTAAATCATGGAGGAACCGTTGAGGCCTGCCATCAGTACATATGCTGCCAGACCGCCTTCCAGGCTCTTGAACTGCTTGGCAGGCGTGTCCGTGGTGGCGTCGTCGTGGTTGGTGATGAAATAGAGCTTGGTCTTGGGAGCGGGTGCCTTGTCCTGATCTCCCTTGTACCAGCTGGCGAAATTGCTCAGGGAGCCGCCTCCCACCAGGGTCATCATCTGGCGCTTCATGGCACGGTCGAAGATGATGTCAAAGCCATCGTCGAACATCCGCTCGAAATCACTTTCGGCCAGCATCACGAAGCCCGGTTTCAGGGCCTTGAGCTTGCCGATAGCCTCTTTCCAGAAGTCGTCCCGCACGCCGTGGGCATAGTCGCAGCGGTAGCCGTCAATGCCCACTTCCGTCACCCAGTATTCCAGGGCGTCTTCCATGGCGGCCCACAGTTCTTTCTTGCCGTAGTCCAGCTGGGCCACGTCTTTCCACTCCCCGTCCTTGGTGGGCCAGGCGATGCTGCCGTCGGCCTTGTGCTCATACCACTCCGGGTGTTCCGTAATCCATACGTTATCCCAGGAAGTGTGGTTGGCTACCCAGTCGAACATCACCTTCATCCCTTTTTCGTGGGCGGCGTTCACAAGGGCCTTGAGTTCGTCCAGGGTGCCGTAGCTGCTGTTTACCTCCTTGAAATTCTTGATGCAATAGGGGGAACCGATGGCTTTCTCCTTGCCTTCCGCGTAAATGGGCATCAGGTAAAAGAAGTCCGTTCCCAGGGCTTTGATGTCGTCCAGGCGCTCCTGAATCTTGCCAAAGGCGCCGCTGTTGCCATACAGCTTGGGGTTCACCTGGTAAATCTGCCAGTGATCACGTACAGTGGCGGGCAGGGAAAGGATTTCCTTGGCGTAACTGCCTACAACGGGAAAGGTTTCGTCCCCGTCGCCGGATCCGGAGGGAATAATCTTGGCTTCCATAGGCTTGCCGCAACCACAGGCGGCGGCCAGTACAATGATGGAAGCAATAAAGGCTAATCTACTCTGTTTCATAAGCAAAAGGATTGGCAGGCCGGCGTCCGGTCAAGGGCGCCGACCCGAAAGATTAACTAGAATACGTTGACACCGGTGGCCGTCACCGTCAGGTAGTAAGCGTTGCGCTCATACTTGAGGGCATAGTCGGCCAGTTGGGTGCCGCCGCCGTTGTTGTTGAAGATGAGGTTCTCGGCATGGCCGATGGCGTCATCCACCACGAACACCTTGGTGTCGGTTCCGTTGACGGTGGCGCTGCCGCTCACGGCAACGCCGGGCCATCCGCCGCCCAGGTTGTTCACGTCGCCCCACATGTACAGGGTGATGGCGTCCCAACCGGTCTGGTCGTCCACAAATACCACGGAAGTGGTGGGGTTGTCAATGGGAGTTACGCCCTCGGCGGTAACCGTCAGGAAATACTCGTTCTTCTCATACTTGAGGTTGTAGTCGGCCAGCTGGGTGCCGCCGCCGTTGTTGTTGAAGATGAGGCTTTCGGTGAGTCCCAGGGCGTTTTCAAAGAAGAACACCTTGTAGGCGATTTCGCCGATGGTGACCGTTCCGCCCACCTGTGCGCCGGGCCAACCGCCGCCCAGGTTGTTCACGTCACCCCACTGGTACAGGGCGATGGCGTCCCAACCGGTCTGGTCGTCCACGAAGACGGCGACGCGCTTCTTGTCGGCTCCGCGGGGGTTGCCACCCACGGGACCCAGGGAATAGCTGGCGTTGATCACCAGGAACATTTCGTCTTCCGGAACGGTGATGGCAAAGGCGTCCAGCTGCTGTCCGCCGCCATTGTTGTTCACAATGAGGTTGAGTTCCTTGCCGGCCATATCGGCTGTGAGACCGAAGACCAGGTAATCCACGTCACCGACGGTTTCCACGTTGATGGGAGTGGCACCGGGCCATCCGCCGAAGGCTTCGGCGTCGCCATAGGCATACAGGGCAATCTCGTCCCAGTCGGTCTTGTTCTGGATATAGATCCGGATGTCGGCCTGGGTGGGATCGACAACCGTGGCCACAACGGTGCCGGCGCCGTCATCGGCAAGCTGGACGTACTGGACGGATTCCAGGGTGAGGGCCAGGTCGGCCGTCTGGACACCGCCGCCGTTGTTGTTGAAGATGAGGTTCTCGGAACGGCCCAGGGCATCCGAAATTTCGAATACCTTATAGGTTACCGTGCCTATCTTTTGGGTCTCGCTGGTCGGGGCAATGCCGGGCCAGTCACCGCAAAGGTCTTTGCCGTCGACATTCTTGTCGCCCCACATGTACAGGGTAAGGGCATCCCAACCGGTGAGATCCTGTACGAAGATGGTGACGGGATCCTTGGGCTGTTCGGGCTGGGGTTCGGGACCGGGGCCGGGTTCCACACCGCCGCCGCCAGGGCCGTCCAGCGGCGTAACGCCATCGGCCGTTACCTGGAAGAAGTAGTCCTTGACGCCTTCCTCGAAGGTAATGTTGTAGTCGGCCAGCTGGGTGCCACCGCCGTTGTTGTTGAAGATGAGGTTCTGGGCGAGGCCGAAAATGTCGTCACCGTACTCGAAGTACTTGTACTCGATGCCGGCGAGGGTTTCGCTGCCGGCCACCTGTGCGCCGGGCCAGTCACCGCCGAAGTTGTTCACGTCGCCCCACTGGTACAGGGCGATGGCGTCCCAACCGGTCTGGTCGTCCACCCACACGCGTACGCCGTCGTGCTCGGGAATGACCGGGCCGCCGCCTTCCGCGGGATTCGGGGCCTCGGATACGCCGTCGGCCGTCACCAGGAAGAAGTAATCCTTGACACCCTCTGCGAAGGTGACGTTGTAGTCGGCCAGCTGGGTACCGCCGTTGTTATTGTTGAAGATGAGGTTCTGGCCAAGGCCGAAGATGTCGTCACCATACTCGAAGTACTTGTACTCCTGGTCGCCCAAGGTGATGGTGCCGGTTACCTGTGCGCCGGGCCAGTCGCCGCCGTAGTTGTTCACGTCGCCCCACTGATACAGGGCAATGGCGTCCCAACCGGTCTGGTCGATGATGTAAATGCGCACGCCGTCGTGGTCGGGCAGTACTACCTTACCCTCGTCGGGATCGGCGGGCTTGAAGTATTTTTCCCACTTGTCGGCATATACGTTCGCCCACTGGCCGGGGCCGATGTTGAGGGTGTGCGAAACGGCCTCGTTGCGGGAGGAACGCTCGTAACCCTGCTGCACGTTATAGAAGGTGAAGCCCTGGGCCAGGGTGTTGCCGCCCTGGAACTTGGCGGGATCCAGATAGATGCCCCATTTGGAGGTGATGGTCTCGGAGTGGGTCATTAAGTAAGAGGCGTCGCCGATGGCTGCATCGCCGCCATTGAAGGCGCCTATGATGTAGATTTCATCCGTGGAGGCGCTTGCCTGGGGCATGATGACCTCCAGCAGGATCTTGTCGCTCTGGGCCTGGAAAGCCTGCTGCTCGTGCGCGTATTCGATGGGTTCCGTCTTTGCGCAGGAAGCGGCGAGGGCCAGGACCGGAAGTATCAGATATGTAAAGAATCTTTTCATAACTATTCGACTACATAATTAGGGTTCTGTACAAGGCCCGGATTCACGGTAAGCGCAGCTTCCGGGAGCGGGAACCATTCGTATTTGCGGTCACGCTTGGCGGGATAGGCGTCGTCACCCTCGCCGCGGCCGAAGAACCACCACTGGCCCTGGGTGAACTTGTCAAATCGACGGAGGTCGGTGCGGCGGCGGCGTCCCTCGCAGAGGAACTCCTTGCCCCACTCGTTCAGCATCCAGTCCATGTCAAAGGCGGTGAAGCCGGGACCCGGGCTGTCCTGTGCGGTGGTCCAGTCGGCGCTCTTGAAGTAGCGCTTGCGAACCTGGTTCACCAGGCTCTTGGCACCGTCGGCGTCGCCGGCGCGCAGCTTGCACTCGGCCAGCATGTAGTAGACCTCGGCCAGGCGGAATTCCACCTCGTCAATGTCGCGGAAGTCTACGCCACAGACGTCGGGAAGCACGGGATAGCGTACCAGACGGTAGCCGGAATTGGTTTCACCCCAGTGCGGGGACATCACGGGAGCCAGGTCGCGGCCCTTGTTCTGGAAAGTACCCACCTGGTCCACATAGACCAGATCCTGGCCTTCGCGGTCGGCGTCGGCGGGGAGGGCGGCGCCGGTGTAGTAGTCCACCTGGGGGCCCTTGAGGAAGAGGCCTTCCCAGTTGCCGTTGGTGTCGGCATGATAGGCCTTCTTGCGGATGTCCTTGTCGTCAAACCTGTCCCATACGGCACCCAGTTTGTCGCCGTAGTCGAAGAGGAAGGACTTGCCGCCGGTGTCGGTACCGCCGGTAGGAAGCACCGTGCCGGTGTTGTCGTGGGACGGGGCGATGATGACGCAGTTCCACCGGCCCTGGTCGTTGTTGGAGCCGAAGATGGACTCCGGATCGCCGAAGGCATTGTAGGGGAAGAAGGTGACGTCGCGGCAGTTGTAGGCGTTGCCGTGGGACTTGCCGTATTCAGAGGCCAGGGCGAACACCACTTCGGGGCAGTTGATGTTGTCAATGTTGTAGATGCTCCGGAAGTCATCGGCCAGGCTATAGTTGCCGAAATCGCCGTTCAGGATGCTCTGACACAGGGCGGCAGCCTCGGAATAGTGGTCTTCCTTAATGAATACTTCGGCGTTGAACAGCAGGCGGGCCTTGATCATACGGTTGGTGGCCTGGTTCATGCGGTTCACGTTCTGGATGGGAAGGTTTTCCAGGCTGGCGTCCAGTTCATCAATCATGAACTGCCAGATTTTCTTGCAGGAGACGTCGAAGTCGGGATCGGCCGACGGGGGAACCGTGGAGGTCACCTCCGTGTTCAGCGGCAGGGCGCCGCCCCATACCTCGAAGAGGTTGTAATAGCACCAGGCGCGCAGGGTTTTCATCTCGTCGATGTACTGGGCCGCTTTTTCCTGAGTGACGCCGATGGCGTCCAGGTTGATGGTCTCCAGGTCGTGGATGATGCTGTTGCATTCGCCGATAGCGCCCCAGGTGTTGTTCCAGGCGCTTCTGATGATGGTGGATTCCGAGGTCCAGGTGTGGGAGGACAGCACGAACTTTTCGGCGTTGTCCCAGCCCCACTGGCCGCCGTTCCAGACGCGCCAGGCAATCTGGTCGGCCGAGAACTCGTTCAGGTAGAAGAAATACTCGCCAAAGGAGCCTTCCGCCGTGTAGTAAACAGAGGCGATGGCACCCTTCACGCTGCCTTCATTTTGGTAGAAGTTGTCTTTTTCGATGCGGTTGAAGGCTTGCTCGGTGAGGTCGAAGCAGGCGGTGAGGCTCACAGCGGCAACCGCCATAACAAGGGTATTGAATATCTTTCTCATAAGGCAGTCCGATTAGAAGGTAACGGTGGCACCCAGGGTGACCACGCGGGTTTCAGGATAGCCGATGCCATTGTCCACGCCCGGGGTGAGACCGTTGGTGCTCAGCAGCGCCGGGTCTGTGCCGGTGTAGCCGGTGAAAGTGTACAGATCCGATGCGGTGAGGAACACGCGCAGGCTCTGCAGGATGTCTTTCTGCTTGGGGATGAAGGTGTAACCCAGCGTGATGTTCTGGATTTTCATGAAGTCGCCCTTCTCCAGGAAGTAGGAAGTGACCACGCCGCCATATTCACGGACGTTCTTGTCGGTGGTGTAAGCGGTGCGGAATACGTTGGCATTACCGGAACTCTGCAGGTTGCCTGCGCGGCGGTTGTTGTAGATCATATGGCCGAAAGCGCCGTTCATGAAGATGTTCAGATCCCAGTTCTTGTAACGGATGGTGTTGTTCCAGGAGAGGAAGAGTTTGGGAATGGTGTTGCCGATATAGCGCTTGAAGGCGGCGTTGGCCGATGCGGCGGTAATGGTGTTGCCGTCATTGTCATACACCATCATGTCGCCGTACTCGTTTACGCCGGCGGCTTCATAACCGTACAGCTGGCCGATTCGGCTGCCTTCCGTGTAACGATAATAATATGAGGTCTGGCCCAGGCCGCCGGTACTCAGCATGTCAATGTAGGAAGCACCGTAAATCTGGTTGGACAGGGTGACGATGCGGGAATAGCCGATGGAGGCGTTGATGCCGGAGGTCCACTTGACGGCGGTTTTGGTGAGGATGTCACCGTCGAGGGAGAGTTCGGCTCCCAGGTTCTGGGTCTTACCGACGTTCACCAGGATGGAGCTGTGGATGAACGGGGGCTGCGGAGCCGTGTAGTTGTACAGCAGGTCCGGGCTCTCGCGGTCGTACAGGTCCAGGCTACCGCGCAGGCGGTTGCCAAAGAAGGAGAAGTCCACACCGGCGTTGATGGCCACCAGTTTCTCCCAGCGCAGTTCGGGGTTCTCGTTGGAGGCGGGACGGTAACCTTTGACCCACTCGCCGTCCATGTAATACTGGCCATGGCTGCCGTAGGTAGGACGGGCCACATTGGAACCGCCGCGGCGGCCGGTGATACCGAAGGAGAAGCGGGGCTTGAGGCTGTTCACCCATTTGGCGCCGCTCATAAAGTCCATATTGGCCATTTCCCAGGCAATGGAGGCGGCGGGGAAGTTACCCCACTTGTTCTTGTCACCAAAGTTGGTGGCACCTTCCCGGCGGATGGACACCTGGGCGAAAAGCAAGTTGTTCCAGTTGTAGTTGACACGGGCCAGGAGGGCAATGACCTTGGAGAGGGACTTGCCGGAACCCATGCTGGTCTGGGCGGGATTCTCGGTGCGGGCGGTACCGGAGCCGATATCGTTCCACAGGATGGAGTCATAGGCGAAGCCGCGGTTGGTCATGTTCATGCTCTCCGAATTGAAATCCTGATAGGAGTAGCCGGCCACGGCGTTGAGGTGGTGGGCTCCCTGGTGGAAGGAGTAGTTGAACAGCCATTCCAGCTGGTTGCGCCAGTTCTTGGAATAACTGAGCGAGGCGGTACCCTCATAGCCGTTCCAATACTTGTCGTGGGACTCGATGGGCGTATAGTTGTTGCTCTTGTAGTCGTTGTAGTCCAGCGAGTAGGTAAGGGTAGAGCTAAAGTTGTGGACATCGTTCTTGATGAAGTTCACTTTAAGGGAAACGGCGCCGGTGGCAAACAGGCGCTGGCCGTTGGCGGTCTTGTTCAGCATGGCTTCCACCGGGTTGGTGGCGTTGGTGGGAGCGGTGGGCTGGTAGTAAGAGCCATCCTCATTATATATAGGGAAAGTGGGGTTGATGGTGAGGGCGGTACCGAAGGAACCGTCGTTACCATATTCCTCATTCACGCGGCGCACGTTAAGGGAAACGTTGAGCTGTACGATGTCCTTAATCAGGCGCTGCTCCAGGGCGGCGCGGGCGCCGAATTCCTCACGGGCGTCCACCAGGTCCACACCCAGGGAGTTCTTGTAGTTGACAGAGGCGTTGTAGGAGCCCTTGGCGGTGCTGCCGTCTACGGATACATAGTGGCTGTGACCATAGGAGAATTTACGCAGGAGGGCGTTATACCAGTCGGTGCGGTAGCCGTAATCGGTTCCACGGCGGGAACGGACCCATTCATCGGCCGTGAGCACGGGGATGGGAGCCTTTGCGAAGTTCACGTTGAAAGCGCCGTCGTAGGTGACGTGTGCGGTGCCGGGTTCGTCCTTGGAACCTTTCTTGGTAGTGATGAGAATCACGCCGTTAGCACCGCTGGTACCATAGATGGAGGCCGATGCGGCATCCTTAAGTACGGTCATGGACTCGATGTCCTGGGGGGACAGGCTGCGGATTTCACCGCCGGGAATGCCGTCAATCACCACCAGGGGGCCGTTGCCGGCATTCAGGGAGGTGGCGCCACGGATCTGGAAGTCAGATCCGGAGTTGGGGTTGGATCCCTGGCTGGTAACCACGTTCAGGCCGGCCACCTTACCCGTGAGCATGGTCATGGGGTTGTTGGTGGTGCCCCGGAAGAAATCCTTGCTGTCCACCTGCACGACGGAGGCGGACAATTCCTTCTTGGACAAGGTACCGTAGCCGATCACAACTACGTCATCCAGAAATTCGCTGTCTTCTTCCAGCCGGATGGTGGCAGGTACTCCCTTGGCCGGGAAAACCTGTGTTGCATAGCCGATGCAGCTGATTTCCACCAGTGCTTCGGGGGAAGAGACGCGCAGGATGTAGTCACCGTCCAGCCCGGTTGCCGTGCCATTGGAAGTGCCCTGTTCCATAACAGTGGCCCCAATGACGGGTCCCTGGCTGTCAACGACCACACCCTTCACCTGGTATCCGCCCTGGGCGAACACCATGACCGTCAGGCTAAGCCAGAGGGTCAGAGTGGAGATAATCCTTTTCATAGGGTTGCGTGTGTTGGTTATAGTTTTTGGAGTTGAGTATCCAAGTGTTACGGCAAAGGTACCGTCCTTTACACGCGCGTCCTATTTACATAATGGAATTATAACGCCTTTGCGCATAATATTTTTGCCAACATGTTGGTTATTAGCGTGTTGGCAAGGGAGCAAAAATGAAAAAATATAACGGGATTATTTCCCTATCTGCATGATTTCAGCCTCGAAACGTTCGTTTTCCACCCAGGATTTGTTCTTTACCCGGGTTTTGTACGTGTTGATGGTGTGTACAGAATAGTCCAGGAAGCGGGCGATGCGTTCGGGTTCCTGAATGCCCAGTCGGATGAGGGCGAAGATACGCATCTCGGGATTCAGGCCGTTGGCGGGGAATACCTGCTCGGTTTCCGGGAACAGGGCGTTATAGTCGTTCACGAAGGTGGGGAAAATCTTGAGGAAGGTGTTGTCGAAGGACTCATACATGCTGTCCCTTTCCTTGTCCAGCGTAGATTCCTTGAGGGAACGCCGGAGTTCATCGTACTGGCGGGTCACCAGCATACGGTCTACCAGTTTGTATAACTGGGACATCTTTTCGATGAATTCTGAATTGATATAGAACGAGTTTCCGATGTATTCCACCTTGATGGCGTTGGCTTCGGCCAGACGGGCGTTGGCGTCCTCCAGCTGGCGGTTGCGCTCTTCGATTCCGGCCCGGGCCTCGTGCAGGCGCCGGTTCTGCCGGCGGAAGAACCAGAGGGCTACAACGGCGGCCACGGCAATGATGATAGTGAGGATAATGCTGATCCCCATAAGCTTATGTTGCCTGCTCAGACTGTCGTAGTGGTTCTTCTCTACCAGGGGCAGCACGGCTCCCACCTCCAGTTTACGCAGGCGGGCGTTGTAGAAGTTGGCGTCGTCAAAGGAAGCTCTCACGTAACGGGTGGGCCGTTCCACCTCTCCGCGCCGGGAGAGGTATTCGGCCAGCATACGCAGCGCCGTGGTTTCCTTGGTGGACGATTTGATGTCGCAGATGGCCGATTCGCAGATGGCCATGAGCGCTTCGTCCTCCCGCCCCAGAAGCTGGAGCATCCAGCCCATGGAGGAAGCGTAGATGGCACGGGAGTGCATATCCAGGCCGGGGCTTTCCAACAGGGTGGCAAATTCTTCCGCCCCTTCCTCAAACTGCCTGCTTTCCATCAGGAGATTGGCGTTGTATTCGTGCCAGATACGGGAATTCTCCGGGACAGCCTCCAGGACTTTCCGGCTGAAATACTCGCCAGCCTGTGAGTACTGTTCCCAATAGGGTTCGGTCTGGGCGTATCCCCTGGCCGAATAGTA
>JAFWPA010000091.1 GCA_017509685.1 Bacteroidales bacterium
AGCAAGAAGGAGGGCTACGCCGCAGTACCAGCTGTGGGTAGGCAGGCAGTTGTAGGTGTAGGCGAAGTTCCAGATGTCATAGATAACAATGTAGACCCAGGTCATATCGGCCCATACCATATCTTTCTTGTCCTTGGAAGGCCATACGCTCCACCAGGCGGTCATACAGAAGATGTTGATGATACCGGCCACGCCGTTGAACACATTGTGCCAGCCACCGTACTGCCAAACACCTTCGGAGGTGAGCCACCACTTGTTCCAGCCCATGATGGCGCTTTCAAAGTCGGAAGCGCAGGCGATGAGGATGTTGATGGCCACGATGATGAACGGGAAGGGCTTGAACCAGTGCTTGGCGCCGATGCCCCATTTGTACTTAATCATCATGAAGCCGATACAGCCGGCGGTTGCGGCGTACAGCTTGGCATAGTGGAACCAGCCCTGCATATACACGTGGGTCTGGTTTTCCAGCGCCCATTGTGCACCGTTCCGGACACCGATCCAGATGGCCAGGAAGTAGGCGGTAAGGGCTACCGGAACAACGAGGAAGGTAATGATGCCGCCCAGTTTGGTGCGGCGTGCGAACTCATTCAGGAGAATGAGACCCAGCAGGACGACGATGAGCATCGCCCACTGCGGCAGGGCGTGAGCCCCATAGACTTGGAAAAACATAGTTTAGATTTAAATAGTTGGTTAAACTTCTATTTCTTTGATTTCTACTTCATTACCACGTAACAGCACGGTATCTTCGCTGCCGCAGTGCGGACAGGTGCGGCCGTATTCTACGGTGGGATACTCCTTGCCGCACGCGTTACACACGGTGACTGCCGGTAGGATGTTGCACCGGAGCTCGCAGCCCCGCAGGACATCCTCTTTGTCGGCGGCCCATCGCCAGCAGTCCGTGAGGTACTCGGGCACTACGGTGGACACTTCGCCGATATTCATCACCACCGTGTTCACATGCTCCACACCATTCTCCTGAGCCGCCTTCTTGACGTCCCGGATAATGTAGAATACAATGCCCAGTTCATGCATTACTTCTTCTTGAACAAGATATTACCCGTACGTTTAATCATATACGGCAGGATGCCGCTGAACTTGTCCTCGGACGTGCGCATCACGGAAGCCTCCGGATGTACGCGGTGCAGGTGGATGGCGTCGAAGCCGCACTTGGTGGTGCACACGCCGCAGCCGATGCACTTGTTCTCGTCCACCACGGAAGCGCCGCAGGAGAGGCAGCGGGCCGTCTCCTTGCGCACCTGTTCTTCGGTAAGCGTGCCGTGATACTCGGCAAATTTGCTCTTCACGGGAACCACGCCGGGAGCCTGGCGGGAACCGTTGTCGTAGCTTTCCACCAGGATGTTGCCCTTGTCCAGCTCGATGAACTGACGGCGGTTGCGGCCGATGGTCATGTGGCCGTGCTGCACAAAGCGGTGCAGGCTTTCGGCGGCCTCCTTGCCGGCGGCGATGGCGTCGATGGCGAACTTGGGACCGGTGAAGCAGTCGCCGCCCACGAAGATATCGGGCTCGGCCGTCTGGTAGGTGAGTTTATCGGCCACGGGATACACGCCGCGGAAGAATTCCACCTTGGTGTCCTTGAGGAGGTCTTTGAGGATGACGGTCTGGCCGATGGCGAAAATCACCATATCGGCCTCCAGCGTGATGAGCTGGGACTCGTCGTATTCGGGGGCGAACTTGTGCTCTGCGTTGAAGACGGAGGTGCATTTCTTGAAGACGATGCCGCTCACTTTGTCGGCGCCCAGCACTTCCTTCGGACCCCAGCCGGGGTTCAGGACCACGCCGTCCTCGCGGGCTTCGCCGCGCTCTTCCAGGCTGGCGGGCATGATGTCCTCGGTTTCCAGGGATAGCATCGTTACTTCCGATGCGCCGCTGCGTTTGGCTACGCGCGCTGCGTCAATGGCAACATTGCCGCCGCCGACAACCACTACCTTTCCGTTCACCTTCACCTTGCCGCAGTTGGCCTGATGCAGGAATTCGATGGCCGTGGTGGTGCCGGGAAGCGTCTCACCGGGGATGCCGGGCAGACGGCCGCCCTGGCAGCCGATGGCTATGTAGAAGGCCTTGTAACCCTGTTCCCGCAGCTGGGCGATGGTGATGTCCTTGCCCACTTCCACGCCGGTGCGCACTTCTACGCCGATTTCCTTCATGATATCAATCTCGGCCTTGATGACTTCCTTGTCCAGTTTATAGGAAGGGATGCCGTAGCGAAGCATGCCGCCGGGTTCCTCGTTTTTCTCGAAGACGGTGGGCTTGTAGCCCATGGTGGCCAGGTAATTGGCGCAGCTCATACCGGCCGGGCCGCCACCGATGATGGCAATCTTCTCCTCCCAGCGTTCCTGAACGTTGGAGCAGATGTTCACCTCCGGCACAAAGCGGGTTTCGGCCTTCAGGTCCAGGTCGGCGAGGAATTTCTTGACCTCGTCGATGGCAATGGGCTTGTCGATGGTACCGCGCGTGCAGGCGTCTTCGCAGCGGCGGTTGCAGATGCGGCCGCACACGGCGGGGAAGGGATTCTCCCGTTTGATGAGTTCCAACGCTTCGGTGTATTTGCCTTGGGCGGCCTTCTTCAAGTAGCCTTGAACGGCAATGTGGGCCGGGCAGGCGGTCTTGCAGGGAGCTGTACCGGTTTCATAACAGTTGATGCGGTTGTTGTCCCGGTAATCCTCGTCCCATTTATGCGGGCCCCAGGCGGTGGCATCCGGCAGTTCATGCTTGGGATAGGTCTGGGGACCGTTCTTGGTGCACAGTTTCTGGCCCAGTTTCACGGCGCCGGCGGGGCAGTACTCCACGCAGCGGCCGCAGGCCACGCAGTTGTTCGGGTCCACCTCGGCCACATAGGCGCTGCGGCTCATATTGGGTGTATTGAACAGCTGGCTGGTACGCAGTGCGTTGCAAATCTTGACGTTGCAGTTGCAGATGGCGAAGATCTTGCCCTCGCCGTCGATATTGGTCACCTGGTGCACAAAGCCGTGGTCTTCAGCCTTCTGCAGGATGGCCATGGCTTCGTCGTAGGTGATGTAGTGGCCGCGGCCGGTTTCGGCCAGGTAATCGGCCATATCTCCCACGCCGATACACCAGTCGCGGTAGTCGTCGGCGCAACCTTCGTCCAGTTTCTTTCGGCCGTAGCGACAGGAGCAGATGCCCACGCCCAGATGGCCCTCATAGCGCTTGAGCCAGTAGGAAATATGCTCAATGTCAACGGATTCGTTCTCCATGGAGATGGCCTTCTCCACGGGAATCACGTGCATGCCGATACCGCTGCCGCCCATAGGGACCATGGGGGTAATCTTCTCCAGCGGCAGAAAGGTCATGCGCTCAAAGAACATGGCCAGTTCCGGATGCTTGTCCATCAGTTCCACGTTCATGTTGGTGTACTCGGCCGATCCCGGAACGAACATAGGCACCCAGTAGATGCGAGCTTCGCGCTCGAAGGAGGTGCCGGGGACCGGTCCGTCCTTGGTGTATTTATCCCCGTAGTCGTATTCCAGCATACCAAACCAGGCCAGTTTGTCCAGCAGCTCCTGGAAGGAGGCGTCGTCGGGGGTGTAATGCTTCTTGTCATTCCAGGCCTTGAGTTCGGCGAAGGGATGATGCTCCCGCACCTTGAAGAAATTGCCGGGAAGCATGTCCAGCAGCAGGTCCAGCGAGGCTTCGCGGGTTACCGCATCCATCTCGTCCTCGAAGATGCAGGCCAGGCCCCAGTATTCCGGGGCGTCCGTGTCCATCTTGATTTTGCCGGGAATGCGGTCCGTGACGTGGCGGACAAACTTTAGAAGTTTGGGATTCGGGTTTTTGTCCCCTTTGTGCTTGGGAACAAATTTGGTGGACATTTCGGGCATGGTATATCAGTTTTTCCAGTTATTTACTTCGTTCAGGAGCCAGTTGGCAAAGGCGTCCACGCCCTCGCCGGTTTTGGCGCAGATGGAAATCACCTGCGCCTTGGGATTGCGCATATGGATGTACTCCTTGCACTTTTCCAGGTCAAAGTCAAAGTAGGGGAGCACATCCATCTTGTTAATCACCACTACGTCGCAGATGGAGAACATCAGCGGGTATTTCAGGGGTTTGTCGTGGCCTTCGGGGACGCTCAGGATCATGGCGTTCCGGCAGCTGCCGGTGTCGAATTCGGCAGGGCATACCAGGTTGCCCACATTCTCCAGGATCACCAGGTCAACATCGGCCAGGTCCACGTTGTCCAGGCCCTGGCGCGTCATTTCGGCGTCCAGGTGGCACATGCCGCCCGTGTGTAACTGGATGGAGGGAATGCCGGTGGCTTCCTTGATCTTGACGGCGTCTACGTCGCTGTCGATATCGGCCTCCATCACCGCCACACGGATCTTGTCCTTGATGCGGTTGATGGTCTGGATGAGCGTGGTGGTCTTGCCGCTTCCCGGCGAGCTCATCAGATTCAGCAGATACACCCCTTTGCGCTTCAATTCCCCGCGCAGTGCATCCGCATCCTTGTCATTATCCTCGAAAATGCTTTTTTTGATCTCGATGATTTTTACATCATCCATAAGTGGTCAGGTTATCAGTTGTAACTACGAAGATAGCAAAAAAAACGTAACTTTGCATCATTACTTGCCGATAACCCATGTTTATTCCTCTCATAGGCAGTTTACTGTGCAGCGCAGCCCTTGTGACGGTGGAGCCCAGCTATGCGGTCAAGGTGGAACGGGACGTGGTGTACGGCACGGTCCAGGGTTATTGGACAGAGGCTCCGGAAGGATTCTGGCGCCTGAATCCCTATCTTTTCAAGCGCCAGGACAGCCGCCACACACTGGACCTGACCATGGACATTTACCTGCCGGCCGATGACGACTCCTCCGATGTCCGCCCCTTGCTTTTGATGATGCATGGCGGCGCCTTCCTCTTCGGGAGCAAGACCGAGACCGGCCAGGTGGAATGGTGCCGCTACTTTGCTTCGCTGGGCTATGTGGCGGTGTCCATCGACTACCGCCTGGGTTTTCCCCTGGATAAAACGGATGCCCTGCGTGCCGAGAATGAGGCCGGGGAAGACGCCCGTATGGCTCTCCGGTATCTGCTGACCCGGGAGGACTTGCGCATCGATTCCGCCCGTTTATACCTGGCCGGAACCAGTGCCGGCGCCGCCATGGCGCTGGCCGTCGCATACGGTACCGACGAATTTCAGGGCCAGGTCAGGGCCGTTGCCAATCTCTGGGGCTTCGTGCATGATCTGGATATTTTGGAAAACGCCTGCGTGCCCATCTTGTCTTTCCAGTCGGAAAAGGACCCGGTGGTGCCTTACAGGGAGGGCCGTCCCATAATGACCGCGTATACCTACGGTACGTGGGCTATTCACCAGAAGGCCACAGCTTTGGGTATTCCTTCCCAGCATCATCCCTGCCCGGAGAAAGGGCACCGTCTCCATCTGGACAAAGCGGGGGCGCTTACCCCTATGTTTTATGAAATCCGGGACGCGATGGCCAGTTTCTTCGCTAAATATTGACCAGTCCGTCGGCCACCGCGTGGGCTACACATTCCACAATGCTGTCCAGGCCGAATTTGGTCTTGATGCGCTCCTTGTAGCTGTCCACCGTGTTCAGGGAGATATCCATGGCCGATGCAATCTGGGTGTTGCTATAGCCGGAGGTGGTGAGCTGCAGCACCTCCAGTTCGCGGGCCGTGAGGCCCTGGGGCTTGCGCGCTTCCATATTCTCCTCACCGCCGAACAGGCGGGTGATTCTTGCGGTGTCCAGGGTTTCCCCGAAGAAGAGGCACTTGCCGTCGGCCACATCGGCAACGGCCTTCACAATGGAATCGGGGGAGGAGTCCTTGGCCAGATAGGCGCAGGCGCCGGAGTTGATAGCCTTCAGGATATAGGCCGGCTTCTTGTAGTGGGACAGGACCATCGTGTGCACGGTGGGGAAGGCTTCCCGCAGGATGCCCAGGAGCGTGAGGCCGTCGGTCTCAGATTCCAGCGTGATGTCCACCACGGCCACATCTGTTCCGGGATGGGCGTTAAGATAAGCCACGGCGGCCCCGGGCGTAGCCACGGAGTCAACGGATGCAAAGTCCTCCCGGGCCTTCAAAGCCAGCTTGAGTCCCATCACAAATACGGCGGAATCTTCAATGAGCAGTACGTTTATCATAGGTCAATCGTTATTTCCAGTCCTCCTTGGGGCCTGTTTCTCATATGCATGGCGGCCCCCATCTTGTCCAGCAGTTCCCGCGTAATCACCAGGCCCAGCCCGTGCCCCCACTGGCGGTCTCCCTCCTGCAGGCCGGGGCCTTCATCGGCAAGGACGATGCTGTTTCCGCGGGCGCTCAGGACCACTTTCCCGCCTGCCGGGGTGGCCTTCACGGCATTGTCCAGCAGGTTGCGCAGGCAAGTCAGAAGCATATTGCGGTCTGTGACCACGCTCAGTCCTTCCGGGATGTCCACTTGGACGATGCCGCCTCCCCGCAGGGGTGCAATGGCTTCCCGGGCCAGTGCGGCCAGGTTTTCCTCCCGCATCACCGGCTCCAGCATCCCCTTCTGGTTCAGGGACCACAGCAGCAGGTTTTCCAGCAGGGCCGATGCATTGTCGGCCGACTCCGACAGCGCCCGTATCCCCTCTTTCAACTGCTCGGGAGACAGGGAATCGGCCTGCTCCAGCAGCTCCCGGGCCAGCATCCGGTTGCCGGAGATGGGGTTTCTAAGGTCGTGGGACACGATGGAGAAGAAGCGGTTGCGTTTATCCAGTTCAGCCATCAGCAGCCGGCGTTCCCGCAGGCGCATGAAGGTCCACACGCCCGCCGCCAGCGCCAGCAGGTACAGGAGCAGGAAGGGCCAGCGAAGCCACAGGGGCGGCGGCACGCGCAGGTTTTGGAGGGCCGATGTCCCCTTTTCCCATCGGCCGAAAACGTCCGATGTCTGCTCTTCCAGCTTATAGCGTCCGGGGCGCGTATTGTCCGGGAGACCCGGGAAGCGTCCTTCGATCCACGGTCCTCCGTTCAGGCGGTAACGGTGATTGAGAAGCGGGGCCAGAAGCAGGTTGTCGGTGGCCCGGACGGCCAGGAGGCTGTCGGGGTGGAAGACGGCCGCCCCTTCCGGCCCGCCGAAGGCCAGACGTCCGTGAGAGAGCGTACAGGCGGCCTTTTCGCCGTATACGTCGGAGGGGAAGCCCAGGTCCTTTTTCGCCACGCCGATGCTGCCGTCGGTGTCCACGAAGTACAGGCCGTCCTCCGTCCCGGCCCACAACCGGCCTTTGTCATCGGCCTTCACGGACTGCACCAGCATCCCGTCCAGGCAATGGGCTCCGGAGGTGCTCCACAAGCCGCTTCGGGTCGCGGCCCACAGGGTGCCGTCGGGGGTGAGGCACAGGTCTGTGACGTAGTCGTCGGGGATGGTGGAGTTTTCCTTATAGTATTTGGTGACCAGGCCGGTTCGGGCGTCTATGATGTTGAGCCCGGCCTGGGTGGTGGCATACACCAGGTTGCCTTCCCGGTCTTCGATGAGCCGGCTGCCCAGGCGGGAACTGACGTAGATATTGGAATCTACCTGCGGGGACGGGTAGCGGAAGGGGCTCAGCCAGCGGGCGGGAAGGGCTTTGCCCGCCTTCCGGTCCCACTGGTTCAGGCCTACTCCCTCCCAGGTGACCACCCAGAAGCGCCCGCGGCTGTCTTCCAGGAAATCGGCAATCCAGTTGGCGCCGTCGTAGCTGTAGGAGGCCGACGGCCACTGCTCCTGCGGGGTGGGGCCCGTGAGGCGGTCTTTATGCATGCGGCCGTCCTTCCAGACCTCCCAGCCGGTGTTGTTCCAGAGACCCACGTAAACCGTGCCGGAACGGTCTTCGTACAGGCTGGAAATGCGTTTTTCGGCCGTTCCTATCCAGATTTTTCCGGTATGGTCTTCCAGGAGGGCCGTGACGTTTGCGTCCGTGAGGGTTTGCACCTGCTGCAGCGCCGGGCTCAGGACAGAGAGGCCGTTGTCTCCTCCCGTCCAAAGGTTGCCCTGGCGGTCTTCGAAAATGCAGTAGAGCTCTGCTGAGGTGGTTTTGCAAACCTTCGTTTCTTCCGGTTTGTCCGTATTCACCAGGGCCAGGCCGTAGGAGCCTGCGGCCCATAACCGGCCCCCACTGTCTGTGAGAAGGCGGGCGTGGGAGATGGGGAGGCGGCCTTTTGGCGTGAGCGTCCCTTCCTGATAGGTATAGAGGATGGAGGTGTGGTCGTCGAAGACATAGAGGGAGCCGCCGGCTTCGGCCAGGCTGCCGGGGCAGAAGCCGCTGTCACCGAAGGGGTGGATGACCTTCGGATGCGTTCTGTCGGCCACGTACTGCATGCGCACCAGCCGCCCGGCCAGCCACAGCTTTCCGTCCCGGGCTTCGTAAATCTGGAAGTAGGGATAATCCCCTTCGTGGTCCCGTTTGTCGTAGGAACAGCGGGCGAGTTCCTCAATGCCGTCTTTGTAGGTGAGTTTGAGAAGAAGGGTGTCTCCCACGGTGGCCCACACGTTGCCGTCGGAATCGGTCGTCAGGGCACGTATAAGTCCTCTGTGGCCCTGAATGAATGCATCTTTCACTTTGACGCAGATGCCGTCCGCCGTCCCCATCCACAGTCTGTCGGCCTTATCTACGGCCAGCGTGTTCACCCGGCCGAATTCCTTACGGGTTTCGAACTTTGTGCCGTCGAACCGGCAAAGGCCGTTGCGGGTTCCCACCCAAAGGGCACCGTGGGCATCCTGTGCCAGCGCATATACGCTGTTGGACGGAAGACCGTTGGCGGCGCCGTAGTTCACAAACCGCATCTCCTGCGCCATCGCCGGCCAGGAAAGCAGCATCAGAAGTATGACAGCCAGTCTTTGCATCCATCACAAAGATACTGTATTTGCAGGGGAAAACAATCGGCACAGAGGCCTTTGTGGTGAAATCCACCACAAGAATAATCGGTGGAAGATGTAACTTCGCAAAAAAGAATGCTAGAATATCGCGATATGAAAAAATTCATCCTGTTTGCAGCCGCTGCGCTGCTGCTTTTTACCGGCTGTAAGGAAAAACGGTATTTTACCACAGTGACTTATGGGGAAACCTGGTTTGCCCATATCGGATTCGATGATGATTCCTCCGTGAATTTCATGGTGGTGCCGGATGTCCTGTATGCGGGAACGGATACATCGTCCCGCTACAAAATGATGTTCTACCTGCCGGATGGCTGGGACGACACCTATCCCATTTTCTTGGACAGGTACGTACCCCTTGAAGATGATTTCAGTCAGCCCTGGCAGGCCTATCAGGGCGCTCCTGTTGCCGAGGCCGCCCTGCATGAAGGCACCATGATCGTGGTCCTTGTAGCCTACGACGAATGGACAGCCATTCCGGACATCCTTCTGGCCGAAGATTTCCTTAAAAAGAACGACGCCGACCTTCCCGGAGACAGTAAGAATATCCTCACTGCAGCATATTTTGATTTTGAATAAACGCCTATGAAAAAGATTACCACATTCATTGTAACACTATTCCTGGCAGTACTTTCCTATAGCGCCTGTGCCCAGGAAGCCCCCAAAGCGGTAGACCTTGGCCTCAGCGTCCAATGGGCCGCCGAAGACACCCTCCCGGAAGCCGATATTCCGGATGGCTGGAGACTGCCCACCCTGGCGGAAATCCGCGAACTCCGGGAAAACTGCACGCAGGGCGGTGAAGAAAAAGACGGGGAAGAGTGGATTCTGTTCACCGCCCAAAACGGCAACAGCGTCTCCTTCCTATACCCCATAGGAAGCCGTTCGGCCCGGTCGTTCAGCATTGTCGGCTCCGACGGCTGCTACATCAAAGAAGTCATCCTGAACCCGCTGCTCAAAGCGGAAAACAAGGATGACTACTTCACTTGGGATCAGCTCGGCCGTACCGGTATGGGCGAAAGGAAATATCCCGTCCGTTTGGTGAAAGAATAAAGCGTATCAGCCGCGGATTTCGCTGGGCGTAAGGCCGAAACGCTGCCGGAACAGGTGGCGGAAATTGGCAAGGGAAAGGCCCACGGTGCGGGCGATTTGGGTAATGGTCATCTCCGGATGCTCTGTAAGAAGTTTCTCGGCTTCCTGCAGGCGGATGGTGTTGATGTAGGCGGGGAAGGACTGTCCGTAAGCATACTGGGACAGGATGGCGTTCAGGTGCTGCCGACGCAGTCCGAAGCGGAGCAGGATGTCGCGCCGCTGAAGCGTGTTGTCGGCATACAGCCGTTCCTCGCGGATGGCTGTATCAATGGCCTGGAACAGATCCTGGTCGGTAGGGCGCTTTCTTACTCTATTGCTTTGCATCGGCCTGTAAACTTGGCGTCCAGTTCTATTTGAAGACGTTTGAAGCGCAGATCTCCGTTCACCTGGCAGCCCGATTTAAGCGACAATGTTTCTTTTACCAGGAAAGTGCCGCTGTTCATTTTGCCGCCGAAGTCCACGTCGTTGCAAATGATATCACCGTCCACAACGCCTTCCACTCCCACCACCAGACGACCTTTGGTTTCCAGCTTGCCTTCGAAGCGGCCGTCAAGACGAATATCAGTGTCTGTAGATAATTCACCTTTAAAGAAGGCACCTGCAGCGATACGAGTCACTTCGTTTATGTTCGCATTGTTTTGCATGCTTCGTGTTTAAGTATTCGATTTTTTTTCAAAAATAACACGAAAAGTGGCTGTTACAGCCCTGTATTAGGGAAAAGTTTGGTCCGTCAGACCAAACTTTTCCCTAAATGGACCAAGATTTTACTATTGTGGTGGGTATTTCAGCGCATGGTGTCGCGGTATTCGGCCGGCGACATGCCATAACGCTGCTTGAACTGAACACGGAAATTGGGCAGGGCAAGACCCACGGCTTCAGCGACGGCCGATATGGTCATCCCGGGCTCTTCCCGCAGCAACCGTACGGCTTCATCCAGGCGGATGCCATTGATATAGGCGGGGAAGGAAGAGCCGTTGGCAAAGGCGGCCATCAGGTCGTTCAGGGTTTGCCGACGCAGGTTGAAGCGGTCCAGTATGTCCTGCCGCTGTAGGCTGGGATTGGCATAGAGCCGCTCTTCGCGTATGGCGGTATCGATGCTGCGGAACAAAGCCTCGTCCTTGGCCGAGGGCCTCTCCGCTTTGGCCCCGTCAACGGATTTCTTTTCGGCCTGTTCATTCATGAGCCTGGCCAGGGCGCTGTTTTTTTCGGCAATACGCCTGCGCTGACGTGCAAAATATATAGACGTCAGGGCTGCCAGCACAAAGAGCACCAGTATGCCGATGATAACGCTGTCTTTCCTGCGGGCATCGGCCTTGGCGGCGGCAATCTCCATCTCCTGTTCCTTCTGGTGGTACTTGGCAGCATACTCGTGCGCCTGGCTTTCCCGCAACTGACTTTGCAGTTGGTTGTTCAGGACACCCCAGCGCTCCAGGTAGGCCGAGGCTGCCTTGTAGTTTCCTTTGGCCGCGGCGGCTTCGGCTTTATTATGGAGGATTACAGCGTAGTCGGAATTAAGGGTGTCGGCGCCCATCCGGCGTTCCACTTCGTCATTGACGGCCGTCAGTTTGTCCCACTCTCCCAGTTTTTTCCACGCCACAGAGATCAGCTTGCGGCCGCCGATGGAGTGACTGTAAGCGGTATTCTCGAATAGGGCGGTGTATTGTCGGGCTTCCTTTAACTGTCCTGCCTGTGCGTGGGCCCGGGCCAGGAAGCCCAGGGCTTGCGCCCGGTAGAAAGCGCAGTAATTGGCCCGGTCCTCCGGAATGGCGGGCAGGCGGAAACTGTCCTCGGCATAGGCTTGCGGGCGGCTTTCGTAATCTTCAATCTTGTCCAGGATGGCCTGGGCCAGCGGCGCCATTTCCTGGTATTCTCCCCGCTCTTCCAGTACATTGATCTTGCGCTTGACGGCCACAATCCAGGAATCCATGCGGTCTACACTGGGGCGGGTATTGTCCGAGAGGGCCTCGATGGCTTCGTCCAGCTTTTGTACGCCCTCCTCTTCCCGGCCGATGAAAGCGAGGATGCTTCCTATTTCGGCCTCCGTTCTCAGAGCCTCCGTCTCATATCCCATCTTTCGGTTCAGCTCCGCTATCTCAATGGAATACTTGATCCAGTTCTCGTAATCTCTCCGGATGCGGTATGCGCCCGTGAGGACTCCCAGGATGTTTAGCCGCACATCGGCGCTCTCCTTCGTCTGGGCGTTGGCTTCCGGCCGTTCCAGCAGGTTCAGGCACAGCTGGATGGCCTTTTCCTTCTGCGGATCATCCACCGAGCGTCCATACACCGTCGCGCGCAGGAAATCGGCCGTAAAGGCGTCTACATTGCCCACCACCTGGGCGGAATCGATGATGACCAGCGCACGCTCCGGGTCCTTCTGATACGTGAGCATGGCCACCTGTTCCGTGTACAGGCTGTCGGTATCCCGGAAGATATGTGATTCCGGGCGGCTGTGCTGCGAACACGCTGCGGCCACGATGACAAAAAGGATGGTGAACGCCTTCTTCATAAGTCTTTTTGATTGGATATACGAAGATAGGCATTCCTTCCGACTCCACCACGCCCGGCATTATACAAATTTGGTCCGTAGCGGACTTATTCCAGCATCAGCAGGCGGTCCCGGTTCGGTCCCGGCCCAGCTTTTTCATGTTTAAAAGCTATCGATTGGCTTTTTTGAATAGATCGGCCTTGAAACTCTTTTCGATTACTTTGCCAATACAGGTGTCCGTTGCCCTGAAGCCGTTGAACATGGTGGCGTCGGCTTGTTGGGTTTTGGCTTTCCAGAGTTCCTGACCATCCTTGTCCAGCACGGAAGGCGTGAGCCAGGTGCGGGGGCTGTTGAAGACCATCTTCTTTTTAGCTTCTACCTTGAGGATGAAGTCGGCCTCTTCGGGTGTGGCAACGCTAATCCAACCTCCGGCATTGACCAGTTCCCGCGTTACATCCTCGATTTCGTCGTCAGGAATGGGATGGTCTTTGTCGTTGACCAGTTGGAAATACACTTTGTTTCCCGGGGCAACTGCCTCTGAAAGCGTAGTCTGGGCAAGGGCGTTGGTGCCCAGCAGGCCCAGAATCATGATGAAAAAGAAACGGATACTTTTCATGGAGATACTGTATTAGTGTTATTAGTCAATCGTCCTGCAGTTCCATACTGCCGTCGTTGACAAAGGTAGCAAAATATTTGATTTTTCCGTCTCATGGCGGATTCCGCCACAAGACGGTCATTTGAAAAGGATAACTTTGCAGAAAAACAGAACGCGTATGAAAAAGATTCTTTCACTTGTTTTGGTCATTTCGGCATTTGTCCTGCTTACCGGCATGGTATCCGGTGACCGGGATTGCTCCCGTTGTGACGGCACGGGTAAGATTACCGACAACTGTTCCTTCTGCGGTGGACGTGGCTGGAGGGACTGCTCTCTATGCAATGGACAAAAGAGCCTTCGCTGTACGGTCTGCGGCGGAGCTGGAAGTTATGCCTGCCCTCACTGTCACGGCCGGAATGACGAATGCCGATATTGCGGCGGCGAAGGTACCATCAAATGCGACCGCTGTTCCGGAACAGGCTCCATCAACTGCACCAGCTGTGGTGGCGCCGGCAACCAGCCGTGCAGTCAGTGTGGCCAGACGGGTATCAAAGAGTGGACGTGCCCGGACTGTCGCGGGACGGGTAAAGTAGATGATTGATAGTTGCCCGTTTTTGCTAATTAGCAAATAATGAGCGAGTTACATCTTTTCCTCCGGGCGTTTTCACCCGGAGGAAATGTTATATATGCCTAATTGTCAACAGTTTAGCAAAAACGGCCCAATGTGTCCGAAAATGATTATATTTGAAAAAAAGAACACATGAAAGTCAGAATCACGGCCATCAGGAAGGCGTCGTATCCGGATTTGATGGCAAAATATGAGAACCCTATCGAACACGCCTGCGATGTGCAGGAGGGCCAGGAGTGGATTTCGATTGACGGCCAGTGTCCTGAAGGAATGTGTCCTTCGGCCTGGGGTTCCATGCGGGAATTCGTCGAAGCGCTGGCACGGGGCGAGGGCAACTTCTATGACGGATGGATGAAGAATCCTATGAGCGCCATGATTAGCTGCAACGACGGTTTTAGGCCGGTGAGTTTCTACATTGAAGTAATATGAAGCATTGGCCGAATATCCGCCGCCGTCCAGGAAGGGCATTTCATCAGGACGAAGCAAGTTTAAGTGAGTATTACCAGATATACGCCCTGTTTTCCGGGGGTAGGTATAGGACCTTGTTCCGGTCTACCTCATACAAATCGTACCACAGGTCTGTATTCATTACGACACCGTTGACGCGAAGACGGGCGCATGAGTGTGCGTCTTGTTCCTTAAGAAGAGCCAGTTTCTGGTCACTGTACTGCACACACCATACGTTGGCATAGGACTCGTAGAACTTCTTCAGCTGTTCCCGGTAGGTGTCGCCCGTGTACCCGTTGGCCGTCAGATAGGCCTGATAGGCATCCAGGACGGTGAGGAAACCGCCCAAATCGGCGATGTCTTCCGTCTGGGTGCGTTCACCTCTTCCGTATTCGCCGGGGAGGCGCACCGGATCCATTTCCAGATGATTGTAGCAGCGTACCAGAATATCCCGGCGGTCCTCGAACTCCATTTTGTCGGCTACCGTCCACCAATTGCGCTTGTAGCCGTCTTTGTCGTATTGGGCGCCCAGCGTATCAAACCCGTGGGTGAATTCATGGCCGATGGTGACCAATGCGGCATACTCGTAGGCCAAGCTCACGTTCTCTGGTATGAGGGGCGGTAACAGGAATCCCGGAAACATAAAGATGCTGTTACACTCCGGCTTGTACATGGCGTTCACCAGGGTGAGATCCGTGCTCACAATTTTCCCATCGCTGTTGGTCATGTTCTGCAGCAACTGATAGGTAAATTCGTCGTTCCCTCCTATCAAATGCCCTTTGACGGCCGCCAGGCCGCGGTTGTTGTGGTGGATGGCTTCCACCAGCGTTTCGCAGTCGGCCAGTTTGGCCACTCCGTCCATATGCCACTGGTCCGGATATGCTACATAAAGCCGGCATGCGTCCAGCTTATCCAGGGCATTGCTGCGGGTGGTTTCGCTCATCCAGGTTACCTTTTGGATGCGCTCGCGCAGAGATGACTTGATCTCCCGGGTAATGTTCAGGTACTTTTCCTTGACCTGGGCAGATACATACCGCTGAATCAGTTGATAAGACAGCGTGTAACACAGGGACACACGGGCGATGGAGAGCACCTGTTCGTTCCGCTCCCCGTATTTTTCGTAAGCGCCCATACCGTCCTGCATTATCTGCCACAGTTCTTCCACGTCCTTATCTTCCAGTCCGTTCCAATAGTCGGTCATGGAATCATCCATCACAAAGAGGGCGGGGTCCAGGCCCATTCCTTTGACTATGAGTTCATAAGCCGGCGGCAGGGAAAGGAGTGACTTTACCTCCGGGACTTCGTCCCCGGGCTCATCGGCCTCTTGGGGCTCCTTGGGAGCTTTCTTGATTATAGGCGGAATAATGGCGCCCATCAGTTTCCCGTTCACCCGCACGATGCGGAACGTGGCCGACAGGGGGTCTGGCCAGGGCATGATGCCGTCTGCAATCATTTTTCCCATGGTGGTGAAAGCTGCCTCCCGGGTTTGCGGCTGGGGGAAACGAACTTTCAGCGCAGCCATATACTGCTGTACTTTCTCCGAGTCGTCTCGCTCCAGGGCTGCCAGGGCATAGAAGCGGCTGATGTCAGGGTTGGAGGTCTTAAGCTCCTCCACCCGTTGTTGCATGGCAGCTTCGGCCCTGTATATACCACCCGTGGTGCCCGATTCCGGGATGGCCGTATTCTGGATCCACGTGCCGTTGCAGTAGTCAAAAAAGCTGTCTCCAGGATTGACGGAACGGTCCTTGTTGGCCTCAATGGCCTCCGGAAGCGGCAGCGGATCCTGGGCCGACGGCTTCGCCTGTTCGTCCTTCTGACAGCCCGCCATCAGAGCCAGGGCAGCAAAGAAAATACACCAATTATACTTCATGGCCCAAAGATAATATTATGTCGTTAAATGACGCTCAAAACAGAAGCATGTCAAATCCTGTCATTTTCAAGATTTTTCCTACCACTGGCTGGATATGGAACATTTTAAAGCCGCTCTTGTCTTTTACAGATTTCCTCATGATCAACAGAACACGGAGGCCGGCCGATGATATATATGGCATTTTCTCTACGTCCAGTTCAATTGAATTGGCCTGAGGCGACGCCTCCTGGAACACTTTCAGGAGCTGCGTTGCCGTGAGGGTATCCACCCGTCCCTGGACTTTCATGACCAGTTTTCCTTCCGTTACTGAGCTGTCGACGGCAAAAGGAAGCTCCGTAGCCAAATTTGTCTCGGTCTTCGGAGAGGCGACACGCATAGTGAGCATGCTCATTTGCCGATAGGCATTACGGAGCTCATCATTCACGTCGGAAAGATCCGGGAGATAGAGGGTGACGGGTTCTGAGACAACCGTGAATCCCTGCTCCTCCAGGAATCTCAGGGCCCCCTCCTCTCCATTGAGGAAGAGACTGTTCTGGTTCATTTTCACATCGGCCAAACCGCCTCCTTTCTCTTTCATACTATTCATGAAAGAAAGCTCTTCCCCTTTAAACAAAGTGCCGAAGGTGAGTGCATAAATTCTCAAGATGGACAGATCGGCCGTCATCCAGGTACCGCCATATTCCGAGAGGAGACGGTGAATGGCTTGGCAAAGACTCACCAGCTCCGACTCGTTGAAATATCCCAGCAGTCCTTCTGTCACGATGCACAGCTCGCCCTTCACGTCTCCCAATGCCTCTTTCATAGATTGGTAATTGGTGGCATCCACGGCGTGATAACTGGACAGGCTGCGCTGCTGGGGAGTCATTACTTTCTCGGCGGCAGGAGCCATATCGTCAATCACCACGGGAAGGTCAAACCCAAAATAACGCTTTCCGGCCGATGACACGCGGAACCCGCGGGGCGAATAACCCGAAGGAAGGTCCACGATATTGGGGGCGCTGCTTCGAAGTGCGGCTGTGTTGTTAATCTCATAGCGGGCCTGCTGGGCAATCCTGTAACAATTCGAGATAGAGGGGGGAATCAACTTTGCCCTCTCCTGCAGATTGGTTTCCAGGCCGATGAGTGGCCACAAGGCCACGGCATCCGGGTCCTTCGCCCGGTACAGAAAGCCCAAGGTCCCTTTGGCGGTCAAATAAACGGGGTTTACTGTCTTTTGTAGTTCTTTGTTGTCCATAATGCGTCCGTTTTAAAGTCCAAATATAAAAAAGTTTCAGCAAACTGCTGAAACTTTTAGAGCTTTGTGCCTCGGGCGGATATGGCTGTATCGGTGGCTATCGTGTATTCTTGGTGGCTATCGAATATCCTATCTTTCAATAAGTTGATAGATTACAGTTTTGCCTTGAGCCGCTGGCGTGCTTTGGTAACGGAGGCAGGGGAGATTCCCAGCAGGATGGCCTGCTCCGATACGGAGAACTGCAGGTGCGAGAGAATATAGGTGCGGATATCGCCCTTTGTCAGATCGTGATGCGTTTCCCGGAGAGATTCGGGACTGAAGTCTGATGAATTTCGGAGCATCCGTTCCAATTCGGCCCATTCTTCATCCTGAATGTAGCGGGGCTTGGCACGAAGCCCCTGGAGCAGATGATTCTGCCCCACGAGCGCCTGCATTATCACATAGGAATCCAGTTCACCGGCAGGCCCCTCTCCGGCGTTAGGGACGAATCCTTCCCGCGCATCGTTTCCGGCGTGGATGACCATCAGGAAGGCCCTGACATTCTTACCCAGGATTTCACTCACCTGCGGGATGGTTAACTGGCTCCCGCCGCAGGTGCAGGTTGAGGCAAGCCCCAGTGCCACCAGAACGAGTTGATAATAAATCATTTCAGCCTCGTCCACTTGCAGGCCGAAGGTCTCTTCGATGGCCGAAAGGCTCTCCGCCTTAAAGCCGACATAGGCATCGATGTACTCTTTATAAGAAGTGGGCGGCATCTTCGATTCCATAATCATGGAGAACAGCTGCGGCTCGTCCATGGCGAACCAGATAAGGGCTATCCCGAAGCCCTTGAACGGAGGGTTGAGGGCAAAGCCTTCTCCTACTCGCTTCCTGTACAGTTCCCTCGCTTCCTCCCGGACGGCATCACGGACACCCTGGATGGATCCGAAAGAAGAGAAGATGGCACTGGCGCCGCAGCCAAGGCGGGCGCAGAGGTTTCTGGCCGTCAGGAGCGAGGGCCCTCCGGAGCGCACCAAATCAAGGGCTGCGGAAAGGATTCTTTCTTTTGTTACAGTAACCGGTCTTGCCATAATTGTGTTCCGAAACAGTTCGGTGCAAAGATAGAAAACACAGTAGTATTGTCCAAGGATTGCCAGATGTAAAAGGCTGGATTGTCCACATATTTGTCCATATCATTTTTTTATTTCGGAACACCGGATACACTAACTTTGCAAGTGAAAAAATATGGACAAACGATGAAACGACTGATTGTGCTGTTAACGATTGCAACCCTATCGCTTCCTTGTCTGGCAAAGGACGATTGGAAGGGGAAAGTAATTGATGAAAAAGGCGAGCCTGTAGCATACGCCAACGTGGCAATCCTCTCTCCGGCCGATTCTACGGTCGTGTGCGGTGTCGTCACCCAGGAGGACGGCACCTTCAATATAGTGACCAGTGAGACGGACGGCATCATGATGGTGGCCATGCTGGGTTACAGGACAGAGTATCTCGCTCCTGTCGATGGCGCCGTGATTACCCTCTCCGATGATACGCAGATGCTGGAAGGCGCTGTGGCGAGCGCCGTTATGCCAAAGACCAAACTCACAGGTGAAGGATTGCAGACAAATGTACGCGGCTCTGTGCTGGAAAATGCGGGCAGCGCCAAGGACGTGCTTTCCAAAACGCCGGGACTTATCAAGGGGCAGAACGGTTTGGAGGTGATTGGCAAAGGCGCGCCACTGGTGTATATTAATGGAAGGAGAGTCTCAGACAGCACGGAACTCGACCGCCTCCAAAGTAATGAAATCCAGAGCGTCGAGGTAATAACCAATCCGGGAGCACAATACGATGCCACGGTACGGGCTGTAGTGCGAATCAGGACCGTCAAGCGGCAGGGAGACGGATTCGGATTCAATCTGAATGCTTCCGATGCACAGTCTTTGAGATGGGCAAAGGGCAACGACCCCTTCGGGGCCGTCAATGTGAATTACCGCACGGGAGGATGGGACTTCTTCGGTGGGGTTAACTATGCCCGAAATACATCCCGGCAGGAAAGCGTGTTGGAGAAGAAGACATTCGGCGTCACCGACGGCGGGGACGACTGGCTCTTCGAGAACAAGGGGACGCTCCTGAACGAATACATCGGAAGCTCTCTCTATGGCAATGCCGGAGTGAACTGGCAGATGGCCGATAACCATTTCCTCGGCGGCAAGGTGGAATGGGGCCGTCACCTGACCTACAACGTCCGTACGGAAGTGAACGACAACGTCTTTGAAAACGGGACGCTGACAGACAAGCTGAATACGGTCTCGGAGGACATAATCGGCGACAGGATCCCGTATAATCTTGGTGCCAACATCTATTATAACGGCGTCGTAGGAGGTAAACTTGGGATTGACGTGAACCTGGATTACTACGGTACCGACGACAGTTCAAAATCGGCCTCTAAGGAAGCCAGCGAAATGACCCACGACGCCGCCATCAACAGCACCAGTAACAACGCGGGACGGATGTACGCTGTCAAGGCGGTGCTTTCCTATCCCATCTGGAAAGGACAGTTGCAGGCCGGAACGGAGGATACTTTTTCCCGTCGCACGGACAATTATAAGGTGGAGGGTATCGATATCCCTGCCTCGGAAGCGTCCATTAAAGAGGATAATATTGCCGGTTTTGCTTCCTATGGCTGTTACATACCCCGTGTGGGTCAGATCAGCGCCGGAGTGCGTTATGAATATGTTCACTACGCCTATGAGGATGCCGTAACCCCGGCCAACAATCTTTCCCGTAACTATGGAAACTGGTTCCCCAACGTTTCCTATGCGGGGGTTATCGGCCAGAATACGAAGAACCCTGTCCAGGTGATGCTGAATTACAGCACCAAAACCAGCAGGCCTCATTATGGGAATCTGTCCAGTGCAATACGCTATAACAGCCGATATATTTGGCAGAGCGGCAATTCCCAGTTGCAGCCGGAGCTGTCCCATAATATCGGCCTTACTACAGTGTGGAAGTATATCACAGTCATGTTGAACTATTCCCGCACGGACGATGCCATCGTCACCTGGTCGGCTCCTTACGGTGCCGATG
>JAFWPA010000007.1 GCA_017509685.1 Bacteroidales bacterium
CGGCGTCCATCCACAATGAGGGGCCTTACAGCCCGTCCTTTGACAAAAGTAAGTGGCCGGCGCAGTGAAGACGGTGGACCTTCCGCACGACTGGGTGGTGGACCTGCCCTTTGCGGCGGAGGCCAGTCATAGCCACGGATACAAGACGGTGGGTTACAAGTATCCGGAGACCAGCGTGGGATGGTACCGCAAGACTTTCACCGTCCCGGCCGAAGACGAAGGGAAACACCTCTGGGTGCGCTTCGACGGCATTTTCCGGGACGCCCGCATCTGGCTCAACGGTTTCTACCTGGGCCACGAGCCCAGCGGATACGCCACCCAGGTCTACGACATCTCCGAGTACCTGAACTACGGCGGCGAGAATCTCCTGTGCGTAAGGGCCGATGCCTCTATCGAGGAAGGCTGGTTCTACGAGGGGGCCGGCATCTATCGGCACGTATGGCTGGAAAAGGCCGCCCCGGTGCACGTGGCGCCCTTCGGCACGTTCGTGCACACCGCCTTGGAGGCTCCCTTCGACAAGGCCGATGTGACCATCGAGGCCAGCGTGCGCAACCATTCATCGGCCGCCGCATCCTACTATCTCTGCCACACGGTACTGGACACTTCGGGCGCTCAGGTGGCTGTGGGCGAGACGCCGGTGATGCAGGTACTGGCCAAGGCCGATTCCCCTACTGCCGTGACCCTTCCGCTGGCGCAGCCGCACCTGTGGAGTCCGTCGGACCCCTATCTATATAAGGTAGTCACCGAGGTAATGCAGGACGGAAAGGCTGTAGACCGCTACGAGACAAGAATCGGTGTCCGGGACGCCCGTTTCGACCCCGATAACGGTTTTATCCTTAACGGAAAGCGCCTGGAAATCAAGGGCGTGAATATGCATCAGGACCATCCCGGCGTGGGATCCGGCATTCCGGACGGGCTGCAGGTGTATCGGCTTCAACAGCTGAAAAAACTGGGCGTGAACGCCTACCGCTCCAGTCACAATCCCATGACCCCGGAAATGCTGGACGCCTGTGACAGCCTGGGCATCCTGGTGATGGAGGAGAACCGCCTTACCGGCGTTAACGAGGAACACATCCGCCTGCTGCGCCGTATGGTTGAGCGGGACCGTAACCACCCCAGCATCATCCTCTGGAGCGTGGGGAATGAGGAATGGGCCCTGGAGTGGAACGACAAAGGCCGGAAGATAGCGGAATCCATGCGCGAATACTGTCACCGGATGGACCCCACCCGCCCCGTGAGCGTGGCCACCAGCTCCGGCCCCAACATCGTGATTCCCGCCGATGTGGCCGGTTACAACTATATGATGCAGAATCCCATCGACCAGCACCGGGCCAACTATCCGCAGCGCTGTGCCGTGGGCTCCGAAGAAACCACCGGCTGCGGTACACGTGGGGTATACTATGCCGAAACTGGCCGGATGCCGGCCCTGAACCGAGAGCCCGACACCGACGGCCAGCTAAACCGCATCGAGCGCGGCTGGCAGTTCTACGCCTCCCGGCCCTGGCTGGGCGGCCTGTTCTGGTGGACGGGCTTCGACTATCGCGGAGAACCCAACCCGCTGGAATTCCCCGCCACCGGCAGCCAGTTCGGCATTCTGGATTACTGCGGTTTCCCCAAGGACGAAGCCTGGTATGTAAAGGCCTGGTGGACCGACGAACCGGTGCTGCACATACTGCCGCACTGGAACCTGACCGGTCATGAAGGGGAGAAGGTGAACATCTGGGTATACAGCAACTGTGACGAAGTGGCGTTAACTGTGAACGGCAAGTCCCTGGGCCGGAAGAAGATGCCTGCGGGCGGTCATCTGGAATGGGAAGCCGTCTACAACCCCGGCAAGGTGGTGGCTACCGGCTATAAGAACGGCAAGCGCATCCTGACAGAGGTGGTGGAAACCACCGGCCCCGCCGCCAAGCTGGATGTCCAGGAAGAAACCATCGGCCACATCACCGTGTACAACGTGCGTGCACTGGACAAGAAGGGCCGATTCGTGCCCGACGCCTGCCTGTCGCTGGAGCTCTCCGTGGAAGGAGACGCCCGCATCCTGGGCGTTGGCAACGGCGACTCCGCCTTCCGCGCGCAGGAACGCCCCACGGATCCATCGGCCCGCACCTTCCAGGTAAATACATTTAACGGCCTGGCACAAATCATCCTCCAAGGTGCCGGAAGGCTGAAAGTGTGCCAGGCCGAATAAGAAAACAAATCCCTTAGCTCATATCGGCGCGGGCCAGGGCGTCCTTGTAGTACTTCTGGTCCACGAAGACATCCTGCTTGTACGGGTTGATGTGACGCTTCTTGGAGATGGCGATAATCCAGCACAGGGCGGCGATGTTGGTGACCAGGGCCATGGCGCTGATGAAGAGCATCATGGAAGGATTGGCTGCTACCACGGAAGGATCCACGGTGGTGCCTACCACACCGTCAATGGCGGCCTGTCCGCCTGCGGCATACAGCTTTTCAATGGTGGCTACACCGTCGGGATAGAGCACGGGCAGGGTGGCCCAAGGGTACCACTGCTGGCCGTTCTTGAAGGTTTCCTGGAACAGGGGGAATACCTGGGCGAACATGCACCAGATGGCCAGGGTGTTGGCGCGGTTCTGGATCCAGCCGCCGCGGTTCCACAGGAGAGCGGCCACGGTGGGAGCCAGCAGCAGGGCTACGCCGCAGTACCAGCTGTGCGTGGGCAGGCAGTTGTAGGTGTAGGCGAAGTTCCAGATATCGTAGATCACGATGTAGACCCAGGTCATGTCGGCCCAGATCATATCCTGCTTGTTCTTGGAGGGCCATACGCTCCACCAGGCGGTCATACAGAAGATGTTGATCAGACCGGCCACGCCGTTGAACACATTGTGCCAGCCACCGTACTGCCAAAC
>JAFWPA010000008.1 GCA_017509685.1 Bacteroidales bacterium
AGTATCGCCCTTGACGTTGTCAATGACCAGATTGCATTTGCCGATAACAGTATACAGGTGGGTGTAGTGCGTTTCAATGAACGGGTTATTTGCGTCGAATGCGTAATCCGACAGAATGCAGAATCCGTTCGTGCGGTCCTGCTGTCCGGCCCAGTATTCATCGCTCAGGTATCCGTTGACAATCTTGTAGACATGTTCGAAACCGTATTGACCGTCACCCACGGCAATGTCTTGGTATGCTGCGGCAATGGCGGCTGCAGCATCCTCGTCGCTCTTGTAGAAATTGGATTCATCCAGGACGCCATTGTGAGGCACGTCCAGACGGTCTGTGCAGGAAGCCAGTACTGCGATGAAAGCAAGGAAAGTATATATCTTTTTCATATAGCTCACAATTAGAAAGTTACATTAAGTCCGAACATTACCTTCCTGGTGGTGGGATAGTACCCGGTATCCACGCCCATCATCTTACCTGAACCTACCACTTCCGGATCCAGGCCGATATACTTGGAGAAGGTAAAGAAATCGTCAAGAGAGCAGTACAGGCGCACATTTGAGATCTTTACTTTGGAAAGAAGCGCCTGAGGGAGCGTATAACCAAGTTGGATTTGTTTGATCTTGAAGTAAGATCCGTCAAAGATGTTGAAACTGGATGTGGCAAGCTGCGACCACATGGCGTTTGGCCTGGGCTGGCTGGCGGAAGTGTTCTGCGGAGTCCAGTAGTCCTGTGCATAATATGCAAGGCGATTATCGGTAAATCCCGAGCCGATATTGTACATCGAGAAGATGTCAACACCTGCCACGCCGCTGCCAAATACCACCAGATCCAAGCCTTTCCAAGCTGCATTGAGGGTGATGCCGTATGTCATGTCCGGAATACCCTTGCCAAGGTAGGTGAGGTCTTCGGTTCCCAGAACACCATCTTCACCGGTTTCAAATACAGGGTCTCCGTTCTCGGGATTGACGCCCAGATACTTGTACCCGTAGAAATACCAGGCGGGCATGTCTTTCTCAAAAAGAGTGATGGGATTTCCTCCATAAAGGGAATAACCTATCAGACGGTCTGTCCCATCGGTAAGCGACGTCACCCGGTTCTTGAGCGTGGTAAGGTTGCCCCGGATGCCGTAGCTGAAATCCCCCACGTGGTCCTGCCAACCCAGTTCCAGTTCGACGCCGGTGTTGATCATGCTGCCTACGTTAACGGGAGAAGGATTGAATCCGGCGGTAAGGGTCTGCTTTACATCCTCTACGATGAGGTCTCGGGTGGTCTTGAGATACCAGTCTGCACCAAGGGTGAGGCGATTTCCAAAGAACGCGAAATCGGCGCCCAGGTCAAGCTGCTCGGAAGTTTCCCATTGCAGGTTTTCGTTGCCGGTTACAGTAGGAGCATAAGCTGTTTGGTATGTGTAGTCCGTTGCAAAAGGATAATTACCGTATTTATTGATGGTGCGGCTGTAACGGAATCCTCCTAATGATGCCAGGTTACCGTTCCGTCCCCAGCTGGCGCGGAGTTTAAACTGATTCAGCCAGCCCTTGCTCCAATCCATGAAGGGCTCTTTGGAAACCACCCAACCGGCCGAAGCGGCCGGGAAGAAGCCCCAACGCTTGTTCAGCGGAAGGATGGAAAGGTCGGCGGCATCGGCGCGTAGGGAAGCTTGCAGAAGGTACTTGCCTTTGTAATCATAGCTCAGACGGCCGAAGTATGCGATTTTCCGTGTATAGGAAGGTTCAGCGCCACCGATTGTCTTGGTTACATTGGGGTTCGCATAGGCAAAATACAGGAATTTTTCGTCATCAAAGGGGAAACCCATATCGGTCAGGTCACCCTGTTCGTTCGCCGTCAGCACATTTGCGCGAAGATCACTGTAGGATTGTCCCAACATGGCGGTGAGAGTATGATTGCCAAACGCCTTCATCGCTGTGGCGAAGTTTTCCCACTGCCAGTAAACGGAATTGCCGGAAGATGCGCCAACACTCAAAATACGGCCCATATTGCTCCACGTCACAGGCGCATGGGAAGCGTTGTAACTCTCGCTGGCACTGAAGGCATAACTCAGACGGGAAGTAAAGGTGAGCCAAGGCCAGGGATTCAGGTTGATGAACGAAGTTCCCGCAATGGAGAGACTGCGACTGTCGTTGATGGATTTGTATAGGCCAAGGAGCGGATGGTCGTGCTGTTGTCCGATATACCGGGAGAAAGAATAATACCCGTTCTCATCCCCTGCAATCCAGCCGAGGTCGGCAAATTGCTTCGCTTCGTAGGGCAGCTCGTCATAGCTGAAATAAGGCTTCAAGATAGGAAGGTTGCACATGGCGCTCATGAACGTATCTCCGCTCTTGAACTGGTTGAATTCAATAACGTTGTTGGTACCCACCTCCAGCCAGGGCTTGATCTTGGCGCTGGCGTTGATGACGCCGGAGTAGGACTTGTGAACATCGCTCTGGCCTTTTACAATGCCGTCATTATTCATATAGGAAAGGGAAATGTACAGATTGCTGCGGTCATTTCCGTACTGGAAGTTCACGCTGTACTTCTGGAGGAGAGACGGTTCCATAGCAATGTCAAACCAATCGGTGTTTGTTACACCGTCCCATTCGGAATAGAGCACATCCTTGGTAATATTTCCTGCGGCAATCCAGTAATCGGCCCATTGCTCGGCATTCATCAGGTGAGGCTTGCGAACCCGCTGGGAAGCAATCTGGGCTTCGAAGGAGACCTTACCGTCGCCCTGGCCCTTCTTGGTGGTGATGAGGATGACACCGTTGCCGGCCGCGGCGCCGTATATGGCGGCTGAGGCGCCGTCCTTAAGCACCTCGATGCTCTCGATGTCGGACGGATTCAGGAAGCCAGCATCGGAAGCGACACGGCCATCAATGACATAGAGTGGGGCGCTGGAACCGTTGGAGCCGATACCGCGTACCTGCATGGAGGGCTTGGAACCCGGAGCCGCGCTGCTGGCATAACTCTGCACGCCGGCGGTCTTGCCACCCAGGGCCTGGTTTACGTTGGTGACGCTGCGGGCCTGAAGGTCTTCACTCTTTACGGATGAAACAGCGCCCGTAAGGGAACTCTTCTTCTGCACACCATAACCTACAACCACTACTTCGTCAAGGACATCCTGGTCCACAGGAAGGGCCACATCAATCCTGTCGCGGTCTACGATTACTTCCACAGTCTTGTAACCGATGCTGGAAAACTCCAGTACGGAACCTTTGGGGACTTGGATGATGTAGTCACCGTCCATGGCGGAGATAACGCCATTGGAGGTTCCTTGCTGGACGATACCCACTGCGATGAGGGGCTCGCCGGTTTCCGCATCCGTCACAACACCGGATACGGTAATCTTTTCCTGTGCAAAAAGGGTGGCCGTGGCCAACATCCCTGCAAGGAAAAAGGAGAACAGTTTTTTGGACATAAACATTGATTATTATTTGATGAATTCTACGTCTTTCATGAATGCGAACAGCTGGTCGAACCAGAGATCGCAACTAGCATTCTGGATGGTTGCGCCGTAACCGTGTCCGCACTTAGAATAGTAGTGGAGTTCCACCGGCACTTTGGCTGCACGCCACGCCTGGAGTACGCGGAAAGTCTCCTGCGGCTGGAAAATATCGTTCACCGGAGAGCACATAAAGAGCGGTGCCGCATCGGCGGGGACCTCAAAGCCTTCGGCTACGCCGGTGTAGATGGCACCCACGAAGTTGGGGCGTGTGAGTTCACTGTGGTGCAGGGCCTGGTTCATGGCCGTCATAGAACCGGCGGAAAAGCCCATGATACCAATCTTATTGGGGTTGATGCCCCATTTGGCCGCGCCCAAGCGGACGATGGCCATCGCCCTGTCGGCATCGGCATAGGCCCACTGGGTGTTGATGTTGTTGGCATTGTCGATAGGGGCGGCAACCTCGGCATCCTCGGAGGCTACGCCCTGCTTTTCTGCCAGTTTATCCCTTTCCGGAAAAAGGAAGCGAGTAAAGTATTCTATCATCATCTCCACCGCGTTCTCATATTTGCTGCCGTCCTCCTTGAAGAAGGGATTGGTGCGATATTTCAGGACGAAAGCGGTGATGCCTTGCTCGTTCAGGCGCTTGGCAACCTTGGTGCCCTCATTAGCATAGGAGAGCATGTAGAAGCCACCGCCAGGGCATACGATCATGGCCGATCCATTGGGATTCTCCGGGACGAATACCTCCAGTTCCGGAGTGGTTACATTAATATAGGTACGGTCGTCGCCCTCGCCGAAAGCCTGCTCCTCATGGGTCCAGGACTCGGTGCCGGGAGCGGCGCCTTCATAGAGGCGGATCTTTTCGCGCTCGGGATTGCTGCGATAGTCGTTGTCCAAAAGTTCCACGCCGTAGGTGTTGATGGTTCCATTCACAGCATCGCCAAGCCACTTTGCAAAGCTGCCGTGCCCGAGCATATCGGTAAAGAAGTTGCCGGAAAGCTCGATGCAGTGGTGCGTGAGGGTGGCTGCCTGTCCGGCGGCGGGAACGCCATCCCAGATAAAGAGGCCTCCGTCCGGGATGTTCTTTTGGAAACCTGCGCAGAACTGCTTAAGGTTCTGTTGGAACACGTCGCCGTCATCGGCCGAAACAGGCTCCGGATTGCGTCCGTGGTCAAGATAGTGCTGGTAAGTGGAAAGGGCATAGTCGCGAACGGAACAACCGAAAAGGATTTTTACCGTAGGACGCTTCTTGTGTAAGGCCGTAAGGGCGTCCAGCACGATATCATCCGTCTTTCCCTGATTCTCCCAGATGCGCTTGGGGGCCTTCCAGACATTCTTGGCAACATTCCTCCAATCTTTATAGGAAAGTTGCGCGGCATCCACGAAGCAGGTAACGTTCTTTGTTTTCGGGAAATAGTCGATGACCGCATCGGAATTGAGGGCCGTTGCAAAACCGCCGGCGCTGAAACCGGTGATCACAAGTGCTTCGAGCGTGCCCAGGTACGGCATTACCATCTGAAGAATCTCGTTCCAGTTGGTATACCCCCTGTGATGCAGCACGTGTTTCTTACCGTCAAGTCCCGTATAAGGGAAGTCTCCGGTTCCGGCATGGAAGTCTCCCGTAGCATAAGGAATGACGATATACGTCCAGTCCTTAAACGGATTCTCCGGAACAGGAGCGCCGAAAGTGAGGGCGGAGAGGATCTGAACCATTCCTGCCGTTTTAACGTCCAGGGTGTCGGAATAAAAACCGTGCTCCGGATCTACCAGATTGCCACGCGCTGCGGTATATTCGTTCACGCTTACGCCGCCGCCATAGAACTGGATGAAAACCTTGTTTTCGGACCCTTTGCGGAGAAGGCCGGTAGCCTGTCCGCCGGCTGCCGCCGTAGCGTTGGGAGGGGTAACAGTATACCACTGTCCCGCTTCGGGTTCTCCGGACAGTTCCGGGACGGCGAAATCGGCCGGATTGTACTGGGCCGATGCAATTCCCTGAGCCAGCAAGGCGCCGGCCAAAAGAGTGATGATGGATTTGAAATTCATATGCTTGATGTTATCAGTTTCGCGTTTTGTCACTGGCAAAGGTATTATATACGCGTGTGGAGCGCTCTCCAATACGTCCCTTTCTCTCTCCATTTTGTTCAAATCACTGGAAATGGTTAACTTTACGAGCCAAACCACGTATATGAGAACACAATTCAGTATCATAATATCTATTTGTCTGCTGGCCGTTTCCTGTATGGAAACGCTGGATGTAAACCCTAGCAAGGTCATTGTTTCGGACCAACTGTCCAACCAGCACGTAACGGCCATTGCAGAAGACGAACTGGGTTTTATCTGGGTGGGTACGGAGCGTGGCCTCAACCGCTACGACTCCCGGCAGTATCATCAATATTTCCACGAAGAGGCCGATTCGCTCAGCCTCCCTTCCAACGTAATTTCTTCCCTGTTCAAGGATTCCTCCGGAAGGCTTTGGGTGGGAACGGAATCCGGTCCCTGCTTCTACAGTCCTGAAACAGACGCCTTTGTCCGTGTCGGGGTGGAATCCAGAATTAGGGTGACATCTCAAATCTGGGAAAATGCCGAGGGCGAAATCCTCTTTAATATGATAGAGCAGCTCTGCCGGTATGATTTTTCCACAGGCTCTGCAAAAACCGTCATTGAGCATTTTGATCCGGCACGGGCCTTTGTAAATACCTACCATCCGGAACCGGACGGCAACTTCTGGAGCGTGTCCAACGGACATATCCGCCATTACAATGGCAAGACCCTGGAGCTGATGCGGGACGTCGCAACCGGAGAAAACTACACTTATTCCCAGCGATTGCACGA
>JAFWPA010000009.1 GCA_017509685.1 Bacteroidales bacterium
AATAATGTGGGCAAGTTTTTGGCTGCCCAGACCCTCCTCGAAATACAAACGTACTACTTCATTGTAATACTTCGCATGGTTGTCACTTGTTCTTCCCATTTCTAAATTGATTTGGGAGTCAACTTTTTTCAGCGAAAGACAGGCTCCTCGCCTATAATCAAGCTTGCGCCGCTTAGCGGGGGAACCAGCTCCACCTAGAGGGGGAGCCAGCGCCACTTATGTCAGGAGCCTGCGCTATGTACCCATCAAAAAAGCCACCCTCCTGGATGGCTGTCGTAACATAGGCCCTTACGTATGTCTGGCTGCCAGGCGACCATATCTCTGAATCACCATTGGCTTAGAAATGCCAGCCGCAAGTTACAGCCAGATAATGCAGATGGATTGAACCCTGCCTGTTGTACTCGGCGTACTGCCTCATCGCATTCAGCAGGCCGATGCTACCCTCAAATCCCCACTGGAAGTGCTTTCCGTGAAGGAACGTCACACTTGGCTGGAGACCCACATCGAAGCGCTTGAATTTCTCTTTATTGTTCAGCGGGTCCATCGGATCGGCGTCGATGTAGTAAGTGTCCGGGGAAACCATATATGAAAGAGCTGGGCCGAGTCCTACCAAGATCCTGGTACCGTCGGATACGAAATGATAACGCCCCACAACGAAGACATCGGCCATGGCCATGCCGTCCGGGTCGCCGCCTTTCGACATGAAATGCCGGATGTCGCCCAGTTGCGCACGGAGTCCGGCTCCGGGCATGACGGACCACTTCTCATTGAGCCTTACATCAAGGCCATAGGACAGGCGCAGAACGGCACCGGGATTATTCCCATAGGACTGCGAGCCACTCTCCAGGAACAAACCGCCACCAAGCATGATATTGTTTTCCAGCCGCTTCCAGGACGGATTCTCTTGCGCCGAGACCATGCAAACAGATATCGCCAGCAGCGCTATGGTAACTATTGGCCGTTTCATTCTCCACTATATTTACCGGCAAAGAGGATGGCTCCAGTGCTGTTTTCGGTGATGAGGTAAAGGAAGGGATGATCGGCGTGGAAAACGATGTGTTCTCCGGGGCCGGCAGAGGTGGCCATCATTCCGGCCGAAGATACCACGGCGGCCTCCGTGCCTTCTTCATCCACCTTGATAACAGCGTCTTGCTTAACGAAACTCAGGCATAAGGCGGCATCTGACATAGCTTTGAAATCTGCAGCGATGGCACTGAAAGCAGAAGGCATACCCATTTCGGAAAGGATGTCGTTAAGCTTTTTGGAATACTTGGTTTCGAACTTCGGTAGCCAGAGATCGACATCGCAGGTAACCATCATCTGAAGGAATTCATTCCAGTCAGCGGTTTTCAGTGCCATTGTGACATCGGCAAGAGTTTTCCCGGTTTGGGGAAGGATGACCATCATGTTGAAGGCCCCGTTCCCATAAGGCAAGCGCACTACACGGAAATCATCATTGTCCTGGTATAAGAAGTCTTTGTTGTTCTTCATCATCGGGACCTTCTTGGTGACCCCGCCCTCTACAGTGAAGGTTTCGCTCACAGTATTACTCTTGGGGAATTTCTCCTTCCACTCACTCTTGAAATACATGGCGTTGAGAAGATATGCAAGCATATCCGTGCTCACTTTATCCAGAACCTTGGGAATCATCCCATTCGTCTGTTTGTTGCACCAGCCATTGATGGTTTTGAGTGAACCGGCGCCGTCGGAGAAATCCAGATTGGCGACCTCGGCCTGATAGTATTTCCCTACGGTGCTCTTGTAACTGTCTTTCAAGTCATACCATTTGTTGACGAAAATGGCATTGGCGATAGAAAGTTTGGTCTTCTTATCAAGCGAAGGGAGCTGTTCCAGCATGGAAAGGCAATATTCATTTACAGCATTCACTTCTCCTGAACCATAGCCCAGCACCTTGCAGATTTCATCTGCGGTCCCGTTCTGCGCGCCATCCAGAATCATTCCCAGCAGGAACTGCATGCTGAGCGGGGAAATAATGAAATCTCCCTCTTCGGCGGTGTTTATACGGTCGATAAAATCGAAGGCGAAGGTGTTTCCCTGACGGGCAAACTCGGCCGATTTGGTGGTCAAGTTGAGCTTCTTGTAGGGGTTGTTCTTTGGATCGTCCCCATTTAATTTCTCACATGACAGGCTTATTGTAAGCAGTGCTGCTGCAACAACCAGTAGTCCAAATTGTTTCATAGTATCGAAGTGTTTATTTTCCAATGGTTATACGAAGTCCCGATGACACCGAAAACATCAGAGGATTCTTCGTCCGATAAGACTCCAGTATCTGGTTCTTAGGCGTAAAAGTCCAACTTAATTCCGGCTCAATATAAACTCCAAGTTTCTCTGTAATCTTAAACTGTATTCCCCCCGCACCAAGCAGCGACGCACTGAATCCGTCTTTTGCAACCCGATCTCCGGCAAGCGTAGCTCCCAGGCAATAGTTCCCTTCAAGCCCTCCACCCAAATACACATCCAGCCATCTGCCCGAAGCAAATGTCCAATCCAGACGCACAGGAATACCAATGTAGTGCGCATTCTGAATCTTTTCTCCAGACACCGAATAGGTAAACGAAGACTTATACCACGAATAATCAAGTCCTGTCGTAATGGAAAGCCTGTCACTTATGGGGAATCTGGTCGACAAACCCACTTTGAGCGGGAAATAGTGAACTGCATTTCCCGTGCGTTCATCTTTTGGAGGATCTGGTGTCAAAACGACTGTCCCACCCGGCTTATCGGAATCATACATGGGAGCATTGTCCATCTTAGTCCCAGCTCCAAGAATAGGTGGGATAATCACAGCCAAGAGCCCCCCTCCGGCAATCATACCTGCGGCGGGGCCGACCTTCATCTTCACCGGCGTAGCTTTGGTGCGCTCAGGAATGAAAGGCGAAGTGGTGTTCGTGATGGGGCGGTCAGGCGTTTCTTTATCAATAGTATCCGGCATATCCGTCTGCGGGACATCTGCCTGCGTAGCCTTATCATCAATAGTCGTGGCAGTATCCTCCTCTGCCGGTTCTACATTTTCAACGCTCTCCACCTCCTGGGGCTTCACAACAGCCTGCCGTGCCACCTTTGGCGTAACCACTTGGGCAATGAGCGGCGTAGTCTGCCAGGGTTCATCCACCGTGGTCGTATCCGTCACAACGGCAACGGGAGCCGATGGCTGCTGGATAATCTGGATGTCTCCCTCCGGCACGGAAGGCTTATGGAGGAGCAAAACGGCTGCGAGACCGGCCGCAACAGCGGGAACGACAGCCCAAACCAGCGAGAACCGCCTCTTCGAGGGAACTGCCATAGCTGCTTCCCAGCGGGCGCAGAACTCGGCAAAGACGCTTTCCGGAAGTGCACCTTCCGGCTCTTCCATCTTGTCTTTGACTATGTCTTCCCACTTTCTCATCGGTCTTGTTCCTTGAGATATTGTTGAATCATTTCTTTCAGTTCTTTCCTTGCTTTGGCCAGCGTGCTGGTGGATCCTCTCTCGCTTATTCCCAGCATCCTGCCAATCTCCTGATGCGAGTATCCGTCGATGCAGTACAGGTTGAACACCGCCCTTCTCATATCCGACAGCTCCGCAATCCATTTCCGCAGTTTCTCTTTCGGTATTTCAGCTACCTCCTCTTCGGTGGGTTCCGGTATGCTGTCCTGTGCCCGGAAGTCCAAGGGAACCATTCGCCACCGATGCCGCTTAAGCTGGTTGAGCGCTTTGTTGATGGCAATCCGACTGATCCAAGCGTACAGGGAGCCTTCTCCCGCGTACTTGAAAGTATCCATTTTGCCCAACGCCTGGATAAGTGTTTCCAGCATCAGGTCTTTTGCGTCATCTTCGTCTCCAAGGTATCGTTTGCAGAGTGTATTCAGCCTGACTGCATATCTTCTATACAGTTCATCCACCGCCATTCTGTCTTTCTGAGAGCAGTACCTGGCCAGCGCCTGCTCATCCAGCTGTTTATACACTCACGCCTTTATCTGTTCTTACAAAGTTACATAGAATTACGAAAACAGGCTTCTTCGTCATTCCTGCAACGGCATTCTGGACAGTTTGTAGGTTGCTGCAACACTATCACAATTAAGGGCCTTTAATGTCATTTCGGTCCCAGAGATTGTTCCAGAATAGCAAAGCAGTGACTGGTCACCGGCAGAACTATAAAAAGCAAACTGATTGCCCGAGGACCAACGAACTACATATTCCGAACGGACAAACTCGGAAACACCGGGAACACCGATAATAATCCAACCCTCCTTTCCATTATCTAGGAAATCCAGCTCCATAAGGGCCGTGTGATCTTCCAATGTCCCCGTGGTGGCACTCTCTATCTGAACGGCGTATTCCCCCCTCCACCAGGAGGGCACGTATTCATTGGTGACATCTTCTTTCTGGGAACAAGAGACGCATGCCAGGCAAAGAACGCTTACGGCAGCAACAAATAACTTCTCAATGGCCTTCATATCGTTAATCTGTTTGTTTCTGCCCTATAAACACACATACTCCGGAAATGCGTCATCGTGAACTTAGAAAAATATGAATAATCAATAATTCAAAATACAAGCTATCCACAGTGTTTCGATTCATAATTTGCGACCACTTTTTCTTTAAACATACCAGGTCGCATATATGGTCGCACTTTTTTCTGGAATTAACCCGCTGCCATAACAGCCTGATATATAAACAAAAACCACCTCGTAGGGCAGTCTCGAATATATAGATGTTTAGGTTTCGATGGGATTTTGGTAGCGGGAGTGGGTCACGATCTCACGACCTCCGGCCTTGCAAAATATGCACCCGCCGCGCGCAAGGGCTTCTGGCGGTGCATGGTCGTTGGGTAGAGGGATGCGTCGGAGGGAATTGACAAAAAAGGGGACGTGCGAGGGCTTGTGCAGGGAGCGGTCCCGCGCAAGCGGGATTGCGGAACTTGTTCGACGACGTTGGACACGCCGCAGGCGTGGCCACAAAGGAGGAGTTGGACGCAAAGCGACCGGTGCCGCCCCTTTTTTGGCTGCTGACCGGAGGCGCACCCTCTACCCAAAGACAGTCTGCCGCCCCATGGATGAAATTTGCAGAACTAGGCCAAAGATTTCAGATAGGCCTCAATTGTTGGCTTCAGGGCCGGAAGGTCAAGGTCTATAGTGTCCCAAAGTTGCTGTGGCTTGATTTGATAGTAGCCATGAACGAGGACGTGTCTCATGCCTTCAATGGCCCCCCACTCTACTTCTGGATGTGATTCTTTGAATTCTTTAGAGAGCATATAGACTGCCTCACCTATGATTTCTACGTGCTTCACAAAGCCATAGTATACAATAGGGTCTTTCTCGGATTCGGCCGAATCATGTTTCTTTCGGCTTTCTTCGAGGATGTTGATGGCGTCCAGAATATGTTGGAGCCGTTCTTTGTCTCTAACTGGCTCTCTCATAAATCAGAATTTTATCTCTTTCTGCGCTCTCTCTTGCGAAAGGAAGCAAGCAACCCTCCTCTACCAAATCAACCTTGCGGCCAACTGCATCTGACAGTTTAATCATAATTCTGGAGATGGTCAGAAGGGTTATCCGAGCATCTTCGTCATACTGAACCAGAATATCAACATCTGAGTCAGGCGTTTCCTCTCCCCTGGAGTACGACCCGAAAAGCCACGCCCTAACCACGGGCTGCTGTGAAAGCACAGCCCGAATCTTTGGGAGCATGTTATTAACGGTTCCTCGTGCCATATGACGCAAAGATAACGATTCTAGCAATAATAAACAAAAAACCGCCGCTGTCAAAGCGTCGGGTGTATAGCGAGGTTCAGAGGAGGCCGTTGTACCGGGCCCAGTCTGTATGTTGTTGTTTCAGGGTAGCGGGAGTGGGTCACGATCCCACGACCTCCGGATTATATCCTTTCGGATGCAAATAGCCTATTTTTGCAAAAATTACATTCGTTATGATGTAATATGAGAATTATTTCTTATATTTGCATCCGAACGAATGTAATTATGAATAGTGACCTCATATCTTCTACTTTAAAATCCCTGCGGAAAGAGCACGGTCTCACGCAGGTGGACCTGGCGATGAAATCCGGCGTAGGCCTGAATTTCGTGCGCGAATTGGAACAAGGTAAGGCCACCGTCCGTATGGACAAGGTTGCCCAAGTGTTTGACCTGTTTGGATATGAACTGGTTCCTCAAAAGAAGGTAAGATGAGTAAAGCATTGATTCAATATAAAGGGATAAACGCCGGCATCTTGAAAGAAACAGATGAGGGATATGAGTTCTCATATAACGAAGAGTATCTTGCCGATGCTGCCTCCGCGCCCGTCAGCCTGACTCTGCCGTTGACCGACAAGCCATATCAGTCTACGGTTCTTTTCCCGTTCTTCGACGGCCTCATTCCCGAAGGATGGCTTCTGGATGTAGCACTGCGCAATACGGATATCAGCGAGCTGGACAGATTTGCCCTGCTTCTTCTCTGTTGCAAGGACTGTATCGGCGCAGTAAGTGTAATTCCCATAAAAGAGGAAGGCGATGAGTAAGTGTTTGTATTGCTATAAGGAACTCGGGCCCGGAGAGGTCGACTTCCACAAATCCTGCTGCCGGAAGTTCTTCGGAACTTCCACGGCTCCTTCGCTTGATTATACACGTGCGCAGATGGATGAATTGGCGGCCCAAGTCATTCGGTCGCAGACCACTTTGACCGGCGTCCAGCCAAAACTGTCCTTGAATCTGGATAAGCACAAGGACTCACAGAAGTTGACCATCGTCGGCCTTTGGGGGGATTATATCTTCAAGCCGCAGACGGAACGCTTTGCGATGCTGCCCGAGAATGAAGACTTGACTATGCATCTTGCTGAAATCGCAAAAATCAAGATTGTTCCGCACACGCTCATCCGCATGAAAGACGGCAGCATCGGCTATCTGACCAAGCGGATCGACCGCAAGGCCGATGGTGAGAAGATTGCGATGGAAGATATGTGCCAGCTCACGGAGCGCCAGACCGAGCACAAGTATCGCAGTTCCTACGAGCAGATAGGAAAGGCTATTCGCAAGTACTCGACCAATGCCCAGTTGGATATGGTCGATTTTCTGGAGCTGGTGTATTTCTCCTGGCTGACAGGGAATAACGATATGCATCTGAAGAACTTCTCTCTGTATTCTCCTTTAGGAGAACCTGTCCTTACTCCTGCCTACGACCTGTTAAATACAGTCATCAGTAATCCTGCCGATGACGAAGAATTAGCCCTTAACCTCAATGGGAAGAAGAAGCGGATGACGGATGCTGACTTCAGGACCGCATACCGCACATGCGGCGTACCGGAAATCGTTTTCGACCGTGTCAAGAAGAAGTATTTGAATCTCCTTCCCAAGTTTGAGGAAGAGATTCAGCGCTCATTCCTTTCTGACGAACTAAAGACATTATATATTGATCTTCTTCACCAAAGACTGATGGCATAAAAAACAAAAAGCCATCACAAGGGGTTGTGACGGGTATATAGAGAGTTTTGTCTGTGAGATTGATCGTAGTCAATCAAGACATATGTTTTGTTGGTGTGGTAGCGGGAGTGGGTCACGATCCCACGACCTCCGGATTATGAATCCGACGCTCTAACCAGCTGAGCTACCCCGCCGTACCGTATAAGGCACAAAAAAAGTTGAGATAGAAGGACTCGAACCCTCACTGACAGAGCCAGAATCTGTAGTGCTACCATTACACCATATCTCAATGTTCCCGCGAACGGGACTGCAAATGTACGACTTTTTTCTGATTCCGCAAGTAAAAAGGATAGTTTTTTTCTCAAAAAACTTTTTCGTAAATTTGTGGGTTAAGAATTAATAACCCACTATGGCCGAAAACACCTATCAATTGGACGCCCATTGCCAGGCTATCCTGGAGGAGTATCGCGAGCACCTTCCCCTGTTCGAGGAGATGAAGCAGAAGGTCCAGGCTCAGCTCAAGCAGGTCTTCGACGAGGCCGGTCTCATCGTTGCATCCATTGAAGGCCGTGTAAAAACGGAGAAATCCCTGGCCGGCAAGCTGGAGCTCAAAGGCGCCAAGTATGCTACGCTGGCCGATATTACGGATATCATCGGCCTGCGCGTCATCACCTTTTACAGCGACGACGTAGACAAGGTGGCGTCGGCCGTAGACCGCCTGTACAAGGTGGACTGGGAGAATTCCGTGGACAAACGCAAGGCGCACGAGATTGACAGCTTCGGCTATATGTCCCTGCACTATATCTGCAGTATGGAAGGCTGCCCGTACCGATTCGAGATTCAGATGCGCACCGTGCTGCAGCATGCATGGGCCAATATGAACCACGACACCGGCTACAAGAGCGGCGTGGAAATCCCGCGGGAATACCTGCGCAACCTGAACCGCCTGGCGGGCATGCTGGAACTGGCCGATGAACAGTTCAGTCAGATCCGCAACGACCTCACGGATTACCGGCGCCGGGTACAGGCCCTGGTGGCCTCCGGCAACCTGGACGAGGTTCCGCTGGACGGCGACACCTACCGCAGCTATCTCCAGTTGCGTCCCTTTGACAAGCTGAACCGCCGCATCGCCGCGGTGAACCAGGCCGAAATCCAGGAAGTGAACCTGATGCCCTATCTGGCTGTGTTCAAGGACCTGGAATGCCATACGCTGGGCGACATCGGCCGCCTCATCAAACAGAATAACGACGGCGCCTATCAGATTGCCTGCTACCAGATTGGCCTCACGGACCTGGATATCATCTCCTCCTCCCTAGGCCCGCAGGATCTGTGCATCGCCCACATCGTGCGCTCCGGCGGTGGCAAAAAGGAACTAAAGCGCCTGTTCGACACGCTCAACGGAGAGAACTCCAGCAATGAGTCCATGGCCGAATTCCTGCTGCAGCAAGTAAGTGAACTTCCTTTTATGAATCAATAATAGAACATGGAAAAAGCAAAAAAGATATCCCTTTCCGACTATGTGCTTTCCGGTGGCGGCGCCAACGGAGAGAGTTTTGACTGCATCAGCGATCCCAACGTAATGCTCAAACTCTACTTCCCGGGCAAGATCCAGCAGCCGCTGGATGAAATGATGCTGGCCCGGAAAGTGTACGAGGCGGGCATCCCCACCCCGGAACCTGGCGAATATGTGGTGACAGAGGATGGCCGATACGGCATCCGCTTCCGCCGCATCCCCGGTAAAAAGTCCTATTCCCGCGCAACGGGAGACGAACCCGAAAAGGTGGCCCAGTTTGCCTCCGAATTCGCCCAGATGTGTCTCCAGTTGCACAGCGTGCACGTGGACACCACCCAGTTCGAGAACGTGAAGGACCGGTATTATCGGCTCCTGGCCGAGAATCCCTTCTTCACCACGGCGGAAAAGGATGCGCTGGGCAAGTTTATCGCCGACACTCCCGACGAAGATACCGCCATCCACGGAGACCTGCAGTACTCCAACGCCATCTTTGCCGGTGACAAGCGCTACTTCATTGACCTGGGAGACTTCTGCTACGGCAACCATCTCTTCGACGTGGGCATGGTATACCTGTGCTGCGTCCTCAGCCTGGAGGACTTCATCGAGCCCACCTTCCACATGAAGAAGGCCACGGCCATCCGTTTCTGGGAAGAGTTCGCCCCCGTGTATTTCGGGACCGACCGTTCCCTGAAGGACATAGAGGAAGAAATCAAGCCTTATGCCGGTCTCAAGACCCTCATTGTGGAACGGGATACCAAACAGCCCATGCCGGAATTCCGGGAAGCACTTAAAGGTATTATCTAAGCTATGGCTGCCGGCAAGTTTAAATTACAAAACCTGCCTGCCATTCAGGGATTCCTGGTGGTGGCTGTGGCCATCGTTACCCTGGGTGTAGGTTCCCTGCTGGCGTATTACCGGATGCGGGATATCGTCGAGGAGGAAGCCTACAACCGGGCCCAGGACAATATTGACCGGGTGGAACAGGAGTTCACCCTCATTGTAGAACTGGTGGAGAGCGCCGTCCGTAACAACCTGTGGATTGCCGGAGAAATCGTTCCGGAGACGCTGGACAGCCTGTGGGGACTCCCGAAGGGAATCGTAGAGGACAATCCGGTTGTGTACGGATCGGCCATCGCCCTTATGGAAAACTACCACCGCTCGAAGGCCGGCCGCCACTTCGCCCCTTATGCCCATAGGGAGGGAGACAGCATTGTGACCGTCCAACTGGGCACCCCGGAATACGACTATACCCATCAGGAGTGGTTTGTGGAAGCCCTGAAAGCCGGTTCAAAAGGCTATTGGTCCGAGCCCTACTATGACGAAGGCGGCGGCAACAAGCTCATGACCACCTACTCGGTTCCGGTCTATGACCACAAGAACCGCCTGGCCGCCGTGCTTACGGCCGATGTGGCCCTGGACTGGGTGTCGGACCGCCTGGCCAACATCAAGGACTATCCTTTCTCCCTGAAGATGCTGGTGAGCAAGAGTGGCAATATCATGGCCACAAGCCCGCCGTTCGCCACCATGCAGCGGAAGAATATCATAGACCTGGCCGAACAGATGGAGGACGGCGAGGACTTCAAGGAAGTGAACCGCGGCATGCTGGCCGGCGAGGAAGGCAGCCAGCGGGTGCGCATACAGGGCAAGACCTACTATGTCTTCTATGACAAGGTGCAGAAGACCGGCTGGTCCATGAGCATGAGCATCCCGGAAGAAGAGATCTTCGCTCAGGTAAAGACGCTGAACCGCCAGGTTTTGGGCATTGAGCTCATCGGTTTCCTCATGCTCATCCTCATTCTCACCGCCACCATCTACAATCAGCGCAAGCTGATGTCGGTCAACGAGAAAAAGAACCGCATCGACAGTGAACTGCACGTGGCCAGCGGCATCCAGATGGCCATGCTGCCCAAGGATTTCCCGCCCTTCCCCGAACGGAAGGATATCGATATTTTCGCCCACCTCATTCCTGCCAAGGAAGTGGGCGGAGACTTGTACGACTACTTTATCCGGGACGAACGCCTGTACTTCTGCATAGGGGACGTTTCCGGCAAGGGCGTACCCGCTTCGCTCATCATGAGCGTGTCCCGCAGCCTGTTCCGCACCATTGCCGGTCACGAAAAGAGTCCCCAGCGCATTGCGTGCACCATGAACCAGAACCTGGCCGATATGAGCATCAACGATATGTTCATCACCTTCTTCTGCGGCGTCCTGGACCTGAGCACCGGCCACCTGCGTTACTGCAACGCCGGGCACAACGCACCCTATCTGCTGGCGGGCTCCAAACCGGAACAGTTCCCCGTAATCCCCAATGTCCCGCTGGGCGTAGTGGACGGCTTCCCCTTTGAGGAACAGGAAACCGACATCAAGAGCGGCATGGGCATCTTCCTCTACACCGACGGTCTTAGCGAAGCCGAGAACAACGAACTGGAACTCTTTGGGACGGAACGGATGGAACCGGTCCTGGACGCCGGTCTCACGGCCGAAGAGCAGGTGAACAAAATGCTGAACGCCGTGCACGCGTACGTGGACAAAGCGCCGCAGAGCGACGACCTTACTATGCTATGTATTCGTTATTTAAATGATAAACCCTTGGAAAAGAAGGAACGCCATCTAATTCTTCACAATGACATCAAGCAAATTCCCCAGCTGGCCGAATTTGTGGAAGCCGTTGCGGGCATGGTCCATTTGGACAACGGCCTTACGATGAGCATCAACCTGGCTCTGGAAGAAGCGGTTACCAATGTCATTTTGTATGCCTACCCTGAGGGCTCCGACGGTTTGGTGGACATTGAAGCGGTCATTCACGATGACATGCTCAAGTTCATTGTCTCAGACGCCGGCAAGCCCTTTGACCCTACTGCAGCACCGGAAGCCGATATCACTCTGGACGTCGAAGACCGTCCTATCGGTGGCCTGGGCATTTTCCTGGTGCGTAATATCATGGACTCCGTCTTCTACAAGAGGGAAGATGGCAAGAATATTCTTACGATGACTAAAAATTTGCAATAATTATGGATGTAAAAATCATTGAAAAGGACAACGTCCTCACCGCCGTACTGAGTGGCCGCCTTGACACCGCCGTTTCTCAGGAAGTTGCCACCGCCGTGCAGCCCCTCATTGACCAGGCCGACAAAACCCTGGTTCTGGATTGCAAGGACCTCAGCTATATCTCCAGTAGCGGTCTGCGTATCTTCCTCACCATCCGCAAGGCCGCAGCGGCCAAAGGCGGCAAGGTGATTGTAAAAGACATCAACACCGAAATCCGTCAGGTCTTCATGATGACCGGCTTCCTGAACCTCTTCGAGATCCAGGAAAGCTAATTCCGGCTTCGATTTGCCCGGTCCGTGTGCACCAGGGGCTCCCAGCGCACACGGAAGGCCTCAAAATGCAGTTCCGTGTGCGCTACGGCCTTGTAGTGCACACGGAAGTCGTTAATAATTAAGCGCCGAGGCTAATTTTTGATCTCTACGCCGCCGAACCCCACCTTGCCCGTGATAATGAGCAGCGGGGTGCCGGCGGTTACTTTGTTCTGGCGGTTGTCGGAGACACCGCCGAAGCCGCTGTTAACAGAAACCTGGACGGCGAGGCCTTCCGGGACGATGATGGAGACGCCGGCGAAGCCTACGTTCAGGTCAATGAAGGATTCATCGGCCAGGACGGCGCCCCGCAGGTCCAGGGTAAGGCCGCCGAAGGAGGTCTGGACATCGGCCCCTTCGAATTTCTGGCCGGGGAAGGACAGGTTCTGCTTGCCGAAGGAGGTTTCTATGCGGCGGACGTTCTTTCCGTCGCGGGAGATGTTTTTGACCTCGCAGGCGCCCTGGTGAGGGCAGCAGGATTTGAAGAAAAGAATTTTGATGCCGAAGACGATGATCATCACCGCCAGGCCGATCTGCCACATCTGGTTCCAGGAGATTACCCCACGGACGGCCAGCAGGAGCAGGATACCCCAGCAAAGGCCGATGCAGGGACCTAGTTTGTCGGTATCGCTGAACAGGCCCACCAGGCAGGGGATGATGATGAACAGCGTCCACCAGCCCGTGGTAGAGAATGAAAAGTTGAGGACGCCTGTAAGGTTCAGGATCCACAGGACACCGGCGGCAATCAAGGCCAGGCCCAGAACAATTTTACTTGTGTTCTTCATAATACAATACTAATTAACGTAAGCAGTCTATGTGTGCATCGGGCGCTTCCATAATGTTCCAGGACAGGACAGCGCCGTCGAAACCGTGACTGGTCACGGCCTTCAGGGATTCTTTCACGTATTCCTCAGAGGTGGGAACCACGCCCGCCCGATAGTTGATTTCGATGCCGGGGAATTTGGCGCAGGGATAGGGCTTCATGGCTTCCAACTGGGTGTGCAGGAAGTCCAGGTCCATCTGGAAGTCGGGATAACCGGTAGCCCCGGGGACCGCCTTCTTTAGCAAGTCGTACTCGAAGCCCATTCCGGCCGGCGCGAAGGTCTGGCGGTAGAGCATGGGCTTGATAAAGTCTGCGTGCGCGGCCAGGACTGCATAGTCCTGCCCTGCGAAAGGCGCCATAAAGGGTGCGTACAGGTCCATGCCCACTTCCAGTCCGCGGCTGCGGAAGGCATCGGCGATACCCGCTACGGCGCCGCTTACGATAAAGCCTTTGGCTCTGAAGAAAGCGGTGGCCATGGGATTGGCAAAGGTGAAACCGCCCTCCGGCGTGTAACCGGTGACGGAAAGGAAATCATCCTTGCAGGCATCCCATTCGGCCTTTACGGCTTCCAGGTCTACGCCCAGCGCCGCGAACTTTTCCCGGCACAGCGGGCAGCCGCAATTGAGCACGCCGCCCACCCCGCTCACGAAGGACTGGGTGCGGATACGGTCCAGGAATATGCCGTCGAAACCGCAGTCTGCAAAGTTCCTGTCATAGATGTCCACCACATTGGCGGCGTTCTGCGGGTCCGAGGGGCAGTTGAAGCGGAAACCCTCGCCGGCCGCCAGGTCATAGTTGGCGGGAATGTTGCCCCAGAGGTCCACGGCGGGCGTGTTCTCGCACATTTCCTCGGTCTCGGCAAACACCGGCAGCCACAGGAGCATTTGGATGTCCTTGCCGTGCAGGTATTCCCCCACCTGCCGATAAATCTCCTTATCCAAGCTCCAGCCGATGATGACCTTCTTCACTGGAATAATCCGGCTCACGGTGTCCAGCCGGCCGATAATCTGTTCCGCGGTGTAATCCGGCGCATGCCAGCCGCCCAGGGATACCTGGACAATGTAGGCGGGTTCCTTAACCGTATTGCTTTGGCAGGCTGCCAGGGCCAGCAGGACCATCAGGAGAATGGCGACTTTTTTCATCTTTCCGTTTAGATTCTCTTACAAAGATAGCAGTTTCTTTGTCTTACTGCGCAATAAAGTGCGATTTCGTGTCTATGAACAGGAGACCACCGGAGGCGGCCGCCTCTTCCCGGAGAACGCGCACGGCGCTTTCGTTGTCTATGGATTCATTGGAAAGCAGCCGGGATGTCGCGTTCCATTCTATCAGCGGATTGCCGATTCCTGTACTGTAATCCACGTTCTGGGAAGTGGCGATGTATTCGCTCACGGCCAGGGTCACGGTACGGGACGCCCAGTCTCCGGTCCAGTTTTTTTTCTGATAGATGACCGTTCCGTCCTTCTTGAGGACCAGCGATTGCGGCGACCCTTGGGTGTAGTAACAGTCTATGCCGGTCATATAGGAGAAAAGGCCTTTGCCACCGCCTGTCACGGAATACTCGAATACCTTGAGTAAATCGGCATAGGTAATACTGTATACGTAAATGGTGTTTCCAAAGGGGAACACTTCATATACGTGGCCCACCGTAATGTCCCTGCGGGACTGCCCGTTCAGCGGGATGGAAGTCCGGAGCGCACCGCTGTTGACGAATGCCACATCGGCCTCGCCGATACGGCGTGTGATGTCACACATCCAGTTGGAGAGGGTCGATGCACGTCCGCCGCTGCCCGAAAGAGAGGACGAGGTGGCGTCCACGCGGATGTAGCCGATGGCACTGGTCAGCTCCTGGGAAACCCTGGAAAGCGCCTCTTCCGACAGCGCCAGTATTTCGTCGTCCAGGTCCGACGCATTCTGGCCGGGGCTGTTGTGCATATCCTTGTTGCTGTTCACCGTAACAATCTTCCGTTCCTGAACCCCTTTGAAAGAGAGTTTGCCCTGGGTGTCTTTGGTAAACTTCATAATGGCCGATGCATAATGCTCGCAGTAGCGTCCCCCCTGCAGATAGGATACACCCCATCGCGTATTCCCCTCTGCCGTAATGTGTGAATGACCGCCCAGTACCAGATCGAATGCGCTGCCCTGGCCCAGGCTTTGAGCGGCACCGGCGGCCGCACCGTGAATGAGCAGGACCGTGGCGTCGCACTGGCCGCTCTCTTCCAGAGAGGCGGCTATGTTGTTGGCCATCGAGTAATCTTCTGTGATGGAATACCCCATCCCGGTGAATTTGGATGCCATAATGCTGCTGGCGTAATTCTCGGCAAAGCCCACCACGCCAATTCTGACCGGAATGGATTCTCCCTCATCGCTCACGGCAGTTTTTTCCAGGATAACGTAGTCCCGGGTACGGGAATCCCGTACGTTGTTATGGTACAGGTTGGCACATAGCACGGGTACCCGGTTCTCCTGCACCACGCCCTCCCATTCATAGTCCGGCAGGGTGGCGTCCGTGTCAATCAGACCTTCCAGGCCCCAGTCAAATTCATGGTTGCCCAGCGCCACGGCATCGTACCCCATCCGGTCCATCGCCGCATAGATGGGCTCTCCATTCAGAATATTGGAAAGACTGGCGCCCTGATAAAGGTCACCGGCGTCCAGAAGCAGGAGACGGCCGGGATCATAGGCTTCGCCCCGCCCGCGGATATCTTTCACTTTGTCGGCCACAAATGCCATCCGGTAGTGCAGGAAACTGTTGTCATTATAAATAAGGTATCCGTGGATATCCGTGGTCTCCATCACAGGCAGGAAGTAATCCACGGGCTCCGGCTTTTCCTCCGGCGGATCCACGGCAGGCTCCGGAACGGGATCCGGGAAAGGACCTGCCGCCGGCTCCTTGGCGCACGAAAAAATCATCGCCGCCAGGACCGCCACAAGCACATATGGTCCCGCATGTTTTCTCATTTAGTGCAAAAATAGAAAAAAGTAGTAAATTCGTTCAACTTTTTCCAACCTTTCGGGGAGAGGTTACGTCTAATGGATGAAACCGCTCCGGAAGCGGGGTTAAAAGTTGAACTGGTTATTGATACAAAAACATGGAAGACATCTTATTACCTATTTTCATTTGCGTCATTCTGCCCGTGGCCATTGTGGCTATTGTGATGTACACCCGTCAGTTGGAAGTGAAGCGCAAGACCGAGGTGATGCTCAGGGCCATCGAAGCCGGCGTGCCGGTGGACACCAACCTCTTGAGCACCAAGAAGGATAATAGCTCCAAGAGCATCAAGCAGAATCTTCTGGAAAAACTCACCAGCGGCTGTATCACAAGCTTCATGGGCATTGCTTTCCTGGCCTTGGGCATCCTCCGTGCCGTTGTTCCTGATTTCGGACGCAACACGCTCCTGAACATGTGGTGGCTTCCCGCCGGTGGCGTACTCCTGGCCGTAGGAATCAGCATGCTTATCTCCTACTTTGTGGGAAAGAAGATGCTGGCCAAGGAGATTGAGGCCGAAGAAAAGAAGCTGGAGCAGGAGTAAATGACGCAGGAGCGGTTCATCAGCCAAGTGCGAGAGCAGCAGGAGCCCCTGAGGCGGTTCCTGCTTGCGCTGTGCGGTGGAGACGACGCCCTGGCCGATGACATTGCGCAGGACGCCCTGGTTCGGGCTTATGTGGCTTCCGGCTCCTTCCTGGGACTGTCCAAATTCAGCACCTGGCTCTTCCGCATTGCTTACAATTGCTATATTGATTATTGCCGGAAGGCAAAGCCGCAGCAGGCTCCCGTTGAAGAGGCGGTGAACCTGCCCGGCGGCGACGCCTCCGACGCCTCCTTCCGCTACCAGCAGCTTTACCAGGCCCTGGACAAGCTGCCCCAGAAGGAAAAGGCCGCCGTGGCCCTGTTCTACTTCGAGGACCGGAGTATCAAGGAAATATCGGCCATTCTGGACATGCCGCAAGGCACGGTCAAATACCAGCTTTCCATGGCCCGCACGCACCTGAAACAGCACATACAGTTATGAAAGAGATAGAAGAATTCCTGCGGGAGAACAAGCCGCAGGTGAAAGACGACCCCACCTTCCTCCTGGAGGCGCAGCGCCGGATGGAGCAGGTAGAGGGCATCAAAGCCGAAGTGGACCGTCAGCGCCGTCACGGGCATCTGGCCCTGATTGTTGCGCTGGTCGCCGGCCTGGCTGTGGGTGTGCTGGCCACCGCCCTTGCCTTCCTGTATCCGGTAGACACCCAGACCGTGGGAAAGAGCCTTCTGGAAAGCGTGCGCGTATTCCTGCAAACCTACCGGCAGTATCTGCTGCTGCCCGTGGCCATCCTGGCCATTGCTCTGGGAATGGTTCTGGGCAGGGAAAAAAGAACTTGTATTTGACGCTAGATTCCATTATCTTTGCCCTATAACAAATTGATTCGGCAAAGTTTATGAAAAAGATTCTGTGGTCTCTCGTCATCGTCTTATTGGCAATATCCTGCACCGCCAAGAACCCCTGGGTAAAGGTAGAAGGTAACAAGTTCATCGATCCCGACGGAAAGGAACTGGTCCTTCGCGGGCTCTGTTTCTCAGATCCCGTCAAACTCATTCAGGACGGTCAGTGGAACGAACGTTATTTTGCCGAAGCGGCCGCCTGGGGCGCCAACGTGGTGCGCTTTGCCGTGCACCCGGCCAACCTCAACGCCCTGGGCTGGGAAAAGACGTTCGAGGCGATGGACCAGGGCATTGCCTGGGCCAAACAGTATGGGATGTACGTAATCATGGACTGGCATTCCATCGGCAACCTCAAGGACGAACTGTATACCGCTCCCATGTACAACACCACCCAGGAGGAGACCTTCCGTTTCTGGAGCACGGTGGCCGAGCGCTACAAGGAAGAGCCCACCGTAGCTTTCTACGAACTGTTCAACGAACCCACCGTGACGGCGCCCGAAGTGGGTTCCTGCACCTGGACCGAATGGAAGAATCTGCTGGAGCAGATTATTGACACCATCCACGACATCAACCCCAACGCCATCTGCCTGTGCGCCGGTTTCAACTGGGCCTATGACCTCACGCCCGTGGCCACGGAACCCGTGGACCGGCCCAATGTGGCCTACGTCTCCCACCCCTATCCCCAGAAGCGGGAACAGCCCTGGGAAGAGCAGTGGGAAAAGGATTTCGGCTATGTGGCCGACACCTTCCCGGTCATCTGCACGGAGATTGGCTTCTGCCTGGCCGATGAACCCGGCGCGCACATCCCCGTGATGTCCACCGAAGTGTATGGAGAACACATCACCCGCTACCTGGAGCAGAAAGGCATCTCCTTCACGGTATGGTGCTTTGACGTGGACTGGGCGCCCATGCTCATCAGCGACTGGGATTTCACCCCCACCACCCAGGGCCGCTTCTTCAAGGCCTATCTGCAGAAAAAAGCAAAATAATACTTATGAAACGACTGATTTCTCTGGCCCTTGCGGCCGCCTGCCTGGTTTCCGGGATGGAAAAGGCCGACGCCTGCACCAACCTCATCGTTGGCAAGAAGGCTTCCGTGGACGGAAGCGTCATCTGCACCTATAACTGCGACGGCTTCGGCTTCGCCTCTTCACTCAGTTATTCGGCGCCCGGGCAGCACGCACCCGGCGAACAGATTGCCGTGCGGGGCTGGGGCCCCAACGCCGGCGTGCATTACATTGCGCAGGCGCCTTACACCTATTCGGTGGTGGGCCTGATGAACGAGAAACAGGTATCCATTGTGGAAACCACCTGGGATGGCCGCAAGGAATTGCGCAATCCGGAAGGCTGGCTGGGCTATTTCACCCTGATGGAGTTGGCCCTGCAGCGGTCGGCATCGGCCCGGGAGGCCATTGCCGTAATGCATCAGCTGGTACAGGAGTACGGCTACAACGACACCGGCGAGTCCTTCGCGGTCTGTGACAAGGACGAGGCCTGGATTATGGAACTCATCGGCAAGGGTCCCGGCCGTAAGGGTGCGGTATGGGTGGCCCGCCGCGTGCCCGACGACTGCATCAGCGCCTACGCCAACTCCAGCCGCATCCGCCAGTTCCCCCAGGCGAAGAAGGCCGACAAGAAGCTGGGCTTCTGCGTGACCGCGGACGGCGAGACCATGTACAGCGCCGATGTCATCTCCTTCGCCCGCGAGATGGGCTACTACGAGGGTCCCGACGCCGGTTTCAGTTTCCGCGAAGCCTACGGCCCGCTGGACTGGGGCGCCATCCGCTACTGCGAGGCCCGCGTGTGGAGCTTCTATCGGCACCACTATGATACGGCCGTGATGGACGAATACCTGCCCTTTCTGAACGGGGACCTCTCCGTGCACGACGACCTTCCTCTATGGATTAAACCCATAGCTCCCGTGAGCTACCGCGACATCCAGAATGATATGCGGGACCACTACGAGGGTACCGCCCTGGATATGACGGCCGATGCCAGCGCCGGTCCCTGGGCCTCCCCCTACCGCAACCAGCCCGTGAACTATGACGCCCCGGACGGCACCAAGATGTTCCGGGAAAGGCCCATCGGCTGCCAGCAGAGCGGCATGACCATGGTGTGCCGGATGCGTTCCTGGCTGCCAGACGCCCTGGGCGGCATCACCTATTTCAATCTGGACGACGCCACCATGGTGGCCTATGTACCCGTGTACTGCGGCGTCAACCGCATTCCCGATCCCTTCCGCCGGGAGAACAACAAAATCACCGAATTCTCCTTCGACAGCGCCTTCTGGATGTGCAACTGGGTGGCCAATATGGTCTACCCCCGCTGGAGCGCCATGATCGGGGACCTGCAGGAGGCCCAGAAGGAACTGGAAGACTTCTATGAGGCCGACCAGGCTGCAGTAGAGGAACACGCCGCCGGCCTCACCGCCGGGGAACTCACGGACTTCCTCACCGTCAAGACCATCGGCTATACAGACAAGATGATGAAGCGCTGGGACAAACTGGCCAAGCTGCTCATCGTCAAGCACAACGACCAGATTATGCGTCCTTCCAAGGACGGAGAGATTGTCCCCGGCCGGCACACGTCACCCGCCTACTCCCCGGCTTTCATTGAAGCCGTGAAAGAGGCTACGGGTGACCGGTATGTACGGAAGGAAATCCGGCAGTAACTATCCCAGCAGGAACTCGCCGAAAAACTCCGGACGGTGGAAGTCCGGGTTGGGAGTGTCGATGGGCGCCCAGCTCAAGAAATGAGGGTGGGCGGTCTTGTCGCCGCATTTGTAGATATTGCCCAGGAGTTTGGCGGGCAACTTGGACGGGTCCAGGCCGATGACCTCGAAGGGGATGCGGATGGTGAGGGCCCAGGTCTTCACCTCGTCCGAAATATCCACAGGGGCTTTCACTTCGGCCTTGCGGACGATGCGGGCCATCACCTCCGGCGCCTGCATAACACGGTCTCCGCGGCCGGTGCCGCAGGCTACCAGCAGGAAGCCGGCGGCGTTCACTTCAATATTATAGTACTTGTCACAGCCGGGTGCCTGGAGGAAAATCTCGCAGGTGCTGTCTTCCCAGATGGTGCCGCCGTCCTGCGTATTGCGTACGGTGAGGTCCAGCCCGCTCACGCGCCAGCTCACCAGCAGGGAATCAGCGGTGCGGCCGATGCGGCCGGCCACGATGGGCGCATAAGGGAAGGCGGAAGGCCAGTTGACCGTATTTACATCGAAGCGGGCCCCGTTCAGTTCCAGGGCTTTTTCATCCGCCTGCTCCAGCAGCGGAACACGAATGCATTTCTTTTCCATATCCGCAAAGATACGAAAAACTATTTAAGCATGATGCTCCGGAGGTCGTCGATGTCCTGCTGCGGCACGCCAATACCCAGCAGATACTGTTCCACGCCGCTTTTCAGCGTTCCGTCCTTGGACATTTTCCACAGATACTCGATGGCCGGCTGATAGCTGCCGTCGGCCGTGCGCATGTGATGGTACAGGCCGTCGTCCTGCATGCTCCAGTCGGCGGGAGCGAAGTAGGTGAGTTCGTAATCCTTTCCAATCTGGGACTCGGGAACGCCCAAAACGCCCTCTATGACCATGGCCATGACGCCGGTGCGGTCACGGCCGGCGGCGCAGTGGAAGTACACGGGCTTGTTCTCCCGCAGGTTCTTTACGATGAACTGGAAGCTCTCTTTAATCCCTTCGGCGCGGTCCCTGAGCATGGCACGGTAGTAAACGCTGAACCCGGGGGCCAGGAATGCGATTTTATCGCCAAAGTAGGATTTGCTGGGGACATCGTCCAGTTCCCGGAGGTCTAGTTCGGCCAGGATGCCCTGTGCCAGACCTTCCTCCTTACCCTCGGTTTTCATGTTACTGGAGCTCACTTTACCGCCGCGGTAGAGGAGCCTGTAGCGCAAGGTCTTGCCGTCGGTGGTGGTCCAGCCGCCCAGGTCTCGGGCGTTGCGCACCTTGGGTTTGAGGAACAACTGGTGGATGGAACCGGTTGTTCGGAATTTGCCTTCGGCGACAATGCTGCCCGACGAACTGGTTACATTCCAGTTATAGATAACGTTGGGGACCAGGTTGGTCAGTTCCTGCTGTCCGACACCGGAGGAAACGGAATAGGTGCGGGTCCAGCCGCCCTCTTCCATCAGGGTAAGTTTCTGGGAGCCGGATGCGGCGGTCCATTTCACCGTAACAGACGGGGGAATGTCGGCCTCTCCGGGTCCGCCTCCGGGATATTGGGTGACGGCCGAAGTATATACACGGTCCGTATAGTGGACGTTTTCCATGTAGTTCTGCATATACTCGTTGGTCACCAGATAGGTGGGGATGTCTTCAGGGGTCTCATCCACATAACCGATGAGCCTGGTGGCCACGGCCTTGCCCAGCGTGTGGTTGGCGTCATCGGCCTCGATATCCCAGTACATGCCGCCCAGGAGGCCCTTGGACTTGACGTATTCGGCCTTGAGGCCGATGGAGGTTTCGTCGTCGTAGCTCAGGACCATGGTGCCCACGGCGTCGGTGAGGTAGGGAACCTTGCATTGGTCGTCCCAGCACTTGTTGAAGCCCGTGAGCTGGATGATTACGTTGTAGTCCAGTTCGTCGCCCTGGAGGATGTTGCGGTCCACACGGCCGAAGAAGGCCATGCCCAGGGTCATCTTGTTATAGGGGATGCCCTTGGCGAAGTGCTTGGCCACGGCTTCGTCACAGCTCATCTTGCTGCGGGAACCCTTGTACAGGGCCGCGTTGTGGCTGGGCGGACGCCCCATATCGTAACTCATGATGTTCACAAAGTTCAGATAGGGCAAGGCGGTGGCCCAGTCCACATAGCCGGCGCCGGCCTCGGAGGCCATCGTCAGGAGTTTGTCATTGCCCAGGGCGGCACGCAAATCCTTGAGCAGCAGGGTGAAATTCTGCTTGTCGTTGGAGGAGGAACTGATGCCGGCATCACTGCTTCCGGGATACTCCCAGTCTATGTCTATACCGTCCAGTTTATAATTAGTGACGGCCTTGAGGCAGTTCTGGGCGAAGTTCTTGCGATGGGTTTCATCGGCCGCCATCTCGGAGAAATTGCCGGCGCCCCATCCGCCCACGGAGAGCAACACCTTCAGGTTGGGATTCTCCTGTTTCAGGGCCACGATCTTCTTCAGGCGGGTAATCTTCTTGTCCCGGATGTACAGGGTCTCGAAGTCGTCCTGGATTTTGGCGAAAGAGAAATTGATGTGGGTGACCAGGTTGGGATCCGGGAGTTCGCCGCTGTCGGCGTAGGCATAACCCACGACGATGAAACCGTCTGCCGGGGGTTCTGCCGGCGGGGTCTCTTCGCTGGAGCCGCCGCCACCCTCTTCGCCTCCGCCGGGCTGGGTTTCACTGCCGGACTGGCTGCCGCTCTGAGAACCGGAATCGGTTTTCTTGGGCGGATTGATGACAATGCCGGTTTCGGATTTTCCGCAGCAACACAGCAGCTGGAGAAGTACTAAAAAGGCTATATGTCTGAGTTTCATATCAATTAATGTGGTGGTCACTTTGCAAATCTAACGGATTAGGGCCAAGGCGCACGCGCAAAACGCGCATATAATGGGCCGATTTGCGCAAGTTGGCGCCAAAAAAGCCGCCACTTTCCTATCTTTTTGTATTTTTGTACACCGATGAAAAAGATTCTGTTCATAGCCAATCCCCTGTCTGGCCACATTGACAAGAAGGCGCTGCTGGCACGGATAGAGAGCCGGATTCGACAGCCCTTCCAGGTGGCTTTCACCCAGCGCCCCGGGCACGCCACGGAGCTGGCGCGGGAGGCCGATGCCGATGTTGTGGCCGCCGTGGGCGGCGATGGTACGGTAAACGAGGTGGCCGCCGGCCTGATGGGCAGCGGCAAGGTGCTGGCCATCATCCCCTGCGGCAGCGGGGACGGCCTGGCCCTGCACCTGGGCATCAGCCGGAACCCGCGGAAAGCTGCGGAGATACTGGACGGCGGCGTTGTCCGGGAGATAGACTGCGGCCTCCTGGACGGCAAACCCTTCTTCAGCGTCGCCGGCGTGGGACTGGATGCCGATGTTGCCTGGGCGTTCGCATCATCGGCCCGCCGGGGCCTGTGGTCCTACATTTCGCTGGCGTGGAAACTGTGGCAGGATTATCGGCCCCAGACGTACACCCTCACGGTGGACGGGAAGAAGATGGAAATGCCTGCAGTGATGATTACAGTGGGCAATTCCAACCAGTGGGGCAACCAGGCGCGCATCACCAGCCTGGCTTCTGTGCGGGACGGCCTGCTGAACCTGGTGGTGGTAAAACCCTTCAAGACGTGGGAGATTCCCCACCTGGCAGCCAAGCTGATGCTGGGCCGCATCCACACCAGCCGCAAGGTGCTCACGCTCACGGGAAAGAAAATCACCATCGACCGTCCTTCCGACGGCCCCGCCCATTTTGACGGAGACCCTGTGCTCAAGGGCACGCACATAGAACTGGAAGTGGTTCCGGGCGCCCTCAGGGTCCTGGTTCCGCCCGATAGGGATATTTAACTTTTTTCCGTATATTTGTAAGGATAAAACCTAAGTACTGATGTTGATCATATTGCAACTCCTGGGCTCCATCGCCCTCCTCATCTATGGCATGAAGGTGATGAGCGAAGCCCTCCAGAAAATGGCTGGTCCCCAGCTGCGTAACATGTTGGGCGCAATGACCACCAACCGCTTCTCCGGCGTACTCACCGGCGCCCTGGTCACGGTGGCCGTCCAGTCATCGGCAGCAACCACGGTGATGACCGTGTCCTTCGTGAACGCCGCCTTGCTCACGCTGGGGCAGGCCATTTCCATCATCATGGGTGCCAACATCGGTACCACCATGAGCGCCTGGATCATGTCGGCCGGCTTCTCGTTCAACATCACCATGGTGGTGTGGCCGGCGTTCTTGATTGGCATCATCCTCATCCAGACGGGCAAGCACCGGTATGTGGGAGATTTCCTCTTCGGCCTGTCCTTCCTGCTGTTCGCCCTGGGTATGCTCAAACAGGCGGGCATTGACATGGACCTGGCCAGCAAGCCGGCCGTGGTGGATTTCTTCGCCAGTTTCAAGACCAATTACGGCACCATCCTGCTGTTCCTGCTCATCGGCACCATCCTTACGGCTATCGTGCAGAGTTCCGCGGCCCTGATGGCTATCACCATGGTGCTGTGCTCTACCGGAGCCATCACCATCTTCCAGGGTATCGCCCTGGTGATGGGTGAGAACATCGGCACCACCGTCACCGCCAACCTGGCGGCCCTCAGCGCCAATACGCAGGCACGGCGTACCGCTATGGCTCACATGCTGTTCAACGTGTTCGGCGTGTGCTGGGTGCTCATCTTCTTCTTCCCGTTCGTGCGCATGGTGTGCGGCGTGGTGGGCCTGGACCCCGAAGCCCCCGAGCAGAGCCCTACCCAGCTGTCCTTCGCCCTGGCCACCTTCCACACCTTCTTCAACGTAATCAATACGGCCATCCTCATCTGGTTCATCCCTCAGATAGAGAAGTTCGTGTGCATCCTCATCCGCCCCAAGGCCACCGAGGAAGAGGACGAATTCCGTTTGCAGTACATTCGCGGCGGTATTATGAAGACCCCCGAAATCTCCGTCCTGCAGGCCCAGAAGGAGATTGTGCTCTTTGGCCAGAAGATGCAGTATATGTATGAACTGGTGAAAGAGATGTACCACGCCTCGGACGAAGATTTCGCCAAACTATACGACCGCGTAGAAAAATACGAGGACCTGAGCGACCGCATGGAGAACGAGATTGGCAAGTACCTGGGAGACGTGGGACAGGCACACCTGTCCGACGACACCAAGGGCGAGATCCGCGCCATGCTGCGTCAGATCGGGGAACTGGAATCCGTGGGCGACAGCTTCTTCAACCTGGCCCGCATCCTGCGCCGCAAGCGTGAGAACAAGATCGAGTTTGCCGAAGGTCAGGTCAAGGGTGGAATGGAAATGGTGCAGCTGCTGGAGGAAGCCCTTACCCAGATGAACCATGTCCTGTCCAGCCCGCGCGAGAATGTGGGCCTGGGCAAGAGCGCCTACATCGAAGCCCGCATCAACGACTGCCGCAACCGCCTGAAGCAGGAGAACATCGACGCCCTGGACCAGCACGTGTACGGATATGACAACGGTACCGTGTTCATGGACCTCATCGGCGAGTGCGAAAAGAGCGGCGACTACATCATCAACGTGGTGGAAGCCCGCGTGGGCGAGTCTCACGACAAATAGCATGAAACGACTTATTGTATTGGTTGCCGGGGTACTGCTGGGCCTGGGGGCCCGGGGCCAGAACCCCGCGCAGCAGTATATCCGGAAAATGATGTCCAGGGAGCCCCTGAAGGGCACCGTGGTGGGCATCTCCGTACAGGATACACAGGGGAACACGGTGGCCAGCCTCAACGATGACCTGCGCCTGGCACCCGCCTCCAATACCAAACTGGTCACTACCGGCTGCGCCCTGCACGCACTGGGGCCCGATTACCGTTTCAAAACCGGCTTGGGCTATACCGGAACCGTGAAGGACGGGACCCTGGAAGGGGACCTTTACATTCTGGGCGGCGGGGATCCCACAGTGGGCGCAAAGGACTCCATCGCCTACAGGCCCGAAGCTCTTTTCTGGAAGTGGAAGACCCTGTTGAGAGGGGCTGGGATCGAGCGCATCCACGGACGCATCATCGGGGACGGAAACGCTTACGAGGGCCATCTGGAACACGCTTCCTGGAGTTACGACGACCTGGGAACGTATTACGGGACCGGCACCAGCGCCCTCTGCTTTTACCAGAACGCCATTGACTATTCCGTGGCGGCAGGCGCCCGGGAAGGCGCTCCGGTGCACTTTGTCCAGACTTACCCGGAAACGCCCTGGATGCACACAGTCAATTATGGCGTCACGGGGCCGGCCGGCAGCGGCAACAGCCTGTATCTGTACACCACGGACCTGGCGCCCTATGCCCAGCTGCGCGGTGTCTACGCGATGGACAGAAAGCCCAAGACAGAGCATTTCGCCAACAAATACGGCGCCCTCACCTGCGCCTACTACTTCTGGAAAAACCTGAAGGACACGGGCTGGGAAGTGACGGGCGAATACGCCCAAGTGGACCGCAGCGGACGCATCTGCGGGCCCGCTTTCATCCCCCAGGAGCCTGCTGGGACGCCCGTTTCCATCGGCTATACGGAATCCCCCGCCCTGCGGGAAATCGCCCGCATCACCAACTGGGAAAGCGACAATTTCTACGCCGAATCCCTGATGCGCGCCATGGGCGAAGCCGCTACCACCGTAGCCAGTTACGACAGCTGCCGGGTGGCCGTGAACGAGGTGCTGCAGGGTCTGGGAATGCCCGTGGAAGAGATTCAGCTGGCCGACGGCAGCGGCCTTTCCCGCATGAACTACCTGTCGGCCGGATGGATTACGGATTATCTGCAGGCCATGCTGCACAGCCCGGCCGCCGGCGCCTTCCTGGCTTCCCTTCCGGCTCCCGGCCAGGGTACGCTGGCCTTGGTGAAAATCAAGGGTGGGGAACGCATCCGGATGAAGAGCGGTTCCATGGACGGCGTGCTGTGCTATTCCGGCTACATTCTGGATGCAGGCGGCGCACCGGTATACACGTTCAGCATCCTCACCAACAACGCCACGGCGCCGGCCAAGGAAGCACGCCCTGTCCTGATGCGGTTTCTTGAATTTTTGCTATCTTTGTAGACTATATGAAGAAAGCACTGTATATCCTTCTGTTCACCCTGCTGGCCGTTTCCTGCAAAATGACCAGCCAGTTCACGGACGCCGCTTCCGAGCTCTTCCGCGGAGAGGTGGTGGCCAAAGTGGGCAATCATAAGCTGTACCGCAACCAGCTGCAAAGCTATATCCCCGCCGGCGTGAGCCCCGAGGACAGCGCCGGCCTGGCCAAACGCTACATCAACGCCTGGGCCGAAGACCTGCTGCTGCTGGACATGGCCGAGGAACAGCTGTCCGACTCCGACAAGGACGTGACCAAGGAACTGGAAGATTATCGCCGTACCCTCCTGAAGTACCGCTACGAGCAGTTGTACATCAACCAGCGCCTGGACACCCTCATCACCGAGGAAGAGATTCAGCGTTACTACCAGACCAACACGGAGCGCTTCCGCCTGGAGCGTCCCCTGCTGAAGGCCCGCTATATGATTATATCGGCCGATGCCCGCAGCCTCAATACCTTGAAAAAACTGATGTCGTCGGACGACGAAACCGACGTCATGGAGGCCGACAGCCTGGGCGCCTATGCCGCCCACAAGTATGCCGACGCCGCGGACACCTGGATGGACGCCATTACCCTGGCCCAGGAACTGGGCACGGACTACCGCACCCTGCTGGCTTCCATCGGCAAGGATCAGTTCGCCGAAGTGAATGACGGCAGCGGTAACCTGCGCATCGCCTATATAGCTGAAATAGCGCCTGAGGGCAAGCCGGCGCCGGTGGAATACGTGACGGAGCGCATCCGGGATATCATCCTTAGCAACCGGAAACACAAGTTGGAAACCGATTTGGAACAAGACTTGCTGGAAGACGCCATCCGGAACCAAAAATTTGTAATTTACTAGTTGTATGAAGCATATTCTCCTTACGGCCACAGCCCTTCTGTGCTGTTTTACCCTGAGCGCCCAGAAATACAAGAACGGCCTGGTAGACAAGACGATAGCCGTGGTAGGAGGCGAGACCCTTCTCCTGTCGGACCTGGAAAGCGAGGTGCAGCAGATGCGCATGAACGGCGTTTCCAGCGACAAGGACGTCCGCTGCGAACTGCTGGAAAAGATGATGGAGGCCAAACTGTTCCTGATGCAGGCCCGCGTGGACTCCCTTTCCGTGAACACCGACATGGTGGACAACAACCTCTCCCAGCGTATGGACTGGTTCCGCACCCAGCTGGGCGGTGACGAAGAAATGGAAAAATACTTCGGCAAGCCCATGTACAAGCTGCGCGAAGAATGGAAGAAGGCCCTGGAAGAGCAGAGCCTCACGGACCAGGAGCGTTATGAAATTGCTTCCAAGATTGCCGAAGTCACCCCCTACGACGTCCAGGAGTATATCAACGCCACGGACCCCGAGGACCTGCCGGTGGTGCCCGTGAAGTATCAGCTGAGCCAGATCTGCATCTACCCGGACCGCGAGAGTGCGGCCGTGGCCGTCCGTGAAAAACTGCTGAGCCTGCGCGAACGCATCATGAACGGTGAAAAGTTCGCCACCCTGGCCCGCATCTACTCCGAGGACCCGGGCAGCGCCCGCCGCGGCGGTGAACTGGGCATGGCCTCCAAGTCCATCTTCTGGCCGGCTTTCTCCGACGCCGCCATGGCGCTTCGGCCCGGCATGATCTCCCAGGTGGTGGAAACCCCCGACGGCTTCCACATCATCGAGGTGATTGAGAAGAAAGGCGACATGTTCAACGCCCGCCACATCCTCATCAAGCCCCAGTACACCAACGAGGACCGCGAAAAGGCCTTCTCCCGCCTGGACAGCCTCAAGACCAAAATAGAGGAAGAGGAGATCACCTTCGACCTGGCCGCCCGCTTCTTCTCCGAAGATCTGGCCACCCGCACCAACGGCGGTCAGATGGCCGATCCCGCCACCGGTTCCGCCTACTTTGAAATCGACCAGCTGAAACCGGCCGATTACGCCGCCATCAAGGACCTGAAGCCCGGACAGATTTCCGAGCCCGTGGAATCCTCCGACAACGAGGGCTACCAGCAGGGCCGCAGCGGCAACCTGGTGTACAAGATCATCCGCGTGGACAAGATTCTCCCGGCCCACACCGCCACCTTCGAGAACGACTATACCCAGATTCTGGAGCGGGTGCAACAGCAGAAGCAGGAGGAAGCCGTGAACAAGTTCCTGGCCAGCAAAATCAAGAGTACCTATATCATCATCGACCCGCTGTTCGCCGAATGCGAATTCTCCCGCGAAGAGTGGAACAGTAAGAAATAGTGCAAAGTGGAAGGCCTCATAGGATAAAAGCGCTGCTGCTGTTGCTGACAGTGGCGGCGTTGCCGTTAAGAGGCCAGGACAAAGTGCAGCTCATCAGCGCCAAGAGCGCCCAGCTCATCGAAAAGGACGGCGAGAACTTCCGCAAGGTGGTGGGGCCGGCCAAGTTCTTCCACAACAACACCTATCTACTGTGCGACACCGCCCTGTGGAACGTGAGTACCAACATCATCGACGCCATGGGACACGTGCGCATTATCCAGGACCAGACCACCCTCACCAGCGAAACCCTGCAATACGTGGTGGACGAGGACATGGCCCGTTTCCGCGGCAACCTGGTCCAGCTGGAAGATAAAGACAACAACACCCTGCGCACCCGTTACCTGGACTACAACACCCGGGATTCCGTGGCCATTTTCCAGGACGGCGCCGCCATGCGGGACAAGGACGGGCAGGTGATTGAAAGCCTGTACGGCACCTATGATTCCAAAGCCCACCTGTTCGTGTTCAACGACCAGGTGAACATGTATATGGACACCACGTTCGTGAAGACATCCCGCCTGGAGTATCGCAGTGACCTTTCCACCGCCTACTTTGGCTATGGGACGGACATGTGGCAGGACGACCAGATGCTAAGTGCCAACGACGGCTGGTACGACCGCGAGAAGGAGCTCTACTTCTTCCGCCGGCAGGTGCACGTGCTCACCCAGACCCAGGAAACGTGGTCCGACAGCCTCTGGTACCACCGCGTGCCCAAAGACGCGGAACTGCTGGGGCACGTGGAACTGATGGACACCACGCGCAACGTGTACGCCCTGGCGGGCCGGTTCGAATACTGCGATTCCCTGAACCAGGTGCGCATGACGCGGGAACCCGCCGTCATGTCCGTGGACGAGAATGAAAACGGCCGGCGGGACACCCTGTACCTGGGCGGAGACCTGCTGCTGTACCGCGCCATCAAAAAGTGCGACATCCCCGATGGCTGGGTCAAGGCGTCGGAAAAACGGATGAGCGACATCGCCGGCGATCCGGTGATGGAATACCGCAAGAAAGCGGCCGAGGCTGCCGCCAAGGCCGCCGAAGAAGCCGCCAAGAACGACCCCAACCGCCCGCCGGAAAACGCCCGCCAGCCGCAGGGCAACAAGCCTCCGCAGGGCAATAAGCCGAAGGAGGACAAGCCTGCATCGGCCGACACCTTAGCTGCGCCGACAGATTCATTGACGGCTCCAGCAGATTCTTTGGCGATGCCGGCGGATTCCCTGGCCGCATCCAAGGACAGCCTGGTAGTGGAAGAACCGCCCAAGGATACCACCAAGGTGGCGTTCCTGTGGGGTTCCAAGCATGTACGGCTGTTCCGCCGGGACATGCAGATGGCCAGCGACTCGCTCACCTATACAGACCTGGATTCCCTGGTGCGCGTGTACCAGGATCCCATCTTCTACAACGAGGGCCGGCGGCAGTATGCGTCGGACAGCATGTACATTGTGATCAAGGACCAGCAGATGCAGAAAGCGCACCTGCTGTCCAACGCCTTCATTACCATGGAGGAAGGTCCCGGCACCTACAACCAGGTGCGCGGCGCCGAGATGGTGGCCTACTTTGACTCCACCACCGCCCTCACCCGCTTCGACGCCCTGGGCGGTGCGGCCTCGCTCTTCTTCCTGGAGGAAAACGGCGCCCTGGCCACCGTGAACAAGGTGGAGACCAAGATGATTTACGCCACGTTCAAGGACGGCGACATAGAGCGTATGTACTACTATGACAACCCCAAGAACGACGGCTACCCTACCGTACAGCTGGCCCAGGACGACAAACAACTGAAAGGCTTCCGATGGGAGCCGGAACGCAGGCCCAAGTCCCCGGCCGATGTCACTTCGCTGGTCCCCCGCCGCAGCGAGCGCACCAGCTACCTGGCCCGGCCGCACGCCGACTTCAAGCAGACGGAACTGTACTTCCCCGGCTACATCAATCAGATTTACCGGGATATCGCTATCCGGGATTCCCTGGAGGTAGTGCGCCAGCGGCAGAAACAGCAGGAGCAGGAGGCCCTGGAGAAGGCCGCTCCCGCCGACACCCTGGCGGCACCCGTGAAGGAGGAGAAAGAGCCCGTGAAGACGGATGAGAAACCGGCCGTACAGGACAGCACGGCGGCAGCCAAGCCCGCTGTCAGCGACACCCTGTCGGCCCCCAAACCGCTGACGGCCGCCGAACTGAAAGCCCTGGAGAAGGCGCAGAAGAAGGCCGAAAGGGAGAAAAAGAAAGCCGAGCGCCAGGCAGCCCTGGAGGCCAAGTGGGCCGAACAGGACCGTATCTACGAGGAGAAACAGGCCGCCAAGGCCCAGCGAAAGCTGGACAGGGAGCGTGCCAGCAAACTGAAAATACTGCGCAAACAGGAGAAGAAAGCCCAGAAGGAACGCGCACGTTTTGAAAAGTACCTGAAGAAAGAGCGGGAAAAAGCTATGAAGAAGAAACACACAAAATAACCGTAATATGAAAAAGACTGTTCTTGTTTCCGGCGGTGCCGGCTTTATCGGCAGCCATGTAACCGTTGAACTCATTGAGGCCGGTTACGATGTAGTGGTGGCAGACAACTTTTCCAACTGCGACCGTACGTGCTATGAAGGCGTGAAGAAAATCACGGGGCGGGAAGACCTTCCGCTGGAGGTGATTGACTTCTGCGACGCCGATGCCACCAAAAAGCTCTTTGCCAAGTATCCCATTGACGCGGTTATCCACTTCGCCGCCTTCAAGGCCGTGGGAGAGTCGGTGGCAAAACCCCTCATGTACTACAAGAACAACTTGATGAGCTTCCTCAACGTGCTGGAGGCAGCCCAGGAGAAGGGTGGCTGCAACGTGCTGTTCTCTTCATCGGCCACCGTGTACGGAGAACCCGACGCCGTACCCGTGACGGAAGCCACGCCCCGCAAGCCGGCCATGTCTCCCTACGGCAACACCAAGGTAATGTGCGAGGACATCCTTCACGACGCCGTGAAGGCTTCGGAGGGCAAGCTCAAGGGCATCCTGCTGCGCTACTTCAACCCCATCGGCGCACATCCGTCCGCCCTCATCGGCGAACTCCCCCGCGGCGTTCCCAACAACCTGGTGCCCTTCATCACCCAGACGGCCATCGGCAAGCGCGAATGCCTGAACATCTTCGGCAACGACTACCCCACCCCCGACGGCACCTGCCAGCGTGACTTCATTGACATTGTGGACCTGGCCCGCGCGCACGTTTTCGCCGTCACCCGCATGGTGGAAGGCAAGATGAAAAAGGACGTGGAAACCTTCAACGTGGGCACCGGCCGCCCGTACAGCGTGATGGAGCTCCTGAACGCCTTCGAGAAAGTGAACGGCGTAAAAGTGCCGCATAAGTTTGCCCCGCGCCGTCCCGGAGACGTCACCGCCGTGTGGGCCGACCCCACCCTGGCCAACACCGAAATGGGCTGGAAAGCCACCCGACCCATCGAAGAAACCCTCAAGGCCGCCTGGGCCTGGGAGTGCAAGTTAGCAGGGAAATAAGCTAGATTTACAGAAACCGGACGTTCTCCAGCGTAATCATCTGGGGAACGTCTATTTGTGTGGGCTTGTCCCAAACGCGAAACACGGCATCCTTGACGGTGATGTCGTGGATCATCTGCAGGTTGCCGCTGGCGCGGATGCCAGTCTTGGCGCCCCAGCAGGTAATGCGTTCCATAACAATGTCATGGAAGTCGGGGATAAAGGCCTCTGAAACGGCGGCCTGGTTGTCCTCATACCCGGCGGGACGGTCGGCGTAAGTGGTTTCGAAAACGATGGCTTCTCCCTGGATGTCATTCATCACGATGTCGCTGATGCGGATGTTTTTGGTGACACCGCCGCGTTCCGGGGCGCTCTTGAAGCGCAGGCCGGTATCCGTACCGGAGAAGGTGTTGTGCCGCACGGTGATGTTCTCCATGCCGCCGGAGAATTCCGAACCGATGACAAAGCCGCCGTGGGCGTGATATACCGTATTATATTCTATAAGGATATCCTTGCAGGGACCGTTTTTCAGAGCGACTTTTCCGGCACCGCCTTTCATGCAGATACCGTCGTCGCCCACATCTACGGTGCAGTGACGCACCACCACGCGCTGGCATTGCATAATGTCTATACCGTCCCCGTTCTGCGCGTTCCAGGGGCAGCGGACCGTTACATTCTCAAAGCATACGTCCTGGCAGTGGGAGGGCACCAGATGAAACTTGGGGGCGTTCTGGATAGTGACACCGGTCACGCTCACCCGTTCACAGTCCGTGAACCGGACCAGGTGGGTGCGCATCCGCTCCTGGGCGCGGGCATCGGGGGCGATATCGGCATAATCCTTCAGGCCGAAGGGATACCACAGGCTTCCGTCATCGGACACCGTGCCGCCGTGGGACAGGAAGGTCTTCCACTCCACGTCGCTCACCTTGGAGCGCTTGACGGGCCGCCACCAGGCGCCGTTGCCGTCGATGATACCCTCGCCGGAAATGCTAACGTCGTGCCGCTTGGAGGCCGATATCCCCGGCCGCACCTTGCCGTTCTTGTCCAGGTGCTGCGCCTTGTCCGGCGTAAGGAGAATCATGGCGCCACGCTCCAGATGCAGGTCCATGCAGTCCTTCAGGACGATGGGGCCGGTGAGGTACAGGCCTTCCGGAACCACCAGGTGGCCGCCGCCATTTTTGGCCAGTTGCACCACGGCTTTTTCAAATGCCGCAGTGTTCAGCGTATGGCCGTCGGCTACGGCACCGAAGTCCTTGATATTGACGCTGTAGTCCGGGATTTGCACGGGAGCGGGCTGTTGCGCAAACAGCAGCGTAACCAGCAGGAAAAGCGGTAGGGCTATGATTCTTTTCATCTTGTATACTCTGTACAGGGGATAAAGATACGTATTTTTTCGTATTTTTGCAGTAAGATGAAGCCGGTAAATAAACAGAAATGGACGGCTTACGCCCTCATTATCATTACGCTGGCACTGCTGGCCGTAACCATATGGCTGATTCTGGCGCAGCGGCCGCCCATGGACAGGCCGGGTCCTCCGCCGGAAGGCATGGAGCAATTTGAAGGGCTCCGCCCCGACGGCCCGCCACCCGGTTTGCCACCCTTCGAGGAAATGGCTCCCCCGGACGGTCCAAGGCCGTTGAAACCGGAGGCAAAGATGGCCGTGGTGAGCCTGCTGGTGGTCCTGATGACGCTTAGTGCACTGGCCGCCATCCGGCTGCTGAGAAAAAAACCGGCCGTCGTTTCTCCGGAACCTCCTGTCTCCTCTTCACCGGAGGCACCGTCCACCATCCATTTCAAGACAGACTACAAAACGGTTACGGTTGCGCTGGCTGATATCCGCTACATCGAAAGCATGAGCGAATACGTCAAGATTTATCTGGACAGCCAGCCCGATCCGCTGGTGGTGCTGTACAGCCTCAAACGGCTCTCGGCCGAACTTCCGGCCAGCCGCTTCATGCGCATTCACCGTTCCTACATCGTGGCACTGGACCGCATCCGGGAAGCCAACGCCTCCTCCGTGGTCCTGGACAGCCCCGTCACGCTCCCCGTCGGCGAAAGCTATCGGCCCGCCTTCAAGGAGTACCTCGCCTCCCGCTCCTAAGTAGCTGATTATCAGCACTGTTGTGAATTTTCTTTAGGCTGTTCGGGCTAAAGAAAAATCACATACACGCTGTGTATCAATGGGTTACGCACGGGGCACTACGAAAGCCGGTTCGCTGAAAAAAAGGGGGCGTTCGTTGAAGAATGGAGGTTGGGGCAGGTTTTGGGCCGGGTTTTTGTCATACAGGCAGACAAAAAAAGTGTACTAAAACCTGAAAGCCATGAAGAAGGAAGTTTTATTACTCCTGGTGCCGGCGGTGCTGGCGGCAGGATGCACAAAAGACAACATCGTGGACCCCTGGTCGCAGGGCGGAACCGGCGGCACCGACAATACAACGGTAGTGGACGGAGGCAGCGAGGCCGACATTGAAGACGATGAAGAAGATCTGGTAGCCAATACCACCTTTACCACCACCATTTCCGTAGTGTTTTCCGAAAGCGGAGACGCCACGGTGAGCGGTGCCGACGGGCAGGTGGTGACCATCGACGGAAACCAGGTAACCATTGACAACACGAACGCAACCGACGCCGAAGGAAAAGGCGTGAAGGTGAAGTACGTACTCTCCGGAAAAACCTCCGACGGTTATTTTAAGGTGTATTCCAACAACAAGCAAGCCTTTGTGCTGAACGGCGTTTCCATCACCAACCCCAGTGGGGCCGCCATCAACAACCAGGGCGAAAAACGCTGCTTCGTGATTGTAAACGGTACGAACAGCCTCTCCGATGGCGCATCGGCCGCATACGCAACTACCGACGACGAAGACATGAAGGCCGTCTTTTTCTCCGAGGGCCAGCTAATCTTCAGCGGCGAGGGAAGCCTCACCGTATCGGCCCTTAACGCGCAGGGAAAGAGCGGCATCACCACCGACGACTACATCTATGTACTGGAATCCCCCGCTATCACGGTGTCGGCCGGCAGCAGCGCCGGGCACGGCATCCGCGGCAAGGACTATGTGCGCATTGCGGGCGGTACGCTGGACGTTACCACCAAGGCAGCCATGAAGAAGGGCATCAACAGCGACGGATATGTGCTGGTGGAAGACGGCAGCACCACGGTGAACGTGAGCGGCGGCGTGGCCTACGATGACGAGGATAAGGAATATACCGGCAGCGCGGGCGTAAAGGCCGATAACTTTTTCGGCATGACCGGCGGCAGCCTCACCATCACCAACAGCGGTGCGGGCGGGAAAGGCATCCGTGCGGGAAACTATGACTACTATGCAGAGAACGGCAGCATCAACGACAGCTACATCAGCGGCGGTACCCTCCAAGTGACCACAACGGGACGCGAGTCCAACGACGTGAGCGCCAAAGCCATCAAGATTGGCTTCAAGGAAGGCAGCGGCCGAAGCTATCTGTGCGGCGGCAATCTGGTGATTTCCGGCGGCGCAAGCGTTGTGAGCGCTTCCGGGGCCGAGGGCCTGGAGACTAAAGGCAACCTCACCGTGAAGGGAGGAGAACTCTATGTGAGTTCCAGCAGCGACGACGCCATCAACTGCCAGGGCGAAATGAACGTGAGCGGTGGGTTCGTGTACGGTTATTCTTCGGGCAACGACGCTATTGACAGCAACGGCAATACGGTGCTTTCTGGCGGCTATGTGTACGCAGTGTGCACCAAGGGCAGCCCCGAAGTGGCCATGGACGCCAACTCCGAAGGCGGGTACAAAATCTATATCAAGAGCGGAGCCGTGGTAGTGGCCTACGGCGGCCTGGAGAGCGGTTATTCGGCCGATCAGAACGTGTACTCGATGAGCTGCAGTGCCGGCAACTGGAACGGACTCTGGAACGGCAGCGCCTTCATCGGGGCCTTCAAAGCGCCGTCCGGCGTGAGCAGCGTGGCGGTGAGCGGGCCTTCCCTGAGCCAGGGCTATACCGGCGTTACCGTGGGTGAAAACCTGTGTGGCGGCATGTGGGCCGTAGACGGCATCTCCGGCGGCAACTCAGTAAGCCTGACCACGTATTCCGGTGGAGGTGGTATGCCAGGCGGTGGTGGCGGTCCCGGCGGAGGAGGACGTCCGTGGTAGAAAAAAAATGCTTATCTTTGTAAGCTATGCAAAGTATTGAGCATATGGCCCCCATCACGCTGGAGGAGATGGACTCCATCAAACTGATGAACCGGATAGACTCCAAGTACGTCACCAACGAAGCCACGCTGGAACGTATCCTGGAATCGGCGGCGGCGGCCGGCTACCGGGTACTGGAGAGCGGCGGGCAGCGGAAAAGTCCCTATGACTCCGTCTACTTTGACACCCCGGAGCTCAAGATGTTCTACCTGCATCACAACCGCCGCCTGGTTCGGCAGAAAGTGCGCACGCGCAGTTACGTGAATTCCGGAGACTCTTTCCTGGAAATCAAGCGCAAGAACAACCACGGACGCACCAGCAAGAAAAGGATTGGCATCGAGCCCTTTGAAATGATGGAGTTTTCCGGCAACCCGGAAGCCTGTGCCTACCTGGCCAAGCATTCCTGGTTTACGGTGGAAGATATCCGGCCGGTGCTGGAGACCCGGTTCACCCGCATTACGCTGGTGAACCCGGCCCTCACCGAACGGCTTACCATTGACACCCAGCTGGCATTCCGGAACTTCCGCACCGGTCACAAGACCGACCTACAGGACGCCGTGATCATCGAGCTCAAGCAGGACGGACGGGCCGCCAGCCAGATGAAGGGCATCCTGCTGGACCTGCGGGTCAAGCCCCTGCGCGTAAGCAAATACTGCATCGCCGTTACCCTCACGGACCCCGTGGCCAAGACAGGCCGGTTCAAGGTGAAGGTGCGGGCCATTGAAAAAATCATCGGCAACCATTTGACAACGATTTAACGATATGATACTTGACAAAATCATCCGCTTTGTACAGGACGACGTAGCCTCCTTCGGCGACGTGGACGTGAACGACGACCTGTTCCTGGACGTACAGGCCATCACCGACGCCATGCTGACCACGGGCCAGAAGGTGGCCGAGCTGGGCATCCGCTTTGCGCTGAACCTGCTGGTGTGCTGGATCCTGGTGCACTTCTTCTACTATCGCAAGAGCCAGCGCCGGGATTACTACTTCACCTTCATGGTCTTCTCGTCGGCCATGCTCATCCTGCTCTATATCATGGGGAACGTGGAAGTGGGCGTGGGCCTTACCCTGGGTCTCTTCGCCATCTTCGGGGTCATCCGTTACCGCACGGAGACGGTGCCCATCCGGGAGATGACTTACCTGTTCGTAATCATCGCCCTGGCGGCCGCCAACGGCCTGGCACCCATCTACAACGTGGTGGGCCTGAACACGGACGCTCCCCACTACGCCCTGGCCTGGGGTAACGTGGGCGTGATGGCGCTGGTGAACGCCCTCATCATCCTGCTCATCTGGGTGCTGGAGAGCGACAGGCTGGTGAAGCACGTCACTACCAAGCTGGTGCTCTACGACCGCATCGAGCTCATCGTCCCCGAACGCAGGGAGGAACTGCTGGCCGATCTGGAAAAACGCATCGGCGTCAAGGTAGAGCGTATCGAAATCGGGCACGTGGACTTCCTGAAGGACGCCGCCTTTATCAAAGTGTATTATCATCTGCCCAAGGGAGAGAGCAATTCCATCAACACCCTCACCCGGGCCAAAGACTACGTGGAATAATGAAGAAACTGATCATAGGGCTGGCACTGCTGCTGCCGGCCGTCGCCTTGGCCCAGACCACCGCCGAGTTCGGTGCCAGGGCCTCCGTGGAAGCCAACCTGAAAATTAGGAAAGGGTTCCACCTGTACGTGGAGGAAGAGTTACGCGCCAACACCACTTCGCTGGACGACATCCGCACCACCGTAGGGCTCACCTACAAGCCCGTCAAGTGGCTCAAGATGGGTGTGGGATATACGCTCATCAATCCCTACAGTGCTTCCAACACGGCGTTCAAGGCCCCCAGGCACCGCTTTTTTGCCGATGTGGCCGGTTCCCTCACCGCCGGTGACTTCCAGTTCACGCTGAAGGAACGCTTCCAGTACACGCATCGCTGCGGTTCCTTCAATGTATACCAGAGTACGCCCAACGCCATGGCGCTCAAGAGCAAGTTCACGGTGAAATACAAGGGCTGGTATACCGCCCAGCCGTACCTTTCCTTCGAGATGCGCACGGCGCTCAACGATCCCTGGGGTACGGCCGGCACCACCCAGCAGTGGAACAAGAGCGGCACCAAGACGTATTACGATTATACACACACCGGCTATACGCACGTGTACAACAACCGCTACCGCGGAGAAGCCGGCGTGGACATAGAGTTCAACAAGAAACACTCGCTCAAGCCTTACGTGCTGGTAGACTTCACCTCGGACTATGAGATAGACACTAACGCCGAAGGTACCCGTCTCTTCTCGGCCGCCTATGTAAACGGCATCAAGGTAAGTCTGGGACTGAGTTATGTATTCAGCTTTTAGTGCTTACAGTTTGTTATTAATTTTTTAAAAAAGTGTTTGCTTTCTCGAAAATAAGCCTTACATTTGCCGCAGACAATGGAATGTGTATTCTTTTAAATCATTAGTATCATGAAGAAAGTATTGATGTCTGTGGCAGTTATCGCCGTGATGGCCGCTGCCGTTGCCTGTGGAAACAGCAACAACTCCAAGAAGAAAGGCGATGTGGCCACCGCCACCGAAGAAGCCGCTCAGAACGTAGGAGAGGCCCTTGAGAACGCCGCTAACGATGTGAAAGACGCCGCCAAGGAAGCCGCCATCGACAAGATTGACGAAGCTGCCAACGCCGCCAAAGACGCCCTTAAGAAAAACTAAGCGCTTAACAAATGTAAAAGATCCCGGAGACCATGGTCTTCGGGATTCTTTGTATCTTATTGCTTAGGGTTAGTCGAAAAAATCTCTTACTATTTTGTCCGGATCTATATAGGTATCGGCCTTGTTCTTCATGATGACCTCATCCAAGGAAAAAGTCTTTCCAACTGTTTCTTCCTTTACGTTGCGGATCCCCGTCTCCTGATATGTGATTTTGACACAGATAATGTACTCGTATCCTTCTTCATAGATTTCATCGAATCCGGCAATAGGAGAGGCGTATACAAACCAGTATTTACCATACTTGTCCACGTCGTGGGCCTCTACACTCATTCTTTTCTGTCCGATTAACTTGGCCAGGTATTCGCCGTTTTCGGTTTTTTCAGAGGCCACGAAGAGTGTTTGATAATAGTCTTCCGTCCAAGTACTCTTGCCACAGGAAGATACCATTAATACCAGAACGCTGGTGAATAGCAGCAAAAACTTATTCATTAAGACAACGTTTTTGTTTTTCAAAAATACATATTTGATCTCATTAAACAAAGTAAAAAAGGTAACATTTACATGGCCCTCCCTATCTGAACGGTGCAGACTTCCCCTGTAAGTGGCGCAGGCCTGCATCCCTTTGCAACGTGTAACGCGCTTTTCCGGGTTTACCGCGTTGTGGACTGCATTCGTATGTAACCTATAACGCATTTTTCCCACAAAAGTGCGTTACACATTGCATGATGGGCCAGGGTTACATCCTTTTTTTGTATCTTTGTCTTACTATGGCAAGTGCAAAGACAAAGACCGTATGGTTCTGCAGCCACTGCGGCAACGAATATTCCAAGTGGATGGGCCGATGCCCCGCGTGCGGGGAGTGGAACACCATGGTGGAGCAGGAGGTGGCAACCGGCAAGAAGGCCGGGACCATGAACGTCCCCGGCGCTTCCAGCAAGTCCATGCCGCTGAAGGAAGTGTCCACTACGCAGGAGGACCGTGTGTCGCTGGGTAGCGCCGAAGTAGACCGCCTGCTGGGCGGCGGCATCGTGAAAGGGTCCCTGGTGCTGATGGGCGGCGAGCCCGGTATCGGAAAAAGTACCCTTTCGTTGCAATTACCCCTGCACCGGCCGGAGCTGAAAACGCTGTATGTCACCGGTGAAGAGTCTGTGAAGCAGGTGAAGATGCGGGCCGACCGGCTGGGCGGTGACACCTCCAACTGCCTCATTTTCAGCGAGACGGATATGGGTGCCATCCTGGCCGAAGCCCAGGAGACCGCCCCGGACCTGATGATTGTGGACTCCGTGCAAACCATGTACTGCCAGCAGGTGGATTCCACCGCCGGCAGCGTGAGTCAGATCAAGGAAGTGGCCGCACAGCTGCTGCGCTTTGCCAAGTCCAGCGGCATTCCTGTTATATTAATAGGTCATATCACGAAGGAAGGTACCATTGCCGGCCCCAAGATTCTGGAACATATTGTAGACGTGGTGCTGCAGTTTGAGGGAGAGAACCGTGGGGCGTATCGCGTATTAAGAAGCATCAAAAACCGCTTCGGCTCCACCAGCGAGCTGGCCGTGTTCGAAATGACCGGTACCGGGCTACGTGAGGTGGCCAACCCGTCCGAAATGCTCATTCCCATGCACCAGGAAGGGCTCAGCGGGACGGCCATATCGGCCATGCTGGACGGCAACCGGCCGTTTCTTTTCGAGGTGCAGGCCCTGGTTTCCAGCGCCGTGTACGGCACCGCCCAGCGCAGTGCCACGGGCTTTGACGTACGTCGCCTAAATATGCTCCTGGCTGTGCTGGAACGCCGTGCCGGCTTCAAACTGGGCCAGAAGGATGTGTTCCTGAACATGGCCGGCGGCCTGCGCATTACAGACCCCGCCTGCGACCTGGCAGTGATTGTGGCCGTGCTCTCCTCCAACTTCGACATGCCCATTCCGGCCGATGTATGCTTCGCCGGCGAAGTGGGCCTCTCCGGCGAAATCCGGCCCGTCTCGCAGGCCGCCCGCCGTGCGGTGGAAGCCGCCCGCGTGGGATTCAAGCGGATTTTCGTGAGTTCCTACACCCACTTCGACCAGAAGCCGCAGGGCATCGAGGTGGTGAAAGTAGCCGATATCCCGGCCCTGGTACGAGCCCTCTTCAAATAGTTAAAAGATTTTCACCCCAGAGAGAATGGGGGTGGCCTTGGCGTCCGTCACGGTGATACGGATGCGGCGGGCTGTAGTCTCCGGAACACGGAGGATGCGCTTGTAGCCCACGGTGGTGCCTTGGGCGATTTCCTTCCACCCGCCGTCGGTATCGGCCTCTATCTTGAACGAACGGATGCGCTGACCCAGGCGGATGTCTTCCTGCAGCACCACCATACTGAACGGGCTTTTCACTTTGGCCGTCCATGTGTTTTGCCGATGGGAAATGCGGCCGGCCAGATTGCGGGCGAAAACACTGTCCCGGCAGGCGCGGAATTCCATCAGGCGGAGGGAATCGGCCGTGGGAATCTTGCCGCGGGTATCAGCCGGAACATTCAGCAGGAGGACGGCGTTGCGGCCTACGCTGGCCAGGTAGATATCCATGAGTTCTTCCACGCTCTTGATTTGGTTGTCCTCGCTGCTGCGCCAGAACCAGCCCGGGCGGATGGAGACATCGGCCTCGGCGGGAATCCACGCCGTGCCGTCCTCGTCGCCTTCCGTGAGGGATTTCGTGGGAGGGGCGCCGAGGCCCGGCGTGTATCCATCGGCATTCAAGGTGCTCCAGTTGGTCTCGCCGGCGTGGCCGTTCTCGTTACCTACCCATCGGCAGCCCGGACCCACGTCGCTGAACTGGATAGCGTCTGGCTGCAGGGATGCCACCGTGCTGTGGAAGAGGGGCCAGTCGTATTCCTGCCGCTTGCCGGTGGGGCCTTCGCCGCAGGCACCGTCGAACCAGTGCTCGAAGATGGGGCCATAAGTGCCATTGTGGACGCTCTGGAGGGTTTCCACGTACTTTTGATTGTATTCCGGCGTGCCGTACGTGGGGTCGTTGCGGTCCCAGGGGGAGATATACACGCCAAACTTGAGACCCTCTTCCCGGCAGGCATCCGAGAGCTCCTTAAGCACGTCCACATCCTTTACGCAGTGCTGGCTGGCAGGATTGGGCCAGAGGCAGAAGCCGTCGTGATGCTTGGCGGTAACGATGATGCCTTTCATCCCGGCCGCCTTAGCCGTACGCGCCCACTGCCGGCAGTCCAGTTCCGTGGGCCGGAAGAGGTCCTCGGGCTCCAGGCCCGTCCCCCATTCCAGCCCGCTGAATGTATTGGGGCCGAAATGCACGAACATATTCATCTCCATCTGCTGCCATTCCATCTGCGCCGGCGTAGGCACAGGCCCATAAGGCTCCGCCTGCCGGGAGCAGGCGACGGCGACGGACAGGCAAGTAGCCAACAGTATTCGGGTGTTCATCATTGTCACAAAGATAACATCCCCGTGCAAGAAATCATAGATTTTTTTGTATCTTTGCACCGATTTAATTCTTTAGGACATGAACTTAAGAGACATCAAGAAAGACATCCAGTATGTGATTGGCGCATTCATCGACGACTGCACCCTGTTCCTGAACATGAACCCCGACAGCAAGAACGCCGACGATATTACCGGCCTCATCGATAAAGCCGTGGATCTGTACAACGACCTGCGGGACAAAGTAGTGAAGAGCGCCGGCGCAGAGAACCCCAAGCTGTGCTTCGACAGCATCCGCAAGGAACTGCTGGAAAAGACCGACGCCCTGTACGACGAACTGAGCGCCGCCGTAAAGAAAGGTTTGGGCAAATAATTTTGCACAGCACCTAATTTCCTCACTGTCAGGATATTATAAAATTCTCTTTAGGCTGTTTGGCCTAAAGAGAATTTCTTTTTACACTGATAATCAGCGAGTTACGGCTCGAGTGGGCGGAGGATGAGGGCCGAAGCCCACACTTCGCAGCCTTCGCATCGGCCTACGAAGCCCAGGCGTTCGGTGGTGGTGGCTTTGACGGACACGCGGTCTTCCGTCACTCCCAGTATGGGAGCCAGCGTGGAGCGCATGGTGGCGATGTGCGGCGCCAGCTTGGGCTTTTGCAGGGCGATGGTGATGTCTACGTTGCCCACTTGATAGCCCTGCTGCCGGACCAGGTCCACAACCTTGGCCAAAAGCAGTTTGGAGTCCACGCCTTTCCATTCGTCGGAGGTGTCCGGGAACAAGTGGCCGATATCTCCCAGCGCCAGGCACCCCAGCAGGGCGTCGCAAAGAGCGTGGATGGCTACATCGCCGTCCGAGTGTGCTACAAAGCCGGTTTCCGAAGGAATCTGCACGCCGCCCAGCCACATGGGCAGGCCGGGAGCGATGGCGTGTACGTCGTATCCGTTACCAATTCTGATATCCATAGCTTACTTCCTTATGATTTCTATCTCGCCCTTGAGGCCCACTTTGAGGATTTGGGAGGCTTTGCCGGTGGAGGCTACGTCCACGGACGGGGGTACTACAAAGTCTACGGCGTCCTTGATCTCCTGCGGGATGTCGCTGAAGCGCTGGGGCGTGGGTTCGCCGGAAATGTTGGCCGATGTGCTCACGATGGGCCGGCCCAGCTTGTAAACCAGCTGCTTGCACCATTCCATCAGTGGGATGCGAATGCCCACAGAGCCGTCGGCGGCCACGGTATTGTGCGCCAGGTGCCAGCGGTCGCCGGAAGCGCCCGGCTCACAAGCAATAGCGCCGGGATAGATAATGGTCATAGGCGCATCGTTCACTTCCACCAAATCCACGGCGATGGAGGGAATCTCCTTCACATACTTGGCCACCATGTCCAGGTCACTGGCCAGGAGCACCAGGGATTTGGCATCGGAGCGCTGTTTGATTTCGAAAATACGCGCCACGGCAGCAGGGTTGGTGGCATCGCAGCCCAGGCCCCAGACGGTGTCCGTGGGGTATAGGATGGTGCCGCCGTCGCGCAGCGTCTGGAGGGCATTATTGAGAATCTCTTCCGGTTTCATAGTAAGTGGCGATGATGGGATAATGGTCTGAATACTTTACCTTTTCCACCGCATAGGTAACGGCGTCCAGCTCCCGGGGATACAGGATGTAGTCTATGCGCAGCAGGGGCCACAGGATGCTGTAAGTGGAGCCGAAGCCCTTACCGGCGCGCACGAAGCTGTCCTTGCGGCCGCGCAGGAGACGGAAATAGGTATAGGACAGCGGGGTGTCGTTGAAGTCGCCCAGCACCAGCGAGCTCACCGGGGCGTTCACCACGTCCTTGAGCACGGCCGATACCTGTTTGGGACGCTCGCCGATAGAGCGGCGCATCTTCTGCTCCGTTTCTTCCACCGCCCCGTCCTTCTTGATGAGGCCGGGGATGGAGATGTTGTAGCTTTCGAAATGGCAGTTATAGAGCCGCACCGTGGCGCTGTCCAGTTTGACATCGGTCCACAGGGCCATATTGGTGGAATGCTCGAAGTTGATTTTCCCGCGGTCGGTCACGCGCCGACGGCTCAGGGTAAGGTTGCCGAAGTGGCCGCTCTTGCCGTTGCGCACAAAAAAATCGGCCCGATAGCCGGGGAAATGCGCGGCCAGCCAGATGTCCGGGATGTGGCCGGAAGGCAGGAAGAATTCCTGCAGGCAGATGACATCGGCGTCCAGGCTGCGAAGATAGCGGCTCACGGAGTCGGCCAGTGCCAGGCGGTCCATTCCCTGCGGACCATGGGCGAAGAGGCCCACGTTGTAGGAGACTACCTTGAGGCTGGCTTCGCGCTCCGGCTCCCGCTGGGTGAAGCGGATGTATCGGCCCGCAAAAAAGAGAGAGGGCAGCAGCACAAGGGTAAGCAGCCCGCGCATGGAGGAGCGGCGGAAAAGCGCCCATACCCACAGCACCAATGTCAGGGGCAGTACCAACGGATACAGCAGGCCGAAAAGGGTGAAGAACCAGGCCTTGGCCGGGTCGATGATTACGGACAGGTAGGCCAGCACCAGCAGGGCCGCCGCCACCAGGGAAACGGTGCCGAAGGAAAGCCGGGAGAGCCAGTGCCGTTTCTTCTCCTGGGCCATTTAGCAGTACAGTTGGTTGTTTTTACGCCAGTAGCGGATGAGCAGCCAGCCGAAGAGCGCGCCGCCCAGATGGGCGAAATGGGCGATGCCCATGGCGGTACCGGTGATGCCGGTGACCAGTTCAATGCCGATAAAGATGATCACCCACCACTTGGCATCCAGCGTAATGGGCGGGAAGATGAGGGTAAGCCGAGCCTGCGGATACAGCATGGCAAACGCCACCAGCACACCGTAGATGGCACCGGAAGCGCCTACCATCGGCGTATAGAGGATTGCTGCGCCGCCGCCCATATAAGTGAGCTGGAGCCATTCCACGCCCGTGTGCAGGGCCGCCGCGCCCAGTCCCGTGATGAAATAGAAGATGAGGTACTTCTGGGTGCCCAGCGCCCTTTCCACCACCATACCGAACATCACCAGCGTGTACATATTGAAGAAAATATGCCAGAAGCCGCCGTGCATGAACATATGGGTGAGAGGCTGCCACCAGTGGAAGTAGGGCGATGTGGGATAGAACATGGCGAATGTTCCCACCATAAAGTCTTCGTTGATAATCGTAGCCACGTACATAATGATGTTTACGTACAGGAGGTTACGGGTTACTACGGGTATGTTCTGAAGAGGATTGCTCATGGACTAAAATCGTTTTTCCAATTCGTCGGCCGGCACAATGGAAAGGATGCGCTTGCCGGCGGCGGTATATTCGGGGTTTTCACTTTGCAACAGGGTGTCCACCAGCCGCTGGGCTTCCAGCGGGGAGGTGAGTTTCGGGGCACCGGTGGCCCCAAGGACGGCGAATTTCTGCGCCAGGGACTGTTCCATCACGCCGGGCAGGGCGGCGCCCTGGTCATCGGCCAGGATCAGGAGGAGGTCGTTCACCAGGGTTTCGGCCTTGCCGGGTTCGGCCGAATAGCCCTCCGGTACGCCGTTCACCACCACGGTATCCGTACCGAACGGGGTGATGTCGAAGCCCAGCTGCTTGAGCAGGGCGGCGTGCTCGTCAAAGGTGAGGCGGCCTTCCACGCCCACCGTCACCTGCACGGGGAAGAGGGCGGTCTGGGTGATGTGCCCCTGGGCCGTGAGTGCCTTGAGGAAGCGGTCGTAGAGCAGACGCTCCCGGGCGCGCCGTACGTGCACAATCATCAGCCCCGACGCACTCTGCGTAAGGATGTACCGTCCCTGTACAATGAGCATCTGGGCCGATGGCAGGGTGCGTTCCTCGAAGAGGGCGCCGTAGTTCTGGGACTTCTCGATGTGCTGGGAATAGCCGCCCGGGGCACTCGCGGTCTGATGACCGGGAGCGCCGGAAGGGTCCGGCATGTCGTCGAAGGGATTATAGTACGGGTCAACCCCGGCGGTGGGGATGCTGGAGGGGGTGTATTCCTGGAAGCGGGTGCCCACCACGGGGATATCGGCCGATACGGGATTGTCGAAGTCGATGGCTCCGGCCACGTTGATGCGGCCCATGGCTTCCTTCACGGCGGCCAGGACGGTCTGGAACAGCAACTGGTCTTCCTCGAACTTGATCTCGGCCTTGGTGGGATGGATGTTCACGTCCACGGTGGCGGGGTCCACGTCCAGATAGATGAAGTAGGACGGGGTGCTGCCTTCCGGAATCAGGTTTTCGTAGGCTTTCATCACAGCTTTGTGCAGGTAGGGACTGCGAAAGTAGCGGCCGTTCACAAAGAAGAACTGGTTGCCCAAGGTCTTGCGGGCGCTCTCCGGTTTGCCCACGTAGCCGCGGAGGGAGGCGATGACAGTGTCCGCCTCAATGTCCACGATATCCCCCACCACGGCGGGCCCCAGGAGGTCCTGGATGCGGAACTTGAAGCTTTGGGCGGGCTTCACCACGTGGATGTCCCGGCCGTTGTGGGTAAGGGTGAAGCCGATGTCCGGACGCGTGAGGGCCACGCGCTGGAATTCCTCCACCACATGCCTCAGTTCCACGTTGTCGCTCTTGAGGAATTTGCGTCGGGCGGGAATGTTGTAGAAGAGGTTGCGCACGGCAATGTTGGTGCCCACAGGGCAGGACACCTCCCGGGTGCCCTTGTGCTCACTGGCGGCCATTATCACTTCTACGCCGGCCTCTTCGCTGGCGATACGGGTTCTTAAGGTAACCTCGGCCACGGCGGCAATGGAAGCCAGGGCTTCTCCGCGGAAGCCAAAGGTGAGGATGTGGTGCAGGTCTTCGGCCGATGCCAGCTTGGAAGTGGCGTGACGCTCGAAGCACAGCACGGCGTCGTCGGGTGTCATCCCGGTGCCGTTGTCAATGACCTGGATGAGGGTGCGACCGGCATCCTGCACGACCACCTTGATGTCCGTGGCGCCGGCGTCCACGGCATTCTCCATCAGCTCTTTCACCACGGAAGCGGGGCGCTGGACCACCTCTCCCGCGGCAATCATGTCTGCAATATTCTTGGGCAGGATCCTCAGTTCCATTACAGCAATTCAAAGAATTTGGCCATGAAGATGAGCACCGCCACGATGAGTATCAGCGTAACGATGGTGATGATGGTATGGGCCGTGTTCATGGAAGTACGGGTTTTCTGGTAGTTGCCGTTACGGAAAGCGCCCCGCAGGCTGCTGCCGGGCACATACTCTCCGTTTTCACGGGCTTTTTCGTTGCTGCCGTCCACGTCTCCGAACATCTGGCGCCGCTGCTCCTCTTCGGGATCATAATAGCGGGGCTTGTAATTGAAAACGCGGTGCGGCTGGTTGCCGAAAAACCCAAAATTGAACAGACTGGCCATGGTACTTTCTTCTTGAACTACAAAAGTACCAAAAAAAGCCGTATTTCACAAAACCCTCTTACTCGTGAATCTGGAAGATGGCAATGGCAAGCAGGGCTGCAGGAGCCACGAAGCGGATCAGGAAGAGGATGGTCTTGAGCAGCCAGGCGGGCACGGGATGCGTTCCGCCGTTGGTGATCTCGTCAAACACGGCGGCCTTGCCCAGCTTCCAGCCGCCAAAGATAACAATCAGCAGTCCGCCAATGAGCATCAGGAAGTCGGCCGAAATGAAGTCGAATAAGTCAAAGATGGTTTTGCCCAGAACCTTCCAGTTGCTGAGCGGGCCCATGGACAAGGAGCAGAGGCAGCCCAGTATCCAGACGAAGAGGAAGACCACAAACACGGCCACCTTGCGTTTCATCTTGAACTCTTCTATGCAGAAGGCCACAATCACTTCCAGCATGGAAATGGACGAGGTGAGGGCGGCCAGCAGCAGCGCCACAAAGAAGAAGATGGCGATAACGCCTCCCAGCGGCATCTGGCTGAAGATATGCGGCAGCGTTACAAACACCAGGTCGGGGCCTTCTCCGGGGCTGATGCCGAAGGCGAACACGGCCGGCATGATGGCGCAGCCGGCAATGATGGCAAAGAGCGTATCGGCTATGGCCGTCTGGGAACTCAGCGAGACGATGTTGGCATTTTTCTTCACATAGGAGCCATAGGTAACGACCATGCAGGAGCCCAGGGACAGCGAGAAGAAGGCTTGTCCCAGTGCAGCCAGGAAGGTTTGAGACGTTACTTTGGACCAGTCGGGCTGGAACAGGAAACGGATTCCGGGACCGCTGCCGGGAAGGGTCATGGAACGGACGGCGATGCCGATGATGATGAGGAACAGCAGGGGCATCATCACTTTGGAGAACTTCTCAATTCCGTTCTGCACGCCGGCAATCACGACACCGGCCGTCAGGACCAGGAATACGGTATGGTTGACGATGGGTAGCCAGGTGGCGGTGGAGAAGGACGAGAACATAGTCTTGAGGCTCTCCGGGCTTCCGTCGGTAAAATCAAATCGGACAGACTTGAAAAGGTATTCCGTACACCAACCTCCCACCACAGAGTAGAACGAGATGATGAAGACGCAGCAGATGACGCCCAGGACGCCCACAATGCCCCAGTGAGTGCCGGGGGCCAACTTCTGGAAGGCTTCACGGGCGCTGGCCTGTCCCCGTCGGCCGATAATGAATTCGGCCAGCATCACCGGCAGGCCGGCCAGGACCACAAAACCCAGGTAGATGAGGATGAAGGCAGCTCCGCCGTTCTCTCCTACCAGGTAGGGGAATCTCCAGAGGTTGCCCAGGCCCACGGCCGATCCGGCCATAGCCACCAGGACACCGAATGAACTGGCAAACGAATCGCGTTTTGCGGGTTGGTTGTTGTTTTTCATATATTTGTCTTTATAGGTTACGGATGTACGTGATAAGGGCAGGTTTCGGCAGTATAGCCGGGGTGGGTGCAAGGCTCGATGCGGGCTTCCGTATGGTACCAGGCGCCATTTTTGCGGCCGGCGCTGACCGGGACAGGGTCTGACCAGTTGCTTCCAATCTTATACCGCACCATCACATTGTCCCCGAGTTCCAGTGTGCCGTAGTTGTCATTGTCCCGGCCCGGACCGATGGCTTTGTAATAGAGCTCGTTTTCCCCGGCGTGGGCCTCCACGATACCGCCGGTGATGGTGACATCGGCACCTTTGCCGTTCTCGCCGCCGCCGATGCCGGCACCTTCGGATTTACCCCAGGCATAGACTTCGCCCCCGGAGATATGGATGGTTCCGCTGCTCAATTCTTTAGCCCAATGGTAGCCACCGCCGATACCGGCAGCATCGTCGCCTCCGTAGGCTTTCACAGTGCCGCCATAGATGTTTACTCCTTTGGGACCTTCGGAGTATTCACCGCCTCCGATGCCTGCACCATTGTCAGCTCCGTGTGCTTCCACGTAGCCGCCATACATGGTAAAGTAGCCACCGTGGTGGATGGTATAATCGAAATTATTGCCGCAATTACCAGAGCCAATGCCGGCCGCATCCGGACCTCCATAGGCATAGACGGTGCCGCCATAGACGGTAAAATTAATAGGGCCTTCTGCCAAGTTGCCACCTCCGATACCTGCGCCGGCACTGCCATCAATGCCTCCGCCATCACCGCCATAGGCCCGGATATCGCCACCATAAATGACAATGTTACCTCCTTTAGCCCAATCGCCACCGCCAATACCGGCTCCATTATCTCCGCCTTTGGCATAGATTGTTCCGCCGTGTATTTCAATGAGCCCCGGTCCATCTAAATTAGGCGCATGTGACAAGCCGCTTTCGCTGCCAATGCCGGCGGCAGTTTCCTGGTGCCCGTTGTTGTCGGCATGCAATTTACCCATGGAAGGACCGTAGGACTGGACGTGGATATACAGCTTATAAGCGGGGTTCACTATTATGGAATTGACGTTGAGCGTGGCTCCGTCGCATAGGACCAGGTGCACGTCGGTGCCATTTACCCGAATGGCGTCCCTGTTGACCGTTCCTCGAACCACGAAGAACTCCGGGTAGCTGCCGGTCATGCCGCCCATTCCGAACTCCCCGCTGCCGCCGGTTATAACTTTGTAATCAGCCTCACTTTCAGGAATTGAGCCGAGAGGAATACAATTGGAAAGAGTCTTCTGGGTTTTGACGACCTGCTTGTTGACATCGTCCCAGCTGCACGCGATGTAATGGAGCGTGGTAAGGACATCCACTTTTGCCTCGCTTTCCGCAGCGGCAACTTGATACGCCTCCGGCAAGTTGGAGAAGAAAAGGATGGCGGGATCCACCCCACTGTTATGGGTGCCGAATCCGCTGGTAAACGTGCCGGTATTGTTCTCCATCTGGACGCCGATGCTGCTGCCGGAAAGACTGCCGGTAACCGTGATGACGGCATTGGTTTTCAGGAAGAAATCGCTCGGCAGGTTGCCATCGGACGTGTTATCAATTACCGTTGTCTTCCCCTGCAAGTTGAGCGTGGCATCGGCGCCCTGCCAGATACCGCCGCCATTCATCATGCAGGAATTGCCGGTAATGGTACAACTGTCAAGGGTAAGCGTGCCGTAGTTGCAGATGCCGCCTCCGCCGGTAACCGTGGCCCCGTTGCCGTTGAAGGTGACGTTCGTGAGCGTTGCCGTGGCACCCCCGTAGTTGAAAAGACCACCACCGCCCCGTGGCCATTCATGGTCGTGACTGGTGTTATTTGTGATAGCGCCGCCCGTCATAGCGAGCGTGCCCTTGTTCGAAATACCACCTCCCCGGTCATCGGCATGATTGTCGCTGATCATAACATTGTTCAGGTTAACGGTGGTATTGGTCTCAATATCCAGGGCTCCGCCATTGCCACCCCAGCCGCCGGTGACAGTACCGCTGCTGAGGTTAAGCGTAGAACCGTTACGCACCACGATGGCCTGGCTTCCACGAGATGTGCAGCCACGATTCAGCGTAAAGCCGTCCATATCAATGGTTACCGTCTTGCTGTCTTTGATTTCCAGCAGATTGGCAATGGCAATGTCGTTCGCAAAGAGAATCTGCGCGTCATTGATTTTTACAGCCGTTGTCAGTTCGGACTCGTTATGAACGACAACAATACCCGTCTTCGAAAGTATTGCCGTAATGTTGTAGTAGCTGCCGGCCGAAAGCGAAACACCGCTTTTATTGAGCATGAAGACCTCGTCCTCAACCAGCGCCTTCAGGGAAATGCTTTGGGAGGAAAGGGCCGGAACGGCCACATAGAATTCGCTTTGGGCCGAGGCCGGGGTTACCCGGATGACCTGATCCGGGAGGGTTATCATCAGAGCGCTGGCACTGATATCGGCCGTGTTGTCCGCGTTCCTTAAATCGAACTTGACAATCGCCTGCTGGTTCTGGAAAGAAGCCTGGGTGGTTGTAACTGCTGACCCTACAATTTTGCTGACCGTGACATTTGCGACGGCGTAGTCGCAGTGAGTGGCAATATAGTTAAGGGTGCCGTCCTGGCTGGCATAGCTGGGACTCAGGAACCGGAGCGTGAACTTATCATCATCCTTGATCTCACCCTTAATCTCGCCGGTAAGCGTGGTGCTCTGGCCGGCAGTCTGGGCCGTGAGCGTACCCAAAAGGAGTTCTCCTCTGAACACGCGAACCGTCTCTCCTTCGGCCCAGGTGGCCTTCAGGGCGGTACCGTCTATATTCAGCGCCTTGGTATCCTTGCCAGCCGGAACGGATAGCGTGTAGGTGAGTGCTTCCTGTACAGGCTGTTCAAGCTGCACGGGAACATCCGCCTCCTTGGCACAGGAGAAGAGAAGGACAAGGGTTATAAGAGATAAAAACTTCTTCATATTGTATTGACTCTTTAATGCTTGTGATAGGGACAAGTCTCGGCGGTATAGCCGGGGTGCGTGCAGGGCTCGATGCGGACTCGCGTGCGGTACCAGCACATATCATGACGCTCTACTTCAAGGGCCATACGCTCGGAACTTACCATCATCTGGTCTCCAAGTTCAAGTTGACCGTAGTTGTCGCAACCCTCTCCCGGGCCGATGGCGCGGTAGCCGGTATCGTCCTTCCCCGCCTGGGCGATGACGGTACCGCCGGTGATAGTGACGTTGCCACCGTTGCCGTCTTCGCCGCCGCCGATGCCAGCACCGCCGTAGCTACCGTAGGCACGCACCTCCCCGCCGCTGATGTTGACGGTGGCGCCGTCGGAATCCTCCCCGCCGCCGATGCCCGCGCCGTCTTCACCGCCGTGGGCTTCCACGTAACCGCCCGTCACGATGAGCGTTCCGCCGTGGCTGCCGCTGCTGCTGTATTCACAACCGCTGCCGATGCCTGCAGCATACTTGCCGCCCTCGGCATAGACATAGCCGCCGCTCACGGTAACATAGGATCCGTTGGTATCATAGCCGCCGCCGATGCCGGCGCCTCGCACGGAGGCGCCGTAGGCATAGACCTTGCCTCCGGTCACGGTGAGGGATCCTGTATAGGGAATAGGGTCATCTTTGGTTACACCTGTACCGATACCCGGTCCAGCCGCTTTACCATATGCTTTCACGGTGCCGCCATGGATGGTCACATCCGCGCCACTGGTTCCATAACCGGAACCGATGCCGGCCCCTCCTTCATCACCGGTAGCTTCAACATAACCGCCATAAATGGTGATGGTGCCGCTGTTTTGGGCAAAACTTCCGCTACCGATACCGGCTCCACCCGAAGAATTGCCTCTACCTGTGGCATAGACGCTGCCGCCATAGATGTTCACGATGCCGCAATCGCCGTTCCAGCCTCCGCCGATACCGGCTCCACCTCCGCCACCTTCACTTCCTGTCTCTCTGCCTCCCTTGGCATGAACGGTACCGCCATAGATGGTAATGGGTTCGCCATGTGTTTTATGGCTGCGATTCCCGATGCCGGGACCTGCATCACCGCCGTGAACATCAATATCACCTCCGTGAATGACAATCGTGCCGTTTTCTTTGTCATAATAACCTCCGAGGCCGGCATGGTATTTATGTACATAAACAACGCTACTACCAAACGTATTACTCATCTTGCCGGTATCGTTGGCCTGTCCATGGATATGAAGGACGTTCGGACTGTTTACGATGAAGAACTCCGCCTTGAGCGAGGCACCGTCGCAGAGGATGAGATGGTATTCTCCGCCACCGTTCATATAGAGGAAGTCTTTGTACTCGACATCGCTGCCCTTGACCGCATACCAGCCCGGGTCAAGATAGGTATCGCCACTGCCGCCCGTCAGCGTGGTGTATTGGTTGGACTCAAGCGTGTGGTAAGCAGCCTCCACGCGCTGGGCGGTTTCGTTCCAGCTGCGCTCCACGTAATAGACGCCGCCTGCGGGGATAACGTCCTCCAGCAGCCCCTCACCGTCGACGAGTCTCATGCCGATGACAGCCCCTTTGTCAGCGGTGAAGAAACCGGCGGGGTGACCGTCATTATAGGTGGAATAGCCGCTGGTGAACGAGCCCAGTGTTTCCATGCCTATGTAAACGCGGCTTCCTTCAAGGGCGCCCGTGATGGTAATGACCGTGCCGTCCGCCAGGTAGAGGTTCGACCTCAAAGCATTCGTTCTCCAGTTGTCGTAAATGATATTCGTTCCACGCATGTTCAGCGTAGAAGCGGCGGAAGTCCAGATACCGGCACCGTTGGCCTTGGAGGTATTACCGGTGATGGTACAACCCTCCAACGTCAGCGTGCCAAAATTGTCGATACCCCCGCCACCGTACACCTCGGTCTCGTTGCCGGAGATGGTAACGCCTGTAAGCGTGGCTGTGGAGCCTTCATAGATGAACAGGCCTCCGCCACCGGCAGGGATACCCGATCTATCTCTGCTGACATTATCCGTGATGGCACCGCCCGTCATATTAAGCGTGCCGCCACTTCTAATGGAGATGCCGCCGCCACGGTCATCGGCATGGTTGCCGGTGATGGTGACGTTTGTCAGGTTCACGGTGGCTCCGTTTTCGATATCCAGAGCTCCACCATTGCCACCCCAGCCGCCGGTGACCGTCCCGCCGCAGAGATTGAGCGCGGATCCGGTGCGCACCACGATGGCCTGGCTGCCACGGGATGTGCACCCGCGGTCCAGCGTGAAACCATTCATATCAATGGTGATTGTCCTGTTACCTGTGATTTGCAACAGCGCGTTGATGGAGATGTCATTGGCAAACAGAATCTGGGCTTTGTCGGTCTGTACCGCTGCCGTCAACTCGCTTTCGTTGTGTACCAACGTCGCCTCCGATAGCGTTGCACCTATGCTGTAGTATTTGCCCGCTTCCAGCGTAACGCTGTTTTTCAGCAGGGTGTACTGCTTGTCCCCCACCGTCGCCCGCAACGATACAGGCTGGGAGGAAAGGGCGGGAACCGCCACAAACAGATTGGCCCTGGCATCTGAAGGCGTTACCGTAATGGAAAGATTCGGCACGTTGACTATCAGCGGTTTGGCACTTACATTGAGGTTAAAACTCACAATGGCCTGCTGGTTTTCGAATTGGGCCGATGTGGTGGTGACCGTTGTTCCCGCAACGTCTGTCACAGTGACATTTGCCACGGCATAGTCACAATGGGAGGAAATATATTCAATGGTTCCGTCCTGGCTGGCGTAATCCGGGCTCAGAAACTTGAGCGTGAGTTCATCGTCTTTCGCAATATCGCCGGTAATCTCCCCCTTGAGCGTGGTGCTGCTCCCGTCTTTTTGGGCTGTAAGCGTGCCCAAAAGGGCATCGGCCTTATAAACGGAGACTTCCTCGCCAATGGCCCAGGTGGCCTTGAGGGCTCCCGATCCGTCAAGAGCCAGCGCTTTGGTATCCGGCCTTTCTCCCTTGCCCGCCTCCACGGTAAGGGTATACGTCTTTACACCCTGAGCGGGCTGTACAGGGGCCTCCATCTCCTTGGCACAGGAGAGGAGCAGGGCCGTGCTGGCCAGTATGAGGAAAAGAAAGTTTTTCATCTGTTAATGTTTATGATAAGGACAAGTCTCGGCGGTGTAGCCGGGATGCGTGCAAGGCTCAATTCGGGCCTGGGTGCGGTACCAGCAGTAGTCTTTTCGCTCATTGGCCGGATAGGGACCTTCGTTACCATTCCAACTGCTTACCATCAGATTGTCGCCGAGGGTAAGCGCACCATAGTCGTTGCTGCCGGCGCCCGGGCCGATGCCCCTGAGGCCAGTTGCACCCAACGTTCCGGACTTGACAACCACAATGCCGCCGTTGATGGTGACATCGGCTCCTGCCCCGTCCTCGCCGCCACCGATACCGGCGCCATAATCCGCGCCGCCTTCGGCATAAACATAGCCGCCATTGATGGTTACGATACCACCGTTGCCTCCTTCGCCGCCGCCAATGCCGGCCGCATCCGTGCCGCCATAGGCCTCCACGCGGCCGCCGTTGACGATGAGGGTTCCCCCACTCTTGCCATCGCCGCCACCGATACCGGCGCCATAAGCGTCTCCGTACGCCTTGACATAACCGCCGTTGATGGTGATGGTCCCCGCACCATAGTCTCCTCCAATTTGAGCACTGCCGATTCCGGCCGAATTATCATCTCCTCTGGAGGTAATGGATCCTCCCCAAATGGTCAGATTACCGTTTAGACAGTCTTTCCCACCTCCGATACCGGCACCGCCGCTAGCCACGGCAAGCGCCCTGTCGCCGCCTGTCGCATCAATCGTACCACCGTAAATATGGATATTTCCATAATTCTCACACCCTCCGCCGCCGCCAATGCCGGCAGCGCAATCTCCTCCCACAACCGTAATCCGGCCGTCATAGATGGTGATATTTCCATTGGTCTTATTTTGACCGCCGATAGCGGCACATCTGTCATTCCCCCGTAAATTGAGGAGTCCGCCGTGTATCTCGATGTTTCCACCATTTTCCCAATCATTGCCACCGATGCCGCCATCCGAAGATCCATCGTCATTGGTCAGTTTCCCCATGTCCGAACCGGCGGACTGGGAGTGGATATAGACCGTGTGGCCTTCATTCACATGGATGGAAAACACAAGGTGGAGCCAGGCTTTGTCACAGAGAATGATATGCACATTGGGGCCGACGACATAGAGAGTAGTGCCTTTCACCTCTTCGCCATCTACCACATAAAACTCGTGCAGGTTACTGTTTTCCGTTCCTAAATCCATATAGGAATCCGAGGATTTCAATTTTTTGTACTGCGTTTCGCTGGTGGGCGTAGCCTTGAAATCTATCAGCTCTGTGAGCACTTTGGTGGTAGTGAGCACTTTTTTATTTTCACTGTCCCAACTGTGTTCGACATAAGGAACCTTTCCGGTAAGATCCTTCTTAACCACCTTTACCTCCCCGACATAGAGAACATACTGTTCATCCGGGATGAGCACAAGGTCTTCGATTTCCGGCCGGTCACAGGTAAAGAAAGTATTGGGATCCTCGCCATCGTGATAGGTGACATACCCGTCGGTAAACTGATTGGGAGCCACATCCAGGGTGATGCCGATGTGGCTTCCGGTGATGCTGCCGATGAGAGTGACCAACCTGCGCTCCAACATAAAGAGATTGCTGGGGACACCGCCGGCGGTGTTATCGGTGATGATGTTCGCACCCCGTATCTTCAGAAGGTGCTTCTCGTTGCCGCTCCATATGCCGCCTCCGGTAAACATGGCGGTATTGCCGGTAATGGTGCAGCCATCCAGCGTCAACGTGCCGTAGTTGCAGATACCGCCGCCGCCCCACATTTTGACATCGTTGCCCGTGATGGTGACGTTCGTAAGCGTTGCCGTGGCGCCTTCGAAGTTGAACAGGCCGCCACCGCCGCTGGGGCTGGTATGGTCGTAGCTGGTATTGCCCGTGATAGCGCCGCCCGTCATGTTGAGCGTGCCGCCTTCTCTGATACAGATGCCGCCGCCGCGGTCATCGGCCGTGTTGCCGGTGATGATGACGTCTGTCAGGTTCACGGTAGTTCCGTTTTCGATATCCAGGGCTCCGCCGTTACCGCCCCAGCCGCCGGTTACCGTGCCGCCACGGAGGTTGAGCTTAGAGCCCGTACGCACCACGATGGCCTGGGTGCCACGGGATGTGCACCCGCGGTTCAGCGTGAAACCATTCATGTCAATGGTAATCGTCCTGCTTTCCTTAATCTCCAGCAGACTGGTGGTGGAAATGTCATTGGCAAACAGAATGTATGCATTGTCGTTCGTTACCGCTGCGGTGAGTTCGGCCTCATTGTGTACTACAACGGCATCTGAAAGCGTTACGTTGATATTATAATATTTGCCGGCTTCCAGCGTAATGCCGGTTTTATTCAACATATAAGTCTTTTCCCCCGCCGTAGCCTTCAAGAAGACGGAGGCCGATGAAACGGCCGGGACAGCCACAATCAGCCAGTCTCGGGCCGAAGAAGGCGTTACCGTAATGGTCTGCTTGGGCAATGTCACTATCAAGGGCCTGGCACTCACGTTCAGGTTGAACTTCACTATGGCCTGCTGGTTTTCGAATTGGGCCGATGTGGTGGTGACGCTTGTCCCCTCCACGTTTGTCACCGTGACGTTTGCCACAGCGTAATCACAGTGGGCGGAGATATATTCAATGGAGCCGTCCTGGCTGGCATAATCCGGGCTCAGGAACTTGAGGGTGAGCTCATCGTCCTTCGCAAGATTTCCGGAAATCTCCCCCTTGAGCGTGGTGCTGCTCCCGTCATTTTGGGCTGTAAGCGTACCCAAAAGGGCATCGGCCTTGTATACCGACACCTCCTCACCTTGGGACCATAAGGCTTTTAACTTGGTCCCGACAAATATCAGTGCCTTGGTGTCCGGCCTGTCTCCCTTTCCCGCCTCAACGGTGAGGGTATAGGTTTTCACTTCTTCCTGTACGGTCTGTTCCGGCTGTACAGGGGTCTCCATCTCCTTGTAACAGGAGAAGAGCATGGCACAGGCCATGAAAACAGAAAAGACTCTTTTCATCGGCGGCCTTCTCCTTCTTACCATACAATGGTTATGGGGTCTCCGTAATCCATACGATCCCCGACGATGTCGGTAGGGCTGGTGCATACCATGGACTCAGAGGAAATCATAACCGGAAGGGTCTCCGGAACAACGTAAACTTCTTTCATATAACTATCCTATATATTGTTTTTGTATTCGGTGGGCGTCATTCCATACTGACGCTTGAACTGCTCACGGAAGTTGGCGGGGGTGAATCCCACGGATTCGGCTATTTCACTGATGGACCGATCCGGTCTGTCCTGCAGCTGGTGGACGGCGTCCTCCAGGCGCAGGTTGTTCACATAGGCGGTGAAGGAATGCCCGTTGGCATAGGCCGACAGCAGGCCGTTCAGGGAGCGGCGGCTGATGTCGAAGCGGTCTACGATATCCTGCCGCTGCAGGTACACGTTGGTGTAAAGCTTCTCTTTGCGGATAATGCCATCGATGAGGTCGAACAGCTTCTGGTCCGGAACGGATGTGTCGGTATCTATTGCGACGCGGGTATCGTTCAACTCGTTGATCATCCTCACCAGCGCGCGGTTCTTGGCCACGATGGAGCGCCGCTGACGCACCGCCAGGATGGCAAAGATGGCAATCAGGAGTGCAATGACCAGGACGATGACGATGACCGCGTCTTTGCGGGCCGATGCCGTTTCGGCCTCCCGTATCTTCTGATCCTGCTCCATAGCGTGGTAGCGGGCGGCGTACTCCTGGGCCTGTGTTTCCATGTTTTTACCGTCAAGCTGTTCCTTGAGGGCCGAGTAGCGGTCCATGTAGGAGAGCGCCAGCGGGAACTGTTTCCGGGCCCTGGCGGCATCGGCCCGGTCTTTCAAAACTTTTGCGTAGGCGTCATTCAAGGTATCGGTTCCCATCCGCCGTTCCATCTCGTCGTCGACGGCAAGAAGCTTATCCCATTGTCCCAGGGCTTTCCATACCGGGGCAATCATTACCCGGCCGCCGAATGTGTGGCCGTAGTCCGATTCCTCGAACTGCCGGACGTACTTCCTGGCTTCGGCCGGGTCCGGATGGGGCATCAGAGCATAGGCGCTGGCCAGATAGGCCCATGCCTGCGCCTGGTAGAACCGGCAATAGGAAGCGCGGTTTTGGATGGACGGCAAGCGGAAACTGTCCTCGGCGTAGCTGGCAGGACGGGACTGATAATCTTCCAGTTTCCATAGAATGGCCTCGGCTTCCGGAATGATTTCCCTGAATCTCCCGGCTTCCGACACGACCGACATCTTGCGCTTGCGGGCAACGATGAGGGCATCCATACGGTCTACGCTGGGAGCGCCCTGTTCCAAAGTGTGGATGGTCTGGTCCAATTTCACCATTCCCTCTTCCCAACGTCCCAGACGTGTGAGGACGGACCCAATCTCGGCTTCCATCCGAAGGGCTTCGGTTTCCATACCCCGGTCCCGGCTTAACTGGGCCAGTTCAATGGCGCAGCGGAGCCACTGTTCGTCGTCGTGTCTCTTGCGGGAGGCATCCATCATCACGCCCAGTACATCGGCGCGGTTGTTGGCCGTGGACTTGCTTACCACCTGAGTGGAATCGTGCTGCAGCAGGTCTGTGCACAGGGCGATGGCCTTGTCCACCTGGGGATCTTCCAGAGAATTGGCATAAACCGCAGCACGGAAGAAATCGGCCCGGAAAGGATTCAGATTACCTACGATGACAGCTGAATCGATGATGGTAAGGGCGCGTTCCGGCTGGGTGCCATAGATTCTCATCGCAGCTTTGGCCGTGTACAGGGAATCCGACGCCTGCGGAATACGCGCAGGCGTGACGGCTTCCCTGGCGCAACCGAAAAGTGCCAGAAGACCGCTAAGGGAAAGGATGCGGATAATTGTATGGACCTTACTGGTTAGCATAATGTTAAGTATCGTTTTGTTGGCTTTTACACTTAATTACGTGTAAAGTTATTTAAGCGAGGGTATATTTGCAAACAAAATGATGCACGCATTTGGTACCGCACCAAATGCGTGCATGGTAATAATCCGTAAAATTTCCTAACTTTGTAGGAATGGAACTATTTTACGCACACGAGGTAAGCGGCAGTTTCTGCCGTCTGGACGCTGAAGAAAGCGGCCACTGCGTGCGTGTGCTGCGTCACCGCGCGGGGGATGAGATTGACGTGATTGACGGAATGGGTACGCTGTATCACTGCCGTCTCACGGACCCGGATTCCAAGGGCGCGGAAGCCCAGATTCTGGAAACGGTTCCCCACTGGAACGCCCATCCCTACCACCTAACCGTGGGCTGCTGCCCCACCAAGAACAACGACCGCTTCGAGTGGTTTGTGGAAAAGGCCACCGAACTGGGCGTGGACAGCATTGTTCCCCTCATTGGAGACCGGTCCGAGCGTAAGGTGTACAAGACGGACCGCGCCGCCCGCATTGCCCTTTCCGCCACCAAGCAGTCCCTCAAGGCCCGCATCCCGCTGATAGAAGAGCCCGTGAGCGTGAAATCCTTCGTTGCTTCCGCCCCTCAGGATGACAGTCTCAAACTCATTGCCTACTGCTTTGAGGGGGAAACCCTCAGAACCAGCATCAAGGAAGCATTGAAGGGCTATGATGGAACGGAGATTATGGTCCTCATTGGCCCGGAGGGGGATTTTTCGCCGGAAGAGGCGCAGCTGGCCATCGGCCACGGATACATCCCCATCCATCTGGGGAATTCGCGCCTGCGCACGGAGACGGCCGCCGTTACGGCCGTAGAAGCTGTATATTTACATTTTATGCAATAGCCCTATGAATAGGAACATTCCCGCCCTGTTTTTTGTCATTGCCGCCCTCCTCAACTGGGCCGGCCGTTATTGGGGAATCGAAGAGCTGGCTTCGGCCGTGAAGCCTGCCCTCATGCCGCTGCTGGCGGCCAGCGTGCTGTCCTATGCCACCAACCGCCGACTGGACCGCAAGAAACTCACCCTGCTGGTCACCGCCCTCATCTTCGGCTGCGTGGGAGACACCTGCCTGCTCTTCGACGCCTTTCCGCTGTTTGCCGGCGGTATCGGCGCCTTCCTCCTGGGGCATATCTGCTATGTGAGCATCTTCGGCCGCGAATCCTGGAAAGGAATGGACTGGAAGGCCTGGGTAGCAGGCGGCGTCGTGATGGCGGGCCTGGTCTTCGGCCTTATCAAGGTACTCCACGTGAGCGGCGCCCTGCTGCCGCCTATGGCGGTCTATGGCACCATGCTCATGCTTCTGATGTTCAGCACCTTCTGCGGTCTGCTGCGGCTGCGTGACAAAGGGACCTGGTTCCTGCTGTTCCTGGGATCGGTGCTCTTCACCTTCTCCGACTGCATGATTGCCGCCGGCACCTTCGAGACGCTGGTGTTCCCCCTGCAGGACTTCGTGATCATGACCACCTACGTGGTAGCCCAGTCCCTGCTGGCCATTGGCACAGTACGCCTGGCTCAGGTAAACTAAGGCTTGTGAAGCGTGCTTTTGCAACCTGGTTGCACCCGGCACTTCGTACCTTTGCAGCAGAAAACAGACAAGACGATGATACACGAAGACCATAAACACGCCTGCGAGTGCCACGAGCACGAGCATCACCACCATCACGAGCACGAACACCACGAGCACCATCACGAGCACCAACATCACCACGGTGAAGAGGAGGAAGGAAAAGGCCGTTTGATTAAAATCATCGTAGCCGCCGTCCTTCTGGGAGTAGCCGTTATCATTGAAAAGAAAACCGACTGGGCCACCTGGCAGTACCTGCTGTTGTTCCTGGTCCCTTATTTAGTAGTGGGCTGGGACACGCTGAAGGAGGCCGCCGAGGGACTGGTCCACGGCGAAGCCCTCAGCGAGGACTTCCTGATGAGCGTGGCCACGCTGGGCGCGCTGGGCATCGGCTTTATGCCGGGTGCCGAAAGTCAGTTCCCGGAGGCTGTTTTCGTGATGCTGTTCTTTCAGGTGGGGGAACTCTTTGAAGAGATGGCCGAGGGCCGCAGCCGCAAATCCATCGCGCACCTGATGGACCTGCGCCCCGATGCCGCCCATGTGGAGCGGGAAGGAAAGCTGGTCACCGTGAAGCCCGAAGAGGTCAAGCCCGGGGAGATTATCCTGGTTCAGCCCGGCGAGAAAGTGCCCATGGACGGCGTGGTCCTGGAAGGCCGCTCCAGCCTGGACACCGTGGCCCTCACCGGCGAAAGCGTACCCCGCACCGTGCACGAAGGCGATGAAATCCTCTCCGGCTGCGTGAACCAGAGCGGCGTGCTCAAAGTGAAGACCACCAAGGCCTTCGGCGAATCTACCGCCGCCAAGATCCTGGACCTGGTAGAGAACGCCGCAGCCAGCAAGTCCCGCAGCGAGAGTTTCATCACCCGTTTTGCCAAGATCTATACTCCCATCGTAGTGGCGCTGGCCGTACTGGTGGCCGTTGTCCCCAGTCTCATCACCGGCGAGTGGGCCACCTGGATCTACCGCGGACTGCTGTTCCTGGTAGTGTCCTGCCCCTGCGCACTGGTCATCTCCGTGCCCCTCACGTTCTTCGGCGGCCTGGGCGGCGCTTCCAAGAAAGGCATCCTCATCAAGGGCTCCAACCTGATGGACAAACTGGCCGGGCTGCACACCGTGGTCTTCGACAAGACCGGCACGCTCACTGAGGGTGTCTTCGAAGTGACGGCCGTGCATCCGGAAGTCATTGACCAGACCGAACTCCTGCACCTGGCCGCACACGTGGAGCGCCATTCCACACATCCCATTGCCATGGCGTTAAGAAACGCCTATCCCAACGAGGCTGACGAATGCAGCGTGGAAGATATCGAAGAAACCGCCGGCCACGGCATCATCGCCACAGTAAACGGGAAAAAGGTGGCCGTGGGCAACAGCAAGCTCATGGACAAGCTAGGCGCCGCCTGGCACCCCTGCGAGCAAAGCGGTACCATTATCCACGTGGCCATCGACGGCGAATATGCCGGCCACATTGTCATCAGCGACCGCATCAAGGAAGATTCGGCCGAAGCCATCGCCGCCCTCAAGGCCGCCGGCGTGGGCCGCACCGTGATGCTCACCGGAGACCAGGAGAGCGTGGCCGCCAGCGTGGCATCGGCCCTGAAGGTGGACGAATATCACGCACAGCTGCTGCCGGCCGACAAGGTGACGCAGGTGGAGTGCCTGCTGCAGGACGGCACGCTGGCCTTCGTGGGAGACGGCATCAACGACGCTCCCGTCCTCACGCGGGTCGATGTGGGCATCGCGATGGGCGCCCTGGGCAGCGACGCCGCCATCGAAGCAGCCGACGTTGTCCTGATGGACGACAAGCCTTCCAAGATTGCCCTGGCCGTGAAGATTGCCCGCCGCACCCTGCGGATTGCCCGGCAGAACATCATCTTTGCCATAGGCGTCAAAGTGCTGGTGCTGGTACTGGCTACGCTGGGCCTTGCCACCATGTGGATGGCCGTGTTTGCCGATGTGGGCGTCACCGTCCTGGCCGTGGTGAACGCCATGCGGGCGCTGAAAGCGTAGCCCCGCCTTGCCAAGCTGCCATTGCCGCAGAAGAACCCTATACTGAACAACTGAACTGATTCCCTTATCCCTGCACCACGGATAAAGTGGCCACGGATATACGCTGTTCCGGCCCCAGAACCTGGCGCAGGGCGTTGTAGCAGGTAGCCAGCGTGGCGCCAGTGGTGAAGGTGTCATCCACCAACAGGATATGGCGGGCTTCCAAGGGAACGCGCCGCACCCGGAAGACGCCGGCAACGTTCTTCAGGCGGGCGGCGGCATCCAGGCGGGTCTGGGTGCGGGTACGGCGGGCGCGGTACAAGACATCGGCCCCGAGCTGCGCTTTTAGCTCACGGGCCAGTTGGGCGGCGATGACCTCGGCCTGGTTGTACCCGCGGCGCCATTTTCGATACCAGTGAAGGGGAACGGGGACCACCAGGTCGATATCGAAGAACTGCGGCGCCGCAGCCATATATCGGCCCAGACGGGCGGCGAAAAATCGGCCCGCAGCCACATTCCCGCCGTACTTCAGCGCGCGGGGGATCAGCTTGAAGGGGTTCTCGTGGTGGTAGAAGAGCAGCGCGGTGGCCAGGACGTAGGGCAGGCGTTCCCCATCGGCACGCTGCCGCTCCAGGAGGGCGTTCAGCTCATCGGCCATAGGATTGTGCGGCTGCTCCCAGTAATAGGTGAGCGGAAGGTCGGCCGCGCACCAGATGCACAGGTGCTCCTCCTGCGCCCCCAACCGTCGCCCGCACACAAGGCACTGCCGCGGCATCAGCAAATCTGTCATTTCCCGTATCATGGAAGCGAAGGTAAGGCTTTTCCCGGATAGGCATTTTGGTAGCCGCCGCATAAGTCGCTGATTATCAGCACCGTCGGCGATTTTCTTTAGCCCCGGGAGCCTAAAGAAAAACCCAAACAACGCTGATTATCAGGCGGTTAGCGCACAAGCAAAAATCCCCCCGGCGGGAAGCCGGAGGGACAGATGTCGGAAGGCCGATGGAGACTAGCAGTACATGCCGCCGTTCACGGCAATCACCTGACCGGTGACGTAGGAGGCCATGTCGGAGGCAAGGAAGAGGGCCACAGAGGCCACTTCGTCCACGGAGGCGCCGCGGCCCAGGGGAATCAGCTTCACGAATTCGTCGCGGACGGCCTGGGGCAGGGCTTCGGTCATTTCGGAGATCACGTAGCCGGGGGCGATGGCGTTGGCGCGGATGCCGCGGGGACCCATTTCCTTGGCCACGGACTTGGCCATGGCGATGAGGCCGGCTTTGGAGGCCGAATAGTTCACCTGGCCGGGGTTGCCGGTCTGGCCGGCGATGGAGGCCATGTTGATGATGCTGCCTCCGCGCTGACGGGCCATTACGGGCACCACGGCGTGCAGGAAGTTGAACGCACTCTTCATATTGACGTCGATGACGGCGTCCCACTGGGCCTCGCTCATGCGCATGACCAGGCCGTCTTTGGTGATGCCGGCGTTGTTCACCAGGATGTCGATGCGGCCGAAATCGGCCACAATCTGCTCTACCACGGTCTGGGTGGCCTCGAAGTCGGCGGCGTTGGAGGCATAGGCGCCCACCTTCACGCCGAAGGCCTCCAGCTCTTTCACCGTCTCCTGGGCGACGTCGTTGATGACCAGGTCCGTAAAGGCGATGTTGGCGCCCTCGGAGGCATATTTAAGGGCGATGGCTTTGCCGATGCCCCGGGCGGCACCCGTAATGAGGGCCACCTTTCCTTCTAAGAGTTTCATATCTTTTTCTTTTCAATTTTTGCAACGATGGAAATGAGCAGGGAACCCAGGATGCCGGCGGCCAGGGAACCCATCAGGACGGCAATCTTGCCGGCGTCACGCAGATGCTGGGTGATGGCCGGGTCGATGTCCGGACCCGCGAAGGACAGGGTGTCCACAAAGATGCTCATGGTAAAGCCGATACCGCCCAGGCAGGCCACGGCAAACAGCATGGGCCAGCTGGCCTTGGCGGGCATGGCGCCCACCTTGCACTTGATGGCAATCCAGGAAGCGGCGGTAATGCCCAGGGGTTTGCCCAGCAGCAGGCCCAGGAAAACACCCAGTCCCACGCTGCCCAGTACCGGATCGATGGCCTTGAACACGTTGAAGTAGGACGGATCCGTAATCTCCACGCCGGCGTTGGCCAGGGCGAAGATGGGCATGATGGCAAAGTTCACGAAGGGGTTCAGCCGATGCTCCAGCCGATAGGACGGCGGAATAGTCTTCTTGGTGAGCCCGTACATATGTCGCAGATAGTGGCGCTGGGGGCCGTTGGGGAAGGGTTCCGGCGTAACCACGCCCTCGGATTCCACCAGGCTTTCCCACAGAATCTTGCTGCGGCGGTGGAATTTGGCCTTGTTGTAGCGGGCCTCCATGGGGATGAACATAGCCATCACCACACCCGTCATGGTGGCGTGGATACCACTATAATAAAAGAGGAACCACACCAGGATAGCCGGAACGAAGTAGTACACCAGCCTCTTTTCGCCCAGCCGTTTCATCAACGCAACGAACAGGACAACCACCAGGGCCACGGCCAGCAGCGGCAGGTTGATGTTGCCGCCGTAGAACAGGGCCACCACCAGGATGGCGATGAGGTCGTCGGCAATGGCCAGCGCCGTGAGGAAGACCTTAAGCGAAATGGGTACCTTGTCTCCCAGGATGGAGAGAATACCCACCGCAAAGGCGATGTCCGTGGCGGTAGGGATACCCCAGCCAGAAGCGGCCAGCGTGCCGTGGTTCACGATGGTGTAGATGAGCGCGGGCACCACCACGCCGCCGAAAGCGGCAATCACCGGGAGTATGGCCTTCTTGAAGGAAGAAAGTTCACCGCATACCACCTCACGCTTGATTTCCAGTCCCACAGTGAAGAAGAAAATCACCATCAGGATGTCGTTGATGAACTTCTCCACGGTCATTCCGTGCGGGAAGAACCAGTCTATGACACCGTCGGGTGAAGCAACGTGGATAGTGAGTTCCGTATGCAGGAAACTGTGATACAGATCTTTGGTGAACGGCAGGTTAGCCAGCAGCATGGCTATCACCACGCAAACCATCAGGATAACGCCGTTGGCCCAGGGCTGCTTGCGGAAGCTGGCCTGGGAAATCTTGAAGTTGTGGACTTCCTTGTTCCACCAGTAAATGGGAATGAGAGCCATTACCCGTAAATGTATTTAAATTGTTCCTCTGTGAGTGTATCGATGGCAACGCCCCAGTGGGCCAGCTTGCGCAGGGCCACTTCGCGGTCGATTTCGGCCGGGACGTTGTTCAGTTTCCGGGTAAATTTGCCCTTGTTCTGCACCAGATAGCGGGCGCTCAGGGCCTGGATGGCGAAGGACATGTCCATAATCTCGGCGGGATGTCCGTCGCCGGCGGCCAGATTTACCAGACGGCCTTCGGCAATGATGCAGATGTTCCGGCCGTTCTCCAGGGTGTAGGCCTCGATGTTGGCACGGGCGGGCCGATGACGCACAGCCATCGCCTTGAGCTTGGCCACAGCCACTTCCACATCGAAGTGCCCGGCGTTGCAGCAGATGGCACCGTCCTTCATTTTGAGGAAATGCTCGGGGCCGATGACGTCTTCGCAGCCGGTCACCGTGATAAAGATGTCACCCAGGGGAGCTGCGTCCAGCATGGGCATCACCTTGAAACCGTCCATCACGGCCTCCATGGCCTTCACGGGGTCCACCTCCGTCACGATGACATCGGCCCCCAGGCCCTTGGCGCGCATGGCCACGCCCTTGCCGCACCAGCCGTAACCGGCCACCACCACGTTCTTGCCGGCCACGATGAGGTTGGTGGTGCGGTTGATGCCGTCCCACACGCTCTGGCCTGTGCCGTAGCGGTTGTCGAACAGGTGCTTGCAGTCGGCGTCGTTCACCAGCATCATGGGGAAGGTGAGCTTGCCGGCAGCGTCCATGGATTTGAGCCGAAGGATGCCGGTGGTGGTTTCCTCGCAGCCGCCAATCACATTCGGGAGCAGCTGCGGAAACTCCTTGTGCAGGGTGGTCACCAGGTCCCCCCCGTCGTCGATAATCACGTTGGGCCCCACCTCCAGCACGCGGCGGATGTCTTCAAAATATTCTTTTTCGTTGCAGCCGTGGATGGCGAACACGTTCAGGCCCTCATGCACCAGCGCGGCGGCCACGTCGTCCTGCGTGCTCAGGGGGTTGGAACCGGTGATGTACATATCGGCCCCGCCGGCCGCCAGCACCTCACACAGATGTGCGGTCTTGGCCTCCAGGTGCACGCTCAGGGCCACTTTCAGGTCCTTGAACGGCTTTTCGGCCTCAAAGTCCTTCTGGATGCCGTCCAGCAGGGGCATATGGCTGCGCACCCAACTGAGCTTGAGTTCGCCGCTTTCCCACAGGTTGCTATCTTTGATATGACTTGCCATAATAACTTGACTTGAGCCTGCAAAGATAGCAAAAACCTATGGTTTTTCCTAAATCACAGGAAAGAGGCGATGAGCAGCCCCACCATGCCGTACATGCCCAACCCGATGGAGCCCACCTTGGCCCCCAGGTAAATCATGGCCACTACCACGGCCAGTTCCAGGAAAAGAAGCAGTGTAGCCATAGCGGTTAAGGTACCTGAACGTAGAAGGAGAATGAGGCGGCGGGGTAAGATCCTGAGGCCGGGAACGTTTCGCCGTACCAGGCATTATCCTTATAACTCAGATAGCGTGCGTCATAGCTGTCACTCGTCAACACGTAACCCGCTGCATCCCAAGTGAAATACTTCCGCTTCCAATAGTTCTCGTTGCTCACAGCCATACAGTTCTGGTTGCCGCTGCCGTTTGTTGTACTGCAGTTAAGCCAACGCCCGGTTTCTTCATTAGGATACAGCTGGAACACAGTACCTGAGACGGAAACGTTCCATTTGTAGCCAGCGTCCACATCAGACAGATTCACCGGCGCCGAGGAAGCGGCCGGAGGAGTAGGAGGAGTAGAGTTGGTGTACGTATTTTGGATAAGATAGATATTTTCGCCCACCTTTCCCACGGGAATCACAACTTCGGTAGATCCGATGTAGGCCGGGTCTTTCTCGGCCCAGTTACCGCTGGCGGGAACGGCCTTCAGAGCAAGATTCTTGGCTATTAACATGTTCCCTTTCCGCGCCAGGGTAAGGGTGCCCGGATTGGTATAGGTAGAAACGTATCCGTCTTTTTTGGTAATCTTGATGGTGAGTCCGGTGTAGGAAGCGCGGGGGAAAACCGCCACATAGTACGTCTTGCCGCTTTCAAAGGTCCCGCTCAGTTTTACCGCGTTCAGGGATTTGACAGAAGAGGGTTCTACCGTAGGGTCCCCGCTGTTCCAGTGGACATCGGCCTGGCCCGTCATAGGCTCATTGGCCATGATGCGGATGGACGCTACATTAGCAACATCCGAAGAAGCGAAAGTGAACGCCAGGAAGCCGCAGACGTTGGCAAACACCATAGGAGAAGCATCTCCCTTGGCGATGCACACCGCGGCACCTTCTCCAAAGCTGTCGGGCACGGCCGTCTGCTCCGACGGAACCGTTACGGTGGCGCCTCCGTCGTGATAACCGACCACGGCAGAGGCCGGGTATACGGCATAGGTTACGCTTGCATCGGCCGACAGGTCGCTGAAAGTGAACTTGGCCTGCGTCTCCGACACGATTTCCGTTCCGGTAGAGGTGTGAGGGGTGATCCCCACGAAAGCCGCCACCTGGTCACCGGCGCTCCAATGTACGCTGGTGCCGCTGAGGGAGGTTTTGGAGGCCGCCTCATCCCCTTCCTGAACAGCCGAAAGGACCAGGGGCTGGAAAGGCTGCGTCTGCTTGGCGCAGGAGGCCAATAAAAGGGCGGCTCCTGCTATGATGAAAAGCTTTCTCATGACCAACCTCCTATTAAATCCCAGTCGACCTGGGTGTCAATATTCTCTGTGGCTCCGGTACCGCTGAGGGCGAGGATGGCTCCCTCCAGACGGATGTCCAGGGGGAGCACCTCGGGGGCTATGTATTTTTCCTTGCGATCCATAGTCAACTACCAGTAATTCACCTTGTCCCCATCTGGCTTGAACCAGTAGATGTATACTTTGTAGTAAGAGGGATTCTTAAAGAATGTATTGATTCTCATTTTTTCGCCGGTCTCAAGGTTAACGGCAATGGGATAGGTGCGCATTACCGGCAAATATTCTTTTTCTTGTTTAGTCGTCAGATACCTGTTGTCCAGACTGGGCCAATTTTTGGATTTGCCGTAAACGTTGACTATATATTCGTAATTGTTCCCCTCATGCAGGACCCGGCTTACGGTTTGGGTGGTATTGACAGAAGAACATTTATCGCGGTTGTCCTCTGGCGACGGGCTGTCGTACAACCCCTCCCACTTCTTCCCTTCCATCGCAATCATAATACCGTCTTCCTGTTTGGTCCACTCCCGAATCACAATGAACTCTCCTTTTCCGGCGCCGTTGTCCTTCGTGACTTGTACGAGGGCTCCCAGGTAATAATTATTCTCCAGAAACTCCTCGATGTCCGATGAATTTTCCGGCCAGGCTGTTTCGGGGATAAACTTGACCGTCCTGACCTTGGCCTCCTGAGACTGGATGCGGATGGTAGCAATGACACCGGGCGTGGTGCTTTCGGCAAATATCACCTGACCCTCGGACTTGTCCTCTTCATCGGTCATCTCCCAGGTATAGGTTTTCCCGCTTACCGCAGGCTGGACCCCTTCGGGCAGCCATTTGAGAAAGAGGCTGCGTGCCTCGTCATAATCCACTACGGGAACGGAGACCTCCGAAGGATCGGCCTCGTTGAGGTTTTCTCCAATGATGTATCCGACAATATTACCATTCTCGTCCAACTTGACAAAGCCGTCCTGGAAATATTCCAGGTCACTCATCTTCCCGGGGATGTCGGATTCTTCTTCTGCATTATTCTTATTGCAGGCGATCAGTGCCATTGCGGCACAAAACAGGATTATCCAAAACTTTTTCATAACTTTCTCTTTATTACTTAATGGCATCATAATAACTCTGGATGCGTTCAATCGTTTTATCGATAGCCAGATAATTCAAATTATCGGGAATCTGGGCCCTGCGGGCCTTCATCTGTTCAATAAGGGCGGGCATATCCTTGTAGGAAATGACTTTGACCTCCGGAACGAACTGACGGTTCAGGATATATATGCGATCTCCCTGCTCTATTCTCAGGTTCACGGTTGTTACCCAGTCCACATAGTCCGGGTCATAAAGGAGGTATTCCTTTGTTCTTTTCTTTTCCTCTACTTTTTCCTGGCCGGGAGCGTCCCTGACCACGAAGGGCAGTTTAACCTGAGGATCGGCGACGTACTGGACTTGGTCCACTTCATCCACGCCCGGGTTAACCTTGTAGTAATACATAGACGGGCCGAAGAACTGACGGGCAAGATTGACATTGGTGTAATCATCCTGCTGACTCAGGCGGGGAGCTATGATGCTGGCAAATTCCTCCGGAATATCATACTTGAACAAATCGTCGTCAACAGGCTTTTTCACCACTACAAACTCTTCGTTCTTAGATGTATCAAATGTGTTATTTGAGATGGGGGTTGTCTGCTGTGCAACGCCCAGTCCTGCACGGAAACCCTTAGTGTGGCCCACCTGCGCTCCGGGATAAATGCCGAAGGACTGGTTTACCTCTACGGAAACACCGGCATCGTACACCTTGTTGTTGAGAAGCACATTACCGATGGCTGTGGGATCGAGGAACGAGACAAGCCGCATATTGATGCTTCCGGGGTCCTTGACTGTCTTGTAATAAGTACGGATTACATTTCCGGCGCCATCCTTCTCCTCTCCCTTGGAGTATGAAAGGAAGCTTTTGACATCACTCCAGAAAGCGTCACCCAGCACATAGATGACGGGGTGGTTTTCAATATTCCACACGCCCTGGCCAAAATGCGTACCGGTCTTGAAATACTCCGGAGAAATCTTGGGAGAGGCAATGTTGGTGGAACGTTCACCGCCGATGGTTCCCTGGGTAACCATTTCACCTGTCAGGTTCAGTTTGGCATTCATGGAAATGTCTCCCAATTTATCTGTTTCGGAGGCTCCTGCTCCATCGGCCTGTTTGGTGATATTCATAGCCAATGAAAGGACACTAAAGGCTATACCCTGGCCAACAGAAGGACCGCACGCATCATTTTTATCGGCCGTACCTGAAACGATGGCGCCGAAGCCCGAACTGCCCAGGAATGAATTGGTGAGCGTAAACAAGTCCTCGAAGAAAATACCTCCGCCTGTGATACCCGTAGGCCTGAGCGCCTCCAGGTTGATGTTGCCATTGATGCTGCCGTTGATGTCCCCATTCAAGATAGAGTTCAGGAACACGTTGTCCTGGGAAAAGAGCAGCATGCCGGGCGTAATGTAGCCGCTCTGTGAGTCCATGGCTTGGGGGCGCATCTGGGACATATCCACGTCGTAGGCCCACCAGCCAATACGGGGAATCACCTTTCCCTGCTGACTCATCTGGCTGGTAGTAGCGCTGGTCATATATTGGATATTGGGATAGCCAACCGCCTGCTTATAGGGGGTGGAGACACTCACATTATAGGGGACGCCGTACTGGAAAACGGGATATTCGGCCAGGTTTTCGGAGAAGGCCATGGACCACATATGGTCGTTCCCGTCACTGGGGGGTATATGGGCTTCATCCAGGTAATAGAAGACGCGCAACAGGCCGCTGTACTTATTGTACATGCCAAAGTAGTTGTAGTTGGGACGGGATTCAATGCCGGTAAGGTTGAAGACCAACTCCCACTGGTCCTTGTTGGCGACCATGGCCAGAGCATCGTTCTCCGGCAACCATTCCTGCGGAAGGGCATCCTCGGCCCAGGGTAGGGCCACCTCGGTGGTGGTCACCTGGGTGCGGCCGTTTAAGTCTACGTAACTGGTGACCAGGGAAATATTCTTACAGCTGGCCCAGTCGGCTTCCAAAGCGGTATTGTTGGAGGTGAGGATTTCGCCGTCGTTGAGGCCGGTGGGAAGGTCTGCGCCCTGCTTCACGATGAGATGGAGCACATCACCTGTAGAGAGGGTTACTTCACCTTCAATCTTGCGGTCTTCCATCATGCCTTCCTCTTTTTTCACATTGATTATGAGCACGGGATGACCATTCTTATTCAGCTCTTCCTGGGCTTCCACAGAAAACCAGTAGGGCAAGTTCTTGGTCTCCGTCACAGTAACCGGGACGCTCAGTTCATTAAGAACCAGCTGTTCCGAATAGTTTTCATTGATTACAGCCAGGGAGTGGTTGTACTCGCCGGGAACATAGCCCGGTTCCACCTCTTTCTTTGAGGCGCAGCAGAGCGCGGCCAAAACCGCGGCTCCAAAAACCAGAATGTGGAAAATCTTCTTCATATTCGGTTCAATTATTGGTTATTCAAGGGTTTAAAGTATTCGGCCATCGTATTATCGTATACGCTTCCGTACCAGTCATAGTTGTATATCATGGCGTGGGAGGCGGTGGTGTGCCGGGCCAGTTCGGTATAGAGGTCGTAAATAGAAATATCCGGGTTCTTCTCCACTTCCTCGCGGAATACGCGGGTGAAGGCATTGGAGAGGTAAATATTGCCCTCCAGCACATCGGCATGGGACTTTTCTCCGGGAGCGGCGGCGGTAAGGATCAGAAGGCCGGGGATGCCGGTGCAATACTCTCCCACCGATCCGCTGTAGCAGGTTTCCATCACCAGCATCATCTTGCGGAAGTTATCCTGTGCTCCGCTGAGGGCTGCGCGGACTTCGCCGGCGGTAATTTCCCCGGAGCCCCAGTTGAGCATGCCGTCGAACTTGCCGTGACCGCTCCAGAAGAAGAATACGTTGGTGTTCTTGCCGCCTTTCACCACCCAGGGCGTCCTGGTGGTAACCGTTCCCTTGAGGATGTTGGCCAGGTCTTCCGGGGTGAGCTGGCTAATCTTGTAGTTGTTCTGGACGTCATCGTGCAGGTTCTCCCCGTCCGGGGTTACATGCACTACGCCAGGGTGCGGGTTGGACTCGTTTCCCGCTATGTCGTCCTCGGTAATGAGGATAATATGGTCATCTTGGTAGCCGGCGTCTCTGAGCATGCGGTACACGTCCAGGGCATCGGCCTGATGGCGATAGTTGGTGAAACCGGTAGAAGTGGCCATCACCACGGCATAGCGCTCCTGCAGGGGTTCGTACTCGAAGTCTTTGTCGCTGATGGGTATTTCCCATCCCCTGTTGCCTGCGGTCTGGTTCCAGATTTGGTCCATGGAAGCCTGGTTGGCATAGTCGCTTCGGGTAAGGTACTGCACAAAGTGGTAGGCTCCGTCGTAAAAGCGCCAGTGACCATACCAGCTGCCCAATTGGCTGATGTGCGTTTCTTTGTCAAAAATCCAACTGCCGGATGCGCCGGCCATATTGGGAATGCGGCCATTACGAATGGCGTGGAAACCATCCGAAAGGGCTTCGGCTGTCCATCCCAGTTTGTTGCCGCTACCGCCGTCACAGGCGTCCATTACGTCCACAATGGCCTCGCGCACCGTCTCTTTTCCTGCCGTTTCCTTATGGGCCAGGGCCAGTCCCAGAAGGGTAAAGCAGTCATACAGCTGGGCATAGCCACTTTGGATTTCCTTTCCGCTCAAGGCCTTCCTCATGGCGGGGAAGCCGCTCTCCGGGCTGCCGCAAAGGGCAATGCCCTCGTATTCGTGCTGCAACCTTTCTTCCAGATAATCGCTGCTGGCCATATCCGGGCAATAGATGCGCGGGAAGTTTACGCCTTCGTCCTGGACAATTCCCTCCTCAGAAAGAATCTCGTCCAGCCAAAGCATATCCTGCGCCGTGGAAGGGACGAAGAAGAGGCCGCTGATGAACGTGGTCAGCGTGCCCAGCTGATTGATGGCCCTTACCTGTTCCCGCATACTTTCTTTGTCCGTGAAAGGATAAGTCTCGATCTTGGCAAAATCCAACTCCGTGGCCAGGAAGGGAAGGTAGGCGTTAAAGGAGGTGACATAGTCGTCGGAATCGTCCTGACGGGACATCAGGAGCACGCGGCTGCACCACATCTGACGGGAAATCACGCTCAGGAGGGCCTGACACTGAGCCAGGTCACTCTCTGTCATGCAGAAGATGTTGGGGGCACTCTTGTTGCTGCCGGCATAGATGCGCTGAATCTCGGCCGATGTCACACTGGGCATCAGCACAGGGATGCGGTAACTAAGGCTTTCGCGGGCCACCTGCCGCGCATGGCGGCTGTATTTGGGGCCGATGATAGCGGCGTAGGAGTCGTCGTGGGTGACGCGGGTTACCTCGCTTCCCAGGTTGGCAGCGTCCTCGTCTACCCATTCCAGTTCCAGGGCCACGCGGTCCTGCAGCCCCTCCTGTGCGGTAGCAATGTTCTGAAGGGCCTGCTGGGCTATGGGTTTTACGCTTTCCCAGATGCTCTGCGGCATAATGACCGCCACTTTGTAGGTGGTGGTGTTGGCGTCCTGAACAGGAGCCTCTTTCCCGTTACATGCCCACAGCAGGGTGGCCGATGCAATCAGTGTTAACAGACCTCTAATACGCATGGCTTGCCTCCTTTTCTAAAGCGGTTTCCATATACTGGGCCTCCAGGGCCTTGTACTCCTCCAGGGTTAACAGATAGGGGTTTCCCTGCAGGAAAATGCGCTGAGGCGCCAGCTCAAAGAAACGCTGGTTGTACAGGATGCTCACGTGGCCGGTAGCAAGGCCAAAGTCCCGGTGAGCCGGCCAGGGTTCTTCCCGGAGCCACTGGCCGATATAGTCCTCCAAAACAGTCCCCAAGTCGTTAATGAGGGAGAAGGGCAGAATGTCCGAGTAAACGCTGCAGTCCCCTCCAATTCCCAAGGACTGAACGAAGTAGTTGTTGGAGAAAGCGTATGCTCCCATACGGGATGCGCCGCAAACCGGTACCAGGCAGGCGTTGGTTTGGAAATAAGTTTCCGGATTGGCGTAAAGAATGTTAAACAGTTCGTCGGGCATGCTGGTGCCTTCATAACCGTCCGAGAGCACGATGTGCAGGCAGTTCTCTCCTCCGGCCTCCAGGAAACCGTCCTCTATTCCCTGGGCCACGGTGTCCATCATACGGTCACCATCATAAGCCTTGATGATGGTGAGTGTGAGGTGCTTGCTTAGGGCGCCGGCCAGCCACGCACCGCCGTAGCGCTTCATCTGCAGGGTGGAGATGGCGCCTGAGAATTCCTTGTTGCTATCTACGATGAGGATGCGGCCTTGTCCGGGGGAGGCTTCACCCACCAAGGATTCGTACGTAGGGCCGCAGAGGATAAGGGCTTTATCGGCCCCCTCTCCGGCCTTCCACGCCTCGATGAGGCTGCTGGCCTGGCGGGCATCTTCGGGCCTGATAAGGTGAAGCTCCATATTGGGCCACGCAGCCTCACACTCCGCCATCACCTTGAGGATGCCGTCGTCGTAACTGGCGCCGGAAAAACTGTGGCCGGGCGTAAAAAGAACGGTCAGGTCCTTGACCGCCGCTGTCTCACCTCCCGGCCCGTCCTTCTGACAAGCCGGCAGGAAAACCGCCAGAGCAAGAAGCCATATCCCAAATCTCTTTTTCATGGTTCAAAATCATTCATCAGTTTATCTCAAAGATAAGAGGATGGTTTGATTCTGCCGTAAAAACCCTACAATACTTTGTAAAAAGATGTCAAATCCTAATAACTGTCGATGGTCATTAGGGTAATCTTGGAGTAGAATACCGGAATGCCGGAGATGCTCTGGCTGGCCTGGACGGGGGAATTGGAAACCAGGCTGTTTACAATGAGCGCCGTGTTATAGGCCATATCCTTCAGGTTCTTGTCAATGGTCATGGTCTGCTTGTGGCTCTTGATATTGGCCTGCGCCGTGGCGGTATTGTCCTGGCCCGTGATGACCGGCATAACCGAGACACCCGCTTCTTCCAGTGCTTCGATGGCTCCCTGGGCCAGATTGTCATTGGCCGCCAGGATCATGTCCGGTCCCTTACCGGCCACATAGCTGGTAAGACGGTCCTGCATGGCTTTGCGGCCGTCGGCGGTGTCCCAGCTGTCGGCCTTCACCTGGCTGTACTCCTTCTTGCCACTTTTAACCACCAGTTGCTGGCTGTCAATGTACTTCTTGAGCAGTTCCATGGCCCCGTCAAAGTAATCTTTGGCGTTGATGTCGGTGTCGGGGCCTTCCAGGAATTCGATGGTCATGGAAGCGGCACCGGAAGAATGGAAATGGTTGAGCAGGAACATGGCCTGCATACGGCCGATTTCCTTGGTGTCGGTAGAAGAGATATAAGCGATGCGGGGGTTGTCCAGGACAAAGCGGTCGTGACAGACTACCTTCACATCGGGATACTGCTCCAGCAACCCGGACTCGTTGATTTTCTTATAGTCAATGGCTGTAAGAACAATATACTTGGCGCCGCCCTTGAGGGCATCCCGAAGCTGATCCACCTGCTGTACCGCACCCGCCGCCGTCTCCGGGGCCACATAGAAAGTGGTATTGAATCCGTATTTTCCCATCACCGTCTCCAGGTTTGCCTTATCGGTGGCCCAACGGTCAATGACGGAAGCGTCGGGAAGCAGCACGGCCACTTTCTGGTTCTTGGAACCGTTATCCTTTGTGCACGCCAGCGCCAGCAGCACCACTGCTGCAAAAGCCAATACTTTAATCGTTAAGTTATTTTTCATGGTTATTCCTGTGGTTAATTTGTGCAATATAGTGATTTATATATACCCCAACAACTTTAGAAGCCAAAAATTGACGCAGAATCAAGAAAATAAGGGAAAAATTTACGCAGAGTCAAGAAGTGCCCATAATAAAGCACCCGCGCCACAAGGCGCAGGTGCTGAACAGGCCGGGCAGTTTATGAGCTTGGAAGAGAATCAAACCCGGCCCGTACGAGATAAAAACAAACAATTTTAAAACAAAAAAAAGACCCCGGCAATACGCCGGAGCCTAAAATTTACGCAGAGTCAAGAAACACCCTCAAAAATTTACGCAGAATCAATTTTTCACCCAGTCGCTGGGGGATTGGCCGGTAATGGAGGTGAAGGTGCGGCTGAAGACGGAGGGCGAAGAGAAGCCGCAGATGGCGGAAATATCGGCCAGTTTCAGGTCCGGGTTATCGGCCATCAGGCGCTTGGCTTCTTCTATGCGGTAACGGTTCACGAAAAGGTAAAAACTGCAGTCGTATTCCGCGTGGATGAACTGGGAAAGGTAGGTGCGGTTCATGGGCAGCACCTTCTGAAGGTCTACCAGCTTGAAGTCCGGATTGCAATAGGGCTTCTCCTTTTCCATCCATTCTTCCAGCGCCCGACGGTATTCCTCGTTGGACTGCGACGGCTCTTCCTCCTTGGGAGAATGACTCTTCATAGACTGCCGTACCTGCTCCCAAGGGTCCCGGCGGAACAGAATGAGGTCTGTGCCGTAAACCAGGGTGAAAATGACCAGCCACTGCTGGGTGAATCCCCGCGCATGCTCGTGGGAAATACACATATACGTATACACCGCCACAATCAGGAAACCCACAAAAATGTAACGAATGATACGCCTTTCGTCGATGTCCTCCAAAGAGGAGAAGTTGTCCTCGCACCAGATCCTGTATTCACGCACTTGAGTAAACAGCAGCGCAAGAAGGACAAGCGGATACAATGCAACCAGGATGCGCAAATCCACGGGAAGAATATAATCCAGCGCCAGCAACGCATACATGGGCAGGATTTGAAGCAGGGCGCGCCGGAAAGTGAGCCAGCCTGGGCGCAGTGCCTCTGTGGGGAACAGCAGCAGGGACCAGCCCAGCAGATTCCCCAGCGCAAGCTCCAAAGTGGTGAGTTCATAGGCGCCCATATTCATCACGGGCTTGCCCATAAACAGCCAGGAAATGACATAAATCCCGTCCAGAAGGCCCCAAAGGAGAAGCGTAAAGGCCCATAACCTACGCATACGGTATCCCTCCGTGTGCCGGATAGTGATCCAGGCGCAGCAAAGGGCGACGGCCGTGGAGGCCGACATGAGAATGGGCGTGATGGCCGTGTCAAAGTAATCGTCGGGAATGAAGCGCGACGCCCAAATGCTGAGCGTCACAACGGCGACCAGAATGAGAGCGAAACGAATCTCGGCCTTATAATGGTTTAATAAGTTCATTTCATCGCCGCCTCTACATCATCCGGGGCAATGGGGAGCCGATGAGGACCCAAACGGCGTGCGCCGTTCTCCGTGATAAGGACATCGTCCTCCAGGCGGATGCCGCCGAAGTCGTAATACCCTTCCAGTTTAGCGTAGTTCACGAAGTCATATCCCAGACCTTCCTTCTTGAACTTTTCAATGAGGGCGGGGATGAAATAGATGCCGGGTTCGTCGGTGATCACGTGACCGGGACGCAGGCGGCGGGCCATTCTTAACGAGCCCAGACCCAGCTGCTTGGCACGCTGCTGGTCCGGGTCATAGCCAACCAGGTTTTCTCCCAGATCCTCCATATCGTGCACGTCCAGACCCATATTGTGGCCCAGGCCGTGGGGCTGGAACAGACCGGCGATGCCCTTGGCCACCATCTCGTCCAGGTCTCCGCGGACCAGATCCAGGGCACAAAGGCCTTCCAGCATCTTGCGGGCCGTGGCCAGGTGCACTTCCCGGTAAGTGACGCCGGGTTTGGCCAGGGAAAAAGCCAGTTCATTGCATTCGTATACAATCTGGTAGATTTCCCGCTGCTTGGTGGTAAACTTGCCGGTGGTGGGATAGGTGCGGGTGAAGTCGCTGGCATAATGCTCATTGCTCTCCACGCCGGCGTCAATCACCATCAGTTTACCGGGCTCGATGACAGCGGCGTGACCATGGTTGTGCAGGGTTTCACCGTGCTGGGTGAGGATGGTGGGGAACGAAACGCCCCAGCCTTTGGCCAGCGCCACAGCTTCCATCTTACCCACAATCTCCTGTTCCACGATGCCGATTTCAATGGCGTCCCGGGCGGCCGAATGCATCTGGTAACCCAGGTCGCAGGCATGGTCCAGTGCCTCGATTTCCACATCCTCCTTGATCAGGCGCATGGAAATGATGGCCTCCGTGAGGGCCTTGGAAACACCTTCCTGCACCTTCTTGGTACCCATCAGTTCCATCAGCTTGAGGGTATTGAAATACCGGGATGGATTGATGTAGTGGATGGGGCGGCCGCTCCGGCGAGCGATATCAATCACCTTGTCCAGTTCGGCATACGGCAGATTCTTCTCCACGCCCACGGCATCGGCCTTGGAGCGCACGGAGGGCTGAGGGCCCATCCAGATGATGTCGTCGATGTCCACGTCGTCGGCATACAAAACCTCCTTGCCGGTCTCGATATCCAGGGTGGCGGCCATCAGGGGTTCGTCCAAACCCATAAAATACAGCCAGGTGCTGTCCTGACGCCATTTATAGCAGTTGTCTTTGTACTGGGCCGGGGCCTCGGCATTGCCCACAAACAGAATGAGACCTTTTTCTCCGGCTTCCCGCATCTTGGCCAGCAAGGTCTGGCGGCGGCGTACATACACTTCTTTTGCAAACATGGTTTTCTATTTTGTTTCCTCAAAGATAATGAATATTTTTGTGCTATGGAAACCTTTATTGCAATACTGGCCATCGTGCTGGGCATCGTGGCCATCATCGGCTCCGTGGCGCCGGCACTGCCGGGGCCGCCGCTGGGCTGGCTGGGGATGCTGGTCCTGTACATCTGGGGCGGCGGTGCCAATGGTGCCGGGGAACCCATGAGCACCCAGTTCCTGCTCATCTGGCTGGGCATCGTCATTATCGTCAGCATCCTGGACTACATTGTGCCCGCCTACTTCACCAAGGTTACCGGCGGCAGCAAATACGGCAGCTGGGGCGCCATCGCCGGCCTGTTCGTGGGGCTCATCGTCCCGCCCGTGGGGATGATCCTGGGCTCCCTCATCGGTGCCTTCGCAGCCGAGCTTCTCTTTGCCGGCACAGACACCGTCACTTCCCTGAAATCGGCCTTCGGCGCATTCCTGGGCTTCCTTTTCGGCACCGGCCTCAAGCTCATCTGCAGCGCCGTGATGCTGTTTTACATTGTCATTTACGCCTTTTAAGCTATGTCCCAAATGCTCACATACCCCGGTTTTTCGGTGGTTTTCATCCAAACCTTCTCTGTGCATCACTCCAAGGAGTTCATCCTCCCCAAGGAAGCCGAGGAGCAGATGGATGCGGAATTCAAGGACTATGACGAGGAACGTAACGTCTATATAGAAAAGGCCGATGCCTTGCGCACGCCCATCGCCTGGGTGGAACGGGATATCGAGAACCAGATCTTCGTGCTTCCCAAAGACGCCCCCGTGCACGGGAATGTGCGCCGATACAGCCTGCGCGGTTTCGACTTCACCATGCCCATCGTGCCAGCCCCCGACGAATCCATCTACGAGGTTACGCTCAAGGGCCACTGCAACGTGGAGATGAACCTGTTCTTCGGCCACACCGTGAGCATCACCTACCGTTTCCTCTTTGACGGAAACGCCTGCACGCTGTCCCGGCCGGTAATCACGGACCACATCATCGCCTTCCTGAGCAACTGGCTCAGCGCCGAGTTCTGGTCCATGGAGGAGGGCGGGGACAAGACCAGCATCGACTACGAGACCCATTTTGCCGTGGACGCCATCTGGCTGGACGCCGACGGCAACCCGCTGGAGCGGCCGGAATCCATCTCCCACCTGGGGACGGGCCGGAGCTTCGACGCCATCGCCCTGCGCTACAAGAACTTCATTTACCGGCACTGTTCCCGCTTCAAGAAAGACACGCCGCTGGCCGAGCGCAAGCGGCTGGAATACCGCTGGTCCCAAACGCCTTTCTCCGTGAACAACGACCTCCACTATGCCATGGTGGACGTATGGGAGAACATCCAGCATATAGAGCCGGACGGCTCGGACCTTTTTGCCAACGACCGTCCCAACCGCCTCTCCGAGGCCCAGATTGTAGACCACATAAGGGATGAGCACAAGAACGAACTCATCGGCCTGCTGTCCCTCTATCCCGAGGAATGGCCGTACCGGGATCCCGAGGCCTACGACGAAGTGTGCGGCCAGAATATCGCCATCGACACCGACGACCTGGTGCTGGCGGGCAGCAGCCTGTGCGTAGTCATCGGCACCTATGGCCGACGCGGCGCCGGAGAGGAAGGCGTGAACTGGGTGGAGCACCTGAAAGAGCGCGCCCACTACCACGTGTCCTGGCCGGAGTACCTGCTCATCCTCCAGATGATCCTGGCCAAGAAATACGTAATCGGCCTGGCCACGGACCAGGTGGTGCTCTCCACCACGGATGTGGAGAAACGGTCCTCGGAGGAACTCATCGGCAAAAATGCCGCCCTGTCCATCCGCCTCACGCGGATGGTGACCCAGTTGGACGTGGTGAAATACTCCAAATATCCTTCCCACAAGGTGATGTTCGACCGCACCACGGAGCGCCTGGGCCTAAACGAAGACTACGAGCGCCTCACCCAGCTGATGGAGAGCGTGGACAACAGCCTGCACAACATGTCGGACTACAAGTCCATGCGCAGCGAGTTCCTGCTGAACATCATTCTGGCCATCATCTCCGTGGCGTCCACCTTCGAACTCTTCTTCCAGGAGGACGAAATGCCCTTCCTCACCTACTTCGGCGTGGAAAGCAACCGGCTGGCGGCCATTGTGGTGGCCATCGTGGCTGCCATCACCATGTTCGCCCTGCTGCTGGTGCTCACCAACAGTATCCGCAGCATCGGAGAACGCATCAAGAACCTATTCTCGCAGAACTGATGAATATACTGAAAGCACAACCGGCCGATGCCCCGGCGCTGGCCGACATCTTCATGGGCCACATATCGGCCCACACGGAATACATTTCCCACGGCGAAATCCAGATGGGCGTGGGCCAAGGCATCATCCGTAACGGCGTCCTGGAAGCCCGTCCCGCCCCCGACGGCCGGGAAAAATGGATGAAGTACATCCTCCTGCACATCCAGGACGACTCCTTTGCCCAGGTGTGGAAGGCAGTGGCCGATGACGGCTCCATCGCAGGCTTTGTGGTGGCCGACATCGAAGACGACGGCGACGCCCCCTTCGGCATGGTGTGCGACGTCCTGGTCAAGCCCGATTACCGCCAGCACGGGGCCGGAGCCGCCCTGCTTCAGACGGCCATCGACTGGCTGCACGGCCGCGGCATCCAGGACATCTATCTGGAGTCCGGAAAAGACAACCACGCCGCTCACCTCTTCTTCAAGCGGCGCGGTTTCGTGCACGTGAGCGAGATTTATAAGCTCGTTTGAGGAAAATCTGCTTCATATCTGTGCTTTTGAGCCTGCTGCTGGCCGGGTGTGGTCATCCGGAAGTGCGGAGGGCTCAGGGGCTCATTGACACGGCCGATACGCTAGCATGCGGCCTTCCACGTCTGGAGGGCGTGCAGGTGATAGAGGTTTTTCGCTCCAACGGATATGTGAACAATGTGCTTCTCACGCGCTTCCAGGGCCGATACTACTGTATGTGGCAGCAGTCGGAGCGCGATGAGGACACGCCGGATACGGGTGTGTGGATGGCAACCAGCGTCGATGCCGAAATGTGGTCGGAACCCACCCTTTTGGCCGCGCCGGGCGCCGGGACCTTTGCATCGCCGGGCGGATGGGTGCAGCGGGGGGATACTTTATCGGCCCTCATCAACCGCGTATGTGCGGAAGACCGCTCCCAAGGCGGGAACGCCTTCTACACCAGCACGGCCGACGGCTGCCACTGGACGGAGGAAAAGCCTGTCCTGATGGCCGATGGAACCCCGGTAGACGGCATTTTCGAACAGGATCCGCTGTTGCTGCCCGACGGACGCACCGTGGGCGCTGTCCATTTCCGGCCGGGCAATCGGCTGAACCCGGTATACACCGACGACCCATCGGCCTTATGCGGTTGGAAGGAGGCCGCTTTCCCGGAAGGGGACGGAAAACCCATCGAGCCCAGCCAGTATCTGGCACCCGACGGCCGCCTGGTGCTGCTCATGCGGGACCAGAACTCCTCTTTTGTGAAACTGGTCAGCTATTCCGAAGATAACGGCGCCAGTTGGAGCGCTCCGGTGAAAACCAACATCCCGGACTCCCGCTCCAAGCAATGCGCAGGCACCCTGCCGGACGGCCGGTCCTTCTGGCTGGGCAACCCCACCGGCAACAAATCCCGCCGTGTGCTGGCCCTGGGCCTCTCCCAAGACGGCTATCTGTTCAACCAGGCCTACCTCCTGCTGGGCCCCGTGGACCTGCCCCCTCAACGCCAAAAGGGCCGTTATAAAACCCTGGGCTACAATTATCCCAAGGCCACAGTCATCGATGATACCCTCTGGATCGGCCTCTCCTTCAACAAGGAGGACGCGGTGCTGGTGAAGGTGGTTATTTCTTGAATACCATTTAATGGATTGATTATCAGGTTGTTGGATATTTTTCTTTGTGCCATCCGGGCTAAAGAAAATAATCTAACTATTTGATATACAATAAAATAAGACCCGTGCTTTAAATACTTATCTTGCAAACGACAGAATTGAAGCATCTTCTCAAACAACATGGCTGTTATGAGATAGCCACAAACGCCAGAGGACATGATGTATGGTTTTCACCTATCACCCATGCCAAGTTCCGAGTCCCGAGACATCAGTCAAGGGAGATGGCAATAGGCACGGTCAACGCCATTTTAAAACAGGCAGGTATTTAACGGATGACGGATATGAATATTACAGCAATTGTTGAAAAAGGAAATGATGGACTGTATTCCATCTACTCTGAAGATCACATTGGGAATAGCTATTTTGGCGGGTTTGGGGAATCTGTTTCTGAGGCCAAAAAGGACTTTGTATCCAGCTTGGAAGAAGCTCTGCGGGAACAGGTTCAAGAGAACCAGCCAGTTCCTGACAGAAGGGAGATTAGCATAACATACCGTTATGACATTCCCTCATTCTTCAACTTCTTCGATTTTATCAATGTCTCCAAGTTTGCCGAATATGTCGGTATCAACGAAAGTAAGATGCGGGCATATAAAAGCGGTGTCGCATTTCCGGGAGAGAAAACCAGCGCTAAAATATTCAAGGCGGTACGCCAAATTGCGTTGGACCTCAGCGCAGTAGCTTTGTAAAAAAGTCTTGCAAATTTTTTAAAAATTGACCAACTTTGTATCCCGTATTGATTATTCGTCATTATGGGACATAGGACAAAATACGTCTTTATTACGGGCGGCGTAGTATCTTCCTTAGGAAAAGGAATCATAGCCGCATCTTTAGGTAAACTGCTGCAGGCCAGGGGCCTCAGGGTTACCATCCAAAAGTTTGACCCCTATATTAATATAGATCCCGGAACGCTGAACCCGTACGAACACGGGGAGTGTTTCGTGACCGATGACGGCGCCGAGACCGACCTGGACCTGGGCCACTATGAGCGCTTCCTGGGTGTCCCCACGTCCCAGGCCAACAACGTAACCACCGGCCGCATCTACTACACGGTGATTACCCGTGAAAGGGAGGGTGCCTATCTGGGCAAAACCGTCCAGATTGTGCCCCACATCACCGATGAAATCAAGCGCCGCATGCTGCGTCTGGGCCAGAGCGGTGACTACGACATCGTGATCACCGAGGTGGGCGGCACCGTGGGCGACATGGAAAGCCAGCCCTTCATCGAGGCCGTGCGCCAGCTTCAATGGGAACAGCCGGAAGGTGACTGCATGTGCATCCACCTTACCCTGGTCCCCTATTTGAGCGCCGCCAAGGAAATCAAGACCAAACCTACCCAGCACTCGGTGCAGATGCTGCAGCACGCCGGCGTGATGCCGGATGTGATTGTGTGCCGCACAGAGCATCCGCTGGGAGAGGACCTGCGCCGCAAGATTGCGCTGTTCTGCAATGTGAAGCCCGGCCACGTGATCGAGAGCCAGGACGCCTGGAGCATCTATCAGGTGCCGCTGAACATGCACGCCGAACACCTGGACGAACTGGTGGTGCGCAAACTGGGCATCGAGAATTTCAACGCCCCGGACCTGGGCCGATGGAAAGACTTCCTGGACCGCCTCCAGAACCCCAAAAAGACCGTGGACATTGCCCTGGTGGGCAAATACGTCGCCCTGCAGGACGCCTATAAATCCATCCAGGAATCCTTTGTGCACGCCGGCGCCGCCTGCGGCTGCAAAGTAAAGGTACACAGCCTGTTAAGCGACGACATCACGGCCGATAACGTAGCCGCCAAACTGGAAGGCATGGACGGCGTGCTGGTAGCCCCCGGCTTCGGCGAACGCGGCCTGGAAGGAAAGATCCACGCCATCCACTACACCCGCGAAAAAGGCATCCCCTTCCTGGGCATCTGCCTGGGTATGCAGATGTGCGTGGTGGAATATGCCCGCAATGTCTTGGGTTGGGCCGATGCTTCCTCGACAGAACTCAATCCCAACACCACCCATCCGGTCATCGACCTGATGGAAGAGCAGAAAAAGACCACGGCTAAAGGCGGCACTATGCGTCTGGGTGCCTATGCCTGCCGGCTCAAGCCCGGCACGCTGGCACATAAGATCTACGGCACCGCCGACATCCGCGAGCGCCACCGCCATCGCTATGAATTCAATGAAAAGTACGCCGATGACTTCGCCCAAGGCGGCCTTGTAGCCTCCGGTACCAACCCGGACACCGGCCTGGTGGAAGTAGTGGAACTCCCCAATCATCCCTTCTTCGTGGGCGTCCAGTTCCACCCTGAATACAAGAGTACGCCAGAGCGTCCGCACCCGCTTTTCGTAGCCTTTGTCAAGGCTGCGCTGAAGTAAAAATCTACTTTTTCTGGATATTCCAGCCATCCAGGGAAATGGAAACGGCAGGAGTGCCGGCAGGAATCTGGCAGCGTACCACTTTCCTTTCTCCTGGAACCAGGCTAAGGAAATTGTCAGACCACAGCACTCCCGGAAGCAGTTCGCCGGAATCATCCACCGCCTTGAGGATGACTTGATAGGCGATTGTGTCGGAGGCGTTGACCAACAGTACGTCAAATCCGCCTTCAACGGGTTCCGACTGCATCTCAACGCTTGCAACAGGCAGGGATGTGACAAAAGAGAGGTCTGAATACTTCCCTATCGGTGTAATATACCAGTCCGACTTACTCCACAGGTACTCATTCTGTGTGGCAGGCACACAGTAAAAATTATCTGCGATGGTCTCGCCTGCCGCATTCCTCAGTTCAAGGTCTGCGAAACAGGCGCCCTTGATGGCATCAAACACCTTCTGAGGCTCGCGGGGACGTACATAGATGGCTTTTTCCTCCTGTCGCAGAAGCCGGGAATCGGCTCCGTAAATGCGCAGGACCGCCGTATATTCGGCCTCCGGCAGTACATCGTTGACGGCCCATATGCAGCGGTCTCCGTAATTGAATACAAGTTGGACGGGCTGGCAGGCCTTTTTGGTGCCGAAATAGCCGGCAGTAGGAACCATATACCAGTCGTACAGCTGCCAATACAGGCTGGGCCAGGCACTGTTGAGCATCCACTGTACGATACCCGTAGCCCTAGGAACATGGCAGCGGAAAGACTCGAACATGGCACGGGTTCCGTCATAGTCCAATGCATGGGCTTTCCGGATAAAGTCCCGGAAGCCGGCAGGAGCCCCGTACAAGCCCGTAGTGGTTTCCAGCGCAATACGGGTAGAATTCATATCCGTGGTGGAGGATGTACAATGGTAATTCCAGTTTGCATCCAGGGGCCACAGGTGATCTATCCCAACCATCCTGCGCACCGACTCCAACTGAGGGATGTTCATTCCTATGCCCGTTTCCGTATTGAAACCATATGCACCGCCGTTTTGGTTGTCCAGGTACCAGTAATCCGGTCCCACGTACTCATAAGGTCCCAGCATCTTCATTCCGGAAGGGCCGCCATATTCGCTGGCAAGTCCTTTGGCCGAGCAGATGTAAGGGCGGTATTCCATTTCGTCGTACAACTCCATGTAACGAGCCTCCAGACGGGGATTGGGGATGAAATCCGAGCCCGTGAGCCAGCCGATGATGGAAGGGTGATTATATAGCCGGATCAGCTGATCATGAAAATAACGGACAGCCAGGTCTTCCGTTTCCGGAGTATTGATGCAGCCCACGCCGGGTGTTTCCGGAAGTCCACAATAGATTTTCCATTCCCACTGACAACTCCAGCCCACAAGAGCCAGTATGCCCAGGCGGTCGCAGATCTCGTATACACTGTCGTCCTTGCCCCAGATATTCTCAAAACGGATACAGTTAAGTCCCATATCCCGCACGAATTCCACCTGCCGGCGTGTACGCTCCGGCGTATCCTGCAGGAAAATGTCGTCGGTCCAGCCACCCGCCTTCACCAAAAAAGGCTTTCCGTTCAGGTAAAACTGCCGGTGACCGGCCGCATCCACCTCACTTCGTATGTCCCGGATTCCGAAACTGGTGGATACCGAATGGGACATGTTCCCGCCTGTTTCGAAATCGACCGTAAGCGTATACATTTCCGGAGTTCCCATTTCATGGCTCCACCAGATACGGGGGTTGTCTATCTGTTCCCGGACTGTCACTTTACGGGATTCCCCGGCTGCCAGGGAAACGGGTTCACTGAACGAACCGCCTTCATATTCCCCCTTCAAGAAGCCGCTGACTGCGTGATCACTGCGGTTAATGAGGGTTGCCGTCACCAGAATATCGGCCCGGGACAGCTGATCAGGGTCCAACTCGGGCTTTACCAGGACCGAGGCCACCTGTACATCCGGGGTGGAAATCAGTTCCACGTTCCCCAGGATTCCCATGCTTTCATCGACGGGACGCGGATTCCAGTCCACGAAGCCCATGTTCAGGTCTCCCGCCTGTGCGCGATGCAAACGAACTTCCAGCGTGTTTTTTCTGCGGGCAAGGTCTGTAATGTCAAAGTCACGGACCAGAAAGACCCCGAAGGTAGTATCGGCGGATGCCAGAGTCGTCCCGTTCAGGCTGATATCGGCCCTGTAACCCAAGCTGTTGAAACGCAGGATATGTCTTAGACCCGGTTTTACTGAAAAGGTGGTGGTGAATATCCAGGGGCTGTCGAATTGCGATTTATCTATGACCAGATAACGAGTCTGGCCCAGAACGTCCGGACCCAATGCGCCAGCCTCATTTAAGGCACCGGCCACGGTACATGGAACGTTTACGTGATAGTATTCCTCCGATCCCTCCCTGTGCATCGTCCACTTGTCAAGGCGATGGATTCCGGAACTGCAGGAAACGGCTAGCATAATGGCAGCAAACAGAAAGAGACGTTTCATTTTTATTTCAGATAAGGATTGTACTTGTCAAAAGGACTGTAGGACATCCAGTCTATTTCCAGTTCATAAGGATAGAGAGGACGCTCAACAGACTGCGCATTGGTTTCCACCGGCCAGTTGTTCGTATGCCAGAGATTAAGCCGGTATTTGCTCTTGAGACAGGGAACTCCCGTTTTTGACGGTTGGTCGGGGAAAACCACCTTTCCCTTATAGTCCCACAGAATCATCTTTTTGCCCGTCTGGGGGTGAATCATCCACCAGACCAGACGGTCGGGATACCAGTCCCAGCCGTACGTGTAGAACTGCTCGGAGGCATCGTACCCGTCTATAGGCTCTATTTTCGACGGTTTGTTCTGGCGTCCGGTAAATGGCGTATTGGGAACACGTGTCACAGACCCGTCCGGATGACGCACCTCACTGCGCCAGATGGTCTCCAGGATTTCTCCCGTGGCCAGATTGATGATACGGCCCACCCTGTTGTGTGCGCCCCGTTTTCCCGTCCAAGTTCCGACATAGATGATACGGGGATCGGCCAGCAGCCATTCGATATCTATCTCGCTCTGGCCGAATTCCCGGTCAATGTTGTAGGTGAAATAACCAACGACAGCACCTACGTTGGGCTGGACCTGATAAGCTTTGGGCACTTTGAGGCGAGCCGAGTAACTGCCATAAAAGGTGTATTCTTTGGAGATGATTTCCGGGCCACGGCCAGCACCTGCCGGGTCTTCGGGGTCGATACGATACAGCATGATATCCGTTCCCTCTTCCGACAGGGAGGGCATGCCAGAGTAATAGCGGAAATCCGGCGCCGCGGTGCGGTAATTGAAGTCGAAATAATCCGAACTGCCTGTAGAGAATGTCTCTGTGAAAGCGCCATGGAACGTAGGGGTCTGGGCATAAACTTCACCCGCTACAATCAGAGAAAAGAAAACGCCTGCACAGGAGAGTATGCTGTGCTTCATATTGCTGAGGGGGTATATTTAATCCAGTCTATTTCAAGTTCATAGGGGTAAAGCGCAGGATTCGCTTTGTCATGATAAAGACGGAATTCGAGCTTCAAAGGCTCGGAGGGGATGTTTTCCGTCCATTCATAAAGGATGATCTTTTCGGAGGAAGATGAAGTCTGCAACCACCAGGTTACCTTATCCTGTGTCCAGTCCATTCCGTAAACGTAGAACTTGGACGCAGCATTGAACGATGATGAAGGGGTCAAGACGGATTCCTGAACCAAAGGGTTTTCACCGGTATCCGGTTCCCTGCGGGATACACGGGAGTACAGATTGTTTTTGTCGGCCACCCGGAACTCAAGGGTGAATTCGTCAAAGCCGAAGACCGGATCGTCGTCCCGCAGAGAAAAATCGGCGAAAAGGGCAAGCTTGGGTTGGACAGCACCGACGTCCGGCATTCTGATTCTGGCAGAAAAACTGCCATAATGGACATAATCCCGGGTAGAGATGATTGCTCCACCGTTGTCTCCACCATCATCCGCAGGATTGGCCCTAAGCAATAGAATCGTCTTGCCTGTCTCTGTCAGGGAAGGAAATCCGGAATAATAGTGGAAATCTTTTTCCGGCACAACGGAATAGAAGGAGAAATTCTCCGTTTCTCTGGATGAAAAGTCCTCCGTAAAGGCAGACATCAGATTTACCTCCTTGTGCGACGGCTCCGGCGGTTCTACCGGCTCCGGTGGAATAACCGGCTCCGGCGGAACAGGTTCTGGAACAGGTACTGGCCGCGTACAGGAAAACGCACACAGGAAATAAACAAGTATTAAAAGCAGGTATCTTTCCACGGCCGTCTACCAGTTATTGTTCTCACGCCATTCAATGTTGATAGCATCGTATGGCTCATATTTCATCCAATCGATCTCCAGGCCATAAGGATATTTCGGTGCCTCTGTCGATCGCGGGTTTGTATCCACCGACCAATCTTTCGTATGCCAGAAATTGAGCAGGTACGTGGTAGGAGGCTGAGGGATGCCGGAGAAATGAGGAGTGGTGCCCTGATAGTCCCAAAGGATGATTTTCTCTTGGGTTTCAGGGTGCTCGATCCACCAGGTGAGACGGTCGGGATACCAGTCAAAACCATAGACATAGAAACATTTGGAAGCATCGTACCCATCGACAGGTGCAATTGTGCGCGGAGAGAGAGCCGCGTCATCGGAGCTGTCGAAATTATGGTTCCTGTTTCCGTCATGATAAGACCGGTAATTGGTATAGAGGATCTGGCCGGTAGCCAGGTTGATGGTGCGTCCAACGCGCTGCAGGTTGTTCACGTTGTTGGGATCGCTGGTCCAGGTGCCGATATAGATGAGCCTGGGATCGGCGATGAGCCACTCGAAGTCGATCTCGCTTAGACCGAATCCACGGGTATACCGATAGGTGAAATAACCGACTACCGCACCCACGTTGGGCTGCGCCTTCTTGACATCCGGAACCCTGATACGGGCAGAATAAGTCCCGAAATGGGTACTCTTGGGCGTGGCAATTTCGGGGCCACGACCTGCGCCGGCCGGATCTGACGGGTTTATGCGCATGAGCATCACTTCCGTACCCTTTTCAGAGAAAGAGGGCACGCCGCAGAAAATCCGGGGAGCAGTGCCACCGGAGAAGAATTGCGGGGAAGAAGCATTGAACTCCTCTTTGAAAGGGCGCATGAAACGGCTGTCTGTGTCGGTCTGGGCCGATGCGGCTACGCTTGCCAGGCACAAGGCAATGAACGGAAGCAGAAGAATCGATTTTTTCATTTTTCTCGGTTTTAAGTAAAGGGAAAGAGACAGGACAGGACTCCTGCCCTGTCTCTGGGAATCATGGATGAATACTCCCTTTATTCCTCGTAGGTTACCTTAACACTGAGGTTGTCGAAGAGAATATTGATACCAGGGCCGAAGAAGGGTCCCCAAACGGAACGGTAGTCCACATAGAAGTAGATGGTGCCCGTCTTCTGAGCCCAGTAAACGGCCACGGGTTCACCGGCATTGCTATAACCGAGTTCAAGGCTGGCATTGGCGGCAATGTACGCTTCATCAGCTTCAAAACCACTGTCCAATGCGGGTACGGGATCGGTTCCTGCGGCAGACCAGTAGTTGAACATTTCCACCACGGAGGTACCGTCGGCACCGATATCGTTAATCGATTCGGCCATACCGAACCAGAGCAGACCGCAGTCGTTGGAATTCTCTCCCCACTTCATCTTGGCAGAGATTTCCAGACGGTCACCCTCTTCCACTTCGATAGCCTGGTAGAACTTCACGTTATTGGCCTGGTCGTGGATCTGGTTCTCGGAGGACAGACGCAGGCATCCGTTTTCACCGCCGGAAGGCTTGTCCTCGGTATAGCCGAAGTAAGGCTGCCAGCTGTAAACACCGGGCATGGGATTTTCATAGTCACCGGCAGGGAACACTTCGGTGTGGATAAAGGTCCAATACTGGGCATCATCCTCCTCCATAGAGCCGCCCTTAAGCAGTTCATTGTAAGCGATGACATCTACTTCGGACTGATAGACATCCTTGTCGCCGCCAAGGCCGGTAATTTCGGCTTTAACGGTATACTTGCCATAGGCCGGGAAAGTGTGGGTCTGTTTGAATTCGGAACCATTACCACCGTCACCGAAGTCCCAGGCAATGGATTTGGCATTCTCAGAAGCCGTTGCATCGAATTCTACCACAAGTCCGAACTTACCGGCGCGGTCGGTCTGGGCTTTGGCTGTGAAATAAGCCTTTACCTTGCCTGCAAGCGTCAAGTTGGCCTCTTTATTGGCAGTAGCACCTTCGGAGTTAGCCACGGTCAGTTTCACGGTATAGCTACCGGCCGCTGCATACTCGTGAACAGGAGAAGCGTCCTTGGAACTTTCACCGTCGCCGAAATCCCACTTGTAAGAGGTGGCGTTGGCAGACTTGTTTGTAAAGGTTACCTTGAGAGCATCAATGGTAAAATCAAAATCTGCAGTAGGAGCCGCGGCCGGAGTAGGATCCCCACCCGGGTCGGGAGAAACAGGCTTCTGGCAGGCAGCCATCAGAACAGCAAATGCAGCTGTTGCAAAAAGGATAAAGATTTTTTTCATAATCACTGTGATTAATTGGTTATTGAATTAATGGAAACAGTTTGCGTATATCGCTTTCCGGTTTGTCGGCGGGAACAGTATCCCAATGCGGGCTGTTCAGGTCAAGAACGATGACCACATTGGTATTCTTGTCTGACAGTTCATAGTTGGCTGGCCCGTTCAGATTGGTGATTTCCAGACCCAGCACCAGCAGCTTGTACTGGCTGTCACTGACCAGGGAGGCTTTCTGAAGGGCCAGGGCCTTCATATCCACACCCACATAGCAGGTCTCTCCGGATTGTCCCCGCCCCACCTCTATCCTGGCGGGAATGGAACATAGGTCCTGCTTCAGCTCCGTTGCCGGAACTTCCTTGAGAGCATACTCTGCCAGTTTGCGGTCCGTCTCACTCTTGCACGGTCCCAGACTTACGCTGTAAGCCTCCTGAGTGGAAAAATATCCCGAGCGGATGACTCCCACCACAATCTGGAGCATGCCGGAAGACGGGTCGTATCGGCAGGCATAATCCCTGTTTTGGTAGAACGGACCCAATGGAATGGGGTAGGAATTGTCCAAACCCGTCACGCCCGCCTGCGGGATGTACACCTTGGCAAAACCGTAATCGCGGTTTGCGTCGCTTTTTTGGCAGGCCCATGCGGCCATGAGCACAATGGATAGCAGTAGTATCTTTTTCATAATCAGTTGTATTCAGGGTTCTGGGTTAAGGTTCCGGCCGAATTGGCCACCTCCTTACGGGTGAAGGGAAGGTAGTAGTGGCGGGCTTCGAACGTGCGGGTGGCGACGGTGCTGTAGGAGTACTGGAAACCACCCAGGCTGTTTTTACGCACTACAACGCCTTTGATGGAGCGGTTGAGAACGCTCTCGGCATCCTTCCAGCGGATGAGGTCCCAATAACGGTGGTCCTCAAAAGCCAGTTCTACCCGTCTTTCCTGTTTTACCGCCTTGCGGAAATCGTCCTTTGTCGTTGCAGTAACAGCAGGAAGCAGCGTGCTGGCGCTGTTTCTCACTTCCATGAGGGCATCACGCGCGGTGAATCCGTATCCCTTAGGGTCGGCATCCGGTCCATACACCTCATTCATAGCCTCGGCATAGTTCAGGAGCACCTCGGCATAACGATAGACGGGCCACAGATGATCGGTGCTTCCGCCTTCGATGAGGTTGAGATTGGGTGCCAGGAATTTTTTTAGGTAGTACCCCGTCTTGGAGGCACCGTTCACCTTCATGTCATACGCACCTCCGGGTGATTCATCAATAGTATTTCCGTTCCAGACAGAGCCATTGTATACGATGCTGGCCTCGAAACGAGGGTCACGGTTTTCGTACGGATTCAACGTCTGCGGGCCGATGTATTCATAGGCATCCACCAGGTTCTGTGTGGGGCATATGCCGCTGTTGCCGCCACGGGTACCCACCGGATAATTCGCCACTTCCGGAGCGCTGCCGGCCGCCCTCCTGATGAGGAAAATGGACTCCACATCATTGGCCGCGTTATTCTTGAGGAAATAGTTTCCGTAGTCACGGTTGGCGGGCATCCTGTAATCCGGGTAGGTCCTGGCGCCCTCGCCAAAGCCGAAACCTTTGGCAAAGATTTCCTGACGCACCTTGATGACATCGGCCGCAGCAGCTGCTGCCTTTGCCCACTTTTCCGTATCGTTGTCGGGATTGTTGCGGGGACTGGCGGCATAAAGCAGCACGCGGGCTTTGATGGCAAGGGCCGTGGTCTTGTCGAATCGGCCGATATCGTCCCGGAAATTCCAGTTGGTCACATCGGCCCAAACGTTAGTGGCATCGGGGGTCAGAGCTACCCGCCAGTCCAGGTTCACTTTGTCGGCATTCTCATCGATGAGGGTAACGATATGGTCCACTACTTCGTCGTAGCTTGCCTGACGCGCAAAACCGTTTTCTTCGCCGATGAGAGGAACGCCGCCATACATTTTGATGAGCTCCCCGTAGTAATAGGCTTCGGCGATGCGGGCCTCTGCCCTAAGCCAGTTGAGGTTGATGACATCGCGCTTATAAGCCTTGCGGTTGTCCGTACTGTAAATGCTTCCGTCCGGATTATAGACGGCGCTGGTATCCCGGTTCAGCGCCAGGAAGTTCTCGCCGTCCCGGGCATAATCCAGGAAGAAACGGGCCGCACGGATTCCGTCATAGTAATTGTTATACAGATAGGAGATCGGGTTCAGGTCGGCCGATATAAGTCCGCGGTTGAAAGCAGACACGGCGGAGGTGGGAGCAGTCTGCTCTGCCTCGTCCGAGGCCGATGCGAACAGATTCCCGTCGATGACGTTGAACCCGTATTGCATCGGGGTATAGAACGCATAGGCAAAACTGGACAGCGTGCTGGAGCGGGTCTGAAGCCTGTCCATGGTATCATACACGTCGAGGCGGGTATCCAGGAATTTGGAGCAGGCACAGACGCTCAGTGCCGATACAGACAAAAGAACGATAAAAGGATGGAATCTTTTCATAGTGCTTACTCTTTAGAAAGTGATTTGAAGGCCCGCACACACGCTCATAGCCGACGGATAACCATAGCTTGTGGTCTCCGGATCCATCTTGTATTTCCACAGGAGAGGGCTTAAGGTTAACAGGTCCTGGCCCTGCACAAATACGCGGAGTATATCGGAACCGGACTTGCCAAACGGAATGTTGTATCCCACTTCCACGTTGGACAGACGCAGATAGGTGTTTTTCTTGACCCAGAAAGAGCTGGGACGGTAATTGTTGTCGTTCTGCCGGGTGGTCAGACGGGGGTAAGTGGCTGTGTTGCGAGTGTCCAGTTTCACTTCGGGATAATAGACCCAGGCCTCTTTGGCCCAGTCGAATGCCGTACTGTAGTTGACAAAAGGTTGCCAGGCATTATTGTCCAGCAGGTTCACGGTAGAACCCGCTGTGCCGGTGAACAGGATTGAAAAGTCGAAGCGACGGAAGGACAGGTTGGCTCCAAAACTGAAGGAGAACATAGGATAGGCCGGATTGCCGTTCCAGACAATGTCCGTATCGTCAATATAGCCATCCCCATCCTGGTCCTTATACTTGAGGTCTCCCGGCTGGACTTCACCAAACAGCGGAACGGGCAGTCCCATTTTCAGTTCACCGTCCAGGTCAAAATCGGAAATGTCGTAGAAGCCCAGGCATTCGAGTCCCATCCGGGAACCGTAGGGATGACCTGTACGCTTATTGTATGCATACTTGGCCCCTACCTCGCCCATTTCCAGAATACGGTTGCGGGCAAAGAGGAAATTGCCGAAGACGGAATACCCGAAATCGCCACGGGTATCGCTGAAGATGAAACTGGCATCCACACCGTGGTTGAACATTTTTCCGATATTGGAGTAATAGGTCTGGTTGCCGTCATAATCCATCAGCGTACGGTCCAGGGTAAGGATGTTGCTGCGGAGGTCCACGAAATAATCGGCCGTCAGCTTGAGCTTGCCCCACAGCGTCATATCGGTACCGATATTGGCCTTGAGGCTTCTCTCGGGCGCCACATTTTCATTGCCCTTGAACAAAGGACGGATACCGCTGGAACCACCGCCGAAAGAAGGTCCCATGCCGGTGACAAAACTTCCTGTCCAGGAGTAATACTGCTGGTAAAGGTATCGGCCGTTGGTTTGGAAACCATCGATATCCACATAGGCGTCCGTCGCGCCGGAAAGGCCCACAGAACCTCTCACGCGAATGTGATCCAGTACATTCCAACCCAGGGAAAGGCTGGGATAGAAGGCATACCGGTGACCGGGCGCATAGGCATCGCTGCCAAAAACGGAGAATCCCAGGGCAGCGTCAAAGCGTCCGTCATAGTCGTAGGAAAGACGGCCGCTGTAGTTAATGTAACGGTATTTCCAGTTATAGAAGGAGGAACCGGTGCCATTGAAATCCGAAATATGGGCTTCCAGCTTAACTCCCAGGCGGTTCTTGTCAAATACACCATCCCAGCCTACGGTGATATTACCCTGCATCCAACGCTCCTTTCCGGAAGACCAGTAACCATTGGAACGCAGATAGGTAGAAACGTCCGATGTCTGGGCCACACCGCCGTTGTAACGGGCATAAGTGCTTGTTTTGGCCGTATTTCCGATTGTCCTGGAATAGAAAGAGAATCCTTCCTGCAAATAGAGCCCCGGAATGAGGAACCCCATGTTTTCCCGGAACTTGAAGTTGGCCTGCAGCACTTTGGTCCTGGAAGTCGTCCAGCCCAGTCCGGTGAGGGAGCCAACAGGGTTGTTGGGGTGCGTGGCCGTGCCCGAGAAGTTGTAGATGGGATCTGTCGCTTCCGGGTCGTATACGGGATAGATAATGGAAGGATAGGTCATGACATCGTTCACCAGGGAATAGACACTGTAGTTGGGACGGGTTCTGTCTTCCAGTCTGCCACCCAGATCCACGCTCACGGTGAGCACGTCATTGAGTTTCATGTCCAGATTGGTTCTGAGGCCATACTTCACAAAAGATACGTTATGCGTCCTGTCCGTGTTCTTCACATTCAAAAAACCCTGCTGGTTGGCATAGTCCAGCACCACGCTGTACTTGGCCAGGGAAGAACCACCACGGATGGAGAGGTTGGCATCGGCATAGATTCCGTGTTTGCGGAAAACTTGGTCGTACCAATCCACGTCAATACCATTACCGGCCTTGAGTTCATTCAAGACTTCGAAATCATAGAAGGGATCCCACTCACGGCCGTTGTCGTTGCAGTAGGCCTGATTGTAAAGCTGGGCATACTCGTATGATCTCAGCGGCTTGACTACATTGATGGGGGCCTGGACGCCGCCGCCCACCTTGAATGAGATGACCGGCGCACCTTCCCGACCGCGCTTGGTAGTGATAAATACCACCCCGTTGGCACCGTTCATGCCATAAGGGGCCAGGTCGGCCGCATCCTTCAGGATAGCGACAGACTCCACTTCCTCGGCCGAAATGTAGTTGATATATTCGCTCTGCACCTCAAATCCGTCCACGTAAATCTTCAAGGTATTGGCGCCCACTCCTTCGGCAAAGGAACCCATGCCACGGATCAGCATCCAGGCACTGCCGCTTCCGGGGATAGCGTCGGTGTTAATCACGATCAAACCCGGATACCGGCCCTCGAGCGATTTGGTGAAATTGGCTAGATCCTGTGAATAAGCCCGGAGGGAAAACATCAGGGCAAGGATTGCCGCAATAATGATGATGAGTCTTCTTTTCATGTTCTCCATGGTATTTTCTATTAATAACCGGGATTCTGGGCAATGATTCCCTTATTCACTTCATCCTGCCTGAACGGCTCCAGGAACCATTTCGGATGCCAATAACCTGTATAGGAATAGGCATCCCAGTAGGAAACGAGAGCGTCCATGGTGTTCTCACCGCCCACACGCAGGAAAGAAATCTCCGTCATGGGGCCACCCAGGATGCTGGTGCCGATTTCGGGGTGCTTCCAGTGTTTGACATCGTAGTACCGCTGGTTCTCCTCGAAGAACTCAAGGGCCTTTTCTCGGACAATGAGTTCCCGGAGTTTTGCCTGGTCCGTTTCCTCGACAGACGGAAGACCTGCACGGTTTCGGATGATGTTGAGATACTTGAGAGCATTGGAACTCTGGCCGATTTCGTTGTATGCCTCGGCCAGATGCAGATAGTTCTCGGCCAGGCGGAACAGCGGGAACTCGAACCAGCGTCGGGCGCCGGCCTTATAATAGAACTTGGTGGGAACGCCGATGGAACGGCCTTCGGTGGCACGGGACATGGAAGCGGCAATTTCTTCGCTTTCCGTGAAACTGCCCATGTACCAGATTCCCTCGTTCCAACGCGCGTCTCCGTCATTGGAACGGCCGAACTTGCCGGGCACGCAGATATCCACACGGAAACGGGGCTCGATCTTATCGATGTTGGCTGCAAAGTCGGAGATGGGACGGGGAGCGGCTTCCCCCACGACGGGCCAATCAATTTCTCCACCCTCCGTATCACGGTACAAGCGGACAAAATTGGTGAGAACCCCACGCAGGGACCTTTCTCCGGCGTCTACGTAGGCCGACCAGTTGTAGCCTTCCGTCATATTGTTGTAGACCTGCTGGTCGGACTCGATCTTGAAGGCGAGGATGGTCTCGGGGCCGTTCAGTTCGGAAACACCCCTTCCGTAATCGCTTATAGCTTGTTCAAAACTGTTGCGATTCCCTTCCCCGGCGGTGAAAATGAGATGCTTGCCATGGGAAGCGCCCCAGTTGATCAGGGCCAGGTGGGCATCAATGGCATCCTGATACCGCTGCTGGTCATAGCCTCCCAGCCACACGAACTCTTCGTTGGCGTTGTAATCTATGCCAAATTCCTTGGGATAGGATTGAGGCGCATTGAACAGCGGACGGGACGCGAAGGTGAGCACCCTTGCCCGCATGGCCAGGGCCGCACCTTTGGTGAGCCTGCCCTCCCACTTGTCTCCGCAACCGGGCTCAATATCGTACCAGCTGTCGGGAAGGCGCTTTTCCGCCTCTGCAATGAGTTCGAGGGTATAATCCAGCGTTTCCTGTGCCGTAGCACGGGGGAAATTGAGGTCGTCCGTCATCTGGTTGGCCTGGCGCACGATGGGAACACCGCCCCAACGCTGGAACATGCCCATATAACGATAGGCGATAAGGCCGTATGCCTCGCCCTTCATATACTCCTTCATTTCGTCGGACAATTCCTGGCAGCTGTCCAGGTTGGCGAGAATGATCCAGCAGGCACGGATGACTTCCCAGTTTTCGTTAAAGTTGGCCGGTGCGCCCTGGAACTGACCCGACGCATCCAAGGTAGGAGTGGGTCCGTTTACCACCAGATTGTATCCGGCATGCCAGCTGTAGCCACGGGTAATCTCTCCGGAAAGCGAGGCCAGGGTACCGTGGTTGATGGCCCAGCCTTCCGGCAGACCTTCACGGAGACCCCGGTGGTAGGCTCTCCACAACATTCCCTCGGCGTCTTTCCGGGTAGAGAACACGTCTTCCAGATAAACGCTGCCAGTCACTTCCGGCATCTCCAGGAAGAGGTTACAGGAACCTCCGCCCAGAACTGCCGTCAAAACCAATGCAATTATACTAGTCTTTTTCATATCTGCATCCGTTTAGAAGTTAACATTAACGCCAAAGTTGACCGTACGGGTCAAGGGGAACACATAAGAAATGTTTCCTTCCGATCCGCCCAGATTGTCCTTCGTCTCCGGGTCGATACCGTAGCGGCTCATCTGGTCGAAGAACGTAAACAGGTTGTTGGCATTGGCATATACGCGGAGACCGGAGATATGGGCGCGTTTCAGAACAGGCAACTCCTTGTTGAAGGTGTAGCCTATCTCTATGTTCTTGATGCGCAGGTGATCGGAAGCCAGAGCCCAGAGATCGCTCTTAGGGCCAAAGTCATAGTGATCCTGGCTGGCGTCATATACGGCACGGGGATAGGTGACAGGAATGCCGGCAGCCACCTTATCGGCGGTCCATCGTCCTTCATACTGCCACAGGAAGGCATTGCCCGCGCGTTTGAAGAAAGGACTGGTTATACGGGAGATGTAATACGAACCCATGGCCGTACCGGACAGGACGACTTTCAGGTCGAATCCCTTATAACTGAAACCAATCTTTCCACCAAAGTTCATCAAAGGACGGTTGGGATAGCCGATGGGGCCCTGGTCTTTGTTGTCGATGACCCCGTCACCGTCCAGATCCACGTACTTGATGTCTCCCAGCGTCACGGCACCGGCAGACTGTGAGAAATACGGACGATTGTTCAGTTCCTCCAGGGTGTCGTAGAAACCGTCGGTCTTATATCCGTAGTACTGGCCGATACTGTGGCCTGTCTGGTTCATCCAGTCATAGGGATTGGGTGCCTCGGCCATATAGATGATGGTGTTCTTCGCGTAAGTGAGGTTTCCCTCGACATAGTAGCTGAAATCCCCCACGCGGTCTTTCCAACCCAGAACCAGCTCATATCCCTGGTTCTTCACCTGTCCTACGTTGACGGCGGCTGTGTTCCAGGACGGGACGCCAAACGTCACGGGGATTACGCCCAGGGTGGTGAGGATGTCGCGACGGTTCTCGCTGAAATAATCTCCCGTGAAGTAAAGCCTGTCTCGGAACAGTTTGAGTTCCAGTCCGGCGCTGATTTTCTCGGATTTCTCCCAAGTAACGTCCGGATTGCCCAGAGCACCTTCTGCCGATCCATAATAGATGGTATTGTAGGCGTCTGTAGAAGTACCGAACTGATAGTAATTACTTTGCAGGGAACCGGAACTGGTGGTGCTGGTGAAGCTGCCGGGGCCCATGTTGATGGAATAGGTTCCCGGCAGATAAAGGTAGCGCTTGCCACCAATCTGGTCGTTACCCACCAGGCCATAACTGGCCCGCAGTTTTAGGAAAGTAAGGAAGTCGTTCTTGGGGAAGAAAGGCTCGTTGGTGAGGACGTAGCCCACGGAAGCAGCGGGGAAGAAACCAAAGCGATTTCCCTTGGCGAAGTTCTCCGTGCCGTTATACGCGAAGTTGAGTTCCACCATATAACGGGTATCGTAGTCGTACGTGATACGGGCCGATGTACCGATGAGGCCGCTGGGCGTATTGAAACTGTCCCCGGGCATCGTATACTTGGTGGCCCGGCCCAGCAGCAGACCGCCCACATTATGTTTGCCAAAGTTTCCCTGATAGTTGATAACGATATCGGCATAAAAGTCGCGCATGCCGCCCCAGGAGCCGGAAGCATAATTGTCGGCCCCCACCGTTCCACCAAAGAACTCCAGTTCATTGGGATTGGTGAGGCTGCGACGGACCGTATAGGCCGGAATGGAGTAGGACCGGACGGCCACCTTGCTGTAGTTTTCCTGATAGCGGAGACTGGCCTGTATATCCAGACCTTTGACCAGATAAGACAGATCGTGCCGCAGGCGCATGGATACGTCCACCCGCGTGTTGGTAGTGGTGCCGATGGAGCGGCTCAGAAGAGCGGGGAGCCAGCCACCCGTCATCTCATTGTCCGTACGCTTGTGGAGGCCGTCCTGCACGGAATTCTGAGGATAATCGAAGTCCACGATGAGCTTGTCGTCCAGGACCATACTCCTGTTGGTGAAGGGATTACCCTCGTAGATAATCTGCATGATGCCGCTATAACGGCTATACAGGGAGCCTGTTCCCGGACCGGTTGTAGAACCGAACTGGCCACTGGTATTCACGGAAAGGGTGGTGTGGTCGAAGATGTCCACATCGATATTGGCCCTCACGTTATAGCGCTGATAGCGGGATCCCGTCTGGACGCCGAAATAATTGGCGTTCTGCATAATGGACTGCTGGTCGAAATAATTGAGGGACACATAGTATTTCATTCGCTCGGCACCGCCGGAAACACTCACGTTGGCCGACCACTGGGGTGCCACCCGGCTATAGAGTTCCGCATACGCGTCCGAAGTACCATAATAGAGAGCCTCGCTGTTGAGCAGCTGCTGCCGCTGTGCATCAGTGAGGTTGGGCATGGCCGCCACCTCTGCAGGCGTAAAATCGCGGTTATTCTGGAATTTCCACAAGTCGTCATCTGTAAAGAGGTAATTCATGAGCGGTGTACTGCCATATCCCGCTACCTCATTATATATAGCCTCGTTCCTGAACAGCGCGTATTCATAGGAGGACAATCCCCGCTGGACATTGGTTGCACTGGTGATGCCGAAGTTACCGGAGAAACTCACTTTGGGCGCACCTTTCTGACCACGGCGGGTAGTAATGATGATTACGCCATTCGCAGCCCTGATACCGTAAACGGCCGTGGAGGATGCATCCTTCAAGACGCTGATACCAAGGATATCATTGGCATTGAGGCCATTCAGGATACTCATCGCCTGGCTTGTGGGCTGTTCGATGCCATCGATGACAATGAGCGGAGAGGTGTTTCCGGAATAGGAGGAGATGCCCCTGATGGCAATTTCCGCCGCATCCTGTCCCGGTTCGCCGGAAACCGTGACGGCGCTGAGGCCGGGGGTGATACCCACCAGGGCCGAGGATACGTTGGCCACGGGGGCCTGAATCACATCATCGCCCGTTACCATGGTAATGGCGCCGGTAACATTCACCCTCTTCTGGGTAGCGAATGCTGTGACCACCGTTTCTTCAATGAGCATCAGGTCGTCCTCAAGAACAATCCTTAAAGGACGGCCCTGCGCTGCCCGGAAGCTGTAGTCCTTATAACCTATGCAAGTTACCAGGACATTGGCGCCCGCTTTCAGCTCCAGCGAGAAACGACCGGCGGCATCTGTCATGACGCCGTTGTTGCTGTCCTGCTCCAGAACGGTAGCACCTATAACAGGTTCTCCGGACTGATCCACAATGATTCCAGTGACAACAATTCTCTGCTGTGAAGCTGCTCTCTCCGACTGTGCCAGAGCGTCAAGAGCCGCCGGCCCGGCTTCTATTATAAAGACAACCAGGGCGGCAAAGGTGCAGAATAACAGTTTTCTCATGCCAAGTAGTTAAAGGTTGTGAATTAGTGACTTATGAGGTCAATGCAAATTTGACTAAAACAAATTAGACCCAAGTGCTTATTATTTCCATAAAAAGTCTATTTTTGTACAAAAAATATAATGGACCGTGAAAAAGACTCTATTTTCGTTTATCCTTATACTTCAATTTTGGAGTTTGCAGGCAAACAGCTATTATTGCAAGCAAATCAGCGTGGAGAACGGCCTCTCCCAGTCTTCCGTAACGGACGTCATCTATGACGGAAGAGGAGCACTCTGGATAGGGACAAGATTTGGTCTTAACGAATACCGCAACGGAAAACTGCGCGTCTTTATGGATGACGGCAGCAACCGGATCATGGGAAATTATATTTATTTGCTCCATAATGACGCGCAAGGGGATCTGTGGGTCTCTACAGACAAGGGACTGTTCCGTTATGATTCGTCGTCCGACTCCTTTTCACGCATCAGCGAAAATCAAGTCACCTGCGCCGTGAATACCGAGTCCGGCATCTGGTTTGGAGCCCACTTCGGGCTTAGTTTCTATTCGTATGGGAACGATACCTTTACAGAATGGGCATCCGATATCTATACGGATTATCAGGCGCTCTATCTATACAGGGGAAAACTGCTTTCGCTGGATAAAAAAGAAGGTCCCGCGCTAGGCTATGGAGAAGAGACCGAAAGGATGGATGTGAAAGAGCTCACGGACGGACGGATGATCATGGCATCAGCCCTGGAGGGAGATGTGCTGTATATGTCCATCTTGAATTACGGAGTTATAGGCTACAGTCTCACAGAAAAACAGACCGTCTTTACCCTGATGCATGGAGAAAAGGGACTTCCCAGAGAGCCCCTGCTTGCGATGCTTGTCATTGACGACTCGCTGTGGATGGGATTTGACGGAGCCAGCGTCCAGGCGCTGAACCTGAAAGACTACAGCATTAAAACCATTGAACGCCAGCCGGAACAGGCGGGTGGACACATCCCGTTGTCTGTCACCAAACTGTACCGTGACCCGCTAGGCAATGTATGGATCGGCAGCGTCCGTTCCGGTCTGGTTGGTCTCAAGCGCTCCCCCATCAGGACCTTCGACCTTACCCATTCTAAACCTTCCGTAGAGAATGTCATCATTGACATATTCCCTTCCCGGGATGGAAACATTTATCTGGGAACTGACGGCAGTGGTGTGGGCCGATACATTCCCCAGACCGGCATTACCCTTTCCTCCAGCATGGAAGACATGAAAGTCACTTCTGTCGCCGACTATGACGATGATTACCTCATCATCGCCACCTACAATCATGGCTTTTTCATGATGGACAGAAAGACTTCGGCCATCCGCCCCTTTATCATCATAGACAGGAAGACCAACCAGGTAGAATGCTATAGCAGCAATGCCCCCACTCTCTACAATCTGGAAGACGGGAATATCCTTTTCCTGACCGTTCATACCTATATATATAATATGCGTACGCGGCAGTTTATCCAGTTGGAAGATTTGACGGAGGAAAAAGGCACCGAACTGCTGGCCATCGGTCCGGCTAACGGGACCTTCTATGCCTACTCATCGGCAGGACTCTTCACCATCGACTTACAAGCCAGAACGCTGAGTCTTATCTACGAGCCCGATATTCAGACCGGAAGTATCAACACCGCTGTCTTTCACGGAGGGCTCATCTGGTTTGGAACCAATTATGGACTGTTCTCCTTTGATCCCAGAAGCCAGCATGTAAGCAAAACGGAATCCGGACTGTTTTCCAGAGTAAGCCGCCTGGAGAGCAACCGATCGGACAATCTGTGGATTGCTGCAGACAACACGCTATTCCTCAGCCGGAACGGGCGGATAGAGATGACCGGAGAAAACCGGGGAGTACCTGCTAACGAAATCCTGTCCAGCGCCTGCTTGCCAAACGGAACCGTTTACTTGGGAGGGACTGCCGGATTGATTGAAATAGGCGCGGACTGCTATTTTGACATGGGAGAGAATAAGGTGGTCCAATTAAGGGATGTTTCTTCCAGAACTCTCAAACTTCCTTATAATTATTCTTCACTGGTCATCCGGGTAGACCTGGCAGGAGCCGACCCCTATGAAAAAAACCTCTTCAGATTTCATCTGTCAGGGACCTCTGAAATATCAACGGATACGTTTGACGACAGCATTTCGCTCCCCGCCCTCAAGTCCGGGCATTATAAGCTGGATGTCTCCTATTTAAGGTCGGACGGGACCTGGAGCTTACCGCAACAAGTATCCTCCCTGCACATCCTGAGGCCTTGGTATGCCTCCGATGTCATGATACTGATTTATGTCATCTTCGGCCTGGGCCTTATCATCTTCATCATCGACCGTGTGAGTCGGAAAAGGGTAAAGGCCATGGAAGAGAGACTTCGCGCAAGAGATATAGAATTTACCAACAAATTTGAAAAGTACCTGGATGAACATCTGGCAGACTCGCAGCTTACCGTAGAAAAGATTGCCAAGGAGATGGCTCTTAGCCGTGCGTCACTCTACTACAAGATGAACTCGGTCTACGGGAAGGGTGTGGCAGAAATAGTGGAAGATAAAAGAATGGCCAAAGCCGAAGAACTGCTCCGCTCCAGTTCACTCTCCGTACTGGATATATCAGAAAAAGTAGGCTATTCCACTTCCCGTTATTTCAGCACCCGTTTCAAACAAACCCACAACGGACTCACACCCCTAAAATATAGGCAGATGAACAGATAAATCTTTGTTTGATGGTTGCCAAAGATTTCGAAACTTGCGAGATATTTCTAGGCTATGGATAAAATCCTCATTCTGGACTTCGTGAAAAATCTGTAGGGTTCGGTTGGAATTTAAAAATATTTACTAACTTTGCACCCCGTAAGAAGCCGGCCGCCGAGCCGGGAACTTACAGACATTTAAATATATACTATGGCTACATTCCGAGAAAGGGCGCTCGCCGTGGCGTCCTCACGTAAGCCTGAGAGGCATTACGTGGAAGACGGGCCGATTTCGACGTACTTCGGCCAGAATGTATTTGCTTTGGAAACCATGCGGAGGTATATGTCCGACGCCGCTTTCAAGTCCATCCTTGAAGCCCGGGAAACCGGAAACAAGATAGACCGGAAAATGGCCGAAGAAATCGCTTCCGGCATGAAAGCCTGGGCAATCGAAAGAGGTGCAACTCATTACACCCACTTATTCCAACCCCTTACCGGCGCCACCGCCGAAAAACACGAAGCCTTTATCTCCGTAAAGGACGGAAAACCCATGGAGCGTTTCAACGGCAGCGCCCTGGTGCAGCAGGAGCCCGATGCTTCCAGTTTCCCCAACGGAGGTCTTCGCAACACCTTTGAAGCCCGCGGCTATTCAGCCTGGGATCCCAATTCTCCCGCATTCATCCTGGACGGCACCCTGTGCATTCCGTCGGCCTTTGTATCGTACACCGGCGAAGCGCTGGACATGAAGGTGCCCAACCTGCGTTCCCTCCAGGCGCTCAGCGGCGCCGCCACTTCCGTGGCCCGGCTGTTCGACCCCAAGGTGAACGGCGTTACGGTGAACGTGGGCCTGGAGCAGGAGTATTTCCTGGTGGACGAGGCGCTCTACAACGCCCGGCCGGACCTGCAGCTGTGCTCGCGCACCGTCATCGGCCATACATCGGCCAAGGACCAGCAGCTGAGCGACCACTACTTCGGCGCCATTCCGGACCGTGTGGCCGTCTTTATGAAAGACTTCGAGACCGAAGCCTATAAACTGGGTATTCCGCTCCAGACCCGCCACAACGAAGTGGCCCCCAACCAGTTCGAATGCGCACCGGTGTTCTCTGACCTCTCCACGGCCATCGACCAGAACATGCTGCTGATGATTGTGATGCAGAAAGTGGCCGTGAAGCACAGCCTGAAGGTGATTTTCCATGAGAAACCCTTCCAGGGCATCAACGGAAGCGGCAAGCACTGCAACTGGTCCATGCAGACCGACACGGGCGTGAATCTGCTCTCTCCGGGCAAGACGCCCATGAAGAACCTCCAGTTCCTTTCGTTCTATGCCTCGGTGGTACGCGCCGTGTGCCGGCACGACTACCTGCTGATGGCCTCCGTGTGTTCGCTGAACAATTCCTACCGCCTGGGTGGTCACGAAGCCCCGCCGGCCGTGATGTCGGTCTTCTCCGGCACCACCCTGAGCAAGGTGTTCGACGCCATCCTGCGCATGGAAGACCTTACAGAAGCCACCGAGAACCAGCGTAAATTGGACCTGGTGAAGTCCATCCCGGAAATCATCCCAGACAACACGGACCGCAACCGCACTTCTCCCTTCGCCTTTACGGGCAACCGCTTCGAGTTCCGCGCCGTGGGATCGTCGGCCAATGCCGCCGGCGCCACCTTTGTGCTGAACACCGCCGTGGCCGAAAGCCTCAAGGAGTTCCGCAGCCGCGTGGATGCGCTCACCGCCAAGGGCGAAGCGCTGGACAAGGCCCTTCTCACCGCCATCCGGGAATTCCTGAAGGAAGCCTCCCCCGTCATGTTCGAAGGCAACGGCTACAGCGCAGAATGGCTGGAGGAAGCCCCCCGCCGCGGACTCACGCCCGTCACAAACGTTCCCAAGGCGTTCCAGGCCTTCCGCAAACCGGAATCCGTGGAGCTGTTCACCGCTACCGGCGTGCTGTCCCAAAGCGAAATCAACGCCCGCGTAGAGGTGCAGGAGGAAACCTACGTGAAGAAGCTGCAGATTGAAGCCCGTGTGCTGGGCGACATCTGCCTGAACCACGTGATTCCCGCCGCCGTGGCCTACCAGGACATCCTCATTAAGAGCATCCAGGGTTGCAAGGAAATCTTCGGAGAAGAGTACAAGCATCTTTGCAAGGCCGATATCGAGACGTACCGCAAAATTGCCGCTTACATCAACACCCTGTCGGAAGACACCCAGGCGCTGGTAGAGGCGCGCAAGAAGGCCAACCGGATCACGGATATGGCCCAGCGGGCCCTTTCCTACTCCACCGAGGTGATGGAGCAGATGGCCCGGGTGCGTAACAGCGCCGACAACCTGGAAATGCTGGTGGATGACGCCCTGTGGCCGCTTCCGAAGTACCGCGAATTACTTTTCTTTTAGTCTCATCATTTAACATAGTTCCATTATTATATGTGTGGAATCGTAGGATATGTCGGGGAGCGACAGGCTTGCCCCGTCATCATAAAAGGCCTGCATAGACTCGAGTACAGGGGTTATGACAGCGCCGGCGTCGCCCTGGTGGGAAAGGACGGCCAGATTGACTTGTACAAATGCAAGGGCAAGGTAGACGACCTGGAGCGCTTCCTGGGCGGGAAAGAAACCGCCAGCACCATCGGCATCGGCCATACCCGCTGGGCTACCCACGGAGAGCCGAACGACGCCAACGCGCACCCGCATTTCTCCCAGAGCGGCCGGCTGGCCCTCATTCACAACGGCATCATCGAGAACTTCCGCGTGCTCAAGGACGCCCTCATCTCCCACGGATACAAGTTCCGCAGCAGCACCGACTCCGAAGTCCTGGTGAACCTCATCGAATACATCCAGGACACCAATGAATGCTCCCTGGAAGAAGCGGTGCGCATTGCACTGCAGCAGGTGGTGGGCGCCTATGCTATCGCCGTCATCAAGCGGGGCGACGACAGCCGCATCATCGCGGCGCGCCAGAGCTCGCCCATGGCTATCGGCATCGGTGAAGGAGAGTATTTCCTGAGCTCCGACGCCGCCTCCATCATTGACTATACGCAGAAGTTCGTGTACCTGAACGACGGCGAAGTGGCCGTCATTGAGAAGGGCAAGCCCCTGCAGATCAAAAACCTGTTCGGAGAGCCCTCCAAGGTAGATATCCAGAAACTGGAGATGTCCATTTCCCAACTGGAGAAAGGCGGTTATCCGCACTTCATGCTCAAGGAAATCCATGAGCAGCCGGACACCATCGTGGACTGCATCCGCGGACGCGTGAACCCGGACACCCGGGAAATCATCCTCTCCGGCGTGCTGGACAACAAGGAGCGTTTCCGGAATGCCGGCCGCATCATCTTCGTAGCCTGCGGCACTTCCTGGCACGCCTCCCTCATCGGCGAGCACCTCATTGAAAACCTGTGCCGCATCCCTGTGGAGGTGGAATACGCTTCCGAGTTCCGTTACCGCAACCCCATCATCCGGCCCGACGACGTGGTCATCGCCGTGTCTCAGTCCGGTGAGACGGCCGATACCCTGGCCGCCATCGAGATTGCCAAACGCAACGGCGCCTTTGTGTACGGCGTGTGCAACGTGATTGGCTCTTCCATCGCCCGCGCCACGGATTCCGGCACCTATATCCACGTGGGACCGGAAATCGGCGTGGCTTCTACCAAGGCTTTTACCGGCCAGGTGACCGTGATGGCCATGCTGGCGCTGGAAATTGGAAAGCTGCGGGGAACGGTGGACATGGACTATTACCACGAGGTGGCCGGCGCCCTGCTCCAGCTGCCCGAAACCATCCGGAAAGCCCTGGAAAGCGCCCCGGAGGTGGAAAAACTGGCCAGCATCTTCACCTATGCGCACAACTTCATTTACCTGGGCCGCGGCTACAACTACCCCACCGCCCTGGAAGGCGCTTTGAAGCTGAAGGAAATCTCCTACATCCACGCCGAAGGCCTGCCGGCCGCCGAGATGAAGCACGGCCCCATCGCCCTCATTGACGCCGAGATGCCCACCGTGGTCATCGCCACGCTGGACCACACCTATGAAAAGACGGTATCCAACATCGAGGAAATCAAGGCGCGCGGCGGCAAGATCATCGCCGTCATCTCCGAAGGGGACACGCAGCTTCGGCACCGGGCCGATTACTGCCTGGAGGTACCCTCCACGGCCGAATGCCTGATGCCCATCGTATCCATCATCCCCCTCCAGCTCCTGGCCTACTACATCGCCGTGGGCAAGGGCCGGAATGTGGACCAGCCCCGCAACCTGGCGAAATCCGTGACGGTGGAGTAGCCTGCCGCGACCCTTGGCAGCAGGAGGTCACGAAGCCCGCGCCACCGTTGTTCTTGCGGCAAAAAATTCGTAACTTGCAGCCTATTTTTAGGCTATGGATAAGATCCTCATTCTGGACTTCGGCTCGCAGGTTACGCAGCTCATCGGGCGGCGGCTCAGGGAACTCAACGTTTACTGCGAAATATACCCTTATAATAAGGTACCGGCCCTGGACGGCACGGTGAAGGGTGTCATCCTTTCCGGCAGCCCGTGCAGCGTGCGGGACGCCAATGCCCCGCAGGTGGACGTAAGCGCCTTCCGCGGCCGTCTGCCGCTGCTGGGCATCTGCTACGGCGCCCAGTATCTGGCCCATACCGGCGGCGGCAAGGTGGAAGCCTCCAACAGCCGCGAATATGGCCGCGCAATGCTTCGCACCGTAGCCCCGTCTCCCCTCCTGAAGGGCGTGAGCCCGGAAACGCAGGTGTGGATGTCGCACGGGGATACCATATCGACCCTTCCGAAAGGCGCGCAGGTCATTGCCTCCACGGCCGATGTGGTGAACGCTGCCTATCAGTTCGAAGGCGAGCCCACTTATGCCGTACAGTTCCATCCGGAGGTTTATCACACCACCGAGGGTACGCAGATGCTGGCCAACTTCGCGCTGGCTATCTGTGGCTGCAAGGGGGACTGGACGCCGGATTCCTTCATTGAAACCACGGTTGAGGCCCTGCGCGCCCAGATTGGCGATGAAAAAGTGATTCTGGGCCTGAGTGGCGGTGTGGATTCAACCGTGGCGGGCGTGCTGCTGCACAAAGCCATCGGCGCGCAGCTCACCTGCATCTTTGTGAACAACGGCCTGCTCCGCAAGAACGAATTCACCGACGTACTGGCCTCCTACAAGGATATGGGCCTCAACGTGATAGGGGCCGATGCATCGGCCGATTTCCTGGCCGCGCTGAAAGGCGTCACGGAGCCCGAGGCCAAGCGCAAGGCCATCGGCCGGGTGTTCGTGGAGACCTTTGACAAGTATGCAAAGCAAATAGAGGGTGCCCGCTGGCTGGCCCAGGGGACCATTTATCCGGATGTGATTGAGAGTGCGGGCATCGAGGGCATCGCTTCCAAAATCAAGAGCCATCACAACGTGGGCGGTCTGCCCAAGGAGATGAACCTGAAGGTAGTGGAGCCCCTGCGTATGCTCTTCAAGGACGAAGTCCGTCGCGTGGGCTGCGCCCTGGGCATCCCCGCCGCACTCATCAACCGGCATCCCTTCCCGGGGCCGGGTCTGGGTATCCGCGTCATCGGCGAAGTCACCGAAGAGAAACTGAACGTGCTGCGCGAGGCCGACGATATCTTCATCCGCGCTCTCCGCGAGGCCGGACTCTATGACCAAATCTGGCAGGCAGGCGTAATCCTGCTGCCAGTCAAAAGCGTGGGCGTAATGGGTGACGAACGCACCTATGAGAACCCCGTGGCCCTGCGCGCCGTGGTATCCACGGACGCCATGACTGCCGACTGGTTCCCCTTCCCCTACGATTTCCTTCGGAACGTTTCCAACGAAATCATCCGCAAAGTACGCGGCGTAAACCGTGTAGTCTACGACATCTCCTCCAAACCCCCGGCAACCATTGAGTGGGAGTAGTTGCCTGTGGGTGTAAATGTTTGATTATTATTGATTTACATATTGATTACGTCCACGCGTTATCAGTAGTTGGGCGCTTTCTTGGCAATAGTGACGTCGTGCGGGTGGTTTTCCTGCACGGTGGCAGGGCTTATCTTGATAAAGCGGGCCTTGTGCAGGGCCGTCAGGTTGGCGGCGCCGCAGTAGCCCATGCCGGAGCGGAGGCCGCCCTGCAGCTGATAGAGGACGTCGGTCACGGGGCCTTTGTAGGCCACACGGGCCACAACGCCTTCCGGGACCAGTTTCTTGGCGCCTTTCTGGAAATAGCGGTCTGCGCTGCCCGCTTCCATGGCGTCAATGGAACCCATTCCGCGGTAGCCTTTCATCTTCACGCCGTCCACTTCCACCACCTCTCCGGGGGCTTCATCGGTGCCGGCGAACATGCTGCCGCACATCACGCAGTGCGCGCCGGCGGCCAGGGCCTTCACCACGTCACCGGAGTAGCGCAGGCCGCCGTCGGCAATTACGGGAATGTCTTCCCCGGCCACGGAGGCCACTTCTGCGATGGCTGTGAGCTGCGGAACACCCACGCCCGCCACGATGCGGGTGGTGCAGATACTGCCGGGGCCGATGCCCACCTTGAGGCCGTCGGCACCCGCCTTGATAAGGTCCTTCGCCGCCTGGGCCGTAGCGATGTTTCCCACCACCACGTCCAGCCCCGGGAAGGCCTTCTTGATGGACTTCAGGGCGTCGATGACACCTTTGGAATGACCGTGGGCACTGTCCAGCACCACGGCGTCCACCCGGGCTTTCACCAGCAGTTCCACGCGTTCCAGAACGTCGGGCGTAATGCCCACGCCGGCGGCCACCTGCAGGCCAAGCGTCTTTACCTTGGCCACCTCGGCCGCCTGGGCTTCGGCACTCATGTTCTTATGGATCACGCCGATGCCGCCCTCTTTGGCCATGGCGATGGCCATGGGCGCCTCCGTCACGGTATCCATGGCGGCCGATGCGAAGGGAATGCCCAGAAGAACGTTGCGGGAGAATCGGCCTTTCAGGGAAACTTCCCGCGGGAGAACTTCTGAATAGGCGGGCATCATGAGGACGTCGTCAAAGGTGATGCCTTCCTGGAAAATGCGGTCTGCAAGCGACATAACTGTGTTTTTTGCAAAGTTAACGAATAATTCCTTATCTTTGTGTCTGATGAAAAGACTTTTGTTTACCCTTCTGGGCGTGGTTGCGTGCGTGCTGGCCGCAGCTCAAACCCGTACCTATTCGGACAATGCTTCCGGCACCTTCATCTTCGGGCTGGACAGTTATTTCTATGGCCGGACGGGGTCCCTGGAGTTTGAAGCCAATGGCTGGCAGTTTCAGGTTACCGTGGACAACGGGGACGTTTATGTAAACGAAAACGCCTTGGAAGGGGGGCGGGGAGAAGTGGTGGTCGGTATCCACGACTTCACCGGCAACCGGATTCCGGAACTGGTGGTGGCCCGCCGCAACAACTCCTGGGTAGCGCTCTCCCTGTACCGGCTCTCAGGCAAGGACTGGATTCCCGCCGCCAGCATTGATCCCGTGGACGGCAAGGAAATGAGGGTGTTCCGTCAGGTTGTTTCCGTGCGCAACGGAGACCAGCTCCATTCCTGGACCTGGCACGGGGACCGGTTCGACTACAAGAGCAACCGTTAGCCTTCCGTCACGTGGATGAGGGACTTCACCGGAGCGATGTCCTCCAGGCGTGAGCGGCCGGGCAGGTCGTCAATCTCTACCAGGAATACGAAATTCTTCACCTTTACATTGTAGGTTTTATCCCCGATGGTGACCTTCTGGGCATTCAGGCCCAGGGCCAAACCGCGGGCGGTACCTCCGGTAGCAAGGATATCGTCGAAGAAAGTAATCTCGACGGTATCCCCGCTGGGCTGACTGGCTGCAATGTCCGAGCGGCGGAAATAGACGTGATCCGGTCCATATTCCTTCATGATTTCCACCTGAACGAGGTCTCCCTCGGCAAAGGGGAGCTTACCCTTTTTGCGCAGGGGGATGAGGTTTTGGATGGGATTCTGGCCGTAGAGCATGCCGGCGCCGAACAGGAAACCACGGGCCTCTGGAGCAGCCACATTGGGGGCTTCGCACATGGCGGTAAGGTCGTCGCAAAGGCTCTGGAACAGCGCTTTGTCCTGCAGGAAGGGAATGATGTCCACGAAGTTGACCCCCTTGATGGGGAAGTCGGGATAGAATTTGATGAATTTGCTGTAGTCCATAGTTATTCTATAGTATTCAAATCTATTAGGTTGTTGAGCAGCGCATACACCGTGAGGCCGGCCACCGTCTTGATGCCGGTCTTGCGGGTGATGTTCTTGCGGTGGGTGATAACGGTGTACACGGAGATGTGGCAGGCATCGGCAATCTCCTTGTTCAGCATCCCCTTGGCCACGCAAACCAGGATCTCCTTTTCGCGGTCGCTCAGTTCTTCGGCGTCGTCCCGTGGGACCGACATCTGCTGCTCCAGGCGGGTGGCGGCGGGAATGAGGACATCGTCCTCGATGAAGGTGTGTTTTCCCAGATCCAGATCCAGCGCATAGAGGTCATTGAGCACCTGGCTGGCGTCCTCCTGCCGGCATTCTGCAGGCAGATATTTGGTGATAAGGTTCTTGAGGTCGTCCAGCTTTTCCTGGACGTTGGAGTGGTTCTGTTCGTATTCCCCGATGGAGTACTGGCCGCCGTTTTCGTCGTTGAGCATGGCCTCGATATAGGGGAACACCACGTTTTCCTCATAGGAAAAGTGGTTCAGCAGTTCCTCCTTGTAGTCCGAGAAGAATTTCCAGAACATCTGCCGCTGATACTCCCGGCAGGGGGCGGTCATACGCTCCAGGCTGGACGCCAGGTTTGGTACCATGATGTCCATGTAGTAGCGGTGGCCTTTTCTTAGAAAATCCAGGATGTCCCGCAAACGATCCTTTTCGATGCTGAGTTCTGCCGAAGTAAGGGGTTTCATTACGGGACACAAAGTTACAAATTTTTCCAATACGCTTCAATCTCTTCCAGCGACTTTCCGGTGGTGTCGGGCACGTGCTTATACATAATCCACAGGTACGGCACGCACATGAAAGCGAAGAAGAAGAAGGTACCGGCCGGCGTAAGGGTTTCCAGCATCCAGGGCGTAAGCTGACCAATCAGATAAGTGCCCACCCACAGGGCGAATCCCGCGATGGACATGGCAAGGCCCCTCACGCGGTTGGGGTACATCTCACTCAGCAGCACGAACACCACAGCGCTGATGGAAATGGCCGTGCAGAATACGTACAGCAGGAAGAAGGTGAGCATGAACCAGGTGGGCAGGTTAGTGCTGGGCAGGAAATACAGGCCAATCATGAGCAGGCAGAAAATCATGCCGCCCACGCCCCACCAGACCAGCTGCTTGCGGCCCACCTTGTCGATGATGAGCAGGGCGATGACCGTGGTGAGCATATTCACCACGCCCACCAGCACGGTGGAGAAGAGCGGATCCTGGAAGCCGGCGTCGGCGAAGATCTTGGGACCGTAGTAGAGAACGGCGTTCACGCCCATGAACTGGCCCAGAATGGCGATGGCGCTGCCAATGAGCACCGCCTTCAGGATACCGGGCTCGCGCAAGGCCGCCCATTCCTCGCTGTTATCCTTGCGCTCGCCGCGGACGGCCAGCCAGCGCGGGCTCTCCGGGATGAAGAAGACCAGCACCAGGAACAGGATGTCGGGGATGGCCTCGGCACCCAGCATCGGCCGCCAGTAATCCGGCATCGATGTGCCCCTTAGAATGAGGAAATTGGCCAGGTAGGCCAGCAGGAAGCCGATGGTGATGAACAGCTGGTACAGGCTCACCAGGGTGCCGCGGACCTCGGCCGGAGAAACCTCCGAGATATACACCGGCGACACGATGGACACCAGGCCGATGCCAAAGCCGCCCACGATGCGGTAGACGACCAGCTGGGTGAAATCCTGGCTGAACGCACAGCCGATGGCCGATACAGAGAAGAGGACCGCCGCGATGAGCATCGTCTTCTTGCGGCCCAGGAAGTCGGACAGCATGCCGGCCACCAGCACGCCCACGATGGAACCGATGAGCGCGCAGCCCACATACCAGCCTTCCATGCCGGTAGAAAGACCGAACTGCATTTTCACCACCTCCGTGGTGCCGGAAATCACGGCCGTGTCATAACCGAAAAGGATTCCTCCCAGGGCTGCCACCAGGGCCAGGAAAATGGTTTTACCACTTACTTTCTGTTGCATATCTCGTTTGGTTTTAGTCTTGTTTGAAAGCGTCCCAGTAGTTGAAGGCGCGGATATAGCAGAGGTCGAAGAAGAAGGCGCCGTCGGCCTCCCGGTCCAGGACCTTCAGGATCTTTGGAATCAGGGCGGCCTTGTCGCCGTCGCGGAAGCCCGGTTCGTTACCCAGGTCCGGGCCGGCATAGAAGAACACGTCCGGGCCCAGCCGCTTGCGGCCCAGCTTGGCGAACCCTTCGATGGTCTTTTCCTTGCTGCCATAAAGGTTGTCAGCGGCGCAGTAGGTACCCAGCATCAGGAAATCCACCAGGTCTGCAAAACCAGCAGCCTGATAGGCGGGAGTGGCCCAGCGGTATGCGGGTTCCTCCTTCGCCAGCGGATAGGACGGATGGGTCCAGTTCACGCCGCTCCTGTAATACTCGCTGAACCAGGCGCCCACATATACGCCTATGGGCAGATTAGACCGCACGCCGTGCACGGTCTGGGTGCAGCGCGCCACAAAGTCGTGAATAACCTGGCAGCGAAAAGTGAGCCACTGGTTTTCCAGTTCATCCGGCGTGCCCTCCAGGAAAATGTGTCCCGGCTCTTCGAAAACGGGCCAGCGTTCCGGGTCGTAGCCAAGGTATTCGCCGAAAGCCCGGTGGGCGGCGTCCGTATAACCGGCGTCCAGGGCATAGTCGTCGTACCGGCAACGGTCCATGATAATGCCGTCCAGGCCTTCATAGGAGGCCAGTTCGGCCAGCATTTTCAGCAAAAACGCCTGCACGTCGGGGTTGGCGGGGTCCATGAACCGGCCGCCTTTAGTTTCGGTATCTTCCAGATGATTGACCAGTTTCCCGTCCTTGTGCTGGTCTACAGCAGCCCAGTCCCACCGTTCAGGGTGGTCATAGAGCATGCCGCTCTCCCCCGCCTCGCAGAGGTAGCCGCCCACCATCATATTCACGCCCGCCAGGACTTTGAGCCCGGCTGCATGACCGGCGTCGATGAAGGCCTGCAGGTAGTCGAAATCGGCCGTTCGGGGAATATATTTAAGACCGCCGTCCTGCCACAGCGCCACCTGGGTAAGGGCCGGCGCCACCTCGCTCCTAAAAAGGACGTCGCCGCTGGTGGGACGCACCTCCACCGCCAAGTGGGTGAAACCAGCTTCGGCCAGGCGCTGGCAGTCGGCCCGGATATTCTCTTCACTGTTGCCGTATTGCCGGAAATTGGCGCCCACCTCTATCCACACCATACGGGGCTTGCCCGACGGTTGTTCCCGGCACGCAGTTAACAGGGAAAGCAGCGCGAAAAGGAAGAAGAGGCGTTTCATCACACTTTGAGTTTAATGCCGGACTTGGTAAGGATCCACGCCACGCAGAGTACGGCAACCGTATAGAGGGCCGATTTGCCCACGCCCACCCAGCCGCAAAGCCAGGCGGGGATGGAGGGTTCCAGCAGGATCCATCCCACGATAAACAGGTAGGGAATCATGTATACGGTGAGGGTGGCGGTTCCCGCGGGCTGCAGCGGCTTGAACCAGCCGGTCCAGCCCTTGCGTTCCAGGACGCGGAGAAGGGTATAAAGCGCCACGCCTATGGCGCTCACGTATAGACACCAGGGCAGCGTGCCCAGGTTCTTGGAAACAATCCAGCCCTGATGGGCGGCCAGGCCCAGTACGGCCAGCACGGCGGCGGCCGCCAGGCCCACTCCCACCTTTACGGTCTTCACGCGACGCTCGGCCAGGGTGAGCATCATACCGCCCAGCGCCATGATGCCAATGTGGCCACTGCCCAGGTGCAGGGCGTCGGAGAGATCGGCCAGGAAGTTGTGGCCGACGAGCACGTCACCGTCCCGCATGGGGACCACGGAAAGATTCACCAGGCACAGCAGGATCCACAGCAGCGGAAGGACCCACTGCCGGTTCCGGCACACCAGATAGGCCACGGCGCAGAAGAGATAGGCCCAGCCAATCTGGCCCAGGATGCCCCACCAAAGGGCTTCGAAATAGTCCCCGTCCGGGGTACGGTAGGTGATGGCCAGCACGGCCAGTAGCACCATGCCCGCGGCCTTCAGCCAACGCGCCGGCCGGAAATCGGCCTTATACTGGTTCCACACCAGGAAAAATCCCACCAGCATCAGCAGCATCCACAGCCAGCGGCAGCCGGCTATCTCGCGGGATTCCTGGTTGCAGATGAAGGTGCCCATCACCAGGAGGGCGAAGGTGCGGCTGAAGATATGTCCCAGCGTGCTCTCGGCGGAAAAACCCTTCTCATAGCGCCGGTCGATGGCGTAGGGAATGGACATGCCCACGGCAAAGAGGAACATGGGATACACGATGTCGGAAAGGCCCATACCGTCTTCCCAAGTGGCAAAATGCTCCAGCCAGTGCGGGACGTCAATCACCGTCCAGAAGTCGTTCACAAACACCATCAGGACCATGGTAAGGCCCCGGAACATGTCAATCGCTAAATTTCTCTTATTCATATCTTAATTTAGAGATTCTTCGCTTCGCTCAGAATGACAGTCTGGGACTGTCACCCAGGTTTCATTGGCCCAGCCCACGCTGCGGCCGGTGCCTTTCACTTCTCCGCGTACGCCGGCTTCCTGCAGTTCCCTGAAGCCCGGTTCTCCGGGTTTCAGGTCCAGGAAGGGCAGCAGGTAGCAGCCGTGGTCCAGGAGGACGGCCTGCACCTCTTCGGCAGGCACTTCCGACGGATGGCAGCCTTTGCGCACGGCCAGGGCGGCCAGGGCACCGGCAGCCTGGCCCAGCCCCATCACAACGGGCTGGAGCCGGGTGGCACCGTTCATCTCCCAGCTTACGGATATATTTTTTTCACACACCAGCAGATCCTCAATGCCCACCGGCATCAGCACGCCCAGGGGCACGCTGAAGGACGGAACCTTGCCAAACCACAGGTGGGACAGCTCCTCGGCACGGGGATTCTGGTTGTGATGATGGTCAACAGGATAGTCACCCACGGCAATGGCGCGGGTGTAAAGGTCATAGTCGTAAGGACGCTTGGCCGCATCAACGGTCATGGTGTCCCGTCCGGCAAAACGCCGGGATTCCCGGTAATAGGGATAGAAAGGCAGGCCGTCGGCCGACGGGAATACGTCATCGGCAATACCCAGATGCGTATAGCCCAACTCTGTCTGGAGGTAATAGAGATAGCCCAGGGTGCGGTTTTTGGCCTGGCGGTAAACCTCTTCACGAGGCATGGACAGATAGTCCAGATAGATGTCGTTGCCGCCCTGGGGCCAGTTGAGCATGATATGGCCGTCGGGCAGGCGCCCGTAGGAAAGCATCCTCTCCGGGCTCCAGGTGTCGCAGCAGTTCCGGTAATGGGAAGGGTCGTAATCGGCCGGTTTCTCGATGAGTACCGGATGGTCGTATTCCTTGACCACGGCCACGTAGGTCATATCCTGCAGAGTGCGGCTGTCTTCCAGCATGGGTGCGCCGGCCTGCAGGGCTACATCTCCCAGCTCGGTGCCATCAATAAGGATACGGTGGCGTACCTTCACATCGGCATAGCGGGTATTGAGCCGGACCTCTACGCCGGCCTTAATCGCCATTTTGTAGAGAATATCAGCCCCCACGGCGGGGTTGAAGAGGATGTTGGACACCCAGCCGCTCTTCAGGGCTTCATAACCTCCGTACCGGGCGGCCAGGGAATCCGTGAATTCTCCGAAAAGGCCGCCGCGAAGGCGATAGTTGCCGTCGATGGCGCTCACCCCGGCCGATGTGAGCATCCCGCCCAGCCAGGGACTCTCCTCCACCACCAGCACCCGGGCACCGTCGCGGGCCGCCTCGATGGCCGCCGCCGTGCCGCCCGTGCCGCCGCCCACGACCACTACGTCGTAGGTGCGGGTGCAGGCTGCCAGACAAAGTAGCAGGAACGCCGTGGAGGTAAGTCTTTGAATCATTGGCACTTAAGCATACGACCCTGGGCTCCCGAACCCATGGTCAATCATTTAACTGTTTGACAATCTGCTCATTATGTCCACGGTCACCGAGCGTCAACGGCTGCTGGATCTCGCCGCCCATCAGGCGCACCCAGGTCTGGAAGACAGGGTTGCCGGCGGTAAAGCGGAACACGCGGGCTCCGCTGGGGCCCAGGTGGTTATAAGTAGTATCACAACCGCTGAACCGACCGTAAATATAATACATTTGTCCGTAATCCAGGACATAGTCGCAGTCATGGTCATGACCGGTGACGATGGCCTGTACGTCGTCCATCTCCCGGAACTGGGCCAGCAGACCGCTGTTCAAGCGGGACGGGCAGGGGGGTTCTCCGTTAGTGCCTCCCAGGAGCCGGCCGTGCAGCACGGCCTCCTCGATCTCCCGCAGCGGGATGTGGAAGAATGCCAGGGACGGAATGTGGCCCAGATGGTCGCTCCAGGTCCGGTACCAGGCTATCTGGCTGTGGCGGATGTAGTCGTAGCAGTGAATCTCTTCCTCACCCTTCAGGATAACGGCATCCATGGAATCGAAGAGATAGAACGCGCGGTCGTCTCCAAGAGTAATCACGTCGTTGGAACAACCATAGACGCCTTCCTTGGGCGGCAGGTTCACACAGCCGGGGAGTTCCCGGATGGCGGCGAACATTTCCTCCCGCGTGGCGCCGAACTGGGAGTCGTGGTTACCCAGGGCCACCGCCCAGGGAATGCCGCTGCTGGCCAGCGGCTGCAGCACTTCCAGGGCCGACGGAATGTCCGGCTTGCCGAAAACAATGTCTCCGGTGTGAATCACAAGGTCCGGCTTCTCCAGCGCAAGCATTTCCTCCACGCAGCGCAGCGCCCGTTCACTGCGCGGGTCACCGACAATGTAGTGCGAGTCCGTGAGCTGCAGCAGCTTGAACCGGCCGTCCAGGCCATAATGGAAGTCGCGGGCCGCACGGAAGTCCGGTTCCCGGCTGTTCCCGGCGGCCTTCGGGGTGCAGGAGAGCAGTTCGGGTGCCACTGCCGCTCCCACCGCCGCCCAGGCGACACCTTTGAGGAAAGATCTGCGCTTCATGGTTTTAAAAAAGCCCTGGCCCCCGGAAGGGCCAGGGCAAAAATTAGAAAGATAGTAGTTTAGAGTTTAGGATAAACCGCGTGCAGAAGCACACCCCATGAGCTGTCTACGACGTCGACAACCAGATCGTTGCCTTCGACGCTCAGCACCACATCGGTGGTGGCGGATTCCTGGCCGCCGGTAACCTCATGTGGACCGTCGAACTGGCTGGCACTCAGAATCTCGGGATTCTTGGGATCGGTTACATCGACGATGTACAGTTCGGAAGGCATGCCCCACTCGGGGAAGTAGGCCATGCTCACGCAAGCCAGAATCTTCTTGCCATTCCACTCGATAGTGGCCAGGCCATTGGGAGCGTAGGCCCAGTTACCCACTTCGGCGATACCGGTCCATTCGGTACCGTCATAATAGAACAGGGTATACAGACCGTCGTAACCGGCATAGAAGAAGCCGTCGGAAACAGCGGGACCGGCAGGGGCAAACACGGCACGGTTGGAGAGCCACAGGTCGTCGCCCAACTCGGGAGTGGTGAGCCAAGCGTCATTGTTGATACGGTGCGTGGACTTGTTCCACTCGTTGTAGTCGAAGATGTCGGCAGCGCCGTCCTTGATTTCCCAGACCAGGCAATAGGTGAGACCACCATAGGAGCCAACACCACCATAAATCATGGTCACGATACCGTTTCCAAAGACATCACCGCGGGCGGCCACCTTGTCGGCGCCGCGGGAACCGGACCAGGCGTCATTCACCCAAGGGATGATGACCTGAGGACTCTGCAGGCTGTTGTCATTGGCCTTCGCGGCATAAATCTTACCGGCGGCACCATACTCCATCAGCGGAGCGAAGATGAGGTTACCGGCATCGTCGTTGGTGATAGACTGGACGGGAACTCCTTCCGGAACAGCGAAAGGTGAGAAATCGCCCGTTGCGGGATTCACCTCAAAAATCTGGGTAGCATCGCAAACCAGCAGTTTGCCGTTGAAATGGGCGATGGAAACAGTGGCGTCGTGGACGGGCTCGTCGCTGTTAGCCACGTCAAAGTTGGCGGGAAGACCAACAGACGTTGCTTTAGCGTGACCTTCCTGGTACACATAGATTCTCTCTACGTGATCCTGGGTTTCGCCGGTAGGCTCGCCGGTTTCCTCGTCGTACACGGGATCCTGGATGGCAGACATAGTGAACTTCACATAGGCATAACGAAGATCGTAGCCGCCATTGGCAGCAACGGTGAAGTAGCCCTTACCGGAAGCCTTGTCGTAGGTTGCGGGAGCCCAGTCGAAGCTTTCATAAATGGTCACCTCATAATCCAGGTTGGAAACCACCTGGAATTCGGCCTTACCACCTTCCACTCCTACAGTAAGCTCTTCGGGAACGATAAAGAACACATTGCCCTGCATGATAACAACGCCGATCTCCAGTTCCCCGGATTTGATGGCGACACCACCCACGCGGCCGTTCTCTTCCTCGGGAAGAGACTGTACGGTAGCCTTGAGTTCGATGTTCTCACCAGCCACACCACCATTGTCCTTGAGCACGATGTAGTCACCCTCTGCCTTGGCCGTCCAGGCGGCGGTAGAAGTGAACTTGATGGTCACAATCTCGGATTCCGCACCCACGTTGACGGTAGCATCCGACAGCAGGGTGAGTTCGGTCTGAGGCTGGGGCTCGGGACCGGGGCCAGGGTCGGGACCGGGTTCAGGATCGGGTTCGGCCTTCTTGGAACAGGCGGCAAGGGCGACTAGCGCGATTGCGAAAACGTACATGAATTTTTTCATAAGCAAAAAAGTTAATTGGTTAATGTATCAGTGTAATCTTGGAATGTCTTTTTAAAAGCGTTCCAGTATTCGAACATACGGATATGGCACAGGTCGAATACAAAGTACCCGTCTGCGCATCCCTTGGTTACGATGGCGTCGAAAGTCTTGGGGATATAGGCGCTCTTAAGGCCGTTCTGCCAGCCTTCCGGGTTGCCGATATCCGGGCCGCCCGCAAAGACCGTGTCACCCATGAGCAGGCTTCGGCCGCGCGCGGCAAAACCTTCCATGGTCCATTCCGTGGTGCCGTAAATGCTTTGTGTGGAAGCATAGCAGCCCAGGAACATATAGTCGCAGTGGTCTGCATAACCATAATTGTGGTAGTCCGAATTGGCCCACTTGGAATACAGCTTATGCGTAAGGTAGCGCGGACTGGCCCAGTTGACGCCGGAGGTGTAATAATCCGAATACCAGGCTCCCACATAAGCGCCGAATTTCACCTTGGGGTTCACCCCGTGTACGGCGTCGGCCGCCTTTACGATAAAGTCATGGATAATCTTGCAGCGGAAGGCCAGCCAGTCTTTCTGTTGGTCTCCCATACCAACCGGCAGCGTAGTGGACCCGGCGGGGAAAATGGGCCAGCCGATGGGTTCTCCCCCGATGTACTCCGTGAACTTCGTCTTGGAGATATCGGAGAAATCGCTCTGAAGACCGCTGTCGTCGTAGCGGCAACGGTCCAGGATGATGCCGTCCACATCGTAGGCCGCCACTTCTTTCAGGAGAGAAAGGATGTATGCCTGGACGTCATCATTGGCGGGATTCAGGAAAACGGTTCCCTGTACGCCTTCGTAGTACGAACTGCGCAGGCCGTCGGCCGTGTTCTGGACGGTGGCCCAGGAAGCGGGGATCTTTCCGCTGAAGATGGGGCCTTCGCTCTCCAGGCCATAGTAACCGCCGTAGCCACCCACAAAGGTGTTCAGGGAGGCGTGCACCTTAAGGCCTTCGGCATGGCCGATATCGATAAAGGCCTGCAGGTAATCCCAAGTTGCTTCGCGGTAAACGAAGCCGTAGTGACTCCCCTGCCACGTTGCCAGACGGGTTGCGGGCGGGGCGACAGCCGAATTCCACAGCACGGTTGCCTCTGTTGGACGCACGTCAACAACCAGATCCGTAAAACCTATTTCGGCCAGCTGCTTTACTTCCTTTGCGATATAAGCCTTGTCATTGGCAAAATACGGAAAATTGGCCGCAGCGTCAATCCACACATAGCGGGGGACTGCCTCCGGTATTACGGGATCCACGGGCACAGGCTCCGGACCCGGTCCCGGTTCGGGAGTCGGATCCGGCTGTGCCGCAGGCGTACAGGCCCACAGCACCAGGCCAAGGAAAAGGTATGAGAAGTACTTTCTCACTACTTAATATAGATACAGCTGCCCACGGAACGTTGCGCCCCGTCGGAGGGTTTGATGGTCTCCAGACCGTTTACAAGCAGGCAGGTTGAACCGCCGCCGTCCAGGTTGATGGCGTCCTTGCAGCCGAACTCCTTGAGAATGAGCGCCACATCTTCCGTGGAATAGCCCGGAACGCCTTCCGTCATATCCCGGCCTTCGCACACGAACAGCACCAGCAGGCCGGTATCGGTGACGCCGATGGCACTGCGCGGGGCGCGGCCCTCACAGTTGACGTCGTAGTCGCCGGGCAGGCACTCGAAGCGCCAGGTATTGCGCACCTCGCCGTTCTTGACAAGGACGGGACCGGCGCCGATGGCCGTTTTGGCCTCAAACGCCTTGCCGCCGGCAGGGAAAGACTCCCCGGGGATGGCGGCAGGGGTGCTGCCATAGGAATTCTCGGACGGAGCCGGGTAAATGTAGTGGTGGTCCGTGTCGGCCCAGTAGGTCCACGACGCCTCGAAGGAACCGTCGGCGTGCTGCACGAAGGCCGCCTTGGTGGGATAATATATGGTAATCCAGTCCTCGGAGGCGTAATTGATGTTGGGGGAAAGCAGTTCACCGTTCTCCACAGCCAGGCTGGCCGGATAGTTGGTGCCGCTGTCCACATAGAAGTAGCCGCCGTTCATCACCAGCACCGGAGCGCCCTGCGCATTATACACGGCGGTGGGCGTCTTCAGAGCGTCTTCACTGCCCTGCAGGGTAGGATCCTTGATGCCCCAGACGTGCCAGGAGGCCTTGGCCAGGTCTACGGTAGCAATATAAGCCACGGCGGGTTTCCCCTTCAGCACTTCGGGAGAATGGTACAGGCGGATACCTTCCGGAAGCGTGCCGAAACTGCCGTCGGTAACCTCAACCCAAGGCTTGTCGTCGGCATCGGGGTCGTTCCAGGGCCATTCCTGCGGAAGGCCGTCTCCCTTCTGGGAACAGGCGCAGGCCGACGCCAACGCCACTATCGTCAGTAAGATCAGCTTTTTCATATCTCAAAACAGTCTGCCACATAGGCACCCAGGGCCTGTGTGTGATGGTCATAATAGTAAACATACAGGCGGTATCCGTCGGCGGAAGGTACTAGCACCACATCTCCGGCTGCACCCACCTCGGGATCCGTTGCACCCTTCTGGAAGATGCTGATGGAATCGTTGGCCAGCATCACCCGGGCCGATGAAGGATCCGTGACGTCGTAGAAATGCAGGCGGGGACGGATATCCCATTCCGGGAAATGGCTCACGGCGAACAGGGCCATATAGCGTGCACCGTTGAAGGTCTTCACATCCAGGCAGTTGGGATTCACGGCCCAGTTGCCCACCAGCTCCACCCAGTTGTCCCGGTCCTTGCCGTCAAAGTAGTGGAGGATATAGCAGTCGTCGTTGCCGTGGGCCACACTGGGATCCGAATTCCCTTCATAGTAATCCACAAACCAGCCGTCCTTGTCGGGGGTCACGGAAGCGGGTACAACCGTCGCGAAGTTCACCGGAGCGGCGCCCCAGCCCAGTCCCAGCGGGGCGAAGTCCTTGGTGTACATACCTGTTACCGCACCGTTCTCCACCTTCAACCAGGCCATTTCGGCCGTGGTGGACACGCCGGCGATACCCTCGGCGGTGAACACGATGACAGCCTCCTTGGTAATGTCTCCCAGAACCTTCATCCGATGGCCAATGGGGAACATGCAAGGATTCACGAAGCTATGCCAGAGGGTAGGAGCCGTAGTGGGAGAATCCGTGGTCCAGATATTCACGGTCTCGGCTACCGCGCCGCCCTGGGCCACGTTGCACAGGAGTACGTGACCGGCGTCGTCATTGGTGATGGCGTCGGCTACCGCGGAACCCAGCACCATCTCTCCCTTCTTGGCGCCGGTGAAAGCGTCAACGATGAAAGGAGCGCGGCCTTCGCCAATGCCCACCAGGATCTGGGAGCCAATACCGGCCAGGGACACGTAGCAGAGGTTGGTGTAATCCGGCAGGCCCACCATGGAAACGGGATCCACGTTGCTGAGCAGGGCGATGGACGCTTCCCGCAGGCCGGAGGAGAGCAGGGTGGGAATACCCTGGGCAATCTGGTAGGTCTTGCTGTCGGTGCCGTTAGCCGCCGTCACCGTAAGCGTAGCACCCGTATTCAGGTTGTACTTGGTCTTGGCGTCGTACTTCTTGCCGTTGATGCTGGTAATGGTGGCGTGCGGGGAGACCTGGCAGGTCACATGGACGGCCGAAAGGTCTTCCAGGTACGGGATGAGAATCTTGCTGTCGGCTTCATAAACGACGCCGGATGTCTTCACTTCCTCTACCATCAGGGAAAGCAGGGCGCAGGAAGCGGGCTTTACGCGTTTGCCCGTAATCTGGATTTCCCGGGATTTTCCCGTGGGATCCGTGAGGGTGAACGTGTTTACCTCCGTGAGATCCAGCACGCCCAGTTTGGGGGAAATGGTGAAATTCGGCTGCAGTTCGGCCTGCACGCGCAATTTCATCATATAGATGAGGGTCTCGTCATTGGACGATTCCGGATAATAGTACGGGATGGGGATTTCCAACAGCGAGGCTTCGGGGTCCGTAATGGTGAAACGGGCCAGTTCCTGCCCGGCATAGGGTCCGTCCACCAGGATGGCCGTGAGGCTGGTGAGTCCCTGACGGTCGGCGCTGGACGGCACGTATTCCGGCTTGTGACAGGCCGAAAGGCCCACCACAATGGCTATCATTATAGAGAGATACTTTTTCATATTACTTCCACTCGTCATATTGGTCTACCAAAGCATTGGAACGGAGTTCGCTCTCCGGCATGGGGAGGATATACAGGCGCTCCGGGAAAGAGCGGTCCTTGTCGTCGATGGTCACGTAAGTGTACCGGAAGTGGTCGCCTTCCTTCTCTATCTTAAGACCGTGCTGCCTGTAGGCCGACAGGCCTTCGGGATAAGGCTTGGCAGCCACTTCCCAGCGGCGCAGGTCCCAGTAGCGCAAGCCTTCGAAGGCCAGTTCCACCTTACGCTCCTGCACGATGGCCTTCCACAGGGCGTCGCCGGATTTATCGGCGTAAGGGAGACCCACGCGGGTGCGGATGGCCCGCACGGCGGCATTGGCCCCCGCCAGGTCGTCGGTGCGGTAGCAGGCTTCGGCCTTGTTCAGCAGGACCTCGGCATAGCGGAGGAAGGTGAACGGCTGGCTGCTGCCGGAGGTATTCACGTTATAGCTTTCATCTACGTTCTTGCGCAGGTAATAACCGGTGACGGTCTTGCCCTTGGGCTCTTTGTCCGTCTTCCAGGTGGCCCAGCCGTCGGTTCCGCCCACGTAGGGTTCGATGGTGCGGCCCTTCCAGGGAGCGCCGTTATAGAGGATGGTGGCGGCAAAACGGGGTTCCAGCTGGTCGTACGGCGGCTCATTGGCGGTACTGCCGTGCCAGGCGTTCCAGGACGGGAAACCGCCGATGGCCAGTTCGTAACTCTCTACCAGATCCTGGGTGGGTACGCCGTAGGCGCCGCCCTTGGAGTCCTCGATGGCATAGTCGCCGCCGGGCGTATAGAAGAAGTTAAAGCTGTGGGTGATGCCGGTGCCCAGGTCGAAGGTGTACTGCAGGATGGCTTCCCGGTTGCCGGCTGCCAGGGACTTGCCCCAGCCATCGGCATAATTGGGTTCCAGGGAGTAGCCCAGTTCCTTGACTTTGTCGGCCGCCGCGATGACGGCGGTCCAGCGCTTGGCGTAGAGCATCGCGCGGGAAAGCATGCCGTAGGCCATGCCTTTGTCGATGCGGCCGTTCGCCGCCTCGGCGGCGGGCAGATTGGCTGCGGCGAAGTCCAGATCGGCCTGTACCATATCCCAGCCTTTCTCCTCGGTGGAGACAGCGATATCCTTGGTGATGGCCGTGAGGTCCTCGTCGTAGAGGATCACCTTCTTGTAGCGCTTGATAAGCTCGAAGTAGAAATAGCCTCTGAGGAAGCGCAGTTCCCCTTCCAGGCGGGTTTTGTCCTCGTCGGACATCTGGCCGTAAGCCTTGAGATAGCTGATGGCCTCGTTGGTTTCCCGGATGGCTACGTACAGGGAACCCCACATACCCAGATATACGTCCACGTAACCGGCCGTGAGGGTGGACCCGCCGTAGGAGAACTCGGACGGGATGTAGGCCATGCTGTTGTAATTGTAGGACGTATACTTCATCTCGTCCGTGAGGGCTTCGGTAAGGCCCATGGCGGTGGGTGAAGAATTGTAACCCCAGATGTAGGAGTACAGGTGGTTCACGGAATATTCGGCATTGTGGGTGGTCTCCCACATGGTCTTGCTGGAAACCTGGTCCGTGGGGGTCAGGTCCAGCGCCTTGTTGCAGGAAACGGCTGCGATGCAGATGGCAATGATGGCAATGTACTTTTTCATAACCTTTCCTCCTTCTTTAGAATGTTACGGTTATGCCGCCCATCAGCAGGCGCTGCTGGGGATAATAACCATTGTTCACGCCGGGAGATTCGGGGTCGATGCCCTCCGGAAGCCCGTCAATGGTGAAGAGGTTCTGCCCTTCCACAAACACGCGGAAAGACTGCATGCCCAGGAAGGAGATCCACTTCTTGGGGAAAGTATAACCCAGCTGGGCGGTCTTGAGACGGATGTACTTGCCGTCCCGGATCCAGAAGGTGGAACTGAGGCCGTTGTCGCCGCCGTGGTTGGTCTTGGACAGGGTCAGGCGCGGATAGGTGCCGTTGGGATTGAACTCGCTGTAGGCGTTCTCTACCAGGAACAGCGGGGAATTGCCGCCTTCCTTGAAGGTCTGGGTCCAGATGGTGTTGTCGTCGTTGTCGTTATAATAAGTGCCCGTCATGGAGACGTCAAACAGGGCGCCGCCGGTGAACTGGGCGTTGAAGTCGAAGCCCTTCCAGGACATGTTCACATTGAGGCCGAAGGTAAGTTCCGGACGGTTGCTGCGGCCGAAGAAGCCCTTGTCGTCCTCGTCAATCTTGCCGTCGCCGTTCAAGTCCACGTACCGGATGTCGCCGATGCTGGGACGGGTGCCATACCAGGAAGCCTGGTCAATCTCCTCCTCGGTCTTGAAGAGACCGTCGGCCTGCCAGCACATGATGCTGCCCACGGTGGTACCGGTCAGTTTCCGGTAATCCACGATATTGGGGTCGTCGTTGTACTTGAGCCAGCGGGTCTTGGAATAGGTGAGCGTACCGGTGACCTCATAGAAGAACGTATCCGATCCCAGCTGCACGCGGTTGCGGTGCCGCACCAGGATATCGATACCCTTGGCATCCAGCGAATTGCCGTTCACCCAGGTGGGATAATAGCCGCCCATGGAGGAAGGGAAACCGGTGCTCTGGTAAGTGAGCATGTCGTAGGTATAGTTGTAGAAACCGTCTATCTCCATGCCCAGGAGGCCGTTCCACAGGGAGAAGTCAACACCCACGTTCCAGCTTTGCGTTTTCTCCCAGGAGAGGTCCGTGTTGGGAATGCCGCTGGTATAGTAGGCGGGTACCACCTGCGTGGCGCCGCCCCGCTGTCCCAAGGCCACGTTGGAGTCCTTGGCATAGGTGCTGAGGAAGGCGTATTCGCTCACGCTGTCGTTACCCAGCAAGCCCACGCTGGCGCGGATTTTAAGGTCGTCCAGCCAGGTGACGTTCTTCATGAAATCTTCCTTGGAAAGACGCCAGCCCAGGGAAACGGAGGGGAAGAAACCCCAGCGGGTTTTGGCCATGCCGGCGAACTTGTAGGAGCCGTCGTAACGGCCGGTAACCTCGGCCAGATATTTCTCGGCGTAATCGTAGCGGCCGCGGAAGACGAAGCCGATACTGCGGGAAGCGCCGCTCCAGCCACTTACCGGCGAATTGGACGCCACACCGTTGGAGAGTTCCGGCAGGGAGTCGAAGGGCAGGTTCTCGGCATAGGCGGCCAGGCCGTTGCCCTTGTAGTCACGGTATTCGGCCAAGGCCATCAGGTCCAGATGATTCTTTCCGAACTGATTCTCGTAGTTGGCACTGGCCTGTCCCACAATCTGCTGGGAGAACGTGACACCTTCTCCCAGATTATTCACGTTGTTGCTGATATGCGGGTTGTCCGTACGCATCTGCCATACCCAGCCGTCGTCCGTGCGGACGCGCTGCATCATGGTATAGGGCGTACTCATATTCTTGTTATAGCTCTCGCCGTAATCGAAGGATCCGGAGAGTTTGAGGCTGAGTCCCTTCACAAAAGGCACCCGCCAGATGAGGGAAGCGTTCACGTCCACGCTGGCGCTGCGGGTATTCTTGTAACCGGACTGGTAAATGGCCGCCAGCGGGCTCACCAGGAAACTCTGGTTGTCCTGGACGGCGCCCGTGTAGTAACCGTCGTAGGTTTCCGGCAGGTAGGGGTGCATCTGCACCACCTGGCGGGCGATGGAGAACCAGCCCACTTCCGTGTAGCCGGAGTCCGAGCCGCCGGAGAGGAAGGCCGGGGTGTTGCGCTGTCCGTACACGCCCTGGATACCCACTTTGTAACCCAGGTGCTTGGACAGGTCTCCCTCGATGTTGGTACGGATGTTATAACGGCGGAAGGTGAAGCGGTCAATATTACCCTTCTGGTCCAGGATACCTACAGAAGTGAAGAAACGGGCCTTGTCCGTTCCGCCCTGGATGGTCACATTGTGCTTCTGGTTGATGCCGGTGCCGAAGACCTTGTCCACGTAATCCACATTGGCCCAGCCGTCGGTGCCGTTCCGCATGGCCTGGATATTCTTCTGGGTGAAGGCGGGAACGTATTCGGATACACTGGCGATTTCCCCGTTGGCCAGCTGGTCCATCATCTGGGCCACATTATAGTAGTAGGCAAACTGGGGACCGTTCATAAACTTGGGGAAGTTGGCATTCATAGACGCACCCACGGAGCCGTTGTAGGTGATGCGGGTATCTCCCTTCTCACCCTTGCGGGTGGTAATGATGATCACACCGCCGGCGGCCTTGAGGCCGTAAACGGCCGCGGAAGCACCGTCCTTCAGCACGGAGATGCTCTCAATATCGGCCGGGTCTATGTCGTTGATGCTGTCTACGGGGAAGCCGTCCACCACATACGCCACGCCGTACACGGAGCCGCGGATGCGCAGCGAAGCCTGGTCCAGACCGGGTTCACCGGATTCCTGCACAGAGGAGATACCGGACAGCTTACCGGCCAGCACCTGGCTCACGTTGGTGGCCGGGGCCTTCAGGAGTTCGTCGCCCTTGATGGCCGATACGGCAGCCGTGAGGGTTTCCTTCTTGGCGGTACCGTAACCCACCACCACCACGTCTTCCAGGAAAAGGGTGTCTTCCCTGAGGGTGACGTTGATGGGGGTGCGGCCGTCGAAGGTGCGTTCTTCCGTGGACAGTCCCAGGCAGGAAAATTCGATGACATTCCCGCGGGAGGCCGTGAGCGAATACGTTCCGTCGGCCGCGGTCATGGTGCCGTTGGTGGTGCCTTTCACCAGCACCATCACGCCGGCCAGCGGGGCGCCGGACTCGTCCACCACCTTACCGCGCAGCGTAGCCTGTGCAAAAGCCGATTGCACCAGCACCAGGCCAGCCGTGAGGGACAGTAATAATTTGATCAAATGCTTCATCTTATTGTTTGTCTGCAATTTCCTGTAAAATGGTACTGATCTGATAGAGCCCTCTGGGCACGTGGAAGCAGCCCTTCCATTTGCCGCCCTTGAGAGGCAGAAGCACTTCCCCGCGGCGGTTCAGGTAGCCGAACCACTCCGGGTACTGCGGATCCTTGAAGCGGGTCCAAAGGTAGTCGTCCAGTTTGAGGAACCATTCCAGGGCCTTTTCGTTGCCCGTGAGCTGGTAACCCTTGATCATGCAGATGGCGCTCTCTATATGCACCCACCACAGTTTCTGGTCCCATTCCAGTTCCTGGGTGGGATAGCCCTTGCGGTCCATGAAGTAGAAGATGCCGCCGTACTCCTTGTCCCAGCCGTAGTCAATCACGCGAAGGGCAATCTCCATGCTCTTGTCAATGATATCCTGCCGGTTCAGGCGCAGGCCCAGGTTCATCATGAACCACAGCGCCTCCAGGTCATGCCCGGGGTTGATGCGGCGGCCTTCGAAGCAGTCCACGAGGCTGCCGTCCGGGGCCAGGTTCTCCACCATCACGCCCAGGTCCGGCTGGTAGAATACGTCGAAGACTTCGTGCAGGGCTTCCTCGATGGTTTTGTCCAGCAGGGATTTGTCTTCGATGATGGGTTCTATCTCCAGCGCCATGTTGCAGATAATCATGGGCAGGGCGAAGTCCTTCATAGGACGCGTGCCGGGCACCGCCTTCAGCCATTTCCCCTTGGGGTTGGAGCGGCGGTCCAGGATGCGCTGGAAGGTCTTGCGGGCGATATCGGCATAATGCGCATCGCCGGTGGCCACCGCCAGCTGGGCGAACGCCATACAGGCGAAAGTATTGGAAAAGATGTTGTACGGGGCAATGATGGGTTTGCCTTCCCGGGTGAGGGAAAAGTAGAAGTCATAGTTGCCGTCGTGGCCGAACCTTTCCAGGAATTCGGCACCTTGCTTGGCGCATGCCAGCCAGGCCTCGTTCTTCTCTACCTTATTATAAAGCATGGCGAACATCCAGACCTCACGACCCTGGAGCCACACAAACTTATCGGTGTCGAAGACGCTGCCGTCCCGGTTCAGGCAGGTGAAATAACCGCCGCACGCCAGGTCCTGGGATTTCTCCAGCCAGAAAGGAAGTACACTCTGGTACAGCTCCTTGCTGTAGCGCTGCGCCATTTGGTTAAAATCGGGCAAGTTCATAGTTAAAGTTTATTGTGGTAGGGCAAAGATATGTATAAAACGAAACACTTCAAAACTTTTTCACAATTTATTTATAATTTTTTGCACTTTTTAACGAAATATTAAAAAGTTCTTGCATTATCAATTCTTAACCCTTATATTTGCAAAAAACATAATCCCCATGGAAGCCTTTCCGGAAATGACCGGCACCCACTACGCGGCAGAGAAGAAAACCATCCTGTCCCTTTGCAACAACCGCAAGGGGTATTGCATCGCAGACCTGGCCAGGCATCTGGACACCAGCATTCCCAAGGTAACGCGCATCGTCTCCGAGATGATGGCCGACGGTTACCTGGTGGAACTGGGCAAGATAGAATCCTCCGGCGGACGGCGCGCCAGCCTCTTCGGCCTGAATCCCGACGTAGGCTATTTCGTAGGCGTCCACGTGGGACACGAAGGCCTCACCGTGGCGGTGACGGACTTCCCCGGCAACGTACTGCACACGGTGGAAAACATTTCCTTCAGCCTGGAAAACACGGAAAAATCCGTCCATGAACTGGCCGTACTGGTGCATTCCTGCCTGGAGTCCCTGCAGATGGACCTGACCAAGATTGCCGCTTACGGCGTAGACCTTACCGGCCGGGTGAATCACCAGACAGGTTACAGCTACTCCTATTTCATCAGCGAGCAAAAGCCCATCCGGGCACTCCTGGAATATGAATTCGGCCGCCCGGTGGTGGTAGAGAACGACACCCGCGCCATGGCCTGGGGCGAGTACGTGTGCGGCGTAGCCGGCGACGAAGGGACCATCCTGTTCCTGAACGTGGGTTGGGGCCTGGGTATGGGGATGGTGCTGGACGGCAAGCTGTTTTACGGGAAATCGGGCTTCTCCGGCGAGGTGGGCCACTTCCCGCTCCTCAACAACAACCAGTATTGCCGGTGCGGAAAAATCGGCTGCCTGGAAACCGGAGCGTCGGGTCTGGCGCTGCACCGTCTGGTTACGGAGAAACTGGCCGAGGGGCGCACATCCGTTCTCTCCCCCGCCTTCAAGAAAGGGGAGGAGATTACGCTGGACAGCATCCTCAGCGCTATTGACAAAGAGGACGTACTGGTCATTGAATGTATAGAAGAAGTGGGCGCCACTCTGGGACATTCCCTGGCCGGCCTCATCAATATCTTCAACCCGGACCTGGTGATTATCGGCGGACGCCTGAGCCGCACGGAGCGGTACCTGCTGCCGCCGCTCAGAAGTGCCGTGAACAAGTATTCGCTGAATATCGTGAACAACGACACCCATATTAAGGTGTCCCAACTGGGCAGGACGGCCGGCGCTATCGGCTCCAGCCTCCTGGCCAAAAGTCTTTTGCTTGGAAATATCGATTAACAATATGGAAAACCGCAGATCTTTCTTGAAAAAAGGGGCGCTGGCCGCTGCCGCCGCCCCCCTGCTGGCCGCCGGCTGCAAGCCTTCCGGCCAGGACAAGTATGGCATTGACCTGGACAAGTCGCTGGAAAGCACGCTCATCGTCCCCAAGAAGAACGCCCTGCCCATCACGGGCACCTTCCTGGATGAAATCTCCCACGACATCCCGCACCAGAACTGGGGCGAGGCCGAATGGGACCGGGACTTCCGCTATATGAAGGACATGGGCATCGACACGGTGATCGACATCCGCTGCGGTTACCGCAAGTTCATCACCTATCCCAGCCCGTACCTGCTGAAAAAGGGCTGTTACATGCCTTCCGTGGACCTGATTGACATGTTCTGCCGCCTGGCGCAGAAGTACGGCATGAAGTTCTGGCTGGGTCTGTACGATTCCGGCAAATACTGGGATACCGGCGACATGAGTTACGAGGTGGAGGCCAACAAATACGTCATTGACGAGATTTGGGAACGCTACGGCTCCAAGTACAAGAGCTTCGGCGGCTGGTACATCTCCGGCGAGATTTCCCGCGCCACCAAGGGCGCCATCGAAAGCTTCCGCACCATGGGCCGACAGTGCAAGGAGGTCTCCGGAGGCCTGCCCACCTTCATTTCCCCCTGGATTGACGGCAAGAAGGCCGTGGACGCCGCGGGCGGCAACCTCACCAAGGAGCAGGCCGTGGGCATCGAGCAGCACGAACGGGAATGGAACGAAATCTTTGACGGTATCCACGAGTACGTAGACGCCTGCGCCTTCCAGGACGGTCATATAGACTACGACGAACTGGACGCTTTCTTCTCCGTGAACAAGAAACTGGCCGACCGCTACGGCATGCAGTGCTGGACCAACGCCGAAAGCTTTGACCGGGATATGCCCATTCGCTTCTTCCCTATCAAGTTTGACAAGCTGCGCCTGAAACTGGAAGCCGCCAAGCGCTGTGGCTATGACAAAGCCATCACCTTCGAGTTCTCCCACTTCATGAGCCCCCAGAGCGCATACCTCCAGGCCGGCCACCTCTATGACCGGTACCGGGAATACTTTGGCATATAGCCTGGCGCAGGCTTCAGCTGCCGGAACGTCTCATAACGAGTTTTCGCGCGTTTTTTCGTAACGCTGTGACCTGCGGGTCATGGCGTTACGAGTTTTTGAGCTAAAGTTCGTAACGGCACGTTCCAGGCAGGTTGCCCCGACGCCCTTCGGGCGGCGTAGACGCCCGTGTCTTCGTGAACGGGTGGGGCCCAAAGCAGGCGCATAGCGCCAGCGCTTGGGAGGGATAGGGCCGCAGGCCCGTACCGGCCCGAAGGGCGTAGGGGCAAGCTGCCTTCGGGGCCTATGAATACTTCCGCGGGAAGCGGAACAGAATGGAGGCGAAAGCCATCAGCCCCAACGCAAAGGGATAATACAGGTGGCCGATGATGGACAGGGCGGATACCCCGGACAGGCCGGCCGCCATGAGCATCTGCGCGCCATAAGGCAGGATGCCCTGCACCAGGCAGGAGAAGGTGTCCAGGATGGAGGCCGTCTTGCGCGGGTCCAGGTGAAAGATCTCCGATATGTGCTTGGCCAGCGGCCCCACCGTGATGATGGCGATGGTGTTGTTGGCCGTGCAGAAGTTCACCAGGGAAACCAGGCCGGCGATGGAGAAAGCGGCTGCCCTGCGGCCCGCAATGTGCCGCGTGAGGCCGTCGATGATAAACTGCAGGCCGCCGTTGTACCGGATCATCTCCAGCAGGCCGCCGGCCAGCAGGGACACGATGATGAGTTCACCCATGGATCCGATACCGCTGCCGATGGAAGACATCCAGCCCACGAAACCGAACGCCCCCGTGCACCAGCCGATGATGCCGTTCACGATAGTTCCCACCACAAGCACCGTCACCACGTTCATCCCGGCCAGCGCCAGGCCGATGACCAGCAGGTAAGGCACCAGCCCTATCCATTGGACAGGCGCGGCGGCGGGACTGGCCTCAACGGAAAGGCCCAGAACTACATATATTATGGTTACGGCGACAGCCGCCGGAGCGGCAATCCACAGGTTCACGCGGAATTTGTCTTTCATGGAGCAGCCCTGGCTCTTGGTGGCCGCCACGGTGGTATCTGAAATGAAGGACAGATTGTCTCCGAAGAAAGCCCCGCCCACGATGATGGCCGTCATGAACGGCAGGCCGATGCCGGTCTCGGCCGCAATACCGGATGCGATGGGGACCAGTGCCACAATGGTACCAACGGACGTACCGATGGCCATGGAAATGAAGCACGCCGCCAGGAAGAAACCCGCATAGATGAGGTTCCCGGGCAGGATATGCAGGGTAGCATTCACCGTAGCGTCTATGGCGCCGATATCCTTGGCCGTGGAAGCAAAAGCTCCCGCCAGCACAAAGATCCAGATCATCATGAGCACGTTTTTGTTGCCCGCGCCTTCGGAGAAGATGGCAATCTTGTCGTCGGTCTTATCCACCCCGCGCGTAATGACCATGGCGTAGGCCGATGCAATGATGAACGCCGCCGCCACCGGTACCTTATAAAAGTCATGGGCCACAAGGGACCCCGCCAGGTATACGGCCAGGAATACGAATAGCGGGCTCAGCGCCAGCCAGCCGTTCATCTTGCGGCTGCTGGGCTCCCGGTGCTGCTGGGGTTCGGTTTTGATGGCCATAAGCGTCAGGTGTGTTGTGAGAACTCGCAGCCACAGTAAAGTTGGTTGTAGAAGTTCTCTTCTTTGATAATCTGGTTGCGGCGTTCCTGCAAACCGCCTTTGCGCCAGTTTTGGTCCCACCAGGTAACGCCCTGCACCTGGGCGCAGGCCCATCGGCCGGCTTCATTCACCTGGTCCAGGTTCTTCCAACGGGAACTGGCCAGCGTAGTGGTGAGCACCTCGAAGCCATTGTCGGCTGCATACTGCGCCGCCCGCAGCAGTCTGTACTTGAAACACTGCAGGCATCGGCCACCACGCTCCGGCTCGTTTTCCAAACCCTTGGCGCAGCCGCCCCAGGCCTCGTGGTCGTATACGTCATCCACTATTTCCAACCCCCATTTCCTGGCGTAACGGATACACTCGTTCAACCGGTGCTCGTACTCCTCCAGGGGATAGATGTTGGAATTGGAATAGAAAATGGTGGGCCTGATTCCCTGCTCCATCAGGCATTCCACAATGGCGCTGGAGCAGGGAGCGCAGCACGCGTGCAGGAGCACGCGCGCAGTACCCGGAAACTCGCTAAAATTCCAGGCCAAATCCAATTTTGAGCTGGCCACGGGAAATCACATCATTGGTCTCCCTGTCAATATTCATCAGGCTGCGGTCATAGCCCACGTGGACAAGGATGTCCCCCATCTGGAAGCCCAAGCCGCCACCCAGATAGATATTGAAACGGTTAGGATAGCTCGTCACAGGCCAATAGCCACCCGCATAGCCCTTCGAATAGTTGTCCCAAGAGGTACCATCGCTCAGATTGATGCCGCCGCTGTTGGCGGAACCATTGAGGCTGGTGGTATTGGTGATACCCAGCTGGAATACGGGGCCGGCATAGGCGAAGATGGCCTTGTCGTGGCCAAGTTCAATGACATAGTTGAGGTTGATTGGCACGTTCAAGGCAAATTCACGAAGATAATAATTGAGGTTGTAACCTATCTTGGAACTACCTTTGGCATCATTCTCCTTATGTGTCAGAAAGCTGGCATACAGACCGGGAGCGACACCCAGACCGGCGACAATGTGAAAGTTATAGGAAGCACCGATGAAGAAGCCGTGATAGGGCGTGGAACCGTCTACACCCTTGGTCTTTTCGGAAGAATAAATATAACCGGCACCGGGAATAATCTGTGCATTGGCCTGAAGGCCCAGGAGCAGCAAAATGGCTGCAACTACAATACTCTTTTTCATTTCTGCATAGTTTAACGGTGCAAAAATACAAAAATCCTCACAAATAGGGATTGTCCGGCGCTAAAAACCGACGTATCTTTGCGGTGAAGAAACTGAAGAGAATATGGTTTTGGCAGATTTGGCCACCGGCGAGAAAGCCGTCATCGTGCGTGTGCACGGTCACGGCAGTTTCCGCAAGCGGCTCATCGAGATGGGATTCATCAAGGGAAAAGAAATCCGGGTGGTGCTGAATGCCCCGCTCCGGGATCCCATTGAATATGAAATCCTTGGATACAGAATTGGCCTGCGGCGGGAAGAGGCCCGCCAGATAGAAGTGGTTACCGAACAGGAGGCCCTGGAGGCGCTCCGCAGCGACGAACACCTGCAGGCCCTGCCCGGAGACCTGGAAGACGCGCAGCGGCTGTCCCGGGCCCTGGCCCATCTGGCCGAGGAACGCAACCGCAATATCCGCGTGGCCCTGGTGGGCAACCCCAACTGCGGAAAGACTTCCCTCTTCAACATTGCGGCCAGCGCCCACGAACACGTGGGCAACTACTCCGGCGTCACCGTAGACGCCAAGGAGGGTCACGTCCGTTACAAGGACTACGACATTACCCTGGTGGACCTTCCGGGCACCTACTCCCTGTCGGCCTACTCCCCCGAGGAACTCTACGTGCGCAAGAACTTGCTGGAGACCATGCCCGACGTGGTGATCAACGTGGTGGACGCCTCCAACATCGAGCGCAACCTGTACCTCACCACCCAGCTCATCGACATGAACCTGCGCCTGGTGATGGCCCTGAACATGTACGACGAACTGCGCCACAAGGGGGACGAACTGGACATAAAGCAGCTGGGTTACCTCCTGGGTATGACCGTCTGCCCCACCGTAGGCCGCACCGGAGAAGGCATCCCCGAACTCCTGGACACGGTCATTGCCATCTACGAGCAGGCCGATCCCAAGCTGGCCCGCCACATCCACATCAATCATGGTAAGGAGCTGGAACGCAGTATCAAGCACGTCCAGCCGCTCATCGCCCAGAACGAAGAACTCAAGGCCCATTACTCTACCCGTTACCTCACCATCAAGTACCTGGAGGGGGACCGGGAGGTGGAGGAGCAGCTGTCCGGCATGCCCAACATCCAGGACATCGCCTTTGCCCGGGCCGATGAGGCCGTGAACATCTGGGAAATGATGGAATGCTCCCTGGAGAGCGCCATCGTGGATGCCAAATATGCCTTTATCCAGGGTGCCCTGGCCGAAACGTACAAGCAATTTCACGCCGACCGGCCCCGGCACACTATTACGGACAAAATAGACGCCCTTGTCACCAACCAATGGCTCGCGTTCCCTATCTTTCTTTTGTTGTTGTGGTTTATTTTCTGGGCTACCTTTACCATCGGCCAGTATCCGATGGACTGGATTGACGCGGGAGTAAACTGGTTCGGTGGCAAGGTGGCCGGCTGGATGCCCGCCGGATGGTTCAGGGATTTGCTGGTAGACGGTATCATCGCGGGCTGCGGCAGCGTGCTGGTATTCCTGCCCAACATCCTCATCCTGTACTTCTTCATCTCCATCCTGGAAGACACCGGGTATATGTCCCGAGCGGCTTTCATCGTGGACAAACTGATGCACCGGATTGGCCTGCACGGCAAGAGTTTCATCCCCATGGTGATGGGCTTCGGCTGCAACGTGCCCGCCATCATGGCCACACGCGCCATCGAGAACCGCAAGAGCCGGCTGATAACCATCGCCATCATCCCCTTTATGTCCTGTGCGGGACGGTTGCCCATCTTCCTGCTCTTCGCAGGTGCGTTCTTCCCGCACAACGCCGCCACCGCCTTGATGGGAATCTACCTGCTGGGGGTGCTGCTGGCCATCCTTTCGGCCATGGTGCTGGGGAAATTCATCAAGGACGACGAACTCCCCTTCGTGATGGAACTGCCGCCGTACCGGATGCCCACGGCCAAGGCTATCGGCCGGCATACCTGGGAAATGGGCAAGCAGTATCTGCAGAAGATGGCCACCACCATCCTCCTGTTCTCCATCGCCATCTGGTTCCTGGGCTACTTCCCGCGCCACGAAGGCGCCACCGCCGCCTACCAGCAGGAGCACTCCTATATCGGCATGGTAGGCAAGACCGTGGAACCCGCCCTGGAGCCCCTGGGCTTCAACTGGATGATGGACGTGGGCCTGCTCACCGGCATCGGCGCCAAAGAACTGGTCATCAGCTCGCTGGGCGTGATGTATGCGCAGGAGGGGGAACTCACCGAAGTCGATGATGGCGACACTGCCCTGCAGGCTGCGCTGAAGGCCTCCATCCCGGTGGCCGCCGCCGTCGCCTATATGGTCTTCGTGCTGCTGTACTTCCCCTGCATCGCCACCTTCGTAGCCATTAAAAACGAAACAGGAAAATGGCGCTGGGCCATTCTCCTGTGTCTGTATACCTTCTTGGTTGCCTGGATTTGCGCCTTTGCGGCGTTCCGGCTGGGCCTGTTGCTCTGGCCTTAAAGGTTGGGGTTCTCTTTCTTCCAGTTTTCCACGGCGGGAACGATACCCAGGGAGACGATTTCGTCGCGCATCTTCACCAGGTGCTCATAGGAAGCCTGGAGAGCAGCCATTTCTTCGGGGGTACCCTGCGGGTTGGTGAAGTGGCAGCCAGTGGCGTCAATGACGGTGGGCATAGCCATCATCACGTTCTTGTACTGGGCGTTGTTCACGTACGTGCCGGCGGGCCAGGTGAACTTGTCGCCGCCCATGGCGGCCTCGATCATCTTCACGGCCTGGTAAGCGGGGCTCTGGAAGGAGCTGCGGCCACGCAGTTTGATGATGTTGGAACCACCCTGGATGGTGTTGTGCTTGATTTCCTCGAAGCGCTCTGCGCTCAGCTTCATATCGGCCAGGGGTTTGCCGTCAATCTTGACATCGGAGGCGAATACGGCCATGGCCTCACCGTGACCACCGTAAGTGTGGGCTCCGGTTACCTTGCACTGCTGTACGCCGAACTCCTGGGCCAGGGCTTCCTGCAGACGGGTGCTGTCCAGGGCCGCCAGGGAAGTGAGCTGGCTGGGCTTGAGACCGGAGTGGATGAGGGCGGTGAGAGCGGTGACATCGGCCGGGTTGAAGATAACCACCACAAACTTGGCGTCGGGGCAGTACTTCTTGATGTTGTCACCGAATTCGGCGGCAATCTGGCAGTTGCCCTTGAGCAGATCCTCGCGGGTCATGCCTTCCTTGCGGGGAGCGCCACCGGCGGAAACGATGTACTTGGCATCCTTGAAAGCAACGGCAGGGTCGATGGTGGCAGTGAGGTTGATACCCTCGAATGCGCAGTGATCCATTTCGGCCAGTACGCCCTTGAGACCGGGCTCGAAGATATCGTACAGGCAAATGTTGGGGGTAAGACCCAGCATGGCGGCGGTCTGGACCATGTTGGAACCGATCATGCCGGCTGCGCCGACAATCAGGAGCTTTTCATCAGTAAGAAATTTCATGATATGTGTGTGTTTAATGTGTTCGCTTTTCGTTTGAGCCTACAAAGATACGAATTTCCGTGCAAAGATTCGTTGGAATTCCCAAAAATGAATTATCTTTGTGGCGTAAAATTGTAACGAACAGTATGGAGCCTCCCAGTCAGGTCAAATCCAATCAGTTAACGGGCGTCGGTTCAGACGACCCTCTGTCGCGATTATACACCTTTAATAACTGAGAACCCGGTGCCGCCAAGGCATGCGGGCGCTTCACTATTGTCGTTCGAAAACCTTTGTAATGGGACTTTATTTAAAGAAGAAACTGGACAACGAAGCCACCATCGGCGTGTGGCAAATCACAGAAACGGAGGAGGAGCTGACCAAGCTCAGCGCCACCCCCACGGACGAGATGGAAGAAATCTCGTTCATCAAGAGCGAATCCCTTCGCAAACAGCGGCTGGCCGTACGCGCCCTGCTCAATACCCTCTTTGAGGAAAAAGTGTACCTGAGCCACCACGACAACGGCAAACCCTATCTGGAGAACAACGCTGTCAATATCTCCATCACCCATACAGAAAAATACGTAGCCGTCATCCTGCACGAGGAAGAGGACTGCGGCATCGATATCGAATCCCTGGACCGGGACTTCAGCGCCGTGGAAAAGAAAGCCCTGAGCGAAGACGAAATCGACGACCTGGAAGAAGAGAAGAGAAACGAGCAACTGGCCATCTACTGGTGCGCCAAGGAAGCTATCTTCAAGCTCTTAAGCCGCTATAACGTGGACTTCGCCGAGCAAATTGAAATTGAGCGCTTCCGCCCCCGCGGCGAAGGCGAACTGGAAGCCACCTTCATCGACAAAAACGAAGACGAAGAAGAGTTCGATTTGGAATACATGACCTTCGACCGCCACGTGCTGGTCTGGGTAGTGGGAGACTAAATCCCTCCATACAATCTTAGTCCGAAAATCGGGCTAAAACAGACTAAGATCGTCAGCAGTGACGATCTTAGTTCGTTTTTGGACCTAATTCCACTTAAGATTGCAGCGCGGGCGGTCGAGGGGATTTTTTTTGTGGTGGAATCCGCCACAGAAAGGTTGCGGGGAAGCGTTATCTTTGTGAAAAACTGATAACCATGAAAAGAATCTTCACCTTGCTCGTCGCAGGCTTGTTGCTAGCCGTGTGCCAGCCGGCCGCCAATGCACAGCAGTTATCCCAGGAAGAGGTGGACGAGATGCTGCGGCAATACGGCGCCACGGACGAGTATTTTGAAATGCAGCGACTGATGGACGAAATAGCGGAAAAGTCAGAGGCCGCCGAGCGGCAGGAAAAGACCACCCGCGCCGTGATGCTCATCCTGTCCCTGGCCGTGGCGGTGATACCGCTGTGGGGCATTGGCAAACGCATTATCCAGCATCCGGAAGTGAGAACCGCCAAAGGCGTCACGCTGGCCCTGCTCATTGGCGTCGCGGGCGGCGCCGTGCTCTTTGCCATCAACTACGGCTGGATGTTCCTGCGGGTCAAATACGGTGACGAACTCAACTTTCCCCTGGCCCTGCTCATCACCGTGGGCATCGCTGCGGGGGCCATTTTCCTGATGAACAAGAAAGATGAAAAGGATTCTTAGCGTCCTGCTGCTCACCTTCGCTCTTGCCTGGGCCGCGGGTGCGCAGCGCGTCAATGCCGAAATCGGCTTGTATTATCAGAACGGGCAATACGACACCGTGAAGGATAACTTCATCGGCGCGTCCATCCTGGTCCAGTTCGAGCCCTTCTTCCCTGCGTCCCTCTATCTGAGCACCGGTATAGAGGCCTCCCTGGGACTGAGCAAAGGCGGCAACGTGCCGGACTATCGCTTTGAACTGCCCGTCAAACTCTCCTGGCTGTATGAGCCTTCGCCCAAGTTTTCCGTGGGTCCCTATGCCGGGGTGTACGGGGTGGCCAACCTGATGGTAACCCCGGACGACAAATCCCTCTACAACACGCTCCAGGGCGGATTCAGTGCGGGTCTCACTATACAGTTCGGGGCCCTGGACCTGTACGGCGGCTATTGGCGTGACTTCCTTCCCTTCCGCAAGGGCGGCAGCACCTTCAGCGGTTTCCGTATTACGCTGGGTATCTTCTTATAAACGGTTATGAAACGCATCCTACTCCTATTGACAGCCCTCCTCGCCGCCCTTCCGCTGGCAGCCCAATATGATATTCCGCCGGTGAGCGAAGCCAAAATAGTGGCCGTCTACTGCATCCACTGCGGACTCATCGAACTTGAAAAAGGGGAGACACACCGGAGTGACTGCCCTTACACAAACGGTAGCGTATCGGAAAGCGAAGGATCCTACGGAAGCGGACGGGCGTCCTACGCCGACCGTCATTACGACGCCTGGTATGAACGCCAGGCGGCCCGGGAAGCCCGAAAGGCCGAAAGAGAAGCCCGGAAGTATGCCCGGCCGAAAAAGGTGAAACTGAAGGATTATATCCCCATGGCCGGACAAACCGTGGTGGCGCCCCAGGGGGCCACGGCGAACACCCAGGTCATAGCCAAATATGACAAAAAGGGCGTTCCCCGCTACGGCCTCAAGAACAAAGCTACCGGGAAATGGATACGCAAGCCCCAGTTCGAAGGCATCACCATCGTGGGTCCCCACGCCGCGGCAGCCAGCCTGAAGGGCAAGACCGCCATCATAGACCCGGATACCGGAAAGCCAACCACGGAGTATGCCTTTGACCAGTTCAAGGCCTTCCACTACCCGGACAACGCCAAAAACACCATCCTGGCCCTGGCCAAAACCAGCCCCGAAGGACAACGCGCCTGGTATATGATGAAGGCCGACGGCAACGGCAACTACAACCAGTTCATGACCTGCCTGGACACAGATTTCTATGAGGATGCCACCGGCCGGAAAGTCATTTACCGGGAAGCCGATAACCGGAAAGTGGGGATCATGGACGAGTTCGGGAACGAGATCCTGCCACCCATCTTTGACGGGCTGCAGAACCTGGAATTCGCCGTGAACGACGCTTCCTACTACCAGGCCCGGATAGTGAAGGAAGACGGGCAGTCCGTACGGGGCGTGATAGACGACAAAGGACGCGTTGTTGTCCCCTGCCGGTACGACGCCGTGGACGCCAAATCCTGGGGCAAATACGGTATACGGGTAGAGAAAGAAGGGAAAGTGGGCGTCTTTGACGTGGAGGGAAACCAGCTGTTGCCCGACGCTTTCGATTCCCTGGAACTGGACCATTTCTGGAAGGACGACCACCACTGGGCCTTCTTCCGGGGCTGGGTGACCGACGGGGACGGCAAGCGCTACTGCGCCCTTTTCAATACGGAAGGGGAACAGCTCACCGATTTCTCCGACAGCCACCGGTATGGGTTTGAACTGGAAGATATGACAGACCGCCTGGAAGAATACAGAATTTACTGACCTATGAGACTCATCGCTTTATTCCTGGCACTGGCCATCCTGCCCATTCAGAAGAGTTTCACGGGCTCGCCTGATGCCAGCACCCGTGCGCCGCAATTCGAGCAAGGCGTGGTGCGCTACTTCAACCTGACTCCCGGCGGCCAGCAGGGAAACCTGGTGATTGTGAAAGAAAACGGGCTTCCGGGCATGTGGAACAACGCCACCGCCCAGTGGCAGATTCTGCCCGGCGGCGTGCGCGAACTCTTTTTCGCCACCGCCAACCAGTTCTATTACACCAACCTGGAAGGCCACGCCGGATTCGGCCGCATCCAGCCCGGCTTTGAGAAAAGCGGGCCCTATGATTCCGCCACTTTCTCCTGTCCATTCACAGCCATCACCTATTACCCCAGCCGGGAGGAAGTGCAGTACATTTACCTGCAGATAGGGGGCCGATGGGCCGTGCGCGGGGTGGACGGTTTTCTGGTATCGCCGGACGCTCCCCGGAAACCGGCCGATGAATCCAACGCAGACTATGTGATGCGGCAGTTCCGGGAGCTGAACGCCTCCTCCATGCATGTGGCAGCCCAGACCCACGACAGCAAAGGTAAGGGCGTATACGTCACCCTGACCGAGACGCCCTACGCGGGGCCTTATTACCTCCCTGGCATTCCCGCCGACTGTACTGTATTTCCGGAATACGGCATCTTTGGCGTGAAAGACGGGGTGCTCACCCTGGCCTGCGCCGAGTTCTACTGCTGGGAAGACGACGGCTTTTACTGGTACGAGGACTTCGGCGTAGAGCCCCCCTACATCCCCTTAAACATGGTTACCCGCTATGCCGCCGGTTTTGACGGTATCAAGGGTACCGACGGCGGGGTCTTCTACGGCACCAAGGAGGATGCCTGCTACGGCCTGCACCTGCGCCCCGACGGTTCCTACAAGTTCGGGAAGGTCTATCTGCACATCAACAGTGACGGCACCTACACCCCCTTCGGCCACTCGGACTGGTGGGAGGACGACTGGCGGTTCCCTATGGATTTGAGCTTCCGGGAATTCTACTTTGACTATGAGTTCCAGTTCTACAGGTCCGACCCGGAGTATGACGTGGACGCCCTGTGGGAAAAGGCCAAAAAGATTTATCTGAAGGCCAACAACTGGTCAGAGTTCACGGAACGTTATCCCATGTCCACCGAAGGATATGACAACGAAAAAGGCGCGCTCAAACTGGTCTTCGCAGAAGATATCTTTCCGCCCGTTTTCGTCCCAATGAGCGCCAAGGATGCCGAAAACCTCCTGCGAGACATCAAGAAATACGGCACCGACGAACTGGTCTGGTGGTACTCGAGGGGAATCGACGAAGAAGGATACCTGTATGCCAGTCACGTCTCTGTTGGCTGGCCGGTGAATTGGCCGGGGCAGCGCCAGGGAAGAATATTCGAATATATAGCGGAATAGAAGCCTACCGCAACGGCTCCAGTGCAACCGTCCCGGGAATGTCGTCCTGGGGCGGTTGTCCGTGTAAATAGATGATGCGCTGGTTGGGGCTGCCGCGGAACAGGAGGTCCGTATCCCGCTGTTCCAGGATGAAGGGGCCGTCTACCAGCACGTCCAGGTACGGCAGCAGCTGGGACAGTTTGGCCGATGCCTGGATTTCCTCCAGCGTGAAGCCCGTCCAGCACCAGATGGTCTTGGAGGTCTCTTCCTTGATGCGCCGGGCCAGCTCCGTGAAGGCCTCCACCTGGTAGAAGGGGTCTCCGCCGGAGAAGGTGACGTCCGACATTTCATCGGCCCGGACAATCTCGAAGAGTTCGTCCGTGGTCATCCATCGGCCCGCGTTGAAATCCCAGCTCTGGGGATTGTGGCAGCCCTTGCACGCGTGCTTGCACCCGGCACAGTAAATGGCCGTGCGGAAACCGGGTCCGTCGGCCATTGTCTGTTCGATGATGTCTAATACGCGGATTCTACTCATGCACAACCCTGTCGTGGAGTTCGGCGAGCTTGCCGGCGTTCCAGCGGTCCGTGGTGCCCACCAGGTAACCGGTGATGCGCTGGAGGGTGTCGATGTGGTGACCATGGCAGTGCGGGCACTCGGTGAGGTTCTTATCGGCGTTCTCGTAGCCGCAGTCCATGCAGCGGTTGCGGTTGTGGTTCACGGAGCCATAGCCGATATCGTACTTGTCCATCAGGTCCACAATGCGCATGATGGCCTCGGGGTTGTGGGTGGCGTCACCGTCTACCTCTACATAGAAGATATGGCCGGCGTTCTCGTACTTGTGGTACGGGCCTTCAACCTTGGCCTTGTGCTCCGGGGTGCACTTGTAGTACACGGGAACGTGGCTGGAGTTGGTGTAGTAGTCTTTGTCGGTGATGCCGGGCAGGACGCCGAAGGTCTTCTTGTCCCGCTTGGTGAACTTGCCGGACAGGCCCTCGGCGGGCGTGGCCAGGAAGGTGAAGTTGTGCTGATAGGTCTCGGCGAAGCCGTTGATCTTTTCGGCCATGTGGGCTACGATGCGAAGACCCAGTTCCTGGGCTTCCTCGCTTTCACCGTGGTGCTTGCCCACCAGCGCGATGAGGCATTCGGCCAGGCCGATAAAGCCGATGGAAAGAGTTCCCTGGTTCAGGACGGGCTCGATGGGGTCGTTGTCGTCCAGCTTTTCGCTGCCCAGCCACAGACCGGCCATCAGCAGCGGGAACTGCTTCTTGAGGGCGGTCTTCTGGAACTCGAAGCGCTCGTTCAGCTGACGGGCGGCAATGTCCAGCGCCCAGTCCAGCTTCTGGAAGAACACCTTCAGGCGGGCGTCCTTTTCGGGGGCCTCGTTCATGGCCTCGATGGCCAGTTTCACGATATTGATGGTGGTGAAGCTCAAGTTACCGCGGCCGATAGAAGTCTTGGGGCCGAACTTATTGCCGTACACGCGGGTGCGGCAGCCCATGGTGGCCACTTCGTGCTCGTAGCGCTTGGGATCGTCGGCCTTCCAGGCGTCGTCCTGGTTGTAAGTAGCGTCCAGGTTCAGGAAGTTGGGGAAGAAACGGCGGGCGCTCACCTTGCAGGCAAACTTATAGAGGTCATAGTTGGGGTCGGCCGGCAGGTAGCTCACGCCGCGCTTCTTCTTCCAGATCTGGATGGGGAAGATGGCGGTGGAACCGTTGCCCACGCCCTCATAGGTGGTGTTCAGGATCTCGCGGATGATGCAGCGGCCCTCGGCCGATGTGTCCGTACCATAGTTGATGGAGGAGAATACCACCTGGTTACCGCCGCGGCTGTGGATGGTGTTCATGTTGTGCACGAAGGCTTCCATGGCCTGGTGCACGCGGCCCACGGTCTGGTTGATGGCGTGCTGACGGGCACGGTCCTTCCCCTGAAGACCGGTGAGGTCACGCTTGAGGTAGTCGTCAATCTTGACGTCCTTGAGCTCGCTGTAATCGGCGTTCGCCATTTCGCTCACCTTGTCAATCTCCTCTTCGTAGGTCTTGCGCACGAAGGGAGCCAGGTAGAAGTCGAAGGCGGGAATGGCCTGGCCACCGTGCATCTCGTTCTGCACGGTTTCCATGGAGATGCAGGCCAGCACGCTGGCGGTCTCGATGCGCTTGGCGGGACGGGACTCCCCGTGACCGGCCTTGAGGCCGCTGTTGAGGATCTTATCCAGCGGGTGCTGGATGCAGGTAAGGCTCTTGGTGGGATAGTAATCCTTGTCGTGGATATGGATGTAGTTGTTGGCCACGGCTTCCCGCACGGCGTCGCTCAGGAGGCACTCGTCCACATAGCTCTTGGTGGCCTCGGAGGCAAACTTCATCATCATGCCGGCGGGGGTGTCGGCATTCATGTTGGCGTTCTCGCGGGTGATATCGTTGGCCTGCGCGTCGATGATGGTCTCGAAGATCTCGTTGGTCTTGGCCTTACGGGCGATGTTGCGCTTGTTACGGTAACGGATGTACTCTTTGGCCACTTCCTGGCGGGGGCTGTTCATGAGGTAGTTCTCCACTACGTCCTGAATCTCCTCCACCGTCATCTCCTCCTTGTCCAGCTGGGAGATAGCTTGGGCAATTTGTGCGGCAAGGACAATATCCTCACCGTCTTCGGTCACGTCCATCGCTTTGAGGATGGCGGCTACAATCTTCTGATTGTTAAAGTCCACGCGGCGTCCGTCGCGCTTGAGTACACGTTTTACCATAAGGCAGTCGTTTCAGTGTTGATTTAGGTAAGAGGGGCGATTTCCCCAAAACAAAGATATGTTTAATGAATCAACTTTCCCACTGTTTTGCCAAAAAAAGTTATCAACAGTAAGTGCCTCACATCCTGTTAATTTGATGATTTACAGCGCTCTAATAAAGATTTTTATAAACACGGAAACGCTGCAGGAAACAAGCGAGTTTCCTGCAGCGGAAGTTATTAACAAAAGGAATTATTTCTGGCCGAAGCTGAAGCGCACGCCGGCCTCCATTTCAAAGCGGAGGGGCTGGATGGTGCGCAAGGAGCGGGGCTGGTTTTCCGTGTTGAAGTAGTACCGGAAGTTGGGATCCAGATAGATACCCACGTGCGGCGTGATACGGAACTCTACGCCCAGACCGCCGGCCACAGACCACTGCGTTGACTTACTGTTCTGGTGGAAATGGATGTCCTTGGGAGAATAGTGCACCAGGAAATCGTTGTCCAGCAGGAACTCTGCGGCGCCGCCCACAAAGGCATGCACACGCCAGCGGCCGCGGTTCACGATGTCGTAATATACATTAAGCGGTACACCCAGCCAGTGCTGTTCGTTGTCAATGTCCGTCTGCGGAATGGTGATACCTTCTCCCGAGACGAAATCGGCGATGAAAGTGCGTCCCAGGTTGGTGTAGCGCACACCGGTACCAACCGCCCAACGGTTGGTGAAGTTGTAGCGTACGGCCAGGCCGATGGAGAACGGAAGACGGAAATTGGTCTCCGGAGTTTCGTTGTAGATACCTTCCCCGGCGCCGAAAGGCGGTGCGCTGTAGGGTTTGGAATAGGCCATGGACGGCACTTCCCCGCGCTGATTGCCCTGGATCTGGCCGGAGGCGATGAGGGAGAATCCTTTGTCGGAGGGTTTCTGACGCTCTGTGTAGGCCAGCTGGTTCAGGAGAGAATGGTCGTCCAGCAGGGCCGTTCGCTCCGTGACGGGAACCGCATTCTTCTGGACCAGACGCACCGGCTGCTGAGGCTGTACCGCGACGGGCTGAATCTCATCGGCCGGAAGGGCCGATACCGGCGCCACCACCTCCTGACGGGGGTGCGAACGCTTGACGGCAACCGCTTTGGTGGGAACGGAAACAGGCTCTTCTTCAGTGACGGAAGCCGGTTCCTCTGCGACAGCCGGAGCTACCGGTTCTGCCATGGCGGTTGCCGACGGCGTTTCTTGATAAGATATAGAAGGGTTAGAATGGAATACAACGAATGCGGCCACCACAGCAGCTGCCGCGGCCACAGAGACCGCTGCCCAACGCCACACAGGAACCACACGGGCCTTCCTGTTAAGACCCGCCGCCACGCCTTCCCAAACCCGTGGGGAGACTTCCTCTTCTGCGTCCTGCAGAAGGTTCCTTACATACTTGTCAAACTCTTCGTTCATTTACTGCTTTCGTTTATCATTTCCTGCAACCTGAGCCGCGCGCGCTGCAGTTTGGAGCGCGAGGTGGCTTCCGTGCATCCCAGTTCTTCCGCTATTTCCTTGTGGGAGTAACCCTCTATCACATACATGTTGAACACCGTTCTGGCGTCTGGTGGAAGGGATTCGATAAGGCGCATCAGTTCCTTGTAACCCATCTTCTGCACCGGGGTGGCCTCTTCCGAGAAGAGGGTGCGGGCTTCGGAGATGTCGTCACTCAGTCCCAGGGCGTCTGTACGTCTGAGATGCATCAGGGCAGTATTGACAAAGATCTTACGCGCCCAGCCTTCAAAGGAACCGGTCCCCTGGTAGCTGTCTAACTTATTGAACAAGGTGATGAACCCTTCCTGCAGAACGTCTTCTGCGTCTTCCCGGTTTCCCATATAACGCAGGCACACCGCCATCATCTTGGGAGCCAGTACTTTGTAGATTTGCTCCGGGGATGATGTTGCATCGGGGGATTTTTGTTCCCTTGTCCGATTAGTTAGATGCAGATTTGGCCAAAAACGTTTCAAAAAGGTCCGGATTTTGTTTTCGCAAATACAAATTTCGAAAAAATCCCGTATTTTTGCAACTGTGAAAAAACTGCTTCTCACACTTGTCTTCACTTTATCGGCATTGTTTTCCGCCGCCGCACAGTCGGTGGAGGCCAATCTGGTGGATGCCGTACAGTTATACAGTGACGGCAAGATCAAAATGGCCAATGAGATGCTGCGGCTGCTGGCTGCGGCCGCCCCGGACAACGACGCCGTGTGGTATTACCTGGCCCATACCCAGGTAGCGGCCAATGACCTGGACGCCGCCCAGTCCTCCTTGGAAAAGGCCGTGGCCCTGGACAGCAGCAACTACTGGTACCGCCGTATGCTGGCCCGTCTGTACCTGATGCACGGGAAGCCGGAAGAAGGTACCACCCTCTACGAATCCCTGGTAAAAGATTTCCCCAACAGCGGCAATCCGGTGTACGAATTGCTGGATATCTACCTGCAGCAGAAGAAGTTCGACAAGGCCCTCCAGGCCCTGGACGACATCGAGCGGCAGCGGGGTACGTCGGAGGAGGTGGTCCGCACCCGCTACGACGTCCTCAACGCCATGGGCCGGCAGGACGAAGCCATTGAAGTGCTGGAGAAGTTCAACAAGGAATATGCATCGGCCCCTGTCCTCACCGTCACCGGCGACTATTATCTGAGCGAGTTCTCGGATTCCCTGGCGCAGGTGCGTTACGAGGAAGCCCTTTCCCTGGACAGCGGCTATATGCCCGCCATCATCGGACTGGCCGAGGTACACCGCCATCAGCGCCGCTACCCTGAGTATTTCCGCTGTATGGAGCCCTTTATCAGCTCGCAGGACGTCCCGGCGGCTACCAAGGGGATGTTCATCGGCAACCTCACCCGTGGGATGGATCCCAAGATCCTGCAGCTGCACCGGGCGGGCTTCGACTCCCTGGTGAACCTGGCCACCCAGACGCATCCCGCCGACAGCAGTGTCCTATCGGCCGCGGGAAGCTACTACTATGCCACCGGCCGCCAGGAAGAGGCGGGCCGATGGTTCCGGCAGTCGGCCGACACCCATCCGGAAAGCATGACGCTCACGGCCACCTACATCCAGTACCTGTCCCTGCAGAAGCAGTGGGAGGAGATGCGGGACCGTTCCGTGGCGGCCTTCGACCACTTCCGGGAGCTGGCCTTCCTGGATTACGCCAATATGGCCAACTACCAGCTGGAGGACTATGACGCTATCATCGGCAACAGCCAGTACCTGATTTCCAACTACCCCAAGGACAAGGATCTGTGCGTGGGCGCCTGGTCCATGATGGGAGACGCCTACCACTCCAAAGGAGACAAGAAAAACGCCTACAAGGCCTATGAAAAGGCGTTGAAGCTGAACCCGGACTACGCCCCGGTGCTCAACAATTACGCCTATTATATGAGTCTGGAGGGCAAGAATCTGAAGAAGGCCTACAAGATGTCCAAGAAGACGGTGGAGGCTGAACCGGACAACGCCACCTACCTGGACACCTTCGCCTGGATCCTGCACCTGATGGACAAGGACCTGGAGGCCAAGCCTTTCTTCAAGCACGCCATGCTGTACGGCGGAAAAGACAGCGCCGTAATCCTGGAACACTACGCCACCGTACTGGAAGCACTGGGTGAGGCCGATGCCGCCCAGGTGTACCGCAATATGGCCAAGCGGCTGAATCCATGAGGAAATTCCTGTGCATACTGGCTCTGGTACTGGTCTGCGGCCTTCCGGCGGCAGCCCAGAAGAACAGCATGAAACAGCTGGAAAGCCAGCGTGCGCAGCTGGAAAAGGATATCGCCCTCCTGAACCGGAAACTGGACCAGAACGCCAAGAACAAGGATGCGGCACTGTCCAACCTTTCCTTACTGAAAAGCAAGATCCGCACGCGGGAAAAACTCATTGACGGCTGTGACCAGACCATCCGGATGCTGGACGACTCCATTGCGGTGTGCCAGCGACAGATGAACAAGATGCAGGCACGCCACGACACCCTTTCCCTCTACTACGGCCGCCTGGTGCGGGGCGCATACAAGAACCGTGACAGCCGTCTGTGGTATATGTACATCCTCTCTTCGGAGTCCATCGGCCAGGGGCTCAAGCGGGCCGGATACCTGCGCAGCATGTCGGCCGAAATGAGCGCGCAGGCCCTGCGCATCCGGGAGACATCGGCCCAACTGGAGGTGGAGAAAGAGCGGCTGAACGGCTTGCGCAAGGAAGCCACGGACATGCGTCGGAAAGTGGTGAGCGAACGCACCCAGCTGAAGTCGGAAGAGACCCAGGCCAATAACCTGGTCACCCAGTTGGGCAAGGACCGCAAGAAGTTCCAGAAGCAGTTGCAGGAGAAGAACCGCCAGAAGGAGGCCCTGAATAAGAAGATTGCCGATTTGATCCGGAAGGAAAGCCAGAAGGCGGCCAAGTCCAAGGGCAAAGGCTCCAACAAGGCGTCCGGCAGCAAGACCACGTCTACGGCCGTGGATACCAAACTGTCCAACGAGTTCGCTGCCAACCGAGGCAAACTCCCGTGGCCGGTGGAAGGAGCCATCGTGGAGCGGTTCGGCAAGCACCACCACCCCGTATACACCAACGTGGAACTGCCGCAGAACAACGGCGTCACCCTGGCCGTACGCCCCGGCGCCCAGGCCAAGGCCGTCTTCAACGGAAAAGTGACCCAGATTGTGGTCCTGCCCGGCTATAACCAGTGCGTGCTGGTGAGCCACGGCGCCTATTTCACCCTCTACTGCAAACTCAAGAGCGTGGCCGTCAAAGTGGGTGACACCCTAACCACCGGCCAGGTGGTGGGCATCGTAGACAGCATTGACGGCGAAGACCTCTTCCACTTCGAACTCTGGAACGGCGCCGTTCCCCAAAACCCCGAAGGCTGGCTACGGAAGTAAGTGCCTCCGTGTGCGCTGGAGGGCTCTGGTGCACACCGAGGGCCTTTTGACGGTGGTCCGTGTGCACTGGAGGGCTCTGGTGCACACGGGAATGCCCGGGCGGAAAATCACCCCTTAAAAGATACCAAAGAAAGCGCTGCCGCTGCCGGACATGGCGGCGTAGACGGCGCCGCGGGCGTAGAGGCTGTCCTTGACGGCGGCCAGGGTGGGGTATTTGGCGAAGACGGTGGTTTCGAAGTCGTTGTGCAGGTCTGTTTTCCAGGTGGTGATATCCTGGGCCAGGACTTCCCGGAGCGGTTTGGGGGGCAGGGCCGGGACAATGCCGCGATAGGCATCGGCGGTGGAGACGGCTATGCCTTCCGGGATAATCACTTCCAGCCGATAACCGCTTAAATCCACATCATACGGTTCCAGCACTTCCCCGCGGCCGCTGCCGAACATGGGGCGGTTGTAGACGAAGAAGGCGCAGTCGCTGCCCAGGCGGGCGGCGTAGGCGGCCAGGGTGTCGTCGGACAGGGAAAGACCGGCCAATTCCGCCATCATCCGCAGGGCAAAGGCGGCGTCGGAGCTGCCTCCGCCCAGACCGGCACCCACCGGGGAGCGCTTCTCCAGGAAGATTTTCATGGGAGGGAGGTCATGATCGGCCGCCAGTAAAGCGTATGCCTTGGCGGTGAGGTCCTTGAGCGGGTCCCAGTCCACGCCTTGGGCGCGGGCGATGGTAATCATCAGCTTGCCGTCCGGGGTCACGGCCTGGGTGAGTTCGCCGTACTTTTCCTTGAGCCCGGCCAGGGTACGGGACCAGTCGTCGCCGGTGATGATTTCCAGTTGGTCCGCGATGCCGGAATAAGGGATGAAAAGGGTCTCCAGGTCATGAAAACCGTCGGGTCTTTTGGCCAGGACGTGGAGTCCCAGATTGATTTTTACATTAGGACAACAGATCATGAAGGCAAAGATAATGCACAAATCCTTCAAAACATAAAAATCTACCATACAAAACATAAATTTCTTTTGCAGGGTTATAGGAAATCCTAAATGCTTTTCCCACCTTGGCCGGGAGAAAAAATGTGCGCTATGAGACGACTGATGATTCCCCTGCTACTTTTCCTGGCAGTTTCCGCCTGCGAAGAACCCTTGTTTGACACCCCTTCCCGGGAGACACCGGAGAGTGGCCGGAACGACCCTCCGCCATCGGCCCCCGACACCACGCGTGCCGAAGTGCTGGTGTATGCCACCGCCATCGCCTTCCCCGATTCCGTGGACTGGCGCGCGGGCGACACACGCGGGGCGAAACTGGTACTGTTCGAAAACGAAAAAGCCATAGGGTCGCTCCCTGTCCCGGAGCGGTTGGACAGTGACTGGCACCGGGTTATGGACGGACACCTGTGGACCTATTACAATGACGGGGAAAGTACCACCATTGCCTGCGACGGCTCTGTCCTCTTCTCTTTCCGGGGCCAGGAGACCCTGGTGGGCTTCCTGGTGACGAACGGATCTGTACACACCGTGGGCCAGCATCCCGGCGGCGGTTTCACCTACCGTATAGACGGGCAGGAGGTCTATTCGTCGGCGCAGGGGACGGTGATGGGGACGTCGGCCGATACGGAAAGGCAGGGCGGTGCGCTTTCGCTGGACGGCACGGACATCATCTACGCCTATGCCCAGCCCGTACAGGGGGCCGATGATGAACTGCTCTGGGAATACCGGGTGATGCGGGGTGCCGAAATGATGAAATCCATCCCGGCGCTTTCCGGCGTCCAGCTGTTCGACATCTGCGTGCACGACGGCGAGATATATCGGCTGGAATACCGTTACGGGCACCTGTGCCTGCAACGGGGAGGGAACCTGACACCCCTGGAAGTGCCGGAAGGTAGCCATTCCCTCCGGTTGACGGTGGTAGACGGCGAAGTGCTGGTAAAAGGCTGCCATTACGACGGCTGGGACGGCTACTACTGGCTGCGGGACACGGAACAGGAACGCTACCAGTTCTATGCCCGCTGGCGCTATCTGTACAATCTGTATGTGGATGACGGGGAACTGGCGGCTATCGTCCTGGACCTGGACAACTGTGTGGTGCAAGTGGTCCGGGGCGATATGGAAGTGAACCTGAACTTTGAAACCCACCGCCTGCATACCGCCCGGTGCGTAGACTACCGGAAGGGGGCCATTGCCCTGGCCCTCACCGGCGATGTAGACTATAACGAGAACGTGTTGTTAATCAATGACCGGAAAGTGGCCGTCCCGTTCAACGGATACTTCACCGGCGTCTATCTTCAATAAGCCTATGTTAGTCTATATTCACAGCGCAAAATGTCTGGGAATCGAGGCGGTTCCTATTACTGTTGAGGTTCAAATTCAACTCGGCATCGGTATCCATTTGGTCGGTTTAGCAGACGCCGCGGTCAAGGAAAGTCTGCTGCGAACGGTCACCGCCCTGCAGGCAAAAGGGTTCCACATCCCGGGGCACAAAATTGTCATCAACCTGGCTCCCGCCGACCTCCACAAGCAGGGCAGCGGCTATGACTTGCCCATCGCGCTGGGTGTTATTGCAGCGTCCGGCCAGCGCCAGCTGAAGGGATTGGAGAAGTACCTGATTATGGGAGAGCTGGGCCTGGACGGCAGCATCCGCCCGGTGAGCGGCATCCTGCCGATGGTGGAACTGGCCCGCCGGCAGGGATTCCGGGGGTGCATCCTGCCGGAGGAATCGGCCCTGGAGGCCGTAGACTACTCCGACGCGGAGATTTACGGGGTACGCACGCTGGAGGACGTGCTGCGCATCCTGGAGGAGGTAGAGGACCCCTCGGACCTCCTCATCTGGAATTCAGCGCTGTACAGGAAGGCGCTGGAGGCGGCCGCCAATCCCCGGCGGGAGTATATGGATTTTGCCGATATCATCGGCCAGGAAGGCGCCCGGCGCGGGGTGGAGATTGCGTGCGCGGGGCAGCATAACCTGCTGCTCATCGGCGCCCCGGGCAGCGGGAAAAGTTCCATCGCCAAATCCCTGGCCGGAATCCTCCCGCCCATGAGTCTGGAGGAAAGCGCCATCACGTCGAAGATTTTTTCCGTGGCGGGGCGGTCTTCCGGCACCCTGGGCTTCATCCGCACGCGGCCCTTCCGGGCACCGCACATATCGGCCTCCAAGGCAGCGATGCTGGGCGGCGGCAGCGGAGACAACATCCTGCCCGGCGAGGTATCCCTGGCCACCAACGGCGTGCTCTTCATTGACGAATTCTGTGAAGCGCCCAAATCCATGCTGGAATCGCTCCGGGGGCCGCTGGAAGACCGCAAGGTGACCATCTCCCGGCTCAAGGCCAAAGTGGAATACCCCGCTTCCTTCATGCTGGTGGCAGCCTCCAACCCCTGCCCCTGCGGATACTACGGAGAGGGCGACCGCTGCACCTGCAGCCCCAGCCAGCGGCTCACCTATCTGTCCAAGCTGTCAGGGCCGATAATGGACAGGATCGATCTGCAACTCTGGATGCATCCTGTTGAGACATCGGCCCTGGTGAGAGGCGGAAAGGCCGAGCCCTCAGAGGCCATCGCCGCGCGCGTGCTCAAGGCCCGCGAAATCCAACGGGCGCGCTTTGCCGGCAGCGGCATCTTCTGCAACGCCGAAATGAATTCCAAACAGCTGGAAAAGTACTGCGTCCTGGACGAGGATTGCAAGACCCTTTTGGAAAACATCATCGACCGCCTGGGCCTGAGCGCCCGCGCCTACACCCGCATCATCAAAATCGCCCGCACCATCGCCGACCTGGCCGACGCCCCGCAAATCCAGCCCCAGCACCTCTCCGAAGCTGCCCTCTACCGCTTCCTGGACAGACGGAATATATTGGATTTGTAGTATATTTGCAGTATGAAACATCAGATTCAAATTGCATCCCTGGAGGATTTGGGGCGGGCCGCACGGGAGTTTTTGGAGGCCATAGGAGAGAATACCCTCATAGCGTTTTATGCGCCGATGGGGGCGGGAAAGACCACGTTCACCACAGCCATCTGCAAGGCGCTGGGGGTGCAGGAGGACGCTATCAGCTCCCCCACTTTCGCCATCGTGAACGAATATCGCGGCGGTGTGGGGCAACCCATCTATCACTTTGATTTCTACAGAATTGAGCGGCCGGAAGAGGCGCTGGATATCGGCCTGTACGACTATCTGGATTCAGGAGACCTGTGCCTGATGGAATGGCCGGAAAACATTGAGGGCTTGTTGCCCGAAGAGACTTTGCGCGTACAGATTGCAGTGAATCCCGACGGCTCCCGCACGGTGAGCTGGTAACCCTACAGGGAGCGCTGGATAACCTGGAGGTGTGTGTTGTAATTTTTCTTGAGACGGTCGATGGCAGCGTCGAAACTGAGGTTTTCGTCGCCGTTGATGATTCGGCCGCCGTTCTGTGTGCGGTCATCGGCCGGATTCCACATCTTGAAATTCAACTGGGCCGATTTGCTTAAGAGGGCGCGGCATTCTTCCATATACTCCGGAATGGTTTCCAGCTGGGGCAGCAGTTCCTGGAAACGGGCTTTTACCCGGTCCTTGAAGGCGGGATCCTGAAACAGACGGGCATACCAGATGGCCTTTCCGTTCACCAGACCATTCTCGCCGTTGGACGTATAGAAGGAAAGGACGCCCCAGTCAAAGTCCCAGGCGGGGCCGGCTTTGAGCAGCCCGTCCTTGTCCTTGTGGAAGAATACACTGCCCGGATTGCCCAGTTCGTGATTGCACATCACTTCATAGACAATCCATTCGTCAATGAACGAGTCTACGTCCAGGTATCGGGCATACCCCTTTTCGGGGTCCTTGAAATCAGTCCCGTAAATAGCGTCAGAGACCTCCTTGACATAATTCTTGATATAGGTCTTCTGCGGCTGGGTAAGTTCATCGGGGTCCGGATACTTCACCGCAAAGGGGATGTTGCGTTCTTTCCACTGAAACTCGTTGTCGTAGTGGAAATCCAGTTCCAGCAGGTATCCTTCCTCTTTGGAAATGTTCACGCGGTCTTTGTCTACCCGCACCTGTTCTATGAGCAGATAGGATCCCTTGTGCACACCGTTGAGCACCAGCTCTACGGGAACGCAGCGCGGGGTCCACGCCAGGGAAGTAAGGGTGGCCACTTTCATCGACACCAGGTTGCGCATCAGCGTGCGGTCCATAAAATTGGCCAGCAGGACCCAGCGCTTGTGCCGGGGCATCCCCAGGACGGACTGCTGCTCGTCAAAGGCAATGAGATAGGGTTTCTTGGGCCAGGTCCAAGTGGTGTTCCCGCGGCCACGGATGCGGCATTTGGCCGTGGGCAGGCCCGGCAGGGTCTCCGTCCCCCGGATGGTGACATCACCGGCCACAAAATCGGTCTTGGAGGTGATATTCTTCCCGTCGGCCGTATTCATGAACAGCACGGGAAGGCCCGTTTTCCCTGCTTCCCCGGCCGGATCGAATTCGGCCTTAAAATTGATTGCAGCCGATTTCACCACCGATTCCGCCCCTGTTTCCGAATCACGAAGTACAATGGCGATACTGGCTTGGGTCTCATACCGCGTGCCCGTGCCGGCATCGGCGATAACGGCAACATACGTTCCTTGAGGATGACTGCCGAAAACATCCTTCAGATAGAATTCCTGAGGTTCCCGGCCGCCTGGGAGCATCAGTTTTACCTGACAGGCAGAAGTCCCTACGGCATAATTGAATACGTAGGCGGCATCACTGACCGTAAATTGCAATTCGGCCGATCCCCCTTCCGGAAGGACCAAAGTGTAGGCCGACACTGAAATGTTCCTTAAAACGGCACTTTCCGGCGTCGGCAGGATTTCTTTACGCGGAGAGCAACCCGCTATCAAATGCAGGGCACAGACACACAAAAGAAACAGTTTCCTTGGTTGCATACTGCAAAGATACTGTTATTTTTCGGTCCAAATGACAGACTGGATGGATTTGGCAGGAACTTTACAAGGGACAGACACTTTACCGCTTACCAGATTCACCAGCACCTGCTCGCTGCTTTCATTGAGGAAGAGAACGGCCTGTGACCCGTCGGGATTGCGGAACCAAAGGTAAGTGAGGCCCGCGGCGGAGTATCCGGAAGTCCCCAGACGGACGGCACCAGGTTTCAGTACCTTGGAACAATGTGCAACATTATAATAATGGGAGTTGCGCACCAGGGAATGGTCGTTCGAATTGAGGGTGACAGCTCCCCAGCAGGTGCCGCAGCCACCGGGCCGATAAGGCTTATGCTGATCGTCCAGCATCAGGTTCCACAGGGTGACACCTTTACCGAAACGAGACAGCGTGCCCAGGAAAATGTCCCGGAAATCATTGAGGAGGCAACCGTCAAAACTGTAGTTCCAGGTGCCGATGGAAGCCTCCGTAAAGTAAATTTCCTTGTCGGGAGCGCTGCTATGAATCTTGTCGAGCACGTTCACGCTGCCCCCGTAGTTGTGCCAGGCGCTGCCGGCCACATAGGCCGATGCCTCCTCATCTGCATAGATGCGCAGGGGATAATCGGTCTGGTCCGACATGCCGTCGTAATTGTAATTGTGGTCAAAGAGCAGGATCTTTGCCTGAATGCCGGCTTGGGCAAATGCGGGACCCACGGCTTCCTTGATGAAGGCCAGTTGGTCGGCCCAGGGCATGAACAGCGACATGGAATTGCCCCTGTTCAAAGGCTCGTTCTGCAGGGTTACCGCCTGAATCTTATACCCCCGTTTCTCCATCTCCTGAATCCACTTCACAAAGTATTGGGCGTATTCTTGATAATGGAGCGGGTTCAGGCGTCCGCCTGTCCACTTGTCATACGGAAGCGATCCGTTCTCCCCCATTTTCATCCACACGGGGCAGCTCCAGGGAGAGCCGATGATTTTCACATCGGGATTGATGCGGTATATCTCATCCAGTATGGGGAACACCCACTGTTCGTCGGAAGGATGGACGGCGAAATTCTCCATACCGGGCGTGTCACACCAGGTGAATTCGTCCAGGGAAAAGTCGGAGCCGCCGATGCATACGCGGATAAGGGACGAGCCGAGGCCCTTTTCCCGACTGAAAATCTCTTCCAGAAAAGCGCTGCGGTCCGCTGCACTCATCAGCATCAGGTTGTAGCAGCTGGCCTGGGTAATGGCCAGGCCGAAGCCGTCTACCGACTGAAAGCTTTCCCCTGTAGGAGCCACCTTATAGAATATGGCATCCTCCGGTTTTCCCAGCACAAGCTGGCTGGGTTCCATCCGTGCGCCGCTCACAGAAGTGGTGTACACCTGGGCATACGACTTCTCGGAAGGGGTCGGTTCCGGACCGGGATCCGGCGTCACCGCCGAGGAAGGTCCGCAGGAAGGAAGCAGGAACAGGGCGAGGAGGAGCAGGGACCGCATACTTTTCATAAACTACTGTACTTTAAAGGATAATGCTTCGCCGGAAGCGCTGTCTCCGGCTACCCACAGCTGGAAGTCTCCGGCTTCCACTTTCTTCACACCGTCCAGCCCCACGAAAGCGAGCTCCTGCACGGGAATCTTCACCGTGAGGGTACGGCTTTCACCGGCCTTCAGGCTCACGCGCTCGAAAGCTTTGAGTTCCTTCACCGGACGGGTGATGGAGCCTACCAGGTCACGGATATACACCTGAGCCACTTCGGTGCCGTCGTACTTGCCCGTGTTGGCCAGGGTGAAGGTTACCGTGATGGTATCATCGGCCTTGTAAACCTCTTTGTCCAGGCCGATGCCGGAATAGGCAAAGGTGGTGTAGCTGAGGCCATAGCCGAAGGGGAAGAGCGGATAGGCGCCGTAATCCAGATAGTAGGAAGTATTGCCCAGGGAAGTCTGGCCGGCCTCGGCCGGGATGTCATCCAGCAGGGTTTCCCCCCTGTACGGCCGGCCGGTGTTGTTATGGCTGTAGTACATGGGAGCCTGTCCTACGGTGCGCAGGAAGGTGATGGGGGTCTTGCCGGAAGGATTCACCTTGCCGAAGAGGATGTTGGCCAGGGCCGGACCGCCCATGGTGCCGGGATGGAAGCTGTACAGCATGGCATCCACGTTGGGGAGGTCCCGCTCGATGGTGAGCGGCCGGCCGGCCATCACCGTGGCCACTACCGGCTTGCCGGTGGCCTTCAGGGCGGCGAGCAACTCGCTCTGGGAGCCCTTCAGGTTAAGATCGGCCAGCGAGTGTGCCTCGCCGGAAAGGATGGCTTCCTCGCCCAGGAACACCAGCACCACGTCGGCACGGCGTGCTGCAGCCATCACATCGAAGAAATTGTTGCGTTTATCACGACTGAAAGTGAGGCCGGGAACATAGTCCACCTTGCCGGGGAAAAGTTCCTGCAAAGCCTTGAGCGGAGTAACCGTGTGGGCTTTTTCACCGTCGAAAACCCAGGTGCCCAGCTGGTCGTGCGGAGCATCGGCCATGGGGCCGGTGACCAGGATCCGCTGACCGCCCTTGAGCGGCAGCACGCCGCTATTCTTGAGCAGGATCACGGACTCCTCAACGCTCTTCTGGGCCGATGCCAGATGCTCGGGAGCATACTGGACGGCCTTCGCGGCCTCCACGTCCACGTAGGGATGCTCGAACAGGCCCAGCATCACTTTGACGCGGAGGATGTTACGGACGGCATTGTCGATGGACTTTCTGCTGACGGCCCCGTTCTTCACCAGTTCTTCCAGATGAGAGAGGAAGCCGAAGGTCATCATATCCATATCCACACCGGCGTTCACGGCCTTCTCGGCCACATCCTTCCGGTCTTCACCGAATCCGTGGTCGATCATCTCGCCCATGGAATCCCAGTCGGTAACCACCAGGCCGTCGAATCCCCATTCGCCGCGCAGCACGTCCTTCACCACAAAGGCGTTGGCCGTGGAAGGCACACCGTCGTTGTCGTTGAAGGAAGTCATCAGCGTCATGGCTCCGGCCTTGATGGCGGCCTCGAAGGGAGGCAGATACACATTGCGGAGCTGGCGTTCGGTGAGGAAGGTGCTGTTGTAGTCACGGCCGCCTTCGGCTGCGCCATAACCCACGAAATGCTTTACGCAGGCAGCCATGGAAGTGCTGTCCAGGCTGGTGCCCTGGTAACCGCGCACCATCGCCTCACCCATACGGGCATCCAGATAAGTATCTTCACCGCTGCCTTCGGCGATGCGTCCCCAGCGGGGGTCGCGGGCAATGTCCAGCATGGGCGAGAACGTCCAGCGGACACCCTGCGCCGTGGCTTCCGAGGCTGCCACGCGGGCTCCCTCTTCTACCAAGGCGGGGTCAAAGGTGGCGGCCAGGCCCAGCGGAATGGGGAAGATGGTATGGAAGCCATGAATGACGTCACGGCCCACCAGCAGCGGAATGCCCAGGCGGGACTCTTCCACTGCCAGGCGCTGGAATTCATTCAGCTTCACGGGATCCACCTCATTCAGGATGGAGCCTATCTGCCCCTTGCGCAGGGCGTCGGCATAATTGCCCACCTCTCCCCCGGCGGACACCTGGTTCATCTGGCCGATTTTTTCGGCCAGGGTCATCTGCGAGAGCAGTTTTTCCACGCGTTTCTCTACTTCGGGAGTGCTGCCCACGGTGGTGCCTTGCTGTCCTGAGCAGGAGAACAAGAGCAACACCAGGGCCGACAGGTATAGGTTTCGGATACTTTTCATCGTTTACTTTTTCTTGAAAACGCGGACGTAGTCCACTTCGTAGATAGCAGGCAGCTGGCTGTCATCGGTCTTGCCGCCCATATTTCCACCGTATGCCAGATTGAGCTTGAGGTAGAAAGGAGCGTCAAACGGCCAGTGGTCGTAGCCCTTGCCGTCATTCTTGAAAACCAGATGCACGTTGCCGTCTACGTAAAATTTCATCTCTTCGGCCGTCCATTCCAATGCATATACGTGGAAATCCGTAGCTGCATTGCTCACGGGCTGCACGTGCGTCTTCTGCGTTCCGGCAGGCCAGTTAAAGGCGTTGCAGTGAATGCTGGAAGAAGACTTATTCTTGCCTTGAGTGGAGATGGCATATTCCATAATGTCAATCTCTCCGTCTCCGGGCCATGTCTTGAAATTCTTGGGCATCATCCAGAACGCCGGCCAGGAACCGGGGACGTCTGTCACCCTGATGCGAGCCTCGAACCAGCCATACTGCCAGGCACGCTTGGTATTCATACGGATGGAATAGACCGTACCGCCTATCTTCTGGGCCTCGATCTTGAGACTACCGTCGCTGATGTAGGCCAGGTCCACACCGTCCTTGGCACGGGCCACGTAGGTCTGGATTTCGTTGTTACCCCAGCCACCGCCACCGGTCTCGTACCACCATTCGGTCATGGAAGGCATTCCGGCCGTTTCAAACTCGTCGTTCCAGTCCAGCTCATAGCCGTCGGGAACCACCATGCCCGCAGGTGTGGGCGGTGCGGGTTTTTCCTTGCCCGTCTGGGAAATTTCCACGGTCTTGGACTCGCTTCCGTAGCGGAAAGTTACGGTGTTGGTGCGGGTCTCGTAAGTGTTGTTTTCCGCTATCTTCACCGTGACGGGTGTGGTTCCGGACACACCGCCGGAGGGAGTAACCGAGCACCACTCCTTGTCGGTGACCGACACGCCCCAGTCGCAATCGGCTGTGACCGTGATGGTTTCCGTCGCGGCGGCATCGGCCAGATTCAGGCTGGCCGGATTCACGCTCAGGGTTCCGGCCGACGCAGGCTGCACCGGCTTGGAACCGCAAGCGGAAATCAAAAGGGTTGCCACCGCAAGCGGCAGCAGCAACCCCTTCATGCATTTCAGAGGACTCATTATTGGACTCTCTTAAGGATGAACTGCCAGGCAATCGATCCACCGCCATTGCCCGTAGCTGTGTAGCTCATCAGGATAAGCTGATCCTTGCTGTAGGACTTCACATAAAGCCAGGGCTCGTCGGCAAAATCGTTGTTGGGAGTATAGGAGAACATTCCGCCATCATCCAGCTTGATAACTTCGTAGTCATCAACCTCATCGAGCGTATAGTTCACATTCACCGGATCGATGGCGATGACAAAGTCGTCTCCGTAAGGACTCTCACCGGTCTTAAGGGCGTTGTATACAGTAACATCTTTATTGATATAGGACTTGCCGTCCACGGGATCCAGCGTATACTTGCCGTCAGCGGTAAAGGTGATTACGTCGTTGTACATAAAGGCGTTGTCCTTGCAGTGGGCTTCACCGCTCCACCAACCGGTAGGGTTGGCCAGGGTTTCACCACAGCCAAAATGGCCATTGACGTCGGCATCCCAGGTCCAGGAACCCACAAGGGCTTCTTCCAGAGAAGCAGGCTCACCGCCGCCACCCTGACCGTCCTTAGGCTTATACATGAACTGCCAGGCAATGCCTTCATACACGCCAACGAGCGTCATACTGTCTGCTGTCAGTTCCTTGATGTAAAGACGGTTGGGTTCGTCATTGATCACAGCGGCATTGGGCACATAGCCAAAGAGGGTTCCGGCAGGGAATTCGATGTATTCGCCGTTTTCATCCTCATCAAGCACATAGGTGGTTTCCTGCTGCTGGGCAGGAGCATCGTAGTCGTTGCCGTCACCCGTATAGATTTCGGCATGATAACCGGAATCCTTGTTTACATATACAAGACCGTCGGCGCCGGGATTGAAGACATATTTGCCATCGGCAAAGAAGGTGAGCTCATCATCGGTTACACCGTAGGCATCCTTGTCGTGGGGAGCGGCGCTCCACCAGCCGGCGGGGTTGCCCAGGTCGGGACCGCAGCCCATATAACCAGCCTTGTCATTAGCGGGAATCCAAATCTTGCTGGTGATACCATACAGCGGGTCTTCAGCAGGCTGTACTCCGTTCTTGGGACGGAAGATAAGCTGCCAGGAAATGCCGTCGAAGTTGGCCACCAGGACCAGACGGCTCTCGGTGAGTTCCGTCACGGTAAGGCGGTTGGGCTCGTCATTGATGACAGCGGCATTAGGCACGTAGCTGTAAAGGATACCGGCAGGGAATTCGATGTAGTCGCCATTCCCGTCGGAACCCAGCGTATAGGTAGATTCCTGCTTCTCGGCGGGAGCATCGTAGTCATTGCCGTCACCCGTGTAGATTTCGGCGTGATAACCGGAGTCCTTGTTTACATACACAACACCATCGGCGCCCGGATCAAAGATGTACTTGCCATCCTTGAAGAAGGTGAGTTCATCATCCTTCACACCATAGGCATCCTTGTCGTGCGGAGCGGCGCTCCACCAACCGGTGGGGTTGGTCACGTCGGGACCACAGCCCATATAACCCTGCGTTTCGTTGTCCAGGACCCAAGTCTTGCTCTCCTTTCCATAGAGCGGATCTTCGGAACCGGGAGCAGAGCCTTCGGGAATAAACTCGTAGTACCAGGAGATACCATCCGTATTGTCGGGTGTAAACACCGTGGCCATGAGCTGCAGCTTCTTTTTGATGGAAGACGTCTTGGTTTCCATCAACTGGTAGCGGGGTTCTTCCACGATGCTCTTGTGGGGCACATAGGAGAGTTCGCTACCGGATTCCAGCACCAGGTAGATTTCCTCGATACCGGCTTCGTTCCAATTGCTCTCGAAGCTGTACTTGGTGGTCTTCTCAACCGTGTCGAAGAGGTAGTCTTCATCGGCGGTCTTGAATTCGGTCTTGTATTCAGAGCCCTTGTTGGCGTAGGCCTTTCCGTCACCGGGGTTGAAGGTGTACTGGCCGTCGGCGCTGAAGGTCATCACGTCGTCATAGAGGAAACCCTTCTTGCCGTTGGCTTCGCAAGACCACCAGCCCTTAGGATCCCCGACAGGACCGCAGCCGAAATGACCATTCTCCGAGCTGTTCCATACCCAACTCTGGCTTTCGCCACCGGATACGGCCTTGATGTAAGGAGAAGGATCGAAGGGATCGCGGTAGGTGTTTTCCAGGGTGAAGGTCTTCACCAAGGAACCCTGGGTCATACCGCCATTGTTGTAGGCTTTCACCTCAACGGCGTATTCACCTGCGTCGCGGAAACGGAGTTTCAGGCCGTTCACGGTATAGGAGTAATTCTTGTTGGCTTTTCCGTCAATCTTCTGGTCACCGAAGATCCAAACCGGAACCAGTCCCTTGTTATTCATGGTGAAAGTAACAAAGTTGGTGGTCTGGTCAACGTCTATGGTCACGTCCAGGGCCGATGCCTGAGGGGCCAGAGAAGGGGAGACTTCCGGATACTGGGGAGCACAGGCGGCGGCAAAAGCCAGACCGGCTGCAACAGCTATATATTTCCAGAATTTTTTCATGACAACTGTTATTTATTGTAATCGTTCTGTACCAGAGCGGGATCCTTATCAATTTCGCCCTGAGGGATGGGCCAGTACTTCTTGTTCTCGGTCCAGTCGGTCTTGCGGTATTCGTGATTGGCGGCTTTCAGTACGGTGGGAGCCAAGCCGCTGCGTACCAGGTCCCAATAACGCTTGCCTTCACCCACAAACTCCTTGTGGCGCTCCTGGATGATGTCTTCGCGGGTGACACCGGTGTCGTGGCAGTTGGCACGGTCACGCACCTGCTTGAGGTAACTGCTGCCATCCTGTCCCAGGAGGACGGAAAGCTCGGCGGCGTTCAGCAGCGTCTCGGCGTAGCGGTAGATACGCTCGTTGTTGCAGTAGTTCACGTTATCGGAAGCCTTGTAACCGTGGTTACCGCCTTCACGGGCGATGTACTTGAGGTTCCAGAAACCGGTATCCTGCCAACGGGGCGTGTATTCGGCACCCGGATGGGAAGCAGCATACTTAGCGAAATTCAGGATACCGCCATCCTTGCGGATATCGTCGTCGGCATACATGTCGTAAGCGCTCTTGGCGATGGTGCCGAAGCCCCAGCCCTCATGGTAATCGGGAACGTTCTTGGGAGCGGGAATACCGGTGAGGATGGAATTCACCTGACCACCGGCAGCGATGGAGTTACCCCAGTCGCGGATACCGCCTTCGGACATATAGTTGATTTCCCAGATGGATTCGGGACCCCATTCACCGGTCTCTTCCCAGATGCTTGCGAAATCGGCTACCAGGGAGTACTCGCCGCTGGTGATGATTTCCTTCATGTAGTTGAGGGCGGTCTGGTAACGGCTGTTGTCGTTCTGGTACATCACGGCCTCGGCGTAAAGCATATAGGCCATGGCCTTGGTCACGCGGCCTTCACTGCCCACGGCGGCCTTCATGGGAAGGACGTCGAGAGCGATGGCATCCTCGATCAGTTTGATGAACTTGGCATAAACCTCATCGTGGCCCAGCTGGGGAGCGAAGTAAGGGGCCTCCAGGAGTTCCTCCCAGTAAGGGATGTTACCCCAGAGTTTCCACAGCATATTATAGTAGTAAGCCATCAGGACCTTGGCCTCGGCCACATAGAGTTTCTTGGTATTGTCATCCACACCTTCGGCGCCATCAATGTATTTGATGAGCGTGGCGGCACGGTTGATACCGGAATAGTTCACCGTCCACATCTGGTTGCACACGTCGGTGGAAGTGGCGGTGTAGTAATGCGTCTTCACAATGATGGGCTGGTCACCTTCGTTGGAACCGCCGGCATACATGTCGTCGCCCATTACATCGAAGATGAGGTGCAGGTTGTCGTACTGGCCAAAGGCATAGTCGTACCACTCCAGCGGGTCATAGGCAGCCACAAGGCACTGGAAGAGACGCTCCGGAGTATTGAAGTATTCATCGAGCGGTTCGGAGCTGTTGTGCTTGGGATTGATGAAATCCTTGGAGCAGGCAGTCAGCAGAACGGCAATGGCACTGAGTGCAATAATTATCTTTTTCATATCCGTGGTCTGTTAGAAAGTTACATTGACACCAAAGGTGACGGTTCTGTTCTGAGGATAGACACCGCGGTCTACGCCCACTGAGGTGAAGCCGCCGGAAACTTCCGGATCGCAGCCGGTATATTTGGTGAGCGTGAAGGCGTTCTCGACCTGTCCGTAGAATCTCAGGCGGGAGACAAAGAACTTCTTGGTGAGCTTGGAAGGGAGGGTATAACCCAGCTGGATGTTACGGGCACGCAGGAAAGAAGCGTCTTCCAACCAATAGTCGGAAACACGGTAGTTCTCGTTGGCCGAATCAAAAGCGAAGCGGGGATACTTGTTGGTGGAACCTTCGCCGGTCCAGCGGTTCAGGATGGACTTGGGCAGGTTGATGTAGTACAGGTCGGTACGGCGGGTGACGTTCATGGCCTGGGCGCCTGCCTGGCCCTGGAGGAGCATGGAGAAGTCGATACCCTTCCAGTCGAAGGTAATGGTGAGGCCGAAGGTCCAGTCCGGAATACCCTTACCCAGTTTGGTGCGGTCATCGTCATTGATGACACCGTCGTTGTTGATGTCCTTCCAGCGGAAGTCACCGGGCTGGGCGTTGGGCTGGATGAGTTCGCCCTTGTCGTTCACATAGGCATTCACCTCGGCCATGTTCTGGAAAACGCCGTCGGTCTTCCATCCCCAGAAGTACGGGAACACTTCACCCACTTCGCCGCGGGTAAGGGAGCCGATCTTATGGGTGGCCGTGATGATATAGGAGGATTCATCGGCCAGCTTAGTGAGCTTGTTCACGTTGTAGGATGCGTTGGCCTTGATACCGTAATGGAAGTCGCCGGCGCTGCCGCGATAACCCAGGTCGATTTCGACACCGGAGTTGCGCATGGTACCTACGTTGCCGGTAGGGGCAGAGTCACCTGCATAGGTGGGAACCTGCATCTCCATGAGCATACCGGAGGCGTCCTTGATATAGTAGTCCAGGGTAGCGGTGAACTGGTTGCCCCACAGACCCAGGTCTACACCGAAGTCGGTCTGGATAGACTGTTCCCACTTGGCATTGGGGTTGGCCAGGCCGGAGGCCTTTACGCCGATGTTCACGGCTTCCGTAGCGTTGGCACCGGAACCGAAGATGTAGTTGTTGCCGGACTGGGCGTACACGGCATACAGGAAGTCGGCCAAGTTGTCCTTACCGTTGATACCCCAGGAGGCGCGGATCTTCGCCATGGAAATGACGCGGTTCTCCTTCAGGAAGCGCTCGTTCTTGATATTCCAGCCCAGGGAGAAGGACGGGAAGGTACCCCACTTGTTGTTGGGGCCGAAGTGAGAGGAGGCGTCCCGACGGACAGTGGCCTGTGCCAGAATGCGCTCGTCAAAGTTATAGGAGACACGGGCGAAATAGGAAAGAATGCTGTACGGGATGGAATTCCAGCTTCCCCAACCGTCACGGTCGCCGTCGTTGGACTGGCCCAGGGTGTTGTTCACGCTGATCTTCCAGGGATCGTCGGGATAGATGAGGCCCTTGGCGGAAGCGCCCACGGAGGAAGAGGAGGACTTGTAGGCAGACTGACCCAGCACCACATTCAGGCTGTGCTTTCCGAACGTCTTGTCATAGGTGAGGGTGTTTTCAATCTGGTAGCTGTAGTAACGGTACATGTTCTGGTAGGCAGAGGAACCGTAGTTGATCTTTTCAACGGTGGAAGCATTGCCACTGGCGTCGTACACCGTGGAAGAGGTAACCGTATCGTAGCTGTAGCTCTTGGAGGTGAGGAAGTAGGGAACAGTATAACCGTGCTGGGACACATAGGAGAGGTCCAGGGTAATGGCGTTGCGGAACTTCAGGCCGTCGATGAGCTGGAGCTCGGTGGTCAGGCCGCCCACAATCTTGTCGGTAGCGGTATAAGCGTGGGGACGGTCCAGCATGGCGATAGGGTTGGCCTGCTCGTTATAGGTACCGCCGTCGGCGATGAAGTAGGGCTTACCCTGGCTGTCACGGATAATATAAGGATAGCCGGCCGGGTACAGAGTCTTGTAACGGGCTTCTTCATCGGCGTCGGCATAGATGGGATCCAGCGGGGACATGCCCAGTGCGGAACCCAGCGGGGAACCGTATTCGGAGTTTGCCGAAATGCCGGCGTTCTCGATGTGAGCGTAGGAAATCTGGTTGCTGATAGTGAGTTTGTTGAGCCAGATACGGGAAGCGGAATCATCGAAAAGGGTAACGCCCACGTTCTCGCGCAGGGTCACTCTGTCATAGTAGGACTGGCCGAAGCGACCGCCGATGGTACCCTTCGAAGAAAGGTAGCCGCCGGAGATGTTGTAGTTGATGCGGCTGGTACCACCGGAAATGCTCAGGTCGTGCTTCATGATAGGGGCGTTCTTGTCGAAGATGGCGCCCACCCAGTCGGTTCCCTTGCCCAGGGAGTAGGGATCGTCGTAAATGGGAGCACTGCCGGCATTGAGCATACCCTCGTTCATCATGATGGCATATTCGGTAGCATTGAGAACGGCGGGTTTGCGCCAGGGATTCTGGAATCCGTAGGAAAAGTCGTAGTTCACCACGGTCTTGCCTTCCTTACCGGACTTGGTGGTCACCAGGATAACACCGTCGGCGGCGCGGGCACCGTAAACGGCAGCGGAAGCGGCGTCCTTGAGCACGTCGATTCGTTCAATGTCGTTCGGGTTGATGTAGTCGATGCTGCCGGCGGGCATACCATCAACAATATAAAGCGGAGACGCGTGGTTGATGGAACCCACACCACGGACGATCACCGTGGAACTGGCACCGGGGGCACCGGATTCCTGGGTAACCTGGACACCGGAAGTCATACCCTGAAGCATGTTGTCCACACGGTTCTGGGACTGGACTCTCAGGTCGTCTGAGGTGACGGAGGAAATAGCCGCGGTCACCACCGATTTTTTCTGGACACCGTAGCCGATGACAACGGTCTCCTCCAGCATCTGGCTGTCGTCCTTGAGGACGATGTCCAGCGTCTGGTCATTGTTAATCGTGAACTGCGTGCTTTCATAACCCAGGCAGGACACCTCTACAACCGCGCCGCGCGCGACGCGAAGGGAGAATGCTCCGTCCACGTCGGTCATGGCACCATTGCTGGTTCCCTGCTGAACGATGAAAGCGCCCACGATGGGCTGGTTGCCGGAATCCAGGACACGGCCCTTGAAGGTCACGTCCTGTGCCATTGCAACCAGACTCAATCCTAAGAAAAGGACTAAGAAAGCTAGTTTTTTCATACGCTTTGATTTGGTTTGCGTTGGTTATTGTTAATAAATGTGTGTTTCGACAATATGTCTGGTGCAAAATTATAAGCAAAAAAAGCAGCCGCTTCCTTTAAGAATATTAAAGTAGCGGCATAATAAAGCTAATTAGTTAAAACTAAACTAATTAAAATACTTTAAAATAGTGAAAAAGTAGTAATGAAATAGGGCGAAACCCTTTACTTTCCAATGGCTTTCACCTGCTCTTCGAAGGCCTCACGGTCTCCCAGGGCGGCATTTTTGACAGCCACCTTGTAGTTGTAGATGGTGCTCAGGGAATAGTCCAGCATAGTGGCAATGGCCTTGCTGTCGTCCACGCCCAGACGGATGAGGGCGAAGATGCGCTGCGCCGTGGTGAGCCTTCCGTCGGGAGCCACTTCCCGCGCCTCCTCCTTGAGAAGGGCGTTGAATTTCTCCACAAACGCCGGATACAGGGCCAGGAAGGTAGAGTCGAAGGTTTCGTAGAATTCGTCGCGCGCCTTTTCGCTGCGGCCGCTGATGGACAGCTCCTTGAGCAATTGGTCGGCCTTCCCCTGCTTGAGCAGGTTGCGGAAGCGGTTGTCTTCCGTCCGGATAACGGAAACCTGCGCCGAGAGGCCCTGCAGGAAATTCAGGATGTATCTTTCCTTCACCTTATCGGCCTTGGAAATCTGCTGGTTCAGGCCGTTCAGGGTCACGTTGGCCAGCGCCAGGGAATTGTTGCTTTCCTCCAGCTCCATCCGCAGCTTGGAGAGTTTGCGGGAGCGGGCGATGAGGAAATAAGTGACCATGGATAATATTAAGGTAAGGAAAGCCAGCAGGATAGACCATATCTGACCGGAACGGGTAACGCGGACCTGCCGTTCCTGATAAGCGTCTTCCACCTGCATCAGGAAGCGGGAAATCTGCCAGGGGCGCAGCTTGGCGTTATACAACAGGGCATCTTCCTGGGCAATGCGCAGATAACGGAAACTGCGGTCGACGTCGGTGGGCAGGATGAGCTGGGCCACCATCGTAAGGGAAGCATAGTCCCGGACAGCATTCACAATGTCGCATTCGGCACTCTTGACCAGCCACTGCATTCGCTCTGTCTGATTGCCTTTCTGCTCCTCCAGTTCCGACTGGAAAAAGGCATGGATAGCGTAATCCCGGTCTTCCGGCTTTACACTGCCCAGCAGCAGACGGCTCACGCTGTCGGCGGCTTCCAGCCGGCCTTCCTCCATAAACTGGTCCCGCAGGATCCAGCGGTAGCGGGACGACTCGGGGCGAAGCATCTGATACAGACGCTCCCGGAAAGAGGCGGCCGGGGGAATGGACATGCGCTCCACCATTCCGGAATTGCCCGCCATGTCCTTGCTGAAATCGTACAGCGTCCAGTAATACTCCTCCTGCAGCGGCTTGGACAGTTGATCCGGCTGAATCTGGTCGTACAGGATCTGGCTGGCCTCGAAGTAGTTGCCGGCCTTCTCATAGAGATGACCCAGTATGATGGTGGCCTGGTCGTAACGCTCCTTGTCCGGAATGGACAGCGCCAGTGCCTGTGCCTTTTTCAGATAGGCCTGCGTAGAGTCGAAGCTGAAGGCGAAATAGTCGCTGGCAGCAATGATTTCCAATTCATACCGGCTCGCCGGGTCCTGCGTGGCGCTGATGAGGCGCCGATAGGCGTCCAGCTGATCCTGTTTCTTGGCAACGTACAGTTCCTTGGCGGCCAGGTAACCGTCCAGCTCGTCCATCAGTTTCTGGATCTTGCGGTCTGTACGCTTAGGGGCCATGCAGGCTGTCACCAGAACGGTGACGGCCGCCGCCAGTATCATGTTCTTACTCAAGCACATGGTACAAAGATAGCAAAATTTCCTCTTCCCTTCCTTCCGGAATCACCGGGGACAGGAAGGAAAGCATCTGCAGGGTCTTGGCTTCTTTTTCCGGAATGCCCCGGGAGCGCATATAGAAGAGTTCGTCTTCGTTGAGCTGGCCCACAGTGGCGCCGTGGGAGCATTTTACATCATCGGCATAAATCTCCAGCTGGGGCTTGGTGTCCACTTTGGCCTCCGGCGTGAGCACAATATTGTGGTTTTCCTGATAGGCCTCGGTTTGCTGGGCGTCCGGCGCCACCACGATGGTGCCACCAAAAGACACCTGGGCGCTGCCGCCGGCAATGCCGTTGAACAGTTGCGTGCTCTTGCAGCCGTGGGCCTTGTGGTGCATTACAATGCGGAAATTCACCCTTTCGTTCCCGTTGCAAAGGTACATGCCCTTCAAATGGGCTTCGGCCCCGGGACCACAGAGGTCAATAGAAACGTCTATGTCCTTGCTCTCCCCCGGCAGCACCACGAACTGCAGGTTCAGGATTTCCCCGGCCTGCACCTGATACTGCCCTTTCGGGGGTGCGATGTACTTTCCGTGACCCATATCAGAACTGGTCAAATCCCTTGGATTCAATGGCTTCGATGAGCTCCTCGCCACCGGTTTTCACTATGCAGCCGGCTTTGAGCACGTGCACGAAGTCCGGCTGTACATACTCCAGGAGCTTGTGGTAGTGGGTAACGATGATGGCGCTCTTTTCCGGGCTGCGGAGGGTGTTTACGCCATCGGCCACAATCTTGAGGGCGTCCACATCAAGGCCGCTGTCGGTCTCGTCCAGGATGGAGAGGGCGGGGTCCAGAAGGGCCATCTGGAAAATTTCGTTGCGCTTTTTCTCGCCGCCGGAGAAGCCCACGTTCACTTCGCGTTTGGCAAATTCCGGTTTCATCTGCACAAAGGCCATCTTTTCCTTCATCAGTTTGAGAAAGTCGCCGGTTTTCATTTCCGGGAGGCCGCTAGCTTTGCGTTTGGCGTTCACCGCCGCCTTCATAAAGGCCGTAATGGTAACGCCGGGAATCTCGATGGGATACTGGAAACTGAGGAAAAGCCCGGCCCAGGCACGCTCCTCGGGAGCCATGGCCAGAAGGTCCTTCCCCTGGAACAGCACCGTTCCTTCCGTCACTTCATAACCGGGTTTGCCCGTAAGGACGGCCGCCAGCGTGCTCTTGCCGGCTCCGTTGGGGCCCATGATGGCGTGCACCTCCCCGGGGCCGATGGTCAAATCAATCCCGTTGAGAATTTCCTTGTCTTCTACCCGCGCGTGCAGATTCTTTATTTCTAACAACATGTGTTTCCGTTTTAGTTTTCAAAGATACGAAAAAATGGCTACATTTGTGCTTATGAAAAAGATTGTTCTTGCAGCCGCCGCGGCGGTATTGGTATGGAGTTGCGACATGATCCTGGTCAAGGATCCCGTTGTGACGGATCCCATCGATGTGTTCTTTCCCGACCCCACCGAGCAAATCACCAAGGTAGATTTGAGTGAGACGGAAAAGGGCTACGTGGATGCCGGCAACGGCATGGCTTTCCGCCTGCTGAACCAGATGTACTCCGGGGAAAACGTGGTTCTTTCGCCGCTTAGCCTGCAGCTTGCGCTGGCCATGACCGCCAACGGAGCCGATGGCAAAACCCTGCAGGAAATCATCGGCTTCCTGGGATACGGGGCCGATGGGATAGACGCCCTCAACGCCTACAGCAAAAAACTGCTGGACCAGCTGCCGGCGGTGGATTTGGACGTCAAGCTCAAACTCACCGACGCCCTGCTGGTGAACGACCAGTTCCCGCTTCTTCCGGCGTTCCAACAAAAGGTGCAGCAGAACTACTATGCCGCCGTGGACAACATGGATTTCTCGGACCCCGCCATGGTGGCCGCCCGCATCAACGAGTGGGCCTCCCGCAATACCGACGGGTTTATTGACAAAGTACTGGAGCCCGGAGATATATCGGACGATGTCGTCGCCGCCATCATGAACGCCCTGTACTTCAAAGCCAAGTGGGCCGGCACCGAATATGACCCCATGTTCCTGGAGGACAGCACCGTGCAGGATAACTTCACCCTGGCCGACGGAAGCAAGAAACAGGTTTCCTTCATGCGCAACACCCGGTATCACCGCTATGCCGAGATGGACGGGTACAAGGTTTTGGCCCTTCCCTATGCCGGCAGCAAATACTACATGTACATCCTCCTGCCAGACGACAACAACCTGGACGCCCTTGTCAAAAAGCTTCCGAATATCTCCTGGAAAACCATCCTGAGTTCCTTTAAGAACGATGCGGAAGTTTACGTAAAACTGCCCAAGTTCGACATTGAGAACAAGTTCGAACTGAACGACGCCCTCAAAGCCCTGGGCATGCAGAGGCCTTTCGTGCCCGGCACGGCCGAATTCAACAGCATGTTCGAAAAGTCCGGCTACTATTTCTGGATTGGAAGCGTCATCCAGAAAGCCCGCATTTCCGTGGCCGAATGGGGCACCGAAGCCGCTGCGGTAACGGTTGTCATGATGTGTGGAGAAAGCGCCGGCCCCGGTGAAGAGCCCAAGCGCGTGTATTTCTACGCCGACCACCCCTTCCTCTTCGTCATCGGAGAGGCCACTTCCGGAACCATTCTCTTTGAGGGAGCCTATACCGGGAAATAGCGTTACGCCTTATTGCGGTACAGCTTGAGCCAGGTGGCCAGCGACCACAGGCCGTTGATCAGGTACAGTCCGCACACGATGGGCATGAACACATTGCCCACGCTGATGTGCAGGATAATCTGGGTAATATTCACCAGCAGCCACACAATCCAGCATTCCCACTTCTTGAGGGAACTGAGCAGCTGTGCCAGTAGGATGAGAGCGGTGACAAGGCAGTCCAGGTAAGGGTGAGGATCGGCCGGGAAGAGCTTGTCCAGCGTAAGGCCCCAAAGACCGGCGACAAGCGTAGTTCCCGCCACGCAGATAACGGCAGCCGAAGGGCTCAGGGAGCTCACTTTGAGGGCCGATGCATCCTGCGAACTCTGTTCGTCCTCCTTGGGATGTGTCCAGCGGTAATGGCCCAGGATGTTGATGGCCAGGGAAACCGGCTGCAGCAGCAGGCTGGCATAGAGGCTCTTGTCCCAGAACAGGAAAAACAGCGAGGCGGTGTACAGGTAGCCCACCCAAAAGTTGTATTTGGAGTTGCGGCCCGCCAGGAACACACACGTAAGGCCCAGCACGCTGGATATGAGGTCTAACCAGTTCATCCTACCGATCCTTCAAGTGACACTTGCAGCAGTTTCTGCGCCTCAACGGCAAATTCCATCGGCAAACGGGAAAGCACCTCACGCGCATAACCGTTCACGATGAGGCCCACAGCCTCTTCGGGGCCGATTCCCCGCTGGTTGCAGTAGAACAGCTGGTCCTCCGATATCTTGGAGGTGGTAGCCTCGTGCTCCACGGTGGCCGTGGGATTCTGGCTCTGGATGACCGGGAAGGTGTGTGCCCCGCAGCGGGAGCCGATGAGGAGGCTGTCGCACTGGGAATAGTTGCGCGCGTTCTGCGCGTTCTTTCCCATCCGCACCAGGCCGCGGTAGCTGTTCTGGCTTACGCCGGCCGATATACCCTTGGACACAATCCGGCTCTTGGTGCCGCGTCCCAAGTGGATCATCTTGGTGCCGGTATCGGCCTGCTGATGATTGTTGGTGACGGCCACGGAGTAGAATTCCGAGGCCGAAAAATTGCCTTTCAAGATGGTGGAAGGGTATTTCCAGGTGATGGCGCTGCCGGTTTCCACCTGCGTCCAGCTCAGATGGCTGCCGTCTCCCTTGCAGATACCGCGCTTGGTCACCAGGTTCAGGATGCCGCCCTTGCCGTCGGCGTCTCCGGGGTACCAGTTCTGGACGGTGGAGTATTTGACATCGGCATCCTTCTCCACCACAATCTCCACCACGGCGGCGTGCAGCTGCTGCTCGTCGCGCATGGGGGCGGTGCAGCCTTCCATATAGCTCACGTAGGAGCCTTCATCGGCCACGATGAGCGTGCGCTCGAACTGGCCCGTGCCCTTGGCGTTGATGCGGAAGTAACTGGAAAGCTCCATGGGGCAGCGGACGCCCTTGGGGATGTAGCAGAAGGAGCCGTCGGAGAAGACGGCGCTGTTCAGGGCCGCAAAGAAGTTGTCGGAAGCGGGCACAACGGAGGCCAGATACTTGCGCACCAGGTCCGGATGCTCCTTAACGGCCTCCGAAAAGCTGCAGAAGATGATGCCCTTTTCCTTGAGCGTTTTCTGGAAGGTTGTGGTGACCGAAACGGAGTCAAAGACGGCGTCCACAGCCACTACGCCGGCCAGCACGTCCCGCTCCTTGAGGGGAATGCCCAGCTTGTCGAAGGTCTCGGCCAGCTTGGGATCTATCTCCTTGGGCCTGTCCTTGTCCTTCTTAGGCGCGGCAAAGTAGATAATGTCCTGAAAATCAATCTCCGGCATATCCAGATGCGCCCAGTCCGGCTGCGGCATCTTCTGCCACTTGCGGAAGGCGTCCAGGCGGAACTCCAGCAGCCACTCCGGCTCTTCCTTCCGGGCCGATATCAGACGCACGATTTCCTCGTTCAACCCCTTGGGAATGAACTCCTGCTCTACGTCTGTGACGAACCCTTCCTTGTACTCGCCGGAAGTGAACTCCTGTATGATCTTCTTATCCTGGGACATAGGATTGCAAAGATACAAAAAATAGGTTAAATTGTCCTTGCCGTCATAGCGTCCTTGATAATCTGGGCGAAATTGGGCAGCCAGGCAATATCGTAATTCGAGGCCAGAATGCCCATCACATTTATGGCAAAATCCGCAGCGGAAGCAATATGGCGCGGAACCTGGTCCGGAACCAGAACGGAAACGCCTTTGGAGTAAAACAACTCCACGTGTGGCATTTCCTGTTCGCCTGTCAGGAAATGATACAAGTCCAGGGTATTGGCGCTGGAGACAACATCATCCTGGGGCAAACAGTTCAAAAAGATTCTTTCCTCTTTCCGGGGGACCCAGCCGGTACAGAGGTTATCCTTCACGACCGCTTCACTGAACCGCCTGAACATTTCCGATTCGGCGTTCAGGATATCCGGATTCAACAGATTCTCCAAACGCTGGGCGGAATATTTTTCATTAACCTGGAAAATACTGTAATTCTTGCTCAGGATATACTCTTTTATGTCCGGCATGGCGGATTCCCGGAAGAGCTCTTCCTGCCTGTATCCCAAGCCGTAATATTCATTGAACGCGAGAAGGGCCTGGATGACGGTAGCGGGAAGCCTGGTCTCTCCCGTCCGGAACAGGGAGATAAAGGTTTCCGGCATGTTATAAGGACCGCTGCCGGCAAAAGTGTGGGCGAAATGGAGGTCCGGGTACTTTTCGGCCGCCGCCTTCAATACGGCAATGGCCGTCTGCCCGCCCTGGGAATAGCCCATGTTGAAGATGCGGTTGTTCTTCCCGGGTTCAAAGGGAATGTCCAGTCCCGGAAGCAGCTCCTGTGCAGCCAGAAGCGCATCAACGGCGGCCTGCGCGTTCACCTCACCCATACAATAGGCCTGGCTCTTGTCCACCGTTACGCCAAACCCATATAAGTCTGGCGACACGCACACCAAACCGCTCCCAACCAGGATTTTCTGGATGAGCAGAAAGCCGCCGGAGGGGCAGTCGGCCGTACCGGCTGCCGATGGCCTGTTCACCAGCATGATGCCCTTTGCCGGCTTCTGGTCTTTGATCTCATCGCCGTAAGTGATGGTGCCGGAAAGCGTGATCGGATTACCGTAAGGGTCCGATGACGGGTACTCCATGACGCAGACGGTCATACCATACGGTTCATCATGCGTAGTGGAGACAATCCTGGCGGGAGGTAACGGTTCCACCTCGGGCTCCACGGGCTCCGGCGCAACATCCCTCTTCGAGCAGGAGAACACCGCCAGCGCGGCCATTCCTGCCATCAATATGTATTTGGTTTTCATAGGCATTTACAGCTTCAAAAGCCAAAGGTACGAAAAAACGGCCGTTTTTTCGTACCTTTGCGTGTGATGAAAAAAGTACTGATTATTCTTTTGACGATTTGTGTTTGCGCGGTCGTCAACGCCCAGCAGCTGTATAATATGAGCCTGGACGTCTGGTCACAGCAGGGACGTACCTGGAATCCGTATCCCAAGGATGCCGGTAAAGAGCAACGCGTATGGGACAGCGCCAACGGTGCCATGAAGGTTTTGGGAGTCAATACCACTACGCCGGAATATGAGCACGTGGCCGTTCCCGGCCCGGGGAAAGCGGCCGCCAAGATTGTAAGCCGAAAAATAACCTGGACCTTCGCGCCCGGTAGTCTTTATACCGGTCAGTTTATCCGCCTTGTCAACTTCTCCGGCATAGAAATGGACAGCGGAACGCCCTTTAAGGGGCGTCCCAAGAGCCTGTCAGGCTATTATCATTATATTCCCGGCGTCATCGACAACGCCAAGGAACCTTATCTGTCCAAAAAGGGGAAAACAGACAGCGGCCAAATTGAGGTGGCCCTGTACGACTGGCCCAAGGCGCAGCGCCTTGTGACCACGGAAGGCCACTTCGACCCGGAAGCTGACCCTCACCTGGTTGGAAGGGGCGTGCTGGTATTATCCCAGGGCACAGACGGTTACGTCCATTTCGAGATTCCCATTGAATACAAGAAGGATGCTACCCCCACCTTTGTAGGGGTCAACATCCTTTCCAGCGCTCTGGGCGAGTATTTCACCGGCAGCAGCAAATCCATCCTGTACATTGACGAACTCCAGTTCAACTACTGATCGGCCCGTCAATTATGTCCGCCACCTCCGCAAGTGGGATTGCCCCAGGGCAGGCAGGTGTTGATGCGGAGGAAATTGCCCCAGCCGGTGAGTTTATGGAAGGTGCACTGCTCGTAGCCCGCGCCGATGCCGTCGTTATTATAGTCATCTCGATTGTAGAGGCAGACGCTGAGGCTGTAGTGGTCCAGGTGCTGCACGCTCCAACTGACGTCGGCGTACTGGAGGATAGCCTTGCCGAAGGCCGTGCGCAGGCTGGCGGCAATGGCTGTCAGTTCGGCGTCGCCCGTGTTGGCAGCCAGTTTATCGGCATAGTCCTGGAGGTCGAAGAATGGATAAATATAGCATTCCTCGGGGTTGTTGCCGGCGGTGTAGAAGCGGTAAACCTGCTTGGTGGCGAGGTCAATGGCCTCCTGCTGCGACGGGTAGAGGGTGACGAGGCGGTCGGCCAGTCGGCGGGTGACATCGATAATTCCGTCCAGTTCGCTGGTGCGCAGCAGCTTAAAATCGCCATTAAAGGCCGGGACTACACCACCACCCCTGTAGGCATTCTGCCATTCGGGGGTGATGTCGCTGAGCATATAGGCGAAAGCATCCTCCACGTTGTCCTTCTCGATGAGTCCTCTGATGAAGGCGGGCAACACGATGTAGCCGGTGGAGAGCAGGTGGGCAGAGCAAGCAATGTACTCGGCTACGTCGCGCAGTTCAGTCTGCGACTCCATGTTGCCCATCAGGCAGTTGTTCAAGAAGATGGCCTTCAGCGGGGCGCGCCCCGTAGCCTTGATGGCCTGCGAGAGTTCGTACATGTCGAGTCTCTCGCCGCCGTTCCACTCGTCGCCGATAACGCCTTTGGTGATATCGGGATTTTCAGTGTATTTGCCGGGAATATCGTTCGTGGGGTCGAAGCCGTTGCCGTGGCCCCAGATGGTAAAAATGTATTCTTCGGCGGGGCAGAAAAGGCTGCTGAACTCGATGAACTGGTGGATGGTGTTGGGATCGTAAAGCCTGGTGGCGATGGCCTCGGTGTGCATGCCGAGACCGTTCAGTCCTTCCGTGTGCAGATTGTCAAGGTCGGTCTCGCTGTTCAGTTCGAACCACACCACATCGCCGTCGTCGGTCATCTGGCTGCTGGTGTTCTGGCCGTACTTGTAGAGGACAGCCACGCGCACCTTGGTGGAATCCGTCAGGTAGGGTCTGACCGCCTCCCAGAAGTCTTTCTCGATGATGTTGTCCGTCCTGCCGCCGCAGTTGCCATAGACGAAGATGGTATAGCGGGCCTGGAGGCCGGGCACCGACAGCAGCTCGCGCTTGCCCCACTCGTCAAACCGGGCGGTCTGTGTAGCATCGGCCTTGTCGAAAGTCATTCCGCCTGAGCCTTCGTAGCTTAGCGTCAGCCTGCCGCCTTCGGCCTTGTATGTCCAGTCCCAGGGACCGTCCTCCATCAGGGTGACCAGCTTACCGTCCCCGGCGGTGTAGGTAAACGGCTGGTGCTGGACGGCAACGGGCTCTTCTTCCGCCAGGAAGAAAACGTCACACACGCCCGTGCCGTCGGCATTGAACGTCCACACGTTCCATGCCTTACCGTAGTTCCAGATGGAAAAAGTCTTTCCGGAAGCGTCGGCAACCCATGTGCCGCCAAAGTCCTTAAATCCGGAAGGGGTGCCGTCCTTGTTACAAGACGTCAACACTGCGGCGCAGCAAAGGACGGTTGCAAGTGTCAGCAGAATTTGTTTCATTATCTATTGCTGTTGTCTTATAGATAAAAGCCCGGCCAGAATGGGCCGGGCTTGTGCCCAGAGCGGGAATCGAACCCGCACGATATTGCTATCACAGGATTTTGAGTCCAGCGCGTCTACCAATTCCGCCATCCGGGCTGGTAGGGATTGCAAAGATAGGTCAAAATCCGGAAATAGCAAAATTAGTTTTACTTCTGGAAGGTGTAGGAAGTGAGCTCATGGTCACCGCTGTAGGTGTAGATGAGCGTAACCTTTACACCCTTGAGATCCAGGGGAAGAGTGAGCAGGGAGCGGTCGTTGTCGATGGCCTTGCAGCGATTGAGGAAAGCGTCGGAAGCTTTCTTGTTGCAGGCGTTCTTCTCGCCATTCAGCGTCCAGTAGTGTACGCCTACCTCCATCTTGGTGAGACCGGCCTGGGCAAAGCCCTCGTCAATGCCGTAGGCAAGGATGTCCATGTTGTCGAAGAAGCTTTCGTCAATTTTGACGTGGTACATAACGGTGCCTGTCTCAAGGGGCTGGCAGGAGGAAACCAGAAGGGCCATCACAGCGGCCACAATGGCAAAAATCTTTTTCATGGTTTTAATGGGTTAAGGGGTTATTTCCATTCACCGTGAGTGCCGTTACCGTTAGCATCCACAGACTGTAAATAGGACTTGCTGAAATGACCTTCTTCAAAACGTTGGGCAACCTTTGTGCCGCTGGCAGGAACGGGGCCCGAGACGGTTACGCGGACTCCGCCCTCTCCAATCAGCTTGCCGTCCTTATTGTAAAAGTAGATCCAGGCCGAAGGGGAAGGAAGGATATAATCCATCGTTTCCACTGCCTTCACATCATCAAGGGTCTTTCCGGCCTTGAGGGTAGTGGTAAGGTTGTAGCCCATCTCCAGCGGGAGTTTCACGGCTGTATACTCCACCTTGAAATCGGCCGATACAATCTTCTCGCTCACCTTGGAACCGTTGGTGGCATCCAGATATTCCAGGTTGAAGTCAAAGTACTGCAGCATGGCACGCGTGGTCTGGAAACTGTACTCCACCACCACTTTGGCAATCTGGGTGTCGGGGTCGTTACCGGAAGGGGTGTCGCCACCAGGGGTGTTGTCTTTCTGACATGCGGTAAAAGCCAGGGCGCAGCAAAGGACGGCTGCGAGCGTCATCATAGTTTTTTTCATAACACTACTATTTATTAGGATTATTGGTTTTCAGCAATTGTTTGATTTCCTGTTCCAGTTTCCAGTTCCGGTCAATGAAGTCGGAGATTCCCCCCATCAGCTCCCGCGTGCGCCAGTGGTAATACAGCACGCCCAGCACCAGGCCGATGATGAGCAGGCTTACCACCGTTGAAAGGGCAACCGCCAGTATGAAGGAGAATGTTTCCACTTTTTTCCGAACTTTCTGCCGCAAAGGTACAAAATGTCCGGAAAAGTATTGTTCTCACGGCGCACAACTTTGTACTCCTGGCGCACAAATGACTATTTTTCGTATCTTTGCCATTGCAAAATGCCTATTATGAAGCCATTATTCGTATTTCTTACCGCAGCCGCCATCCTTTGCTGCGCCCAGCCCAAACAGGCGCCGAATACGGCCGATGACAGCCGCTACCAGTGGGAAAGCATCCGCCACTACCTGCTGGAGGAGCCGGAACACGCCCTGGCCATGGTGGACACTGCCCAGATGAGGGGCGTGGCCGATGTGAACTATGCCAACTGGATGCGCGCGCAAGTTTACCTGGCAGGCGGCTCAAAGGAAGACCTTGCCAAGGCAGAGGAATATTGCCTGGCGGTACTGGACAACCAGGATCCGGTGGCCGACAGCCTGCAGCGGGTAAAGACCTACCATCTGCTGGTAGACATCAACCAACGGGACCCCAAGACGTATGATGACGCCATCCATTATGCCCTTGACGGGGCCCGGATTTCCCACGAAAACGGTTGGAACGGCGAAGAAGCGCAGTTCTATTTTGACGCCGGAGAGACCATGGAAAAGGTACAGCGGGGCAGCGGAACCGAATACCTGGACCGTAGCCTGGAAATGTTCCGCGGAAGCACGAACATCAAAGCCCTTCCCATGTTCTCCTATTATCTTGGCAGCGTGACGCGGATGGCCGTCAACAATGAAGATTATGCCCGTGCCGTGGCGCTCACCCAGGAGCGCGAACAAGTGATAGACCGCATAGAGAAGGAATATACCACCGCGCCGGCAGGTTATATTGACCAGCAGCGCGCCTACGTTTACAGCCTCCTGGCCTACTGCCAGTACCAGCTGGGTGACAAAGCCGCCGCCGCCCGCAGTGCGCAGGCCTTTGAGAAAACTAAGTGCAGCCAGTTGCCGGAGCATCAGCACGACATCTTCAACTACTATGTCATTTCCGGGAACGCCCGGCGCATCAACGAGCTTTTCGCCGTTCTGGAACCTTACTACCGGGAGCGGGAGGATACCGTTTCCACCGACTACGCCATCCTTCTGCAGTCCTATTCCATCGGCCTGGACAAGTTGGGCCGAAGCCACGAGGCCTACGAGCAGCTCACCCGCTACACCGTGCTCACCGACAGCCTCACGCAGCGCGAACGTCGCAGCGAGACGCTGATGTGGGCCCAGCAGATGCGTACGCAGGAAAAGGAAATGCAAATCAAGGAGCGGGAGGCCGAAGCCCGGCTCCACTGGGTCATCATTGCGGGACTGGTCCTTCTGCTGGTCATCGTGGGTGTGGCGCTCTGGCGCATCTGGCTGGCGCATCAGCGGCTGAAAGAGAAGAACCGCCAGCTCTACGAAACCGTGCAGCAGATGCTGCAGCAGCAGGAAAAGGAGCAGGAAAAGGCTCTGTCGGCTCCAGAATCGGCATCCCAGCAACTGTATGGCCGGCTGTGCCAGCTGATGCGGGAGCAGCAGCCTTACACCGACAGCGACCTCAACCGGGATGCCGTGGCGCAGATGCTGGGAACCAACTACAACGCCGTAGCGGCCGCCATCCGCGAGTTTGCCGATGGCGCCACGCTGGGAGAGTTCCTGGACGACTGGCGCATCCGCCACGCCGCCGGCCTGCTGCGGGACAGCAACGATCCTGTAGGTTTGGTTGGAGAAATGAGCGGCTTCGCTTCCCGAAGCCACTTCAACACCCTGTTCCGCGAAAAGTTCAAGCTTTCCCCCACGGAATACCGCAAGGCGGCCAGGGGTTAACGCCCTATTGCTGGTCTATTCCCCGCCGAATGTCGTAGGAGTCGGCCACCAGGTGCTTGGTCATGCGTTTCTGCGCCTTCTTCAAGGCCCAGAAGCAGCCCAGGAGGATAACCAGGGAGATGACGCCGCTGAGTTCCGGCGTAACTGCTGCCGTCATGGCGATGGTGTCATAGATACCGTGGGCCAGCACCGGATACAGCCACATCTTGAGGCCGGCGCCCGGAGCGCGGTACTTGTCAAAGTGGTTGAGGGAATAATAATAGCCCATGATCACGGCAAAGGCGAAATGGCCGGGAATGGCGGTAAGGGACCGGCCGATACCGGTAGTCACCCATGCGGAACCGGCAGCAAACAGGTATTCGATGTTCTCGAAGGCCGCGAAGCCCATTCCCACGCACACAGCGTACACAATACCATCCATGCGCTCGTCAAAGTCCCTGCACTTGCGCAGGAACAGCCACAACAGGAACAGCTTGGCCGATTCCTCCGGAATAGCGGCGCCGAAAAACGCCGTGCGGAAGGCATCCCCAATGGACTGAATTTCCGCCGGAAACAATCCTACCCGCATGGACGGAATGGAAATGAACAGCGATGCAAAGACGGACAGGCAGCCGAAGAAGAAAGCCTTCACCAGGTTCTTGGTGGGTTCCCGCTGCAGCTTATCCTGCTGATACGTGTAATAAATCAAGATGAGGGCTGGCAAAACCGCCAGGGCAACTACTGTTAGCATATCCAGTTTCTTTTCCGCAAAAATACGGAAAAATCCTTTATCTTTGTATTCTATGACGGAGGAATTGATACAGCCGGCCGATGTTGTGGCCTGTCTGGCCCGCGAACCGGAAGTGTTTGTGGTGTTTGACCAGCATGTAGAGTGGGTGGTCAAGGACCTTCCCTGGCCCAAGCATCCCATCTACACATCCGAGGCCCTCAAGACCCTGAGCACGGCAGAGGATATCTGCCGATGGCTCATGGAAGCCGGCGCCTCCCGCAGCGCCCTGGTTCTGGCCGTGGGCGGCGGTATCACCACCGACATCGCCGGATTCGCCGCGGGCATCTATAAGCGCGGCATCCGCTACGCCAACCTGCCCACCACACTGCTCTCGCAGGTGGATGCAGCCATCGGCGGAAAAACCGGCGTAAACCTGGACGGCTACAAGAATATGCTGGGCGTCTTCCGCATGCCGGAGGTCACCTTCCTCTGTGCCGATGTCCTTCGCACCCTCCCCCGCCGCGAATTCCTCTCCGGCCTGGCCGAACTCCTGAAAACCTTCCTGATTGGAGACGCCGGGGCTTATCGGCAAGCCCTCAAGGGCGTTACGCAGGAACTGATTGCCAGGGCGGCGGAGATTAAGGCCGATATCGTGGCACAGGACCCCGAGGAGCACGGCATACGCGCCAAACTGAACCTGGGCCATACCTTCGGGCATGCCATCGAGCACGAGGCCCGCTTGCGCGGAGACGACATCTCCCACGGGGAGGCCGTGGCCATGGGTATCATCCTGGCGGCGCGGCTGTCGGAAGCCCTGGGTATCGGCGAAAAAGGTCTTGCACAGCAGCTGGAGGCCGATTTCCAGGCCGCCGGCTTGCCCACCCGCTGTCCCTACCCGCTGGCAACCCTGAAAGAGGCCATGGGCAAGGACAAGAAGGCCCTGGGCGGCGGAAAGGTGAAGTTTGTGCTGCCCGTCAAGCCCGGAGAGGTAGTCTTCCATGAAATGAATCCCTATGATTTGCACTTCGATACAGAATAAGGAACTGTCCCAGATCCAGGCCCTGCTGCAGCAACTGGAGATGGCCGAAATCCGCCTGGACCGCTGCGCCCTGGAGGAAGAGGATGTGGACCTGCTCTTCGGAGAATCCGACGTCCCGCTCATCGCCACCTGCCGCCTGGCCGAGGAACCCCAGGCCCCGGAAATCCTGGAAAACGCCATCCAGGCCGGCGCCAAGTACGTGGACCTGGAGATGGAGGCCCCCGCCGCCGTGGGCCGGCGCATCCGGGAAGCCTGCCGCTCCTACGGAACCGTGCTCATCCGTTCCTACCATAATTATGAATGTACGCCGCCGCGGGAGGTGCTCCTTTCCATCCTGGAGCGCGCCCGCACGTTTGGCGGCGAAGTGGTGAAAATTGTCACCACGGCCACTTCCCCAGCCGATAACGATATTATCTTAAGCCTCTATGAAACGACCGCTCCCGGCACGCTGGTGGCTTTCTGTATGGGAGAAGCGGGCCGGCCTTCCCGGATGGAAGCCCTGAAACGGGGCGCACCCTTCACCTATGCCTGTTTAAGCCAGGAAGAGGCCACGGCCCCCGGCCAGTGGACCACTGAGGAGATGCAGCAGGCCCTGTACGACGATTTCCGCTTTGTCCGGGCCCAGAACCTGCCCATGCCATCTTCCAAGAGTTTCGCCCAGCGGGCCATCATCGCCGCCGCCCTTGCCCAGGGAACTTCCCGCCTGGACGGCTATTCGCCCTGCGGGGACAATGAGAGCGCTCTGGCAGCCGCCAGGGCCCTGGGAGCCCGGATTGAGGTAAAAGGGAACACTCTTGTCATAGATGGAATCGGTGCCCGGCCCGGATGCCTGAACCTGACCGAACTGCACACCGGAGAGTCCGGCTTCCTCACCCGCCTGATGATTCCGCTGCTGGCGGCGTTATCGGAAAAGCCGGTTCGGGTAACGGGAGAAAAGACGCTGCTTCAGCGCCCGCTTACCAGCGCACACGATATTATGGCCGCTTTCGGCGTGCGGCTTTATCCGGAAAATAACACCAATGTCAGCGACGACAGGAAGGTAGACTGCTACCTCCCGCTCAAGGTGGCGGGCCCGCTGATTCCCGGACGGGCCGATGTCTCCGGAAAGGGCGGCTCGCAGCTCATCTCCGGCCTGCTGGCCGCGCTGCCGCTGATGGACGGCAAGTCCACCGTGTACGTGCACGACCCCCGCAGCATCCCCTACCTGTTCATAACGGTAGACGTGCTTAAGAAATTCGGCATCCGGATGGGCAGCGAGATGGAAGGCGACGACGAATTCATGGAAACCCAGGACTGGAGCCTGTGCACCGGCCTCAACTTCCATATCAAGGGCGGCCAGCGGTATCAGGCGGCCGATTTCGCCATCGAGGCCGACTGGTCCGGCGCCGCACCCTTCCTCACCGCGGGCGCCGTCTTCGGCGATGTGGAGGTCACCGGCCTGGACACCACCAGCTTGCAGGCCGATATCTCCATCCTGGACATCCTGATGCAGGCCGGCGCCAGTATGTCCCAACTGGACGAGCCCACGGGCAGCATCCACATCAAGCGGGCGCCCCTGAGCCCCTTCAACGCAGACCTGAACAACTGCCCGGACCTCTTCCCCATGGTGGCGGTCCTGGCGGCCTTCTGCCCCGGCGAAAGCCATATCCTGGGCGTGCAGCGCCTGCGCCACAAAGAGACGGATCGCGCGCAGGCCATCGAGCAGATGCTGTTGCAGATGGGCGTCCCGGTAAGTATAGACGACGACCAGATGACCATCACGGGCATGGGGCTAAGCCAGCGCCTGGCCACCGGTCATCTCCTGAAAGGCGGTAACTACGCGTCCCACGCCGACCACCGGATGGTGATGGCCCTGAAAGTAGCCTCCCTGGGAGCCGACAGCCCGGTTGTCATAGACGACACCACCTGCGTAGCCAAGTCCTTCCCCGGTTTCAACGAATTGTTTGACAAGCTATGAATACATTTGGAAACAAATTCAGGATCAGTATTTTCGGCGAATCTCACGGGCCGCGTATCGGCGTTACCGTAGACGGTGTACTGCCCGGCATCCCGCTGTGCGAAGAGGACTTCGCCGAGGACCTGGCCCGCCGCAAGGCTGGCGCCCTGGGCACCACACCCCGCACGGAAGACGACTTCCCGCAGATAGTCTCCGGCGTGTATGAAGGCCATACCACCGGCGCTCCGCTCACCATCCTCTTCCGCAACGAGAACACGCGGTCGGAAGACTACGAGGGCTTCCGGGAGCATCCGCGTCCCGGCCACGCCGATTTTACCGCCAACCTCAAATACGGCGGCTTCAACGATCCCCGCGGCGGTGGCCATTTCAGCGGTCGCATCACGCTGGGCGTGGTGGCGGCGGGCGTCGTCGCCAAGAAAATGCTGTACTTCGCCAAGTTCCATGCCCAGCTGGTGGAAGTGGGCGGGCTGGCAGAAGCATCGGCCTGGCCGGATGCCCTGAAAGCTGCACAGGCCGAGGGTGATTCCCTGGGCGGCGTAGTGGAATGCACGGTGGAGGGGCTTCCCATCGGCCTGGGAGAACCCTTCTGGAACAGCGTAGAATCCCTGGTTTCCCATGCCATTTTCGCCATTCCCGGCGTACGCGGCATCGAATTCGGCGACGGCTTTGCCGCTTCCCGCATGAAAGGCTCCGAGCACAACGACCCCTTCCCGGAGCACAAGTGCCACCACGACGAACCGGGGCACCAATGCTGCCACGGGGAACATGAAGAAGGCCACCAGTGCTGCCACGGGGAGCACGAGGAAGGCGGCGAGCACCACTGCTGCGGCCGGCACAAGCCCCCCCAGCCGCCCGTGACCAACCATGCCGGCGGCGTGAACGGCGGCATCACCAACGGCAACCCGCTGGTGTTCCGCGTGGCGTTCAAGCCCACCGCCAGCATCGCCAAGGCAGGCATCCCCGGGCGCCACGACGTTTGCTTCGCGCTGCGCACGCCCGTGATTGTAGAGGCCATGGCCGCCATCGTCCTCACAGACCTGGCACTGGGATAATGAAACGGGAGAAGGAAATAGAGCACGTAACCCTGGTGGGGAGCGTGGTGAACCTGCTGCTGGTGGGCCTGAAAGGCGTAGCCGGCATCGCGGGGAACTCCGCCGCCATGGTGTCCGACGCCGTGCATTCGCTGTCGGACTTTGTGACGGACATCGTGGTGCTCATCTTCGTTCGTGTGAGCGGACGGCCGCAGGACGAGGATCACGACTACGGCCACGGCAAGTATGAAACGCTGGCCACGCTGCTCATCGGCCTGGCGCTGGCTTCGGCCGCCGTGGGTATCGTGGTCTCCGGCGCCGGAAAATTGGCCGCCTGGCTAAAGGGAGAGGAACTCCCCGCTCCGGGCAAGATGGCCTTGTGGGCGGCGCTCATCTCCATTGTGGTCAAAGAACTCCTCTATCAATATACGCGAATCAGGGGGCGGAAACTGAACTCCCCGGCCCTGGAGGCCAACGCCTGGCACCATCGCTCGGATGCGCTGAGTTCCATCGGCGCGGCCATCGGCATCGGCGGTGCCATCTTCCTGGGCAACCGCTGGACGGTGCTGGACCCGCTGGCTTCCATCGTGGTGGGCGCCATGCTGGTGAAGGTGGCCTGGGACCTGCTGGGCCCCAGCTTCGGCGAACTCACCGACAGCTCCCTGCCGGCGGAAACGGAGAACCGGATGCTGGAAATCATTGGCGGCATCCCCGGGGTGGAGGACCCGCACAACCTGCGCACCCGGCGCGTGGGCAACCGCATCGTGGCCGAGGTCCACATCCGCCTGGACGGCAGCCTGCCCCTGGCCGAAGCCCACGAGAAAGCCACGGAGGTAGAACGGCGCATCAAAGCGCAGTTCGGACAGAATTCCCACATTATCGTCCATATGGAGCCCCGGAAATAGGGCTCCTTTTTTTACATTCTGGCTTTCTGGTCGGCGCCGGCGCCGGTACCCTTATACTTGCTTTGAGCGGTGTTGAAGCTGTAGCGGATAGAGAATTTCACCTTCTGCGTGTCCATGTTGTTGGTTTGGGTGATGGTGTGGCTGCCGAAGTCGGTATCCACATTGTAATGGGCCCTGTAGATCAGGTCGGCCCCTTCCAGGCGCAACACCAGGGATCCGTCCTTGAGCAGGGTTTTCTGGATGGCCGCCGTAATATCTATGTAAGGACTGGTGAGCAGGACGTTCTGGGTGTAGCCCGGCGTCTGGATGGTACCGCCCAGTTCAAACTGCCAGCCTCCCTTTACAGTGACCGTGTTGAAGAGCTGAGCAAAGACAATGGGCTTACCGTTGAAGTTCACCATCCGTTTTCCAGAAGGAGTGCGGGGATCTTCCATCTCCAGGGAGAACCACTGCGGCATCAGCCCCACGGTGTAATTCAGGGTCCAGGGGCCCACGGTGGGCGTGATATTCACCATCGCTTGCAGGTTGCGGTAGGGCTCGGTCACGTTACGGGGTTTCACCAGCACCACGCCGTCGTCGTTGTAAGGCGTGCTCCACATCATAATGCAGTCGTCGGTGCGTGAATAGTTCACTATAAAGGTGATCCACTTGTATACGGCGGTGAGGCCGAAGTTCTGGGAAACTTCCGGCTGTAACTGCGCGTTGCCGCTCTGCCAGATATAACGGCTATTGTAGCGGATGGCGCTGGAAAGCATGGAATAGTTGGGACGGCGCGTCTTGGCGCTGTAGTTGAGCATCAACTGAACCGGACCGAAAACGTTGGCATACGAAAAAGTCGGGAACAAGTTGTTGTAAGAACGGGAAAGGTTAAGGGAAGGATTCACAATGTCCTCGTAGGCATAGCGCACGTGCTCAAAGCGCACGCCGGCGCTCATTTGGCCCACCCGGGGGATGTAGCAACCGTAGGAGGCAAACGCAGCAATGTTATCCTCTTTCACCATAGCCTGCGACGAAGGGATTTCAATCCCCACAATGGAATAATTGTCTGTTCGGCGAGAGAAGGTTTCTTCTGTGCCGGCCTGCAGCTGCCCCGTCCAGAGGGGATAGGAAAGCACCGCCTTGCCGGCGAACATCCGGGAACCGCTGCCGCTGACCGAGGCAATGGCGGCGTCGTGTGTCATTGTGCTGTTTTCGGCCGATTCCGACCTTGTGGAAGACCGGGTGCCATAGTAATCCAAGTTCACGTCCACGCCCAGTTTCCCGCCGATGAGACCATTATAGTAAAGGTTGGCACCCAGGTTGAAGGGGGCTTCGACGCCAAGTACGTCGGTGGAAAGGGTGGACAACTTGTCCACAAGGATGCTGTTTTCGTAAACGTCTGTGTTAATCAGGGTAGTTCCGTCGTTCTGCAAGGTTCGTCCCCACTCGACTTTTCCTCCCACGAAGTGATTGTCGGCAATCTGCCAGTTCACTCCGGCGTTGCCATAGACAGACTGAGCGAAAGCCTGTGCGTCAATGGTTCCCTTGTTCTCAAAGACATTGAGAGCGCCGTTCTTGACGGAATAACTGGCCGTGCCGGCGTCGCTCAACTGACGGGCGGTTTCGCGGGCATAGTTGACGCCGCCGAAGATGTCCACCCCGCCGGTGCGGTAATTCAGGTTAATGCCGCCGTTTACGTTGTTGCCCTTGGCCCAGCGCAGGGACTGGGCGTCGGAGGCGTTCAGGTTGAAGCCGAAGCCTTCGCCTTGGCGACGGATGGTTTTGATGCGCACCACGGCCCGCACGGTGGCATCGTACTGCGCACCGGGGTTGGTAATCACTTCAATACTTTGGATCTCATTGCTCTGCAGGCGCTGGAGCTCGGTGGCATCTGTGACGCGCCGGCCGTTGATGTACACCAGCGGGGAACCCTTACCAACCACCTCCAAGCCATTTTGAGTCTTGATGATGCCCGGCGTTTTTGCCAGCACGTCGTTGGCACTGCCCACATTCTCCAGCACAGAACCGCGGACGGCCGTTTGCAGCCCCTCTCCGGTAATCTTGGTCTTGGGCATAAACGCCGTTGCAACAGCGCTCTCCAGCATGGCTGTATCGTCCATCAGGGTGATAATCATGCCGTCCATGGGGGCCAGATACACGGTCTTGTAGCCCAGCATGGCCACCATCATAATGCCGTCGGTCTCGGTGGTTACTATATTAAAGGTACCGTCTTCTTCCGTGACGGCGCCGCATACCATGATGGAATCGGCCTTGGACAGCACGGCCACATTGGCGTAAGCTACCGGTTCACCGCTTGCATCCACTACTTTTCCTTTCCAGTCTTTCTTGGCAAAAGCCGAGAGGGAGACCAGCAGCATCAGGGTAAGAGCAATCCAGTTTTTCATATTCTTAGTGTCTTAGTTCATTAGTACACTGCAAAGGTACAACAATATTTCATACTTGCAAACTTTTCTTGAAAAATTGTAAGAGTTTTCCGTAAAAATCTTGCCCTGACAGATGCTGTAGCACGTGCCAGGGCAAGAAAAAGGCTAAATGGTGCTGTTCTACAGGTTATTGTCCGGCAGTTTGCACAGTTCCTGGATCTTCCAGTAGAGTTCTTTCTCACGGTCGGTGAGCACGTTGTCGGCCACGATGGTCTTCACCAGGAAGTTGGACGTCCACTGCTTGGCGTTGGCGTCGAAGGCGGCCACGTGGATGAGGGCTTCGGCGGGTTCCATCTTGAAAGCGCTGTCAAGGTACTCTTTCAGGAGATCGTCTTTCCCTTCAAAGTTGTACTGGTCTGTGAGGGCCTTGATGATGGCTGCGGATTCGGTGTCGTCGATGTTTCCATCGGCGTCGGCAAGATGAATGGCCAGGCAAAGGACCGATGCCAGGTCTTCATAACTGAGGTTCAAATACGTCATAACGGTTACAGTGTTTTGTTATAAAATGTGAAATACGTGTCGGGGAATGGTTCGTCGGCCAGGGTGAAGTGCCACCACTCGCAGTCATAGGGCTTGAAGCCATGGCGCAGCATGGCGTCGCGGAGCACCTTGCGGTTGGCATACTGCTGCGGGGTAATATCGGTGTAGTCCGGATGGCTCTCAAGGCCGAACCAGTCGAAGGTGCCGCCCATGTCCACCTCTTTCTCCGTTTTCATGTCAAAGAGCGTGAGATCAAGCGTTGAGCCGCGGGTATGGCTGCTTTTTGCGTCAATGTATCTCTTGATAAACAGGCTGTCTTTTACCTCCCGGGGATAAAAATACGGCTTCATGCGCGTGTCTTTGAGGTCTTTTCCCCAGCGGCAGAAATGGTCTACCGCGCACTGCGGGCGGTAGGCGTCGTATATTTTGAGCCGATATCCCATGACCTTCACTTCGTCGCTCACGGCTTTGAGCTGTTGGGCGGCGGCACGGGTCAGCAAGGCCACGGGCTCCAGATAACCGTCTATGCGGTCTCCCACAAAATTGTAGGTGCCGAAGTAGCGGATTTCCAGGATGACATCCGGCACTACGTCGGTGATGTTGACAAAGGCCGATGAATCAGACGGATCCACCGAATGCGTATACTGGCGCAGGAAGGCGGCGCGTTCGCCGTCCCACACCTTTTCCTGCCACATGGCGTGGCCGCAGGTGGGAACGCACAGGTAGCGCTTGTCCTGGCTGCCCAGGTTGTTGTAAATGGCAAAGTTGGTATGCGGCGGGCAGGTGGGATCCTGCAGGCCGAAGGCCATATACACCGGGCAGGTGATGCGCGAGGCGAAGTTCCGGATGTCGAAGTAGCGGAGCATGTCCAGCACCTGCGCGCGGGAGATACCCTCTGTGTCGGCCTCCTCAAAGACCTCGTGCACGGGCCACCAAACGATGCCGGCATAATGGACGTAATCCCCCAGGAAGGGAACGGCGGGGGCGATGGCCTTGATGCGGCTGTCCAGTGCGGCGGCCAGGAAGGTGAAGGCACCGCCCTGGCTTTCTCCCCAGGCCACGATGCGGTTATCGTCGGCCTTCTCCAGGGAGGCGACGAAGTCAATGGCGCGCTTGACGTCGCAGAAGGCGCCGCGGTAGTAGAAGGTTTCCTTGGATTCAATTCCGCGGTCTATCCAGCGGCTCTGGTCTCCCTTGAAGATACCCTGGTCCCGTACGCTCACCAGGAAGTCGATGCGGTCCGGGTTGGCCGACGGATCAAAGTAGTAAGGCTCTGCGCCATATCCCATATAGGCAATGTACACGGGATATTTCCCGGGTGCCACGGGGACGCTGAGGATACCGCCGGACACGCCGCCGTCAAAGGACGGATAACGGACCTCGTAGCAGGTACGGAGCTCATTGGAATAAGCCGGGACCTCCGTAAAGGTGGCCTCCAGCGGAATCTGGTCCAGTTGGGCCAGCGTGGATTCCCAGAACGCGTCAAAATCTTCCGGGACAACCGGGGGACAGGCTACGTCGTCGGGTCTTACGCCGATGTTCCAGCGCACGCTGTCGCGCAGGCGAACCTCGTAAAAGCCGGGCGCCAGATTGCCCAGGTCCACCGAGATGGTGCTGTCGGGGGAGACGGTGATTTCAGCCCCGAAAACCACGTCCGGGGTGTCCGACATCAGGGAGATGTCCCGCACCAGCCGGAGGGTGGCGGGGCCGGGGGCGGCTTCCACACGGGTGGTCAGGTTATAGGGCCCTTTCTCCAGGAAAAGCCAACCCAGGTCCGGATTGGAGGATGTGCCCGTTACGGGCTGTTTCGTTTGACAGCCGGCGAGAAAAATCAGGCCTAAAACAATAATTATCACTCTTTTCATGTTACAAAAATAGTCATTATTTTATTATCTTTGTATGATTTTAAAGCGTGTTTATGCGGAACTTTCGTCTATTTCTGCTTCTGACCCTCCTGCTCCTGACGGGTATCACCGCCTGCAAGCCCGCCAGAAACAACTACACCGTAATCATTTCGCTGGACGGAAACCGCTGGGATTATCCCGAATATTACAACACCACTTTCCTGGATTCCCTGGCCCAGGTGGGCGTATCGGCCCGCATGGAGCCCTCCTACCCGGCTTCCACCTTCCCCAACCACTATACCCTGGCCACCGGCCTGGTACCGGACCACAACGGACTGGTGAACAACTCCTTTTGGGATCCGGATACCCAGTATAAATATTCGATGGGAGACCCCGCCTGCCGCTACAATCCGGATTACTACCTGGGAGAACCCATCTGGATTACCGCACAGCGCCAGGGAGTCAAGACCGGCAACGTGTACTGGGTGGGATCGGACATTCCCATCAAGAACGAATACCCCACTTACTACCGCAAATGGGACCTGGACCCGCACTGGAGCTTCGAGGAGCGCGTGGATGAAATCGTGCGCCTGATGAGCCTCCCGGAAGACGAGCGTCCGCGCCTGGTGATGGGCTACTTCGACGAACCCGACCACACCGGCCACGAATTCGGTCCCATATCGGCCCAGACCAAAGAGATGGTGGAATATATGGACAGCCTGGTGCACGGGCTGTACCTGCGCCTGAAGGCCCTTCCTTACGGAGACAAGATCAACTTCATCATCCTGTCGGACCACGGGATGGCGGAGGTTTCCCCAGAGCGCTTCATCGGCTGGTACGACGTGATTCCGGAAGGCTGGACAGAGAAAATCATCGCCCACAACCCCACCAGCGTCTTCGTGAAAGAAGGTTACCTGGACAGCCTTTACAACCGCCTTTCCCAGGTAGAGCACATCAGCGTATGGAAGCACGGGGAAGTGCCGGAAGAACTGAACTATGGCACCAGCAACCGCCTGGGAGACCTTATCGTGGCCCCGGACCTTGGCTGGCAGTTCGCCGCATACCCGGGCAGAAAGGCGGGTGCCCATGGCTACAGCCCCAAGGAACCGGACATGATGGTGGCGTTCCGCGCCGTGGGCCCGGACTTCAAGGTGGCCTATGAGGCTCCCTTCACGGAGGGCGAACAGAGCGCCTTCCACAACGTGGACATCTACCCGCTGCTCTGCGAGCTGCTGGGCATCAAACCGGCCCCTACGGACGGTCAACTGAAACGGATTCATAAAATTCTCAGATAAAGCTATGAGCAAACACTTCACACTTCCCTACGAAGGCGGACTCATCGAGCAGAATCTGCCCGCCGGCATTCTTCACACCTACGAGAAAATCTGGACCCATGTGTACCCGGAATCCCGTCCGGCTTCCTACGCCATCGCAGACCTCATCGAGGACGCCATCAAGGCCAAGAAAGACGGTCTGTTCCGTCTGGGACTCACTACCGGTTCCACGCCCGTTTCCCTTTACAACGAGCTTACCCGCCGCTACGAGGCCGGTAAACTCTCTTTCCAGAACGTGGAAGTCGTTTCCATCGACGAATACTATCCTTCTTCCAAAGAGGAGGCCCAGAGCCGCAACAACCGCCTGCACAAGGCCCTCCTGGACCGCGTGGATATCAAGAAGGAGAACGTCCACATCCCCGACGGTTCCGTCCCCGAAGAAAAACTCTCTGAATACTGCACCCAGTTCGACGCCCTGGCCCGCGGCCTGGACCTGCTGGTCATCGGCATCGGCGAACAGGGACAGGTGGGCTTCAACGAGGCCGGTTCCAACGAGAAGACCCGCACCCGCGTGGTAAGGCTGTCCTACGCTTCCCGCAAGCGCCAGTCGGCCAACTTCAACAACGACCTGGCTGTTACGCCGGACAAGGCCATCACCTTGGGTATCGGCACCATGCTCAGCGCCAAGAAGATTATCCTGATGGCCTGGGGCGAGGACAAAGCCTCTGCCGTGAAGGCCATCGCCGAGGGCCCTTCCACCATGGACTGCCCCGCTTCCCTGCTCCAGAACCACGACCACGTTTCCTTCTACGTGGATGAGACTGCCGCCGAACAGCTCACCCGCAGCGTGGCCCCCTGGCTGGTAGGTCCCTGCGACTGGACGCCCAAGTTTGTGCGCAAGGCCGTGGTATGGCTGTGCCAGGTAACCGGCAAGCCCATCCTCAAACTTTCAGAGAAAGACTATCTGAACAATGGTCTCAGCGAGCTGCTGGAGAAAGTGGGCAAGTTTGACAAGATCAACATCGATGTCTTCAACGACCTGCAGCATACCATCACCGGCTGGCCCGGCGGCAAACCCAACGCCGACGACGCCACCCGTCCCGTGAGCGCCAAGCCGTTCCCCAAGACCGTTCTCATCTTCTCCCCGCACCCGGACGACGACGTCATCTCCATGGGCGGTACCTTCATCCGTCTGGCCAGCCAGGGTCACGACGTACACGTGGCCTACGAGACCTCCGGTAACGTGGCCGTACACGACGACGTAGTGCTCCAGCACATGGACTGCGCCTTCCAGCTGGGCTTCGCCGACAAATTCGACGAGGTGAAGAAGATTGTGGAGAGCAAGGTTCCCGGCCAGCCGGAGCCCCGCGCCCTGCTGGAAATGAAGGGGGCCATCCGCCGCAGCGAAGCCCGCGGCGCCGTGCGTTCCTTCGGCCTCAACGACAACACCAACGCCCACTTCCTGAACCTGCCCTTCTACGAGAGCGGCGGCATCAAGAAGAATCCGCGCACCCAGGCCGATGTGGACATCATCAAGGACCTCATCAAGAAACTGAAACCCCATATGATCTTCATGGCCGGTGACCTGGCCGACCCTCACGGAACGCACCGCGTGTGCACGGAGGCCGCCCTGGAGGCCATGGAGCAGCTCAAGGCCGAGGGTAACCCCTGGCTGGAAGAAACCCATGTGTGGCTGTATCGCGGCGCCTGGATGGAGTGGGAGCTGGGCCGTGTGGACATGGCCGTTCCGCTGAGCCCGGACGAAGTGGTGATGAAGCGTCACGCCATCTTCCGCCACTTGTCCCAGAAGGATATCGTCCCGTTCCCCGGCGAAGATCCCCGCGAGTTCTGGCAGCGCGCCGAAGAACGTACTTCCAACACCGCTAAGCTGTACGATCAGCTGGGCATGGCAGAATATCAGGCCATTGAAGTATTCCTTAAACTGTATTAACCCTTAACCAACCCTTTTTATGAAAGTCATCATCAGAAACAACTCCAAGGAAGGCTCCCTGTGGGCTGCCCATTACATTGCCAAGCGCATCAAGGAAAAGGCTGCCGTTACCGACAAGCCCTTCGTGATTGGCCTGTGCACCGGTTCCACCCCCATCGAGACCTATGCCGAGCTCATCCGCATGGTTAAGGCCGGGGAACTCTCCTTCAAGAACGTCATCTCCTTCAACATGGACGAATATGTGGGCCTGCCGGAAAGCCACCCCGAGAGCTACCACAGCTTCATGCACAAATACCTGTTCGACCAGATTGACGAGAAGCCGGAGAACATCCACATCCTCAACGGCAACGCCAAGGACATCGAGGCCGAGTGCGCCGCCTACGAGGAAGCCATCGTCAAGGCCGGCGGCTTCGACCTTTTCCTGGGCGGCGTAGGTGAAGACGGCCATATCGCCTTCAACGAGCCCTTCTCTTCGCTGAGCTCCCGCACCCGCGTGGTCACCCTCACCCAGGATACCCGCGAGGTCAACGCCCGCTTCTTCGACAACGATCCCTCCGCTGTGCCCGCACAGGCCCTCACCGTGGGCGTAGCCACCGTACTCAGCTCCAAGGAGGTCGTCATCCTGGCCTTCGGCTCCAAGAAAGCCCGCGCCCTGAAGGACGCCATTGAAGGCCCCATGTCCCACTACTGCACCCTGAGCGGCCTGCAGAATCACCCCGCCGGCACCATCGTGTGCGACGAGAACTCCATCAGCGAGGTCAAGGTGAGCAGCTACCGCTACTTCAAAGCAGTTGAGGCCGCAGAAAACAAGTAAATGTACAGTCTCGCCACCGCGCTGCCTTTTGTGGTGTGTCTCACCTGGACCATCATCCTTGGCCTTAAATACCGTCAAAACGACCGGGGACGCAGGGCGCTGACGCTGTTTGGCGTAATGGCCAGTTTACTGTATTTTTGCCATTACCTGCATTTTAACGGTTTGGAGAGCACGATTGCAGAGGGATTGTACTTCCTCTGCAATCTCTCTGTTTATCCGCTGTACACCATCTATATTCTCTGCCTCACCAGCAAGAAGGTCCCCAGCAGCGCAAATCTGCTGTGGTTCGTGCCGGCCGTGATTGTTTTCCTGGTTTCCGTCTCGGGAATCATCGGGGAATACAAAGTGTTCCTGCTCATCGAGCAAGTGCTCTTTGCCCTGGTTTCCCTGTCGGCAACCGTTGTGGCCGAGATTCATCTTTTCCGCTTTCGGGTGCGCGTAAACAACTACTACTCCAACCCGAAAAAGAAAAGGCTGAACCCGATAGCGGTTCTGGTAATCCTGCTGTTTGCAACATCTGTCGCTTCCATCGTGGTCAACTTCCTGGGCCGGGACCATTTTATGGCTACGGAACGCCTCATTATTCCGGCCACGCTGTTCTCTGTCCTGCTGTTTGCCGTTTTTTATATCGGCGGGAATACGGAACAGCCGGCCGATGATGTCAGGACCGAGGAAGGGGAAGAGGACGCGGCGGACGATCTGGCCCGGGTGGCACTCATGGCAAAGATTCAGCAGCAGATGGAGAAGGAGCAGCTTTTCCGCTTCAAGGGACTCACCGTGGCCGAACTGGCCGAAGCGGTCGGCTCCAACAGGACGTATGTATCGGCCTGTATCAACCATCTGGCCGGGCAGTCTTTCTCGGACTTTGTGAACAAATGGCGCATTGAATACGCCATGGAACTGATGAAAAGCAATGTCAACCTCACCATAACGGAGGTGGCCGACAGGGCCGGTTTCACCGACCGCACCACCTTCTATCGCAGTTTCAAGAAAATGACGGGAAAGGGGCCTACAGAATGGCTTCAAATACAATGAAATTAGGCCGTCCATTTTACCGGACGGCCTAATTATTAATAGTATTCTATGGTTCTCTTCAGCGAGCCGTTTTTGACTTCTCCGTTGGGACCGTCTATGGCAATCATATAGGTGGTCTTGTAGGAGATCCAGTTACCGTGACTGTCATATTCGAACTCCCAGGTTGTGGGACGGGTCCAAGGCTGGTCTGAGTCTTCGTTGAAACGCTCCTGCATCTCGATCAGATCACCGGCCTCATTGTATTTAAAGCTTTCCCAGTAACCGAAGACAAACAGGGCGTCGTGCGGCTTTCCGGGCTGGCAGTCCCATCTATTGGTGCAGATATAGCGCTTCTGGTTGGGGTCGAACTGGGTTATGCCGTCCGGGCCTTCCATCTTGAGGGGCATTCCATTGTCGCGCCAGGTAATGGATGAAATTTCGTAGAGCACTTGGCCATTCACTGCGACTGTGCCGGAAACGGGATAGTTATTCTGGTATACGATGGGATTGTCATAAGTGACAGTATAATTCTCTTCACTGTCAAGGATATCTCCGACTTCTCCTGTTTCAATGTTGTATGCCCTGGAATACTGATGGTAGGAATATTCCATGTTTCCATCGGCATTGAACACATATTCAAAGTCTGTAAAGCTTCTGGAATCCGTATTGATATCACTGTCGTTCACCAGCTGGATCTTGGAAAGATCCTTCATGATCAGGGCGGTACCATTCATATCTACGTCATGCTCGGAGAAGGATTCGGGATCCAGTTTACGGAAGGCATAAAAACTGGAGAAAAATGAATCGTCCGGACGTACCCAGACATATTTTCCGGGATTATTATACTCGTATGTCCAGACTTCGAGGCTAGCCCATTTGTCAAAGTCCATGCCGCCTTTCTCCTTGCTGCGGCCAAATATCTTCTTGATAAGACGGTTATTGTCGTCATAGATGCGCTGTTCCATCCATTCTCCGCGCGCATTGCTTGGATCGACATCACGGATGATGGTGATGTTGCCGGCTTCATTATATTCGTACTCCCTGTGGGCCGAAGAACTGGACAGATACCATTTCTTCACGGGACCGCGGAGACCGGCCTTCTCCCGGTCGGAACGGGCCCAGTAATTCGTTTCGTACCAGGCTTCGGGGGTAAAGTCCGTTGTGCTACCACCGGGATTCGTCCCACCACCGGGGTTCGTTTCTCCTCCGGGATTGGTCTCCCCTCCGGGATTGGTCTCCCCTCCGGGAGGGTTCTGGTTCTGTTCGGGTTGTGAAGCAGGGGTACAGGCAAAGAAAAGGGCCCCCAGCAGGAGTAATACGACAGTACGGTTCATACTAGTTTAATTTGGTTCTATACAAATATAGATAAATGCCCTCCAAATAGAGCACGGGCATGTTTCAAAAAGTAAATAATTTGTTGCATATCGCAAAAATCCACGTCCCCCGAAAAGGGAACGTGGATTTTTTCATAAGCGGGATACTCAGGATTAGTCTTCTTCCTGCTCCTGGGCGGCGTATTCGGCCAGCAGCTTGGTCTGGACGTCGGCCGGCACCTGGACGTATTCCGCGAACTTCATGGAGAAGGTGGCGGAACCGCCGGTGAGGGAGCTCAGGATGGTGGAGTAACGGTAGAGCTCGGCCAGCGGCACGCGGGCGTGCAGCACGGTGAAGCCCTTGTCCATATCCTGGTTCAGGATCATGCCGCGACGGGTGTTAAGGTCGCTCATGCAAGGACCCACATACTCGTTGGGAGTGATGATGTCCACATTGTAGATGGGCTCCAGGATCTTGGGACCTGCCTGGCGGAAAGCCTCCTTGAAGGCGTTGCGGCCGGCGATGATGAAGGCGATTTCCTTGGAGTCCACGGGGTGCATCTTACCGTCGTACACATACACGCGGATGTCACGGGCATAGGAACCGGTGAGAGGGCCTTCCTCCATCTTGCTCTTGATACCCTTGAGGATAGCGGGCATGAAGGAGAGGTCGATGGAACCACCCACTACGCAGTTGTAGAATTCCAGCTTGCCACCCCACTCGAGGTCGGTGATATCCTGGCTCTTGAAGTTGAACACAACGTCCTTGCCGTCGATCTTGAAGTTCTTGGGAGCTTCCTGACCTTCCACGTAGGGGCAAACCAGCAAGTGCACCTCACCGAACTGGCCGGCGCCGCCGGACTGCTTCTTGTGACGGTACTGGGCGGTAGCGGTCTTGGTGATGGT
>JAFWPA010000010.1 GCA_017509685.1 Bacteroidales bacterium
GAGGACGGCGTTCCTTTCAGCCGCGTACTTTTGGCCGTGAGGGCCGATGCCGACCACACGGGCTGCATTTACCTGGGCGTGTTTGATGACAATAGCGACAAGCCGCTGGTTGTCTATGGCGGCCCTGTTGACGCCGGCTTCACCTGGAAACTGCTCAGTGACGGCAGCCTGGTGTTGAGTGACCCGACCTCCGGCGAAAGCCTTCTGATGACCCGCGCCGATGGGGAAAACTACGGCGACACAATAACTGATGTCTCCGGCACCAGCATGATCTACACCGCCGATGGCCTGACGATGAACAACGTCAGCTATTCCGGCACTCTAACAAAGGCCGATGTAGATGAACAGACCGACATCATGGGGAAAGTCGCAGGCGAAGTGGGTCAGCTGTCTGAAGCCACTGCGTCTGACTATGGCAAGGTGGTATGCGACAAAGGACATCTGCACCCGGCAAAGACTGCCGTGCCTGATGGCTGCACCGCCGTGGGCATTCTGGGCAAGGTGACGGAGACGGGTTGCGGCCTGATACTCGCCCTGAAGGACGCAACGTCACAGACATGGAACACCATCAACGGCTGGACATCCGTGACAACTTACGCCGACACCGAGCTGAAAGTGCTTCCCGACGATGCCGCCCGCGGCGCTAACCTGACGAGCTACGCCGCGCTGGGCACTACCGCCGTGTCCGACTGGGCCGTGGCGCAGAAGAGCGACTACGAGGAGATATTCACCAACCTCGGCTCGACGAAATATGATGACGGCTACACTTACGACGCCAACGTAAATGCCTATATCACCACAGGCGTTGGCGGTACGGCATTATCTGGCCACTATTGGTCTGCTACGAAGAACAATATCGTCGACTTAGCATATTGCTTCGGCAGTGACATTGGTTGGGGCCTCTACCCTATGTCGGAAAGCCTTAGTGTCAGGCCAGTGCTCGGCTTTGGTCCGGCAAAGCTGCTCTCTGCCGCTACAACATCTGACGTCGGCAAGGTGGTGTGCGCCGATGGTCATCTGCGCGACGCGAAGACTGCCGTTCCCGCAGGCGGCACCGCCGTCGGCATCCTGGGCAAGGTGACGGAGACGGGCCACGGCCTGATTCTCGCCCTGCAGGACGCACCGGCGCAGACCTGGTACACCATCAACGGCTGGACTTCCACGACCGATTTCGCCGGCACCACGCTGAAAGTGCTTCCCGACGATGCCGCACGTGGCAGCCTGACGAGCTACACCACGCTGGGCACTACCGCCGTGTCCGACTGGGCCGTGGCGCAGAAGAGCGACTACGAGGCGATATTCACCAACCTCGGCTCGACGAATAGTGATAGTAACGGCACGACCTACGACGACAATGTGAATGCCTATATCACCACTGGTGTCGGCGGTACGGCATTATCTAGCAACTATAGGTATTGGTCTGCTACGGTGCTCAATAACGAATACGCTTGGGACTTCCACAGCTACTATTCTTGGTACTCCGGCTATAAGACGAGTAGCCATAGTGTCAGGCCGGTGCTCGGCTTCTAACCAATTTATCCATTCACACGTTAATCGAATTTAACCGCGACAGCGGCAGTAGATACCACAGAGGAGGGCGGCCCAGCAAGGGCCGCTTTCTCTGTTTTAACACATCCAGCCATCCCATGGACAATGTATCTCCCACGGAACTTTGCAGGTGAGCCGCTTTTTCCCGAATTTGCAAATCTAAAGCATCGGAAGACCTTGTCTGGAATCTCCCATAACGAAAAATCGGCCCAAAACTCGTAACGCCAAAACCTGGGGATTCCCGCGTTACGAAAAATCGGCCCAAAACTCGTAACGAGAAGTTCCAGCCACCGAAACCAGCGCTGCCTTTATCTGTTTCCTGAAGCACTGGCAGACCCTGTGCCCTTCGGACGGCGTAGCCGCCCGTGGCTTCGTGAACGGGAGGGGCCCAAAGCAGGCGCGCAGCGCCGGCGCATGGGAGGGATAGGACCGAAGGTCCGTACCGGTCCGAAGGGCATAGGGTCTGCCGTGCGTCTATTGCTGGACCGCGGCCAAAAATTTGAGCGCCTGCGGCAGAGACGAAAAAGCCCCCTGCAGAATCTGCAGAGGGCTTTGGTACTGGGTAGGAGAATCGAACTCCTATTGCGAGATTGAGAATCTCGAGTACTAACCGTTATACGAACCCAGCGGTTGGGAGTGCAAAGGTACGAAGATTTTTCGAATCTCCAAATTTTTTATTCCCAAAACACAAAGAAAACAGCCATTATCAGGCACAAGAAGGCCGCCAGGTGGTTCCATTGGATGGGTTGTCCTTTGAAAAAGAAAGTGACGATAAGGGTAAAGATGGTAAGGGATATGGCTTCCTGGATTACTTTGAGTTGCATCAGGTTGAAGGGGCCTCCGTTTTCAATGAAGCCGATGCGGTTGGCGGGCACGGTGAGGCAGTACTCAAAAAAAGCGATGCCCCAGGAGAACAGGATGATGAGGATGAGCGGCCATCCGGTAGAGATTTTCATCTCCTGGAGTTTAAGATGCCCATACCAGGCAAACGTCATAAATACGTTGGAAAAGACCAACATCAAAACAGTCCAAAACCCTTTTATCATATAGGCTATTGTTAAAAGCGCGCAAATTTAATACATTTGTATGATAATTTGAACCTAAAACACAAATAATATGACACTGATCAAATCCATTTCCGGTATTCGCGGAACCATCGGCGGCGCTCCCGGCAACGCCCTCACTCCCATCGATGTGGTCAAATTCACGGCTGCTTATGCCGCTACCCTGCCCCAGCGCAAGGCCAAACCCAACAACGGGGAAAAATATAAGATTGTGGTGGGCAAGGACGCCCGTATGTCCGGCGACATGGTGGAACAGCTGGTGGTGGGAACCCTCATCGGCTGTGGAATAGACGTAGTCAAATGCGGCTTCGCCTCTACCCCTACCACGGAAATGGCCGTGCTCTTTGCCAAGGCCGACGGCGGCATCATCCTCACCGCCAGCCATAACCCCAAGCAGTGGAACGCCCTCAAGCTCCTGAACGACAAGGGAGAATTCCTCACCGCCCTGGAGGGACAGGCCGTCCTGGACCTGGCCGAGAAAGAGGACTTCGACTTTGCCGAGGTAGACAATCTGGGCACCATCGAGGAAGAAGACTTCACCGACAAGCATCTGGACGCCGTCCTGGCCCTGCCGGCAGTGGATGTAGAGGCCATCAAATCGGCCCATTTCACCGTGGTGGTGGACGCTGTGAACAGCGTGGGCGGCATCATCATGCCCCGTCTGCTCAAACGCCTGGGCGTCAAGTGCATCGAGCTCAACTGCAATCCCACCGGTGACTTCGCCCACAACCCCGAACCCCTCCCGGCCAACCTGGTAGACCTGTGCGACACCGTGAAGAAGGAAAAGGCCGACCTTGGCGTTTCCGTAGACCCGGACGTAGACCGCCTGGCTTTCATCATGGAGAACGGCGAAGCCTTCGTGGAAGAATATACGCTGGTTTCCGTGGCCGATTACCTTTGCGAGCTGGCCGAAAAGGAAGGCAAGCCCATCGCCACGGTTTCCAACCTCTCCTCCACCCGCGCCCTGCGCGACGTCACGGAGAAGCACGGCGGCAAGTATTATGCATCGGCCGTGGGTGAGGTGAACGTGACCACCCTGATGCACAAGGTAGACGCCCTCATCGGCGGCGAAGGCAACGGAGGCGTCATCTATCCCGCCATCCACGCCGGCCGCGACGCCATGGTGGGCGTGGCCCTGTTCCTGAGCAACCTGGCCCACAAGAAGATGAAGGTGAGCGAGCTCAAGAAGACCTATCCGCAGTACTTCATCGCCAAGAACAAGATCCAGCTCAGCGACAGCGCCCTCATCGAGAAGATCCTCAGCGAGCTCAAGAATATCTATGCCAAGGAGGACGTGAACACTATCGACGGCGTCAAGATCAGCTTCGAAGCCAAGAAGCAGTGGGTCCACCTGCGCAAGTCCAACACGGAGCCCATCATCCGCATCTACTCCGAGGCCGGCACCATGGCCGAGGCAGAAGCCCTGGGCAACGAGGTCATCGAGGTGGCCAAGAAGATCATCGGCTAGTGTTTTCATTCCGCACTACACCGCTGGAGGACCAGCTGGACAAGGCTTTGCTGTACGGCAAGGTCGGGTGTTTCTGTACGCAGAACTGCTGGGACACGGCCAAGGGACGCTGGATGTGGGACCTCTTCAAGCAGAGGGGCAACCTGGTAACGGTTTTCAACCCGCGGGAGGCCGAGCTTACGCCCGGGACCAATCACATTGTGTGTGAGGCCGACCAACTGCGGGAACTGAATGCCGTGGTGGTGGAGATTCAGGACGTGGGGGTACGGTACTTCAACTACACCAAGGACGTGATGCAGCTCATGGAGATGCTGGCCCTGCTGGGAGACGAAGCCCCGTCCCTGTATATCGTAGACCATATCAACCCTTCCGGACGCGTGGTGGAAGGCACCATCCCGGCGGTGGCCGGGGAGATGTACGTACCCAAAGTGGCACACCGTCACGGCCTCACGCTGGGAGAACTGGTGAACCTGTATGCGTCGGAGATGGGGGCCAAATTCCCCATCCACGTGATATCGGCCATGGCCACGGACGCCAACCGGCAGCTGATGCCCTGGACCATTGCACCGGCCAGCGACATCCCCGGGTTGTTCAGCTCCTACCTGTACAGCGGCGGCGGCCTGTGGAACAACACCACCCTATCCCCCGGCATCGGCACGGCCCGGCCTTATGAGTACATCGGCGCGCCCTTTGTGAAGCCGCTTCGGCCCGAGGAACTGCCCCAGGCCCACGGCGCCCTGCTGCGCCCCTGCTCGTTTACGCCAGCCGCCGGCCGATACGCAGGAGAGCGCTGCTTCGGCTTCCAGATAATGTTGGTGCCCGGAGAACCGTACCACAGCCTGCTGCATACCCTGCACCTGATGCGCTGGTTCCGGGAGCATTATTCGGCCTTCGACTTCGACCCCGCTTTCTGGGTGAAGCTGGCCGATCCCGTACTGGAGGCCTACCTGAAGGAGGAAATCGGCTTCGACGTGGTTCAGGAGCACATGAAACTGGAAGAGCAGAAATGGATTCGCAAGGCCAAACGGTACATTCTTTACGACGACGCGCCGTATAGGATGAAATAATTTGGATATGTTAAAAGGATTTCCTATCTTTGCAGCCCAAAATTGTTAACAATTATATTTTTTACGTAAAATGAAGAAAGGAATTCATCCCGAAACCTACCGTCTTGTAGCTTTCAAGGATATGTCCAATGACACCGTCTTCGTCACCCGCAGCTGCGCTCCCTCCAAGGAGACCCTCACTGTGGAAGGCGTAGAATACCCGCTGGTGAAGCTGGAAATTTCCAACACTTCCCACCCGTTCTACACGGGCAAGGTGAAGCTGGTGGACACCGCCGGTCGTGTGGATATGTTCTATCAGAGATACAAGAGCCGCAAAAAATAAGTTTTGCAGCCTAAAGGTTCAAAACGGCAGCCTCAAAGTGAGGTTGCCGTTTTTTGTATGCCGTTGTTATAACATTTTTCCCGAAACCACCAAATTCTGGCAAGCCTTGCCAAAATATGGGCGGACGGAACAAGAGCCGTATCTTGCGAAAAACTTTTAGTTATGGCACGCATGAACGACTATCTGTATCCGCTTTACGAAGCCCACGTCCGTCTCACCTGTGACGGAAACGCCCTCCACGCAGACGGTCTCCCCCAGGGACCGGACTCTCTCCCCCTGCCGGCATTCTACCGCACCGGCGTATTTGCCATTTATCACATCCTGGAGGCCATGCTCCCCTCCCTCCTGTGCATCAGCATCATGGGAATCTGGTCGCAGAAGCAGGAAAGCACGGAGGCTCCTTTCTGCGCCTTCGACCTCTGGATCCAGTGCGACGAAAACGAGGGGTTTTACCTGCCCATGGCATCGGCCGCCTCCCTTTTCAGCAACAACGGCATTCCCTATTATCATCAACCTTTATTATAATAATGTATGAGAAAAGATTTACTCCCGCATCAGATTCCGGTAACTGCCACTTTGGCAGTCATGGAGGTCATGGCAGACATTTTGTTGGAAATGGGTCCGGCAATTATTATATACCATGGCAGACAAGAAGAAAAAGAACGCGGCAGAGCAGCCGGAAGAGGCTGTGAACCAGCTGCAAGAAATAGAAAAGAAACTGGAAGAAACAGAAAAAAAGCTGGCCGACACAAAGGCCGACTTCCTGCGCCTGATGGCCGAATTTGACACGTTCCGCCGCCGTAGCGCAGAGGAAAAGCTGGCCCTGGTGGGTTCGGCGTCGGCCGACACCATCAAGGGCTTGCTGCCCATCCTGGACGACTGTGAGATTGCCCTGGACGCTCTGGAAAAGAGCGAGGACACCCAGGCCGCCAAGGAGGGTACCCGAATGATTTTCGATAAACTGATGGCCTTCCTCAAGGGAAAGGGCCTGGAGCGCATCGAGGCCAAAGGCGAAGATTTCGACACCGAACTGCACGAGGCCGTCACCACCTTCCCCGCCCCCTCGGAGGATCTCAAGGGCAAGGTAATCGACGTGGTCCAAACCGGCTATACCCTGGGCGGCAAGGTGCTGCGCTATGCTAAAGTTGTGGTAGGAGCATAAATTATGGCAAACAAAAGAGATTACTACGAGGTACTGGGCGTAGACAAAAAAGCCAGCGCCGACGAAATCAAGAGCGCCTACCGCAAGTTGGCCCTCAAGTGGCACCCGGACCGTTGGGTCAACGGCACGGACGCAGAGAAGAAGACCGCCGAGGAAAAATTCAAGGAGGCGGCCGAGGCCTATTCCATCCTCTCGGATCCCGACAAGCGCGCCCGCTATGACCAGTTCGGCTTTGCCGCCGAACAGATGGGCGGCGGCGGTGCCGGCGGCTTTGACTTCGGCGGAATGGACATCAACGACTTCCTGCGCAATATCTTCGGCGGCAGCTTCGGTTTTGACTTCGGCGGGTTCGGCGGCTCTGGTTTCGGCGGCTTCGGCGGTCAGGCCGATGCAGGTCCCCGCGTAGTACGCGGCCGGGACATCCGCACCAGCGTCAAGCTCACGCTGGAGGAAATCGCCAACGGCTGCGAGAAAGAGATTTCCCTGGAGCGTGCCCGTCCCTGCCCTGACTGCGGCGGCAAGGGCGCCAAGTCAGACTCCGACATCAAGACCTGCCCCACCTGCGGCGGCCAGGGCCGTGTGCGCCAGCAAACCCGCGGGCTCTTTGGAATGGGCTATACCATTGGCACTTGCCCGCAATGCGGCGGAGAAGGAAAAATCATCTCCAACCCCTGCAAGCGCTGCAACGGAACCGGCCTGGAGCGCAAACGGGAAATGGTGAAAGTGCGCATCCCCGCCGGCGTGGAAGACGGCATGCAGATTACCATCCGCGGAGAAGGCCATTCGGCCCCGCACGGCGGCGTCAACGGAGACCTGCTGGTAGTGATCAACGAACTTCCGCACCCGCAGCTGCAACGGGATGGCAACAACCTCTTCCATACCCGCATCATCTCCGTAATGGATGCCATGCTGGGCTGCGAGGTTTCGGTCCCCTGCCTGGACGGCAGCTACAAGGTGAAAGTGGAACCCGGCACCCAGAGCGGCACCGTGGTGAAACTGCGCGGAAAAGGCCTTCCCAGCGTACAGGGATATGGCCGTGGCACCGGAGACATGTATGTGAAATTCCAGGTCTGGGTGCCCCACAAACTGTCCAAGAGCGAGAAAGAGACCCTGGAGCAAATGCGTTACAGCTCCTCCTTCCAGCCGGACCTTACCCGCGAAGACAAGGCCACCTTCGACAAAGTGAAGAACATTTTCTAAATTTTTCCTAAAAAAGTTTTGGTACTTTTAGAAAAATTACTACCTTTGCAGTCCCAAAACAAACGCAACCTCTTGTCAGGAGCCAAACCGCAACGTTGCATTAAGGATTTAGAGAATTATGGATTTGATTAAAATTGCAGAGCAGGCTTTCCAGAATGAGAAAGCGGCTTCCTACCCGGAGTTCAAGGCCGGTGACACCGTCACCGTGACCTACAGAATCAAGGAGGGTGATAAAGAGAGACTTCAGAAGTTCCGCGGTGTCGTGATCCAGATCAGTGGTATGGATCCTTTCACCAAAACTTTCACCGTCCGCAAAATGGCCAGCGGCGTTGGCGTGGAAAGAATTTTCCCCTACCAGAGCCCGTTCATTGACAGCATTGAGGTTAACAAGTTCGGTAAAGTGCGTCGCGCACGTATCTTCTACCTCCGTGACCTCACCGGTAAGAAGGCCCGCATCCGCGAGAAAGTCTACACTGCTGAAAATAAGGAGGCCGAATAAGGCCAACTAAATGGCTCCATAGCTCAATTGAATAGAGCATTTGACTACGGATCAAAAGGTTACAGGTTTGAGTCCTGTTGGAGTCACGAAAAAAGCCCTCGTTTTCCGAGGGCTTTTTTCGTTGTATCATTCCAGAAAAAAGGGTATCTTAGCAAAGTTAATCTGCGTTGTATGAAAAAGATATTCACTTTCGTGATGGCCATGATGGTGATGGCCTTCTCTATGGGGGCAAAAGACATGGACAGCCTGCTTCCTGTGCGGGGTTTTGCCATTGAGGCGCCGTCGGTTCGGGACGTGGACCTGTTTGTACGCTTTATTGAAGAAGACCTGGCCCAAGCCAGAGTGAACCTCCTGATCCTACGCGTGGACTGGAACTATGCTTATCAGTCCCATCCGGAACTGCAGGACGAGCATCCGCTGACGCAGGCGGATGTGGACAAGCTGGTGGCGGCCTGCCAGAAGAACGGCATCCGTCTGGTTCCGCAGATTAATCTCCTGGGGCATCAGTCCTGGGCCAAGGAAACTTATGCCCTGCTGAAGAACTATCCCGAGTTTGACGAGACGCCCTCCATCCGGACGGAAGAACATTATTCCAAGTGGCCCAACGAGTATGGTCTCTATTGCAAGAGCTACTGCCCGCTTCATCCGGACGTGCACCGCGTGGTCTTCGATGTAGTGGACGAGATCTGCGAGGCATTCCACTCGGATGCTTTCCACGCGGGGATGGACGAGGTCTTCTATATCGGCATGGACGAGTGTCCCCGCTGCAAGGGGAAAGACCGCTCGGAACTATTCGCCGGAGAAGTGAATGCCATCCGCTCCCACCTGGCCGACAAGGGGAGACAGTTGATGATCTGGGGAGACCGTCTCCTGGACGGCAGGACAACCGGTCTAGGCGAATGGGAAGCCTCCTATAACGACACCTGGAGGGCCGTGGATATGATTTCGAAAGACGTTCTCATCTGCGACTGGCACTACGAAAGGGCCGACCTCAGTGCCGTGTACTTTGCCATGAAAGGCCTTCCCGTGGTGTCCTGCGGGTACCGTGACCCGGAGATTTCCATCCAGCAGGTGATGGATATGATGAAGTTTCGTGCCCAGGCACCCGATGAGATGAAAGACCATCTCTGCGGATATGTCCACACCATTTGGAGCAGTGCCGGCCGATTCCTTCGCTCCTACTACGGAATGGGTGGCAACCGCCCCGGTGCCCCCCGACCGCCCCGTCAGGACGGCAGCGTGGAAGCAGCTAAAGCGGTACTGACGTATTTCCGGGAATTAGCCGACTAGAACCCTTGAATCTGGGTGTCCATCCAGTTGATTTTGGAACGGAAGCCGGCTTTGACAACGGCAGTTTCACCGCTGAGGGTAAAATACTGGTTGCCCCAGAAGCGGATGTCCCGGTTGGCGCTTACGCGGATGCGGTCTACGATTCCGTTCAGATAATCCAGGTAGGGGGCATATTGGTCGTTGCCCAGGATGTTGGACTTATAGATTTCCCAGCGCTCCTTCACGGCTGCAACAAATACCGGATCCTTGAACAGGTACTTATAATAATACATGTCCTTTGAGTTGAACTCTTGGTTCACCTCGAAGAGTTCCTGGTCCCACAGCGGTCCCGCTTTCAGTTTGCACACCGTGCCTTCCGGGCTGTCCACGCCGTCGCGTCCCTTGTACAGTTTCACGCTGCGGGGCTTGAAGGCTTCATAGTTGCCGATGGTTTCCAGCACCATCCAATATTCGGCAAAATTGTCCCGGTCCAGGTAGTCGGCATAGTGACTCTCCTCCTTCCCTATCTTCTTAATCTCCGCCTCCATCTCGTTGATATAGTCCCGGATGTAGTTGAACTGGGCGTCGGGGACCGAATCGCTGGGCGATTTCAGCTGTACGGGCAGATGGAAACTTTGGGACCGGAACTTATATTCCTCGTCGTAGAGTTCGTCATATTCCAGCAGGTAGCCGCCGCTCACGGCCGGGTAAGTCAAGTCTTCCTTCTCCAGTTTGGTGATGGGAACCCGGTTCTCGTCAATCTTGATCTGTTCACAGAGGTAATACAGTCCCTGGAACTTCCCGTTCAGGACCAGTTCCACGTACTCCCCGCGTGGCGCCCAGGGCATGGTAGGAGCGCGCCGGGTGGCTTCGAACGCCATGGCGTTGCCAATGAAGCCGCGGTACAGCGCCAGCAGCACCCACCTTCTGTGCGCCGGCATCCCCAGCAGCTCCTGCCGGGATTGCAACTTTAGGGCATAGGGCTTCTTGGGATACTTTTCCCACGTCCAGTTTCCCCTGCCGCGGATACCGGTAGCACCATAGTCATACAGTTTTCCGTCGGTTTCCCGGATGCGGATACGGGCATCCCGCCAGGTGACCTTGCTGTTAATCGTTTCCGGCGTGTCGGTCCTGACGGACACCACCGGAAGCTGGGTGTTCAATACCCGCACGGTATACTTCTCCGTTTCACCGGAATCCGATTCCAGAACGTAAACAACACCCTTCTTATAACTGTTGAAGTCGTTCACCGTTTCCCCGCTAACCTGCTCCACGCCGTTCACCGTGACCGATGCAGCATTGTGGCTGAAACGGGCCGTCAGCTTGGTCAGGTCCGTGTCTATGGGAACAAAAATGCTCAAGTCTGTTCCCTCCGTGTCCACGGCATAGTACTCCTGCCCGCCCAACAGAATGCGGAAGTTCACCAGGGCCGTCCCCGACCGGTCACCGGGCTTGGGCTCGGGCTGTACCGGGTCCACTTCCTGGGGACCCTGCGGCTCCTGAGGCGGCGGAACAATCTCCTGCTTCCCGCAAGAGAAGCAGACCAGCAGGCCGGCCGCCAGAAATATGAGCGGAAGGCGTCTCATTTACAGGAGTCTGGGCTCCGGAACTTCCCGGCCGCAGCAGAATCGGTGCACAATCTGGCGGTCATCTCCCAAATAGATATAACGTTCCAGGCGATGGACCAGGGAGTATTCGGCGGGATAGAGGACGTCGTCGTCGATGACCAGGGCGTCGAAGTCATAGCCGGGCTCGAAACTGCCTACCTTGCCGAAGAAACTGCCGGCGCTCTTGGTGGCAATCCAGAAGGTTTCGGGCAGGGTGAGGAACGATTTGTCGTGGTCCAGCTGATAGTGCATCTTGCTCACCTGGATGGCATAGACCAGCATGCGGAACATGTTAAGGTCGTGCCCGCCGCTGATGTCGCTGCCCAGGCCGATGCGCACGCCCTCGTCCAGCAACGTACGGATGGGCGCCATGCCCGACGAAAGGTTGAAATTGGAAGTGGGACAGTGGGCCACCATTACGCCGTTGCGCTTCATCAGTTCCAGTTCCTTGCCCCGGGTCCATACGCAGTGGGCCATGATGGTAGGGGTCTGGCCGAAGAGGCCGTAGCGGTTGTAGGCGTCTCCGTAGTGCTCGCTGTCGGGCTCCAGTTCGGCCACCCAGGCAATCTCGGAAGTGTTTTCCGACAGGTGTGACTGGACGGGCAGCTGATATTTGGCGGCCAGTTCGCCGCAGGCTTTCAGGAGATCGGGCGTGCAGGAAGGCACAAAGCGGGGCGTGATGATGGGGCGCACCAGGGCGTCGGGCGCATTGAACTCGGCAATCAGAGCTTCGTTGCCCGCCACGGCGGCCTCCACATCCTCGCACAGAGCCGGAGGACAGTTGCGGTTCATGGCCACTTTACCCACCAGGGCGCCCATCCCGGTTTCCTGATACAGATGCATCAGCTTGCGGGTGCTCTCTGTGTGGACGGTGCCGAAGACTACGCTGCGCATGGTGCCGAAGAGCCACTGGGTGTGCAGGAAACGGCGGTACATGCGCTCGGCGTATTCCACATCGGCATATTTGGATTCCTCCGGGAAGGTATAGTTCTGCAGCCAAGGCAGCAGTTCCAGGTCCATGGCCACGCCCTGGTTGTGCACCTGCGGGGCGTGTACGTGCATGTCGTTCATGGCCGGGATCAGCAGTTTGTTCCCGAAATCCACCACCGGCGCATCCCCGCAATCCAAAGCGGCCAGACTGCCGGCGACACCCGCCACACGGCCTTCGGTGTCCACGGCCACGTATCCGTTCTCCAGAACCTCGAAATGGCTTTTCTCCTTGGTGTAGAGGATGTGAGCCTTGTAAACGGTTTTTATCATATTCAGTCTCAATTCCTGTTATACGTTGCTAAGATACGAAATAATCGGTATTTTTTTGTAGATTTGTAGAATGAAAACGAGAATTACGGTCATTTGTGCCATCGCCTTCCTGCTGTGCACGCTTTCTGCGGGCGCACAGGGAAAGCATCTGGTGCGGCTGGGATGGGGAGACGCCCTCTATGAGACGCTGGTCTTCCATCCGGCCGACGGAACATCGGCCCACACCTACAGCGGTCACTGGTTCGCCGATTATCAATATCAGCTCACCCCCCTCATCAGCTTAGGCGGCCAGGCCGATTTCCAAAGCATCTGCTGGACCAAGAACGGTTCCCGGGTGAAGAATTTCGACCTCTGCATCCTGCCCACCGTCCGCTTCACCTGGCTCCGGAAGGAATGGGTGCGGCTGTATTCGGGCGCGGGCATCGGCGTCCTCGTTGCCTGGGACAACGCCGGCGGCAAGGACCTGGCGCCCGCCCTCAACATCAATTCCATCGGCGTGCAGGTGGGCAAAGGCCACTGGAGCGGGTCTGTGGACCTGGGATTCATGACCTCCCTCAAAGGCACAGACCGGATTTATATGTTCGGCTCCCGGCTCCTGTCCGTGAGCGTCAATTATCGCTGGTAAGCCTATGAAAAAGTATCTCATACTTACCCTGGCAGCCCTGGCGCTGCTTTCCTGCCGCCACCCGGAGGTGGAATTCGTGGATTTTGACACGTTCCACGTGACCTCGGTGAAATCGGCCGATGTCCTGATGGCCGACGGCAGTCTGAACCCCGAATTCCACTTCATGGAAGAGCCCAACATAGACAGCGGCGAAACCAAGCTGGCCTATACGGATGTGAACAGCATGGTGCGGGACATCCTGGGAGAGGTCAACTGCAACAGCCTGTACCACGTGGCCGGCACCTACACGGGCCATGACGTGATTGGCGCCCCGCTCACCCTTTCCGGCAAACTGCTCATCCCCAAGAAGGGTCCTGTCAAGAACCTCATCATCGTGAGCCATTATACCATCGGCGCCAATTTCGAGACTCCCTCGGAGACCTTCCCCCTGGAAGGCATCTGGGCGGCCAAGGGCTACGCGGTGTGCATCGCGGACTACATCGGCTTCGGCGTCACCGCAGACCGCATCCACCCCTATATGCACACGGAGAGCACCGCCCGCTCGGTGGTGGATATGGCGCTAGCCGTCAAGCCCTACCTGGAGCACATCGGCCGCAAGCCGGAGAGCGACGAAGTGATTCTGGCCGGCTATTCCCAGGGAGGCGCCACCACGGTAGCCGTCATGGATATGATTCAGGACGAATGCGAGACCGAACTCCCCATCAAAAAAGTATATGCCGGGGGCGGTCCCTATGACCTGGCCGCCACCTACGACATCTCCATGGAGCTGGACAAGACCGGTATCCCCTGCGCCATCCCCATGATTGTGCAGGGCATCAACGAAGGAGAGTATCTGGGCCTGGAAATGGCCGATTTCTTCAAGCCCTCCCTCCTGGAGCATTACGACGAGTGGATCAATTCCAAGAAATACACCGTGAAGGAAATCAACCGTATGATGAACGCCACCGCCCTTTCCCAGATTATGACGGAAGAAGGCCGCGACAAACACAATACGGAAACCGCCCGCCTGTACCAGGCGCTGCTCAGAAACAGCGTTCTCCGCTTCAGCCCGCACGCTCCCATGTATATCTTCCACAGCCGCCAGGACGAAACCGTGCCCTTTATCAACGCCCTTAAGGCCGAAGAGTGGTTCAAGGGATACGACATCCACTATGATTTCGACAATTACGGTGCGCACGGTATGGGAGCCATCTATTTCTTAACCAAAGTGTACAAGGACCTATGAGAAAGATAGCATTTTATGCCTGCCTGGCCCTGACACTTCTTCTGGCCGGCTGCGTCAAAGAAAAAATAGTTACCTCGCCCTGTAACTTCACGCTGAAAATCAATGAGGTGAAGGGCAGCAAGGTCAAGTTTACCGTAACGCCCGACAACCCCGACGCCACATATGTTTTCGGCGTCATGCTGTATGAAGAGGAAACGGCCGGCTGGCCCGACGAAAAGCTCATCGAATGGCAGCTGGACTGGATGAAGAACTCCTATAAGGAATATAGCGCCCAGACCCAGCCCTGCGGCTCATTCGCCGATATGTACTGCTATAAGGGAGAACGTTCCATCAAGAATACCAAACTGAGCCAGGGCACCGAGTATCTCCTGCTGCTTTTCCAGATCAATCCCGTCACCATGGAGGCCATCGGCCCCCTGTATAGGGAACGCTTCACCACGCTCCCCGTCACCAAGGCAGACCTCACGTTCACCGTCCGGAATATGGGAGACGGCTTCATCATCATCCCCGACGACCCGGAGCGCATTTGGTTCTGGGAGTATGAGGAGGAGAGCAAGATAACCGATGTCTACGGCTCCCCCTTCTTTTTCTACTACGACGTCATCGACATGTATGACGAATACGATTTCCTGGAGAACCTGCTGTGCCGGGGAGAAGCCCGGTGGCAGTTCTCCCGGGACGACCGCTCTGTGCGGTCGGGCGTCAAGTACACCATGGCCCTTTCCGCCGTCACCGACGGAGAAATTTCCTCCGACGTCCTTTACATGGACTTTATCGACGAAAGCGGAGGAATAGACATCCCTTATGCCGATTATGGCATCACCATTACAGAATAGCCTGTTATGACAAACAATAGCAAAAGCATCCTGGTACGCTACGGCATCTCCACCCTGGGACTGGTGGTGGTGGCCCTGGGCGTAGGACTGTCCATCAAGTCCAACCTGGGCATCGCTCCCCTTTCCTGCATTCCCACGGTCCTCAGCCTTCGTTTCACCCACATTTCCATTGGAACCTTCACATGGATCTTCAACCTGTTCTTCATTGTGATACAGGCCATCATCCTGCGCAAGGATTTCAAATGGACGCACGTGATGCAGGTGTTACCCATCCTCATCTTCGGCTATCTGGTAGACGCCGCCGTCTGGCTATTCGACGCCATTGACGCGCCCGCCACCAACTACTGGATGCAGCTGCTGCTGTGCCTGGTGGCCGTGCTGCTCACCGCCGTGGGCATCCGCCTGGAGGTGGTGGGACAGGGCTGGATCCTGCCCGCCGACAGCACGCTCAACGTCATTACACAGCGCACCGGCAAATCCTTCGCCATCGTGAAAGTGATTATGGACGTAACGCTGGTGGCCATTACGGTATTGCTGGCCCTGCTGTTCTTCGGCATCCTCACCGGCAACGGACACACCATGGTGGTGCGGGAAGGCACACTCATCCAGGCCATCCTCACCGGCCTCTGCATGCACGTAACCGACCCCATCATCAATAAATGGCTGGAGCCGGTTGTCAAACGTTATTCTACCTGGGATTAGTTCTCTATCTGCGGGTGATCTTTGATGATCTGGTCTGTCCAGGCACGGAAGTCGCTCCAGCGGTAGTAATTGCCCGTTACGGGTGTGAGTTCCGGCAGGGTGGCTTCGTTCTCGTTCAGAACTACCTTGAACAGGATATCTCCACTCTTGTTCTTGTAGAATACGAACAGGATGGTGGCGGCCATGGGGATATTGTAGTTCTGGAACCAGTATTTGGCTTCCTCGGGTTTGGCGGGGATGGTGCCCAGATTGTTCACGTTCAGGAGCGTGACCAGGCCTTCCAGGATGTAGTCGTGGCCGAAGCGCAGATGAGCGGCGCGGTTGGTGTCATCGAAAGAAGCCTCGGACTTGTCAATCATATCCTGCAGCAGCGGAATCACGCCATAACGGGCGGTGATGTCGCTGTAGAAGGAATAGTAGCTGGCGGCTTCCCAGAACTTCAGACGCTGGTCGTCCGTGAGAAGATCGTCGAAGAGGGGTTCCTTCACATAATTATGGTAACCGCACAGGAGTTCGAACAGCTGGTCCAGGAAAGTCTCCTCTTCGTCTTTCTCCATGTCGGCGATGAAACTGCTGTCGGTGAACAGTTTGTCCAGTACTTCCTGCGGGTTGCAGGTGCGCTGGAAGAAGGATTCCGGGGTTTCCATTTCGGGCGTATCCTTCTGTCCCTTGAAAGTCTTGCGGATGGCTCTGGGAGCGCTGGGCGGGGCAATGATGCCCATTCCCATATGATCGGACTGCATACGCACCATCAGCTTGGGGTTGCCGCTCATAAGACCGGTGACGAAAGCGCCCATACTCACGATGCAGCGCTGGCCGGTGGATGACAGGGCGTCCACTTTCTTGCGGCCCTTGAACACCTGCGGGAACTGCTCGTACACAAAGGTGCCGATAGCCAGATGCTGGTCATAGCCCAGCGGAACCAGGTCTCCGGTATTGATATAGGGCTCCTGATAGAAGTCCATGTACTTGGCGGCGAATTCCTGCCCGTAAGGGGTGAGCAGGCCTTTCTTGCCGGCCTTTTTGAAGACATCCCGGATGAGGGTATAAGTCTTTGAGTTCCAGGCGTAACGGGAGCCGTGACGGCCATAGTGGCTGATGTAGAAAGGCTTATAGCCGGCGGGGGCCTTGCTCAGGGTCCCGAATTCGTCCAGCCGGTGGGGGCCTTCCATACCGTAAGACTTGCGGACATCGGCTTTCACCTTGTCCAGAACATCATACTGCTGTGCGCTTAACACGAGGCAGGAAAGAAGAATTCCTGCCCAAAGGGTCATTAGTCTTTTCATAGCAATCAAAGGTAATCATTTCCTTGGCTATCTCCAAAAGTTTCCCTACCTTTATGCTCGCATTAAAACTGAAACCATGAAACAACTTGTAGAATGTGTTCCCAACTATAGCGAAGGGCGCGACCGGAGTGTTATCGACGCCATTGTGGCGGCCATCCAGACCGTAGAGGGCGTCAAAGTGTTGGACGTGGATCCCGGAGAGGCCACCAACCGCACCGTAGTCACTTTTGTAGGAGAACCGGAGCCCGTATGCGAAGCCGCCTTCCGCGGTGCCGCCAAGGCACAGGAACTCATTGATATGCGCCAGCACCACGGGGCCCATCCCCGCAGCGGCGCCACCGACGTACTGCCCCTCATCCCTGTGGCCGGCATCACGCTGGAAGAATGCGCCCAACTGGCGCGCTCCCTGGCACAGCGCCTGTGGAAAGAGCTGGGCATCCCCTGCTACTGCTACGAGGCCGCCGCTTTCAAGCCGGAGCGGAAGAACCTGGCCGTGTGCCGGGAGGGCGAATACGAGGCCCTGCCCCAGAAGATGGCCGATGACGCCCGCAAGCC
>JAFWPA010000011.1 GCA_017509685.1 Bacteroidales bacterium
AATAATGTGGGCAAGTTTTTGGCTGCCCAGACCCTCCTCGAAATACAAACGTACTACTTCATTGTAATACTTCGCATGGTTGTCACTTGTTCTTCCCATTTCTAAATTGATTTGGGAGTCAACTTTTTTCAGCGAAAGACAACCTGCGCCGGCATTATTGCCCCCCAGGCCCCTGGAAGGCATTTTCGGTGGCGCAGGTTTCGGCCCTAAAATTAAACCAGTACCACTCATAGGGGAAACCTGCGCCGTTTCCCCAAGAGCCTGCGCCACTTACCCCAGGACCTTTCGCCAGAGGCCGGAGGAGATACACATTCTCCGAATCCGTGGCCACCCTCGGCCGCGTAAGAGGGAGGGGCCCACCGCGACTGGCGGGACGGAGGACAAAACTGGTTTGTCCGACGGCACGACGGGCAGTGGGAGGGGTCGCGAAGCGACGATTCGGAGAATGTGTGTCTCCACAGGCCCCTAAAAAAATGAAAAAATATTCGTAACTTTGTACGATTATGGCAAAGTTTTGGTCGGATATCCTGGTGCCGCTGGCCATCGCAGGAGCGGTGGCGGCCCAGACCGTAGGCGTGGATATGCACCGCGCCGCGCGGCTCCATGCCTGGTTCCCCCAGGCGGCACGGGATACCGTATCGGCCCAAGCGATCCCTGACACCATAGCGCGCCCCGACACCCTTACACACCCCGATACCTTAGCGCGTCCCGACACCACCCGCAGCCCGCTGGACAGCCTGGCCGATGAAGAAGACTTCGACTTCTTCGGCGAGGCGCAGGACACGCTGCCCAAGGTCTTCGCCCGGGACACGATGAAGGTGCCGGACAGCCTGCGCGTCACGGATCCCTTCCTGTACCAGTGGTACGTGGCCACAAAAGACGGCTACACGCACAGGCTGGTAGTGGATTCCCTGAAGGCCGAGGGCGACTCCCTCATCTGGCCGCGCATCGACTCCATCTATGTGGCCGACTCCACCCTGGCCGCCAAACTGGCCTGGGAGCGCAAGTTCGCCGCCATGACCAGGACCGAGCAAAAGCGCTGGATCTACGAGAACGTGGAACTGCCCAAGATCCTGCACCGGCAGGACTCCATCTTCCGCCGCAAGGACAGCCTGCAGCACATCAAGGACAGCATCCGGCAGAACACCCCGCGCATCCTGGAAACGGCGTTCCTGCCCGACTCCCTGTACTACAAACGCCTGGTGGCCTGGAAGCACAACCGTCTGTGGAACAGTGTAGAAGTGACGGAGTGGGATACCACCGCCAACTACCATTTCTACGACTATCCTTTCATGCGCAAGGACGTGGGCGCCTCCTGGCTGGGTATGCCGGGCACCGCGGTGCAGCAGTACAACTACTTCAAGCGGGACGAAGAAACCTCCACCAGTTTCTACGCCCCCATGGAAAGCTGGACCTACACGGCCGATAACCTTACGCAGTTCAACACCAAGACGCCCTACACGGAACTGGAATACTCCGGCAACCTGTTCAACAGCAGCGAACTCAGCGCCGACAACTTCCGCGTATTCACCACCCAGAACATCCTGCCGTCGCTCAACATCGCTTTGGAAATGAAGCGCTACGGCGGTGCGGGTACCCTCAAGAACGAGGAAACCAACAACCGCACGTACGTGGTGGCCGGCAACTACCTGGGCAGGAAGTACCTGGCCCACGGCGGCTTCATCTTCAACTCCAGCACCCGCCAGGAAAGTGGCGGTGTGCAGGACAACATGTGGGTGCGGGATACCACCGTGGACGTGCGGGAAATCGAGGTGAATCTGGCAACGGCCACCAACCGCTACAAGAAGATGACCTTCTTCCTGGACCAGAGCTACCGCATCCCCTTCGAATTCCTGGAGAAGCTCAAACACCGCAAGGACAGCACCTGGACGCCCACCGACTCCCTGGACAGGGACATCACCACGGGGTTCATCGGCCTGTCCAGCGAATACACGGCCTACACCAAGAAGTACGTGGACAATACCTCCACGGCGTTGTCCAACTTCTATAACGGCGTCTTCTACATCAACCCGAACAAGAGCACGGACTCCCTGCGCACGTCGCGGCTGGAGAACCGCATCTTCCTGCGCCTGCAGCCGTGGAAAGAGGACGCCATCGTCTCCAAGATCGAAGGCGGCGTGGGCAACCGGCTCCAGACCTTCTACCTGCAGCAGCCCAACGAGGTGCTGTACAAGGCCTCCAACCAGCGCTGGAACAGCTTCTACGCCTATGCCGGCGTAGAGGGTAGTTTAAGCCGATATTTCAAGTGGGACGCCACCGGCCTGATTAATTTCGCCGGGCACGAGGCCGGAGACTTTTACGTGAAGGCCAACGCCGCCGTGAGCTTCTATCCCTTCCGGCGGGCCAAAAACAGCCCCATCACCCTGGGAGCCCATTTCGAAACCTCCCTGAAAGAGCCCGACTTCTATCATCAGCACTTCTACTCCAACCACTTCAAGTGGGAGAACAGCTTCGGCAAGACCTCTACCACACGGGTGAACGCAACCCTGGACATCCCCCGCTGGAAACTCAAGGCCCAGGCGGGCTATGCGCTCATCTCCGGTTACAATTACTACGACACCCTGGGGATCGCGCGGCAGGATGCATCGGCCATCAGCGTCATGATGGCGGGCATTTCGCACCACCTGGCGCTGGGCCCGCTGCATTTGGAGAATGCGGTCCTGTTCCAGGTATCGTCCAACAAGGATGTCCTGCCCCTGCCCACCGTGGCGCTGAACCTGCGCTATTACCTGCAGTTCAACATTGTGGATCCCAAGGTGCTGCAGATGCAGATCGGTATCAACACGCGCTTCACCACCAAGTGGTACGCCCCCGGATACAATCCTGTTTCCGGCACGTTCACCTTGCAGAAAGAGTTCCAGTACGGAGAAACGCCCGTTACGGACATCTTCATCAATATGCAGTGGAAGAAATGCTGCATCTTCCTCAAGTATGAGAACGCCGGCCGCGGCTGGCCCAGCCGGGCGCACGACTATTTCACCGCGCACCATTATATCCAGACGGCACCGGCCATCAAGTTCGGCATTTCATGGCCATTCTATCCCAGATTGGGTGTTGCCCGCACCATGTCTTCCCGCGCCAGCAGCGGCGGGTTCGGCAGTGCCGGCGGCGGCAACAAGAGTGGGAACACGTCCGGCGGCGCTTCCTCCGGGCAGAGCTCTTCGGCTGGCAGCGGCAGCGGACGCAGTACCGGAACACGATGAGCAGACGGGGCGTCATACACGTGGTTTTAGCTTCGGCCCTTATGCTGATGATTCCCGTCAGCGGTTCCCGTCGCATTATTCCCCTGCCTCCCACCACCACCTTGCATTGCATGATGCCGGCGGCCGATGCGCCCTTCCAGCGCACCCTGGTGGAGAAATATGCGCAGGATATCGGCCTGGATGTCCGCGTGCAAACCGGAGATTGGCCGCTGGACTCGCTCACCAGCGGCGCCGTGGACATGATGATTGTTTCGGAGGATGCCTCCCCCATCCCGTACAACGTGGTATTCTCCCGCCCCTTCGCCGACGGCACCGTGTGGGCATTAAGGGCCGATGAAACCGAAGCCCTCCGGCACATCAACCGCTGGATCACGGAACTCACGGCATCCGAACGCTTCAACCGCATGCAGAAGCGCTATCTTTCCGGCAAACCCGTGGACCTGAACTCCATCTCCCAGTACGACAACCTGCTGCGCGCAATGGCCGACAGCATCGGCTGGGACTGGCGCCTGCTGGCCGCCGTGGTGTACCACGAATCCCGCTTCCACAACGAAGCCACCTCCTGCAAGGGCGCCCGCGGCCTGATGCAGATCCGCAGCAGCCGCTACTCCATAGAGGAACTGTCCAACCCGGCCCGGAACCTGTACATCGGCTCCCGCTACCTGCACCGGCTGGAAAAGATGTTCCCCGGCGCCAACCCCACCGAAAGCATCAAGTTCTCCCTGGCCGCCTACAACTTCGGCGAAGGGAAAGTCTCCCGCCTCATCAACCGCGCCGATTCCCTGGGCTTAGACGCCTCCCGCTGGGACAACGTAGCCACCCTACTGCCGCAAGGCCACCACACCGTATCCTACGTGAACAACGTCCTGGACACGTACGCGTATTATTCAAGGTTGTATCCGAGGTAGGGCCTATTTCTCCTTCTGATACAATTCCCAGGAATTGAACAGATTTTGCCAGATGGCATAGAGACCGCCGGCCACGGAAGTGACGGGCGTCATGTAATTGTATCCCAGCCAGATGAGGAAGCCGGTGTTCTTCTGTCCCAGGGTTTGGCCGGCGGTGATGCCGCCGATGCGGCGGCCGGTGAAGAATTGGACGAAGCAGCACAGCACGGAGACAGCCACGATACCCGCGATGGCCCAGGCGCCCAGGCCGCTCAGGAGCAAGGCGCGGGTGGCCAGTACCATGGCCAGGGTAAGCCCCACGCCCCATACGTAGAAAGAGTCGGACGCCCAGCGCATGAGGATACGCTGCAGCCGGTGCGTGGTATAGCGGATGAGCCAGGCCAGCAGCGCCGGCAGGATGAGGATGGGGAACACTTTCCAGGCAATATATGCTACATAGGTCCAGAAGCCCATCTGGGCCGATGGATTCACCAGCGGAATCACCAGCGGGATGAGGAAAGTGGCGGCCACGTTAATGATGACCACATAGGAGACGGTGCCCGCCAGGTCTCCGCCCAGTTTGTCGGTGATGACGCCCGCCGCAGCGGCCGTGGGGCAGATGAAGCAGAGCATGGCGCATTCCAAAAGCATCCGTACGGGGCCCGGCTCCAGGAACAGGACGCAGCCCGTGAGGGACAGGAACAGTCCCGTCTGGAAGGCCAGCGCCTTCAAGTGCCAGCGGGTGAACTTGAGGTCGTGCGGGGAAATTTTTACGAACTGGAAAAACAGCAGGATGGCGATCACCACGCGCTGCCCCTCGCTCACAAGCGGGTGCAGCCAGGATCCGTAGGCATGAAGCCCCGGCGAAAAGTGGTATATAATATATAAGGTGGTTCCCAGGACGATGGCCCCGGGAAGCATCCAGTGATCAAGCCATTTACGCATATTGTGTGCAAATATCCGCAATTATGTGTAAATTTGCAAACTTTGAACTGGAAACAACCATATTAACAAAATAATGAAAAAGACGTTGATCCTTATGATGTCTGCGCTGGCATTAGCAGCATGCGCCACAAAAAGCGGCGCCCCCGCTCTGGATATGAGCTCCCTGGATCCCACCACCAGTCCCAAGGTGGATTTTTATCAGTATTCCACCGGCGGCTGGCAGGCCAATAACCCGCTTCGCCCCGAGTTCTCCCGTTACGGCAGTTTTGACGCCCTGCGGGAACAGGCCCAGGAAAACCTGAACGCCCTCTTCGAGAGCATGACCACCCTGGAGACCGAACCCGGCACCGTGGAGCAGAAAATCAGCGACCTCTACAAGATGGCCCTGGATTCTACCACCCGCAACGCCCTGGGTGCCCAGCCCATCCAGAAGTACATCGAAGAGATTCGCTCCATTAAGAGCAAGGAGGAGATGATGACGCTCCTTGGCAAGATGAACCTCTACGGAGAAGGTGGATTCATGGGCTTCGGCGTAGAGGCGGACCTCACCAACTCCGACATGCAGGTCCTGTACCTGGGCCAGGGTGGCCTGGGAATGGGAGACCGTGACTATTATCTTAAGGAAGAGAACAAGGCCCTGTACCAGGGTTATCGCGACTTCCTCATCAAGGCGCTGGAGCTTTCCGGTTTAGAGCAGGCCGAAAAATGGGCCGACATGGACCTGGTGGTAGAAAATGCTATGGCCAAGGTGTTCTGGTCCCGTGAGCAGAACCGGGACATGCAGGCCATCTACAACCCCATGTCCACGGAAGAAATCTGCGCCAAGTACCCCGGTCTGCACTTCGACCTCATGTGCAAGGCTGCCGGCGTGCCCGCTCAGGAAAAAGTGATTGTGGAGCAGCCCAGCTACTTCGAGGCTCTTTCCAAAATGCTTCAGAAGCAGAACCTGGAGTTCTTCAAGGCCTACCTCCTGTGCCAGTTTGTAGCCGGTCAGTGCGGCGCCCTCTCCGATGACTTCTACACCGCCTCCTGGGAGTTCTTCTCCCACCAGATGGCCGGCGCCCAGGAGCAGCAGCCCCGCTGGAAGCGCGCCATGAGCGTGCCTAACGGCATTCTGGGTGAGGCTGTGGGCGAGATGTATGTCTCCCGCTACTTCCCCGAGACTTCCAAGCAGAAGATGGTGACCCTGGTAGAGAACCTCCGCACTGCCCTGGGCCAGCACATCGACGGCCTGGAGTGGATGAGCGACGAAACCAAGGTCAAGGCCCAGGAGAAACTGGCCGCATTCACCGTGAAGATTGGCTATCCAGACAAGTGGAAGGACTACAGCACCCTTATCATCGACCCCGAGCTCAGTTATTATGAGAACCTGCGCGCTGCCAGTGCCTGGTACGTAAAGGACAACCTGGACAAGCTGGGTAAGCCCACGGACAAGACCGAATGGGGAATGACCCCCCAGACCGTGAATGCCTACTACAACCCCACCACCAACGAGATTTGCTTCCCTGCAGCCATCCTGCAGAAGCCTTTCTTCGATCCGGATGCCGATGAGCCCGTGAACTACGGCGGTATCGGCGTGGTCATCGGCCACGAAATGAGCCACGGCTTCGACGACCAGGGTTCCATGTTCGACGCTAATGGCAACATGGTAAACTGGTGGACCGCCGAGGACAAGGCCAAGTTCGACGCCCTGGGCGACAAACTGGTGGCTCAGTTCGACGAAGTGGAAGTGCTGCCCGGCGTACACGCCAACGGCCGCTTCACCCTGGGTGAGAACATCGGCGACCATGGTGGTCTGTCCATCGCCTTCACCGCTATGGAGAACGCTGTGGGTAGCAAGAAGGATCCCATGATTGACGGCTTCACCCGCGCCCAGCGCTTCTACCTGAGCTACGGCGCCATCTGGGCCCAGAACATCACGGACCAGGAGAAGGCCCGTCTCACCAACATGGATCCTCACTCCCTGGCTGTGAACCGCGTGAACGTGTCTGTGAAGAACTTCCAGACCTTCTTCGACGCCTGGGATATCCACGAGGGTGATCCTATGTTCCGTCCCGAGGAAGAGCGCGTACACATTTGGTAGCCGAAAGCTTCATATCGCGTAAGCTTCAATTTCAAGGAAACGTGGCGGCGGTGGCAATCGCCGTCAGTTTCTTTATTATCATCGTGGCTGTGGCCGTCAGCGCCGGTTTCCGGAAGTCCATCCGGGACGGCGTTGCGGCCATGACCGGCGATGTGCGCATTTCCCCGTACGTGTCCTCCAACGGGGAAGACCCTGTTTCCATGCCCCTGGACCTTCCCTCCCGGGATGCCATCCTGGCTCTTCCGGGCGTAGAATCCATCGACCCCGTAGCCATCCGGGCCGGCATCGTGAAAAACGGGGACATCATCCACGGCGTGGTGGTAAAAGGCATCCAACGGTCCGAAGAAGCCCTTTCCGTATCAATCCCCCACCGCCTGTCGGAAATCACCGGCCTGGGCGTGGGCGACGACCTGGTCACCTACTTCGTGGGCGAAAAGGTCCGCGTGCGCAAATTCCACATTTCGGCTATCCATCGGGACCTGGTGGAAGTGGACGACAACCTGCTGGTCTACGCCAACCTGGCCGATATCCAGCGCCTCAACGGCTGGGCCGACGACGAAGTCTCGTGCCTGGACGTGAACCTTTCGGAAGGGGCGTCCCGCCAGGAGACGGCAGGGCGTATCGGCCATATCCTGGCCGTCAGCGGCAACCCCGTAGAGGAGAGCCTGTACGTGAGCGCCTCGGAGGACAGTTATCCGCAGATTTTCGACTGGCTCAAACTGCTGGATTTCAACGTGCTGGTCATCCTGATTCTGATGACGGTGGTGGCCGGCTTCAATATGGTGAGCGGCCTGCTCATCATGCTACTTCGTAACATTTCTACTGTGGGCACGCTCAAGACGCTGGGCATGACGGACGGCGCCATCGGCCGGCTTTTCGTGCGCATCGGCGCCAAGGCCGTGCTGCGCGGCATGCTGGTGGGCAACGCCCTGGCCCTGCTGTTCTGCTTAGTGCAGGGCACCACGCACCTCATTCCCCTGGACCCGGCAAACTACTTCGTCTCCTGGGTCCCCGTCCACCTGAATCTCTGGTGGATACTGGCGGCCGATGCCGCCGCCTTCTTAGGCATTCTGGCCCTTCTCTGGCTTCCTTCCCTGGTGGTCGCCTCCATCGACCCCGCCCAAACTGTCAAGGCGGAATAGGGTCTTAGGAAATAGGCTCCAGCCAGACTTTGTGTATGTGGTGATAGGAACCGCCCTGCTTTTCCCAGCCGCCAGTCCCGTCCAGGCCAATCTTGAAGACGTCGTGCACGCGATGGTTCTTGGTAGAGCCAGTTTCAATTTCCAGGTAGTCTTTTCCGGCACCGATGATGCTGTAATAGAGGGTGTAATAGCTCTCCTTCATCTTCTGGTGCACCAGGGAGTCGGACAGCCGCACCTTGTAATCCTCGTCCCCAAAGTCGGTGGTCTTTCTGTGATGGAGCATATAGCTGGTCCAGGGCTTTCCGTTTATCGTCCAGCGTTTTTCCAGCCGGCCATCCTTCCACCAGCCGATTTCCAGCACAAACCACTCCTCTTCCTTGCGGTCCTCGGTATAGTAGCCGGGGATGGTATAGATGACGCGGCCGCAACTGTCGAATTCGGCCGTGGACATTACCTCTTCATAACTGCGATGATACGTTTCCGTAATGGTGCGGATGCTGTGCTGCACCATGACGCCAAAGCCGTTGGGCGTTCCGTCGGGGGTGGTTTCGCCCCAAAATGCCTGTTCTGCCATAATCAGATTCTTGCTTCTCTAAAAACTTCCTGGATGGAGGGATACGTATTTTTAAGGAAAGGCGGCAGGGAGCTTTTGGCCACCCAGGCTGCCTTGGTAATGTCTTCTTCCCGCTGCGGCGTAAGGTTGGTGGGATCCGTGTATAGCATATCGTACCACCAGGTGTGCTTGAGGTGCCACAGTTCATTGCGGAAATACACGTGGTCCGTGATGCAGATGAGGCGCCGCAGTTCCAGCTGGTCCACGCCGGTTTCCTCCTGCACTTCCCGCATGGCGCATACTTCGATGTCCTCGCCTGCTTCCTGATGACCTTTGGGCAGGTCCCAGAGGCCGTTTCGGGAAATGAGCAGGAAGTCTCCGCGCCGGTTGGAAACCAGCCCACCGGCCGCATTCACCTCCTTGAACTCCTGGCAGATGCGCCGGTAGGTTTTCTCGATATCCATGGTGGGGATATAAATCCGGGAAAGGGTGTCCTGCACCTCGAACATACGCACAAGGGCGTGGATGTCAATCTTTTCGCCCACGTGGAACTCTACGGAGTTGGGATCGGCCAGGGCATCCTCCGACGGGGCGCAAATGATGATACACCTTTTCTCGAAATAGATTTTGTGCATGATTTTTGCTAACTTTGCTGTCTGCAAATATAAGGAATTATGACCAATATAGAAAGCAAACACGGAATCGTTTCCCGCCAGCCATATGAACTGTATATGTCTTTCACGGACCTGTCCAACTTCGCGCGTATGCTGCCGGAGGACAAGAAGGAGATGGTAACGGCCGACTACGACACCCTCACCGCCACGGTGCAGGGCTTCAACGTGGGCGTCAAGGTGCACCAGCGGGTGCCCTACAGCCGCATCGAGCTGGTGGATTACGGCGCTCCCTTCGCCTTCCACATTGTGATGCACTTTGAACCGGCGCCCGAGAATCCCTACCACACCGACTTCTGGATTTCCGTGGAGGCCGATCTGAATCTGATGATGAAGATGATGCTGTCCGGTAAGGTAAAAGACGCCCTGGACAAGGTGGTGGACGGCCTTGTAGACGCCTCCAACGGCAAGATGCCGGAAGGCTTCGACCCCAATATCTGGAAGTAGCCCGTCCCATGTTTCCGTACGGTTTTCAGGATTTACTCACAGCTTCGGTGGGCCCGGAGCTGGCTGCAGGCGTGTTGAACGGCTTGCAGCAGGCGCCCTCGGTGTCGGTTCGCCTGAATCCGTCCCGGCTCACGGACTGTCCCTTCCCGGAAGCCGCCAAAGTGGCCTGGAGCCCTTACGGCTATCTCCTGAAAGAACGTCCGGTATTTACCCTGGACCCGCTGTTTCATGCGGGCTGTTACTACGTTCAGGATACGTCGGCGATGTATGTGGGCCACGTGTTCCGGCTCTTTCTGGACCGGCTGCAGCCCGGTTGCCGTGTGCTGGACCTGTGCGCGGCGCCTGGCGGCAAAACCACGGACCTGGCTGCCTCGTTGAGGGAGCGGTTCGGGGACCGGTTCTCCCTGTTGGCCAACGAGGTGATGCGGAACCGCTACGGCGTCCTCCGCTCAAACGTGGAAACTTGGGGAGACCCCTGCGTGAGCACGGTTTCCCGGGATCCGTCAGCCTTCGGCACCTACCCTCTCTTCCACGCCATCCTGGCTGATGTCCCCTGCTCCGGCGAGGGCATGTTCCGCAAGGACCGGCAGGCGGTGGATGAGTGGTCTCCTAAAACGGTGGAATTCTGCGCGGCGCGTTCCCGCCGCATCCTCTCCGATATCTGGCCCACGCTGGCGCCCGGCGGCCTCCTCATCTACTCCACCTGCACCTTCAATCACTTGGAAAACGACGACACCGTGGCCTGGATAGCCGCGGAGTTGGGGGCCGATATCCTCCCGCTGCCCGCCTTCCCGCCCGTGGTGAACACCCGCTTCGGCCAGGTGCTCCTGCCCGGCCTGGTACCCGGCGAAGGCCAGTACGTGGCCGCTTTGCAAAAGCACGGCAACATGGACCAGTGGGACGGGAGCGCGTTCCCCGTCGCTAAAAATAGGGCCGATGCTCCGGCAAACGCATCTCCCGCCCCACTGGTGAACGTGGACCGGCAGACAGCGCTGCAATATCTGCACGGGGATGCCATCGTGCTGCCCGCCGACGCCCCGCTGGGGCCGGTGACCATCGGCTATGAAGGGCACGCCCTGGGCCCGGCAAAGAACCTGGGCAAACGCTGCAACAACCTCTATCCCAAGAACAAACGCATACGAATGGATATCCGATGAAACGTATTCTCGTCCTGCTTTTCATAGCACTGCCGCTGCTGGCAGGCGCCCAGGAAACTCTCCAGAAGGAGGAGTATCTGCGGCGGTACAACAACCTCACCGAACGCGTGGGCCCGGCCGGCCTGGGCGTGGAAACGCTGCTGAACAAATGGGAAGCCGCGTGGCCTGAAGACCCGTACCTGTGGGTGGCTCGCTTCAACTTCAGCTTTTCCCGCTGCCGCACGTCCCGCGTGGTGGAAATGCCTGTGGACAAGTATCTGGGCCAACCGCCGCTCATCCCCATGACGGACTCCCTGGGCGTGAAGCACAATTACTTCGAGGTGTACGACTACGACGAAGACCTGTTCGCCGCGGCCAATACGGCTATCGGCCAGGCCATCACCCTCAAACCCTGGCGCCTGGACTGGAGGATGGCCCGGATCGACGCCCTCTTCGCCTTTGAGAAGGATCGGCCCGAAATGACTCTCCAGGAACTGAAAGCCCTGGCCGACAAGCACTACAAGGAACACCCGGTGTGGGAAATGGACGGGATGGACGGCGGCGTTTCAGAAGAGCAGTTCCGCGCCTTTATGCAGGACTACTGCGTGGCCCTTTTCCCCCTGGGCAGCGACACCGGTACGGAAGCTTTCAAATCCCTGTCCGAACACCTGCTAACCTACTGCAAGGACGAACCCCTGTATGTGAACAACCTGGGCAGCTACTACCTGGTTCACAAGGACTTCAAAAAAGCCCGCAAATACTACGAACAGGTCCTCAAGAAACACCCCGACGACCTCACCGCCCTGCAGAACATGGTCCTCCTGGCCCGCTCCTCCAAAGACAAAAAACTAGAGCAGAAGTACAGGGCGCTCCTGGAGGCTGCAAAAGACTGATTTTTTCATTTTGGAGAGAGAATGCGGTCTTTGCTCTTGGAGTTTTGTGCAAACGTTTGTATATTTGCAGAAGACAAGAAACAATAACCATTGATATGACGAATATTTTCTCTCTCGAAGGCAAGAATGCCTGGGTGACAGGCGCCGCATACGGCATTGGATTCGCCATTGCCAAGGCATTTGTGGAAGCCGGTGTGAAGAACATTATCTTCAACACCTCCAACCAGGCTTCCATGGAAAAGGGCCTGGAGGCCTACAAGGCCGCCGGTATCACCAACGTGCACGGCTATGTGTGCAACGTGACCGACGAAGTGGCCGTAAAGGAACTGGTGGACCGCATCCACAAGGAAATCGGCCAGATTGACATCCTGGTGAACAACGCCGGCATCATCAAGCGCATCCCCATGCACGAAATGACCCGCGCCGAATTCCAGCAGGTGATTGACGTGGACCTGGTGGGCCCGTACATCTGCTCTGCCGCCGTGGTCCCGGAGATGATGGAACGCCGCGAGGGCAAGATCATCAACATCTGCTCCATGATGAGCGAACTGGGCCGCGAG
>JAFWPA010000012.1 GCA_017509685.1 Bacteroidales bacterium
GAAGTCCTACAATGTGCCCGAATTTGTGAAATCCTTGCCCGCCAATCAGGACAAGGCCGTTTCCCGCTTGTTTGGCCGATGAAAAGGTGGATCATATCCCTGCTGCTGTTTGTGGCCGTGTTCCTGGTGACCTGGCTGTGCGTGCCATACACGATGATCTGCCTGGAGTATGAGTCCTATTCCGGCATCCTGGTCCAGTTCTTCCGCAATCCATTGTACGGTGCCCTTATCGTGGCTTCTGCGGTGACGCTGGTATTCTTGCTGGTTTCCCTTGTGCTGCCGCGCAAGGCCCGCGTTCCCGTTGCGGCGGGGATGGCGCTGGTCTTTCTGCTGGTGGTGCTGAGCCCCGGCGTACGGCGCACGGAGCGCTGGTCCCGGGTAAAGCGGGATGCCATCTATGGCATCTGGGACGATTTGCTGCGCACGGCCACTCCCGCCGTGTGCCAGAAGGATCCCGAAATGACGCCTTTCGTCCTGCTGGCGCTCTCCGGCAAGGGACAATTGGGAGATAAAATGTTTACCTATCCGGTGTTCGAGGAAAACGACCTGGATATGGTTCTATACGACGGCAAAGGCGAGTACTATACCAGCCTGCTGTTCAAGTATTGCCTGTACCAGTATCTGGGCTGCTACAACGAGGCCATCCACAACCTGTACCAGTGGGCCACGCAGCTCCGGGACGGGACGGGCTATGTGGTACTCCGGCGCCTGGCCGAACTGTATTATCTGCAGGGAAACTTTGTCCTGATGGAGAAATACTGCCGCATCCTGGACGAATCCCTGTTCCACGGCCCGTTTGTGCGTCATTTCCGCGCGCTGGCCGCCCGGGAAACGCCGCAGGAAGCCACTCCGGCCGATGTCCGCGCGCAGATTCCTGTCATCAGCCACGACCCCCTGTACAACCTGCTGTTGTTGCAGGCCAACGGCTTTGACTCTCCCCTGTCCCAGGACCGTCTGCTGGCCACCCTGCTGCTCAAACGCCAGAGAGAGTCCTTCCTGCAGGCAATGGACAGCCTGGGAGACCGCTATGACCGCATTCCCCGGCATTTCCAGGAAGCCCTGCTCTTCTGGGGCGTGCGCCCCGCCAACGTGGACCCGCAGGTCCTCTCCTCCTACCAGAACTTCTGCCAGGACGCCCTGACCCTGTCCGGCCCCGCCCTCATCGAACGCTACAAAGGCACGGCCTTCCTCTATCTTTCGCAGGAAGAATAGAAGAAGTTTCGTATCTTTGCAGTCTATGAGTGAATTCAAGACCAATAAAGCCGTCTTTGTAGGCGTCATCCTGGATAAGGGCGCCGAGCGCAAGGTGCAGGAATACCTGGATGAATTGGCATTCCTGGCCGAAACGGCCGGTGCCATTCCGGACAAGATGTTCACCCAGCGCCTGGACCGGCCGGACAAGGCCACTTACATCGGCCCCGGCAAGCTGGAGGAAATCAAGGAGTATTGCCAGGAGAATGAGATAGAATACGTGATTTTCGATGACGAACTCACGGGTATGCAGCAGCGCAACATCGAGAAGGTGATTGCGTGCTCCGACGTTATCGACCGCACCAGCCTTATCCTGGAGATTTTTGCCCAGCGGGCCAAGACCTCCTATGCCAAGATGCAGGTGGAACTGGCGCACTATAACTACATGCTCCCCCGCCTGGCCGGTATGTGGACGCACCTTGAACGACAGCGCGGCGGCATGGGCACCCGCGGCGGTATGGGTGAGACCCAGATAGAGATTGACCGCCGTATCGTAAAGCAGCGGATTTCCAAGTTAAAGGAAGACCTGAAGAAAGTGGACAAGCAAATGGCCACGCAAAGGGGCAATAGAGGCTCTCTGGTGCGTTTAGCCCTCGTAGGGTATACCAATGTAGGTAAAAGTACTTTGATGAATTTATTGGCCAAATCTGACGTGTTTGCAGAGAACAAGCTGTTTGCTACCCTGGACACTACCGTGAGAAAGGTCGTCATCGAGAATGTTCCCTTCCTCCTGAGCGACACCGTAGGCTTCATCCGCAAACTCCCCACCCAGTTGGTCGAGGCCTTCAAGAGTACTCTTGACCAGGTCCGTGAGGCCGATGTCCTGGTGCACGTGGTGGACATCTCCCACCCCGGCTTCGAGGAGCAGATGGAGGTGGTGGAACGCACATTAAGGGAAATTGGCGCCGCCAACAAGCCCGTCTACGTGGTCTTCAACAAGGTGGACGCCTATACCTACGAACCCTACGACGAATTCTCCCTCACGCCCAAGCAGCCCATCAACCGCACGCTGGACGAACTAAAGAGCAGCTGGATCGCCGAAGAAAAGACCCCCTGCATCTTCATTAGCGCCAGGGAGAAGATAGGCATAGAAAAACTCCGCAACGACCTTTACAAGATAGTTGCGGAGATTCATGCGGGACGTTATCCCTTCAATAATTTCCTCTGGTAACTACCCGAAATACTGCAGGGTCCGCAGCATTTCGAAGATCATGTCCACGTACTGGGAGGAGGTGTGGTCCCAGGCAAAGCCCAGACGATACAGCACCTGCATGGTAAAGTTCACGGAAGGCTGGTTCACCACCATTTCCTCCTTATCGGTGGGCGACTGGGCGTAAGCCACCAGGCTGCTCAGCAGTGGAGCCTTGTCCGGCTGGGCCATAAGGGCCTGCACCCTGGACAGGAATTCCGGGAATTCCACGTAATCCACCTTGTTTCCGTCTATCAGCTGCAGGCGGGAGACAATGTCCTCCATGGGCAGCAGGTGGTTGTTGGACACGTTGAAGACGCAGTTTTCCCTGGGCGTCGTGGCCAGGAGCACCATGGCGTGGGCGCTGTCGTCCACGGGGGAAAACTCCATCTTGGAGTCCAGCAGGGAGTAAGGGCAGGCGCCCAGCAGCTTGTAGGCCCTCAGGCGTCCCATGGCCGAGTTGGCGTTGAGATTCACTTGGAACTCGCCGTCCAGGGAACGGGGCGACAGGTTTCCGGCGCGCAGGATCTTGGCGTTGAGGGCGCCGGCGGCCATCCGCTCCAGGATGTACCTTTCGGCCATGAACTTGGAGTGGATGTACTGGTTAGCGGCCTGCTGGCCAAAGTACAGCTGCTGTTCCGTGATCAGATTGGGATGGCTGCCCGGGCTCATTCCGGACACGCTCTCCGTGGACACGTGCACCAGACGGGCCGCCGTGGCCTCGCAGAAGGCGCACAGGTTCTTGGCTCCGCCGTAGTTGATGTCCTCGATGTCCGTTCCCTTGGAGAAGTGCTTCACGTTGGCGGCGCAGTTCACGACCACGCTCCACGGGATGCCGGAGGCCTTGAGGGAGTCAAAGACGGCGGGCTGGGTGATGTCTCCGTTCACAATGCGGATGCGCTTGCCAAAGAGCGGCCGGTAATCCTTCTCGAAGTAGTACACCAGCATCTCTTTCAGACGGCGGTCGGCCGACAGGGTTCCCTTGGGTCGGAGGAGACACCAGATAACCGTATCTTCAGGGGTGTTTTCCACCAGTTCCCGCAGCATATGGATGCCCAGGAAGCCTGTGGCGCCCGTCAGGAGGATCTGGCCTTCCAGGGGTTGCCTCTTTCCGTTCTGGAGGGCTTCCAGCGTGTTGCCGGCAAGGAGCTTGTCTATGGCCGAATAGTCATAGTCGCTGATTTCGCTGTCTTCCTTGGGAGCCGGGGCTCCTCCGCCCAGGAAGGCGCCCAGTTCGCGGGCGGTAGGATGGGCAAAGACATCTGCATAGGCGAACTTGAGGCCGCGCTTTTCGGCACACACCATCACGTTGGTAACCATGAGCGAGGAGCCGCCCAGGTCAAAGAAGTTGTCCGTGGCGCCCACCTTTTCCATGCCCAGGACCTCGGCAAAAATCTCGCACAGGTTCTTTTCCAGGTCGGTGGCAGGGGCCTCGTATTCCTGGCTGGATTCGGGCGTGGGTTTGGGCAGGGCCTTGCGGTCTACCTTCTGGTTCACGTTGAGCGGAATGCTGTCCAGTTGGACAAAGGCGGCCGGAACCATATAAGGAGGCTTGCGCTCCTGGATGAAAGCCTTGGCGGCCGGGATGTCAAACTTGCCGTCAGAAACCACGTAAGCGGCGATGAACTTACCGCCGGAAGGGTTGTCGAAGGCCTGTACCGTGACGTCTTTTACGCCCGGGCATTCCCTCAGCACTTCCTCCACTTCCTTGAGCTCGATGCGGAAGCCGCGGATCTTTACCTGGCCGTCCTGTCGGCCCACATATTCGATATTGCCGTCGGTTCTCCAGCGCACGATGTCTCCGCTGCGGTAGGCCCGGGTACCCTTTTTGAAAGGGTTGTCAATGAAGACCTCGGCCGTCTTTTCGGGACGGTTGAGGTAGCCGCGGCCCACGCAGTGGTCGCCGGTTATGAGCAGTTCTCCGTCGGCACCCACCGGAACAAGACGCAGGTCCTTGTCCACGATGTACATGGCGGAATTGTCCAGTGCGTGGCCGATGGGAATGTTGGCCTCCCGTTTCAGCACGTCGAAGATGGTGCAGAGGATGGTGCATTCCGTGGGGCCGTAGCCATTGTGGAAGCCATAGGAAGGCGGATCCATGGAAACCAGCTTTTCGCCGGCCACCGTGAGGTGCTTCAGGATGGGATTGTCAGGGTACAGCTTGGCATACATCACACCCACCTGGGTAGTCATGAAGCTGTGGGTGATGCCGTTGTCCACGAGGAAGCTGTTGAGAAGGCCCATGTCATGGCGGGTTTCCTCCGGAATGATGTACAGGCAGGCACCCGAGGTAAGGGTGGGGTACATATCCATCTGGCAGCAGTCAAAGCCATAGCTGGCGTAGGCCGATGCCCGGCTCTTCTCGTTGAGGTCAAAGTACCGCTGGTACCAGGCGCAGAAGTTCACCAGGTTGTGGTGCTCCAGCATCACACCCTTAGGCACGCCCGTGGAACCGGAAGTGTACAGCAGGATAAAGAGGTTCTCCGGCTTGGGCCCTTCGGGAACAGGGCCTTCGGGCAGGGACTCCAGCTCGTCGGTGGTGAGCACGGGTCCCTTGTACTCATTCAGGATGGGAAGGAGCTCTTTTTCGGCAATCAGAAGTTTGGCCGAAGCGTCCTTCACCATAAAGTTGAGGCGCTCCTGGGGGTAGGAAGGATCCAGTGGCTGATAGGCACAGCCGGCCTTGAGGGCGCCCAGGGAGGCCAGAGCCATCCAATGGCTGCGGCCGATGAGCACGGACACCACGTCTTCCGTCTTCAGTCCCCTGGCGGCGATGGCCGCGGCGATGCGGTCTGTAAGGGCATCGGCCTGCGCATAGGTGCAGGTATAGTCCTGATAGCAGACGGCCGGCGCATCGGGTGTCTTTCGGGCTTGTTTGCGGAAGAGGCTTACGATGGTCTGGGTGTGGTCCACCTTCTGGGTGAAATGGTTGAAGTTTTCCAGCTCTTTGAGGCGGTCTCCGTCCACAAAGGGAACCTCGTTCAGCTTTTCGTGCTGCAGCAAGCCCCTGACCACGCATTCCATGGCGTCGGCGAAGGCCTGCATGATGGCTTCGCTGTATTTGCTGTTGTCATAGGCCAGTACAATGGCTTCCTGGCCTTCGTTGCCGTCAATGTAGATGCTCAGCGGGAACTTGGGAGCGCCGGCATCCATGTTTTCGCCGGTCACCGGCTTTCCGTTTACCCGGTAATCGGCCAGCACACCCACCTGGTAGGCCAGCATCACCTGCGGCTGGAAGCCGAACTCGGCGGCTACCTTGGCAAAGGGATAATCCTGGTGCTGCAGGGTGGCCTGGAAATCCTTGTCGCACTGTTTGAGGAAGGCTTCGGTGCTTTCCTGCGAGCAGTCTCCGGCCAGGGCCAGGGTGTTCACGAACATACCGAAGCTGTCGGCCGTCTTGAGGTTACCGCGGCCGTTGCTGATGGTGCAGATGTAGACCTTCTTGTTGGCGTTGTAGGCACTCAGGGTAAGGTAGGCGGCGCCCAGATAGAAGCTGGCGGGCGAGATGCCCAACTTCTTACAGAGAGGATGGATATCGGCCCCTACAAACTTTCTCAGGTAGATTTCCCGGCCCGGCCCGTCACTGTGCTCCAGGTCCGGAATGACGGTGGAAGCGCTCTCCATGCCGGCCAGCTGGCCGGCAAAGAAATCCCGGTCCTGGGCATAGGCTTCGCTGCCTTCACTGGCCTTCTGCCAGGCGGCATATTGGAAGTAGGAATAGCTTTCGGGAGCGATGTCCTTGCCCTCAAGGGCGTTGCAGACCTCCTGGATGAAGATGTCGTAGCTGCGGCCGTCGA
>JAFWPA010000013.1 GCA_017509685.1 Bacteroidales bacterium
CTGTGCAGCACCATCGCCTTCGTGCTGTGGGCTTATGCCATCGGCAAGCTGGGCGTTGCCAAGTCCAGCATCTTCCAGGCGCTGAATCCTGTGGTGACGGCCCTGGCGGGCTTCATCCTAGGCGACGAAATCCTGTGCGGAGGACAATGGGCGGGCCTGGCCATTGCCGTGGCCGGCGTCATCCTCACGCAGCTGAATATCAGCAAGAGAAACGTTTTCGAGCGCCTGTGGAAAGTCTAGAATTTTCTACAGCGTAATCCCATCACACCCCAGAAAGCCTCTCCGAAGATACCTCCGCTCATCTTGGAGGTGCCTTTCTGGCGGTTGGTAAAGATGATGGGCACTTCCACCAGTTTGAAGCCTTTCTTCCAGGCGGTGTACTTCATCTCAATCTGGAAGCCGTATCCCTTCATTTTCACGGCGTCCAGGTCCATTGCCTCCAGCACTTTGCGGCTGTAGCATACAAATCCGGCGGTGGTGTCGTATACTTTCATCTTCAGCACGCCGCGCACATAGGTGGAAGCGAAATAGGACATCACAATCCGGCTCATAGGCCAGTCCACCACCGACACTCCGTTGCAGTAGCGGGAACCCACGGCAAGGTCTGCGCCGCCTTCGGCACAGGCGCTGTACAACCGCAGCAGGTCCTTGGGGTCGTGGGAGAAGTCTGCGTCCATTTCGAAGATATAGTCATATCCCTGCTTCAACGCCCAGCGGAATCCCGTAAGGTACGCCGTCCCCAGCCCCAGCTTGCCGCTGCGCTCAATCAAATGCAGCTTTTCAGGGGCCCCTTTCTGCGCCTCTTTCACCAGGGCGGCGGTGCCGTCGGGGGAGCCGTCGTCAATCACCAGTACGTGAAAATCTCCGGGGAGGGCGAACACCGCGGAAATGATATCCTGGATGTTCTCCTTCTCGTTGTAGGTAGGAATAATAACTAACTTTTTGTCCATCTTCTATTTGCGTTCAATTTCTTTGAGCATTTCGGCTACGGCTGCCTCCAGCTGCGGGTCTTTACCATTCAAAATGGATGCCGGATCGTTGTAAACCACAATATCGGGCTCAATCTGGAAGTTCTCCATGTAGCGCTGGTCCTTCACGCCCCAGTTGCCCACCTGCGGAATGCCGAATACCAGGAAGGCGTTGATCTGGTTCTCCCACCACACGGCCGTCATGGTGCCGGGGACGGGCGCGCCGATGAGTTTGCCGATGCCCAGGCTCTTGTAGGCGTAGGGGAAGCCCGCGGCATCGGAGTAGTTGTCCTCGCACACCAGCACGCAGGAAGGCTTGGTCCATTTGTTAAAGGGCTCGTGGCCGATATACTGGCCGCGCGGCGTGAACAGGCAGTACTCCCGGCCGCCCAGGAAGGTGACCAGGTCGTCGTGCAGCCAGCCGCCGCCGTTGTGGCGGGTGTCCACGATGAGGGCTTCGGCCGCGCGGTATTTACCCAGCGCCTTGGAATAGAGCTCCCGGAAACTGGGGGAGTCCATCCCTTCCACGTGCACGTAACCCACGCGTCCGCCGGACAGTTTGGCTACCATTTCCTCTCTCTGGCGCACCCAGCGCTTGTACAGCAGGGGAGTGTCTGAGGTGGCGGGGTTCACGATGTATTCCTTTTCCTTGCTGCCGCGTTTGATACGGAGCACGGTCTGTTTGCCGGCGCGCTCGTAAAGGTACTTCATCCAGTTGTCGCCGGCCTTGATTTCGTGGCCCTCGATGGAGAGGATGACGTCTCCCGCTGCAATCCCACTGTCGGTGTTGCTGAGAACGCCGCCCGGCAGGACCTCGGCAATCTTGAGGCCGTCGCCGGTCCAGGAGAGGTCGTACAGTACGCCCAGGTAGCCCATGCTGCGGGAGCTGCGGGGACGGTAGCGGGCGCCGGTGTGGGAGCCGTTCAGCTCGCCCAGCATCTCGGACAGCAAGTCGGCGAAGTCGTAGTCATTATTAATATAAGGTACGAACCGTGCGTAATTGTCGTGCATATAGTTCCAGTCCACCCCGTGCAGGTCTTCTACGTAGAATTTCTCCTTCACCTGCTTCCAGCAGTGCTCGAAGATGTATTCACGCTCCTGCTGAGGCTTGAACTCGAAGTCCCCGGAGAAGCTCACCGCCTTGTCCTTTCCGGTGGCCACGTCCAGTTTGGAGATGGTAGAGCCGGAGGTGATGTACAGGTGCTTGCCGTCCGGCGAAGGATAGAATCGGCCCGTAACGTTCTTCTTCACCACGGTGACGTCTCCCTTCTCGATGTCTCGGGAGCACAGGTCGAAGCCTTTCTCCAGGCGCTGGGTGAAGTAGAGTTTGCTGCCGTCGGGCGTCAGGAAGTGGTCGCCGATGGAATTGGAGAAGCGGGTGAGGCGCTTCACGCGGTCCTCGCGGGCCGCCAGGTCCAGCACCACCTTCTCCACCTTGTTGGCCACGCTGTCTTTCTTTTCCTTCTTCTCGGCCTTCTCCACGGCCTTTTCGCCCAGGAGCATCTTGTCAATCTCTACCTGCTCCTTGCTGCGGCCGAATTCCGTGTAGGCCTTGCCGTCGAAGAACATGATGTAGATGTCGTCCTGCGCGCCCCAGCTGCCGTGGCTGCGGTAGCCGTTCTTGTCCGACGTGAAAGTCATGGCCTTGCCGCCCAGGGCCCAGCGGAAGTCTCCGTCGGAATAGCCGCTCTGGGTGAGGTTGGTGATTTTGCCGCTCTCAATCTCCACCACGGCTATGTCGGAGTTGTTCCAGCCGCCATCGGCCTGCCAGGTGGTGAGGAGATACTGGCTGTCGGGGCTCCAGGCGAAGTCCAGGTCTCCGTCGGAGTAGGAGTAATTCACGCCCTTGTGCATGCTCTTGGGCTTGCCGCCCTTGGTGGGCAGGATCACCAGCTCCGTGCGGTCCCGCAGGTAAGCCAGCCACTTGCCGTCCGGGGAAACCTCCATCTGGAACGACGTCTCTCCTTCCGGGCTCACGCGCTCTTCCTTGAAGTCCGTGGCGTACACAAAATATTTGTCCTCCTTGCGGGTGAGGCTGCTCTTGTAGATGCTCCAGCAGCCGCCACGCTCGCTGGCGTAGTACAGTTCCCGGCCGTCCTTGGAGAAGGAAACGCCGCGCTCCTGCTGGGCGGTGTTGGTAATGCGCCGGGTGGTGTTATAGTCGATGGATGTGACAAAGACGTCGCCGCGGATCACCAGCGCAATCTCCTTGCCGTTGGGGGAAACCGCCAGGGCCGATGCACTGCGCAGGCTCATGGGGTTCACCTCCTTCTGGTCCTCGTCGCGGGAAAGGGTGATGTCCAGCTTCTTGTCACCCACGTACAGGTCACCGTTGTGCGAATAGGCCACCTTGCCGTCCTTGGAGACAGACAGGAAGCGCACGGGATCCTTCTCGAAGAAAGTAACCTGCGTCACCTGCTCCGGATGGCCGATGCTGCTGCGGAACACGTTGGAATTGCTCTTCCACCGTTCGCTCAGGAAATAGAACGTGTCGCCGTCGGCCGCCAGGACGGGGTTGCGGTCCTCGCCCTCGAAGTCCGTGAGCTTGACGAACGTCCCCTTGGGGCCGATGCCTCCCTTCACCACCCAGATGTCCCGTGTGACGGAGGACGTGTGGTGCTTGCGCAGCGGGTCCTCGTAGCCCTTGTAATCCTCATAGAGGATGGTCCCGTCCGGGCCGATGCTCATGGCGCTGAGCGTGAACGAACTTACCAGCTGCGGCGCCGCCCCCTCCAGATTGGTCTTGTACAGGGCCGGCTCTCCGGGGAATCCCTGGTAGTCCGGGCTCTGCAGGTCTGCGTTGAACCACAGGAAGAAAACCTCCCCCTGGGCCGATACCGCCACGGGCGTCTCGTTGCCCGGCAGCGTGGTGAGCCGCTTGGGTACGCCGCCCTCTATAGTAGTAAGGTATAAGTCCTTGCTGTCCTCGCGGGTAGAGACAAACACGATATGCTTGCTGTCGCCCGCCCACATCGGATCGCTCTCATAGGCCCGGTGGGAAGTGAGCTGGCGTGCCTGCCCGCCCACAACCGGAACGGTGAAGATGTCTCCCTTGTAAGAGAATGCGATGGTTTTGCCGTCCGGCGAAATGGCGTTCTTGCGGATCCACGCAGGAGTCTCCTGTGCACCCGCAAATGCGGTAAGGGTAAAAAAGCCTGCAAGGCCAATAAGGATTCGTTTCATGCTCACTGCTTTATATAGAAATTCAAAGGTACGAAAAATTATGCGGAGAAAAAAATTGAAAAAAAATTCAGAAAAAATTTGGCAATCCAAAAAATGTTCGTACCTTCCCGTCTTTGACACTTTGATTTTGTCAGGCCGAGGATAGATCAAGGCCACAGACCGCTGTAAGGGCGATTTGTGGCCTTGATGTTTTTTTTGACTTTGTAATGTAGTAGAGGGTGGCCGAAGAAGAGGATGAGGGGAAGGGGCCTGCGGGGCCTATGGCCCCTTGGATGATGAAGCATACC
>JAFWPA010000014.1 GCA_017509685.1 Bacteroidales bacterium
AATAATGTGGGCAAGTTTTTGGCTGCCCAGACCCTCCTCGAAATACAAACGTACTACTTCATTGTAATACTTCGCATGGTTGTCACTTGTTCTTCCCATTTCTAAATTGATTTGGGAGTCAACTTTTTTCAGCGAAAGACACCGAGCACGCCAAAGGCCCCTCCGGTGCTCGGACCCGGGGGCCTGCGCCGGTTATGCCGTGGGCCTGCACCAAAAACGCAGAAGCCTGCACCAAAAACGCAGAGGCCTGCACCAAAGCCGCCCCCCTCTACATCAGCAAATTGGTAGCGAAGACCACCAGAATGCCCACGGGGGCCACAAAGCGCATCAAGAAGTAAACCACGCCGAACAGGCGCACGTTCACCGTGCCGCCGTTGGTGAATTCGTCCCGCACGGCAGGCTTGGACATCTTCCAGCCCACGAAGAGGGTGAAAACCAGGCCGCCCAGCGGCATCAGCCATACGGAACAGAGGGTATCCAGTGCGTCGAAGAAAGTGAATCCCAGAATCTTCACGTGGGACAGCGTGCCGAAAGACAGGCTGCACAGGATACCCAGCACCCAGCACAAGATGGACAGCAGCAGTGTGGCGCGCCGCCGGGGCATTTTCTTTTCGTCGGCCAGGAACGTCACGCCCACTTCCAGCATGGAGATGGCCGATGTGAGCGCCGCCGCCAGAATGGTCACGAAGAAGACGATGGAAATGAGCGTACTCACAATGGGCATCCCCTGGCCCATCTTGTGGAAGATGAAAGGCAGGGTCTCGAACACCAGGCCGGGACCGTCTCCGGGCTGCAGGCCGGCGGCAAACACGGCCGGCATCACGGCACAGGCCGCGATGAGGGCGAACAGCAGGTCACTCACCGCCGTGCCCATTCCGGAAACCAGCAGGTTCTCTTCCTTCTTGATATAGGAGGCATACGTGAGGATGGTACCCACGCCCAGCGACAGGGAGAAAAAGGCCTGTCCCAGCGCGGCGGCATAGGCGCCGGGCGTGAGACGGGAGAAGTCCGGCTTCACCAGATACTCGATGCCCCTGAAGGAACCAGGGAGGGTAAGGGAGTACGCCATAATGACCAGGATAAGCACGAAAAGCGTGGGCATGGCCACCTTGGAGAACTTCTCTATCCCCTGTTTCACGCCGCCCAGCACAATGGCTGTGACCATGGCCATAAAGGCCGTGTGGGCCAGGATGGGCTGCCAGGGCGAAGTGATGAAGCGGGAGAAGAGGGAAGGGATAACTTCGGCCGGGATATCGGTGAAACTGAAGGAGAGAGACTTGAAGAGATACTGCACGCTCCAGCCGCCCACCACGGAATAATAACCCAGGAGCAGCAGCGGAGTAATCACGGTGAGCAGGCCCGCCCAGCGCCACGGGGTGCCGGGGGCCAGTTTACTCATGGCACCGAAGGTGTCGGAGCGGGCGTTCCGGCCGATGATGGACTCGGCAAAAAAGATGGGCAGCGCCAGCACCAGACCGGCGATGATGTACACGATGATGAAGGCCGCGCCTCCGTATTGCCCCAGGATGTAGGGGAAACGCCAGATGTTGCCCAGGCCCACGGCACTGCCGGCCAGGGCGGCAATTACCGCAAAACGGCTGCCGAAATGTTCACGCTGCTTCATAGGACAGAAGAGGCAATAAGGATAAGGATGCCGATAGGCGCCACATAGCGAAGCAGGAACAGGACCACCGGGAACAGACGGACGTTCACGCGGAGGGTGCCGCCGTTGGTGAGCTCTCCAAAGAGCACCTTACGCGGCATTACCCAGGCTGCCAGGACAATGGAGACAAGGGCGCCGAACACCATGAGCACGTTGGAGGCGGCGCTGTCGGCAAAGTCAAAGAGATTCAGCCCCAGAATGTGCGTTCCGGACAAGGGGCCGAAGGAAAGGCTGCACAGCGTGCCGAACGCCCCGCAAAGCACAAACAGCAGCGCGCAGGCCCATCCCCGTTTCATTCCCCGGTTCTCCGTGAGGTACGCCACGCCCACCTCTACCAGAGAAATGGACGATGTGAGGGCCGCCAGGAGGATGGCCAGGAAGAAAAGGACGGAAGCCACGGCGCTCACCACAGGAGCCTCCTGTGCCAGACTGGAGAAAATAAAGGGCAGGGTGTCGAAGATGAGGGTGGGGCCGGTTCCGGGCTCTATCCCTGCGCTGAACACAGCCGGAAGAATGGCAAAGCCTGCCAAAAGGGCAAAAAAGAGGTCGCTGATGGCCGTGCCGGCACCCGCCGCCATGAGGTTCTCGCTCTTCTTCACGTACGAGGAATAAGTGATGTTAATTCCCATTCCCAGCGACAGGGAAAAGAAGGACTGCCCCAGCGCATCGATGAAAGTATGGGCCGACACCTTGGAGAAGTCCGGTTTTACCAGGTATTCCACGCCCTTGAAGGAGCCGGGAAGCGTGAGGGAATAGACAGCAATGACGACAACAATGATAAACAGCGCGGGAATGGTCCATTTGCAGAAGCGTTCTATACCGCCCTTTACGCCAAAGACCACCACGATGAGGGTGGCGCCCAAGAACAGCAGGTGGAAGAGCACCGGGGCCCAGACCGAGGCAATGAAGCGCTCGAAACCGCCCGACACCTGGTCCGGGGTCACGCGTACAAAGTCCAGGTGGCAGGCCTGCACCAGATAGTCCAGCGACCAGCCACCCACCACGGAATAGTAAGAGACAACCCAAAGGGGCGTAAATACCAGCAGTAATCCAAATATACGGCCTACGCGGCCGGGAACCAGGAAGCCCACGGCAGCCCGGCAGTTGGCCTGGCAGCTGCGCCCGATGGCGCTCTCGGCCAGGAAAACGGGCAGCGAAAGCACCAGGGTGAACGCTATATATATAAGGATGAAGGCCGCTCCGCCGTTCTGTCCCACCAGATAAGGGAAACGCCAGATGTTTCCCAGGCCGATGGCACTGCCGGCAAACGCCATGATTACGGCCATGCGGCCGCCAAAGTTTTCTCGTTTGGGTTTCATTAAGTTCGTTTTCCGTCCTTATCGGCGACGGTATACCACAAATTCAAAACTGTAACCGGTTTCGGGGTCTGTATGCGTCTCGGAAGTACTTTCGCGTTCCCACACGGCGGGGTCAATCTCGGGGAAGAAGACGTCGGCGTCTGTAAGGGTGGTATGAACGTGAGTGATATAGAGTTTGTCCATATCCGGCATGGCGGCCCGGTACACGGAGGCGCCGCCCATCACAAAGCATTTGTCGGCCCCGGTAGCGGCGGCTTCGGCATAGGCTTCGTCGAAGGAATACACGCAGGTAACCTCCGGAATATCCTCACCGCCCAGGTTCAGGACAATGTTCTTGCGGCCCGGCAGCGGGCGGAAGGGCAGGGAGAAATAGGTTGTGCGGCCCATAATCACCGGAAAGCCCCGGGTGGTGGCCTTAAAGTACTTCAGGTCCTCTGCAATGTGCCAGGGAAGCTGGTTTTTGATGCCGATGCCCCAGTTGTCGGCGACGGCTACAATCAGACATTTTTCCATATGCTATACGGCCACGGGGGCTTTGATGGCAGGCCACGGGTCGTAGCCTTCCAGGGTGAAATCTTCGTATTGGAAGTCAAAGATGGATTTGACGTCCGGGTTCAGCTTCATCACGGGGAGCTGGCGGGGCTCGCGGGAGAGCTGGAGCGCCACTTGCTCGAAGTGATTCCGGTAAATATGGGTATCTCCTGTAGTATGAATAAACTCACCGGGCTGCAGGCCGCACACCTGGGCAATCATCAGCGTGAGGAGCGCATAGGAGGCGATGTTGAACGGCACCCCCAGGAAGACGTCGGCGCTGCGCTGGTACAGCTGGCAGGAGAGTTTGCCGCCGGCCACATAGAACTGGAACAGGCAGTGGCAGGGAGGCAGGGCCATTTTGTCCACGTCGGCGGGGTTCCAGGCGGTAACCAGCATACGGCGGGAATCCGGATGGTTCTTAATCATATCCACCACCTGCGACAGCTGGTCGATGACGCGGCCGTCCGTTGCCTGCCAGGAGCGCCACTGATGGCCGTATACGGGGCCCAGGTCTCCGTTTTCATCGGCCCACTCGTCCCAGATGGTGACGCCGTGGTCCTGCAGGAATTTCACGTTGGTGTCACCGGCGATGAACCACAAAAGCTCATAAATGATGGATTTGAGGTGCACTTTCTTGGTGGTGAGCAGGGGGAAACCGTCGGCCAGGTTAAACCGCATCTGGTAGCCGAATACGCTCTGCGTGCCGGTTCCTGTGCGGTCTTCCTTCATGACGCCGTTGGTACGGATATGTTTAAGTAGGTCCAGGTATTGTTGCATAGACTGCAAAGATACGGAATAATTTAAAAATCTACCCCGAAAATGAGCGAGAAGGAGTAGGGTTTGCTCTTCTCCAGGTACGGGAGCAGGGTGCCGCCCAGGTAGGAGAAGGATACGCCGATGGAAGCGTCGAACGGAATCACGAACAGGCGCGCCAGGGAGGCGGACAAGTCGGCGCCCACGCTCCAGAGATTATAGTTGTAGGTGCCGTAGACAAGGCCCGTATAGTCTGCATGCGGCGTAAGGAGGAAGTTCTTGATATACGCCACGGCCGGGATGGAAATCTCTCCCACATAGATGGGGATGGCATAGTCTCCGGTGATGCGCCACTGCTGGGGGAACAGCTGGCCCGCGAAGGAGCGGTCCGCGGCGTCGAAGCCACGGGGCAGGGTGTTCACATACATCTCTCCCAGCAGACAGTTCCGGGTCCAGGACTGTGTCATCAGCGTGAGTTTCAGGCCCTGTGAACGGGTAAAACCGGGCAGGTAGCCGTAAGCATAGCCGTAGACGTTGGGGGCGTAATACTGCCCCAGATTGGGACGGAAGCCCACACCGCCTTCCAGGCCGATACCCCAACGGGGATAGGTCTGGGACCGGGCGCGGGGCGCCATCAGGTAGGCACGGAGGGAGGCCGACAGGAACTGCGTGAGCGGACCCTTCAGGTCAATCTCCTGCGATGCGGGCCGATAGTAGGCGGGCAGGCCCTGGAAGCGCATCGGCACGACGTACTGCACCGGCTGCGTGGCGAAGGAAGTATTACTAACGCTATAACTCACCTGCGGGGTGAAGCCGAACAGGCGGCCGCCCCGGGAGAAGGACAGCGGGATATAGCTGCGGATGCTGGCCGTCAACTGCGGGAAGTCCTGCCGGGCCGATGCCACCTGGTAGGAGATGCTGCCGCCGTCGTCCATCCGACGGGGGAAGTACTGGCGGGCGGCGGCGTCACCCAGCCTGAAATTGGCCTCGATGACGGGAAACAGGCCCGTATACACCGCCCGCACGTGCAGGGCGTTGCGCCATCGGCCCTGGATATCGGGATCCGGATGCAGGGAGTAGCCCACCATGCCGGAGAAAGTTCCCAGGGTGTTCTGGAAGTAGCCGCTCAGGCCCAGGGAACCGGTCTCGTAGGACAGGTCCATGCTCCCGCTTTTCACGGCGTCGTAGTTCACATAGAAGGGCAGCCAGGAGTGCAGGCGCAGCGGATGCGCCAGCTTGGAATAGCGTACGGGGCTGCTCATGGGCACTTCTTCCTCCAGGTTGGCCGCGGCCCCCAGGGACTGCTCCTGCGCCGTCATCTTGTCGGCCACGGAGTAAGTGTAAACATCGGCAAAGGAGACTTCGCGCGGCTGCAGCGCTTCCAGGGGCGTGCTGAACACCGGACGGCCTTCCAGGTCCTGGCTCACGGAATAGAGATTGCCGTTCCCCACCGTGAAGTCCGTGGCACCGTAGCAAGTGCTGGTAAGTTGCAGCAGGCGGCCCTCGGCGGGATAAAAACGGTACAGTTCATTGACGCCGGTGCGGTCGCTCACCCACTCCAGGAAGTCTTCCCCACCGCTGAGCTTACTCACTTTCTGGGCCGATGGCTCCAGCACGCAGGTCCACGCACCGTCCGGGGAAAGGCGGTAGATGCCATAGCCACCCACGCTGATGCCGCTCACGTAGAGGTCTTCTCCCAGCCATGCCTGTTCACTGCCCTGCACGCCTTTGGGATGGGCCACGCGGCGCAGCACACGCCCGGTCTGTGCATCCAGCACCACCACGTAAGATCCGCCTTCCACGGGGAATTCGGTCACGGCCAGGCGTTCGCCGTCCTCCGTGGGCTGCGGGTTGTAATAGCGGGTGCCGCGGGTGAGCCGGTGCATACGGCCATTGTTCAGGTCATAGTAACAGATAACTGATGTGCCGGCCAGGCCCCAGCGGGGGTGATTCCGGGTTTCCGACCAGAACAGGCGGTTCCACCGGGCGTTGTAGTGCAGGGAAGAGGTATGGGAGGCAAAGGAACGCAGGCGGCGTACTTTCCCGTTCTGTACCAGCACCAGTTCCGTGGGACGCTGATAGCTTTCCCGCAGGGCGATGAAGCCGTTTCCCACCCACTGGGGAGTGCTGTACTGGGTGGCATAGGATGCCTTGGGCGTAACCTGCTCCAGGGGCATAAAGGGGCCGCGGGCTTCGGTATCGGCCTTCCATTCCTCATTGAAAAGGTCCAGGATATCCCGGAAGGACGCCTTGAAGGACTTGCCGGAATGCTGCTTGATGACCTTCTGGGTATTGTAGGGGGCAATGTACCAGGGCTTTTTCCAGGCCAGGTCAATGGCCTTACGCATAATGAGCGGGTCGTCGTACAGGGCGCGGGCGCCGCCCAGGGTCACATAGCCCAGGGCGTAATGGTCCGGCGTGTAGTGCTTGAAGGAACCATAGCGCCACTTATCCCAGCTGCGGTAATCCCCCTGGTCCAGGGCCACGCGGTAGAAGTTCAGGAAATCGGCCGTACGGGCACGCGTTCCGGTCATCAGGCCGGTCTCGCCCACCACGGCGTCTCCTTCGGCCAGGCCCTGCTCTATGTACAGCTGCCAGTACACGGGCGCCCACATCTCTCCGGTGAGCCAGGGGATGACGCCCCGCATGCCAAACTGTAACTGTGCCTGATGACGGGGTTCGTGGCTGGCCAGCTGGAGGTACCAGGGGACGGGGTCGGCCTCATAGGTTTCGGGATGCGTGTACAGGTCATAGCGGCTGGGGGCCCAGCCCACCGATCCGTTGGAATAGGCGTAGTGCGTGTGCAGCACCACGGGCATTTTTTTGCGCCGGCCTTCGCCGGGCGTCATTCCGCCCAGGCTCACGCCCAGCGGCACGCGGAACTGCTCCAGGGAGCGGCCGTACGTGCGGGCCAGGGAATCGGCCCCCTGAGGGAATATAACACGGTAATGAGGGGTTTCTATCTGGTACCACTGAAGGCGGGCGGGGTCGTCCCCAGTGAGGTAGAACTGGGCACGGGCGGGGAACAGGCAGGCCGTCAGCAGGATGAAAAGCAGGGCAGTTTTACGCATAATTGCGGTTTCTTGATGCATTTCCACAAATTTAGGAAAAAAAGGATTAATTTTGTGTATGATGAAAGGACTTAGAACCCTATTTTGCGCCGGACTCCTGTTGCTGGCGGCTTGCGGCCCCAAGAAAACCAAGGCGCCGGTGGTACTTACCCGGGACTTCCCCGTGGCGGAAATCCCCATGATGGTAACCGATCCCCAGGAACGGATGGTGTGGCTGTGCGATCATTTCTGGGACCGTTTTACGGCTACGGACAGCCTGTATTACTGCGACTCCGTCACCGTGAACGGCGTTTCCATCCTCAAACTGGAAGAACAGGTGGGCACGTTCGCCACCCTGTTGGACCAGGTGCCGCTCAAGCAGGGTATGAGGTCTATGGAACTGTTCTATGACCGTCTGGAGGCCTTCCAGCAGGCCAAACCGGCCGGGAACGTATTACCGGAGACTGTGGCGTTGGCGTCCCGCTATTTCTACGACCCCAACTCCCCCGTTCGCAACGAGGATCTGTACCTGCCCTTCGTGAGCCGGCTGGCCCAGTCGGCCCTCATCCGGGAGGACTACCGCGCGGGGTACGCCTGGGACGCGCAGATGTGCGCCCTCAACCGCATAGGCACCCCGGCGGCCGATTTCGTCTTCATCGACACCGCCGGCAAGCGCCGCACACTGTACGGCATCAAGGCAAAATATACCCTTCTCATCTTCGGCAACCCCGATTGCCACGCCTGCAAGGAACTGCTGGAGACCATGGAGAGTGTGCCGGAAATATCGGCCCTCATCGCCGACGGAAGCCTGCGGGTGGTGGACATTTACATTGATGACGACATTCCCCTGTGGATGGAGCGCATGGCTTCCTATCCCAAGCAGTGGATCAACGGATACGACCCTAACCACACCATCCGCGAAGACCTTATCTATAATGTACGCGCGGTGCCGTCCCTGTATCTGCTGGATGCAGGGAAGACGGTACTGTTAAAGGATGCGTTGCCGGAAAAGGTGATAAACGCGCTGCTGTACTAGCGGAAAAACTGTTCTATCCAGCCGGCGTCCACGGTGGCAAAGCCGTCGGGCGCCTTCACGGAAGGGTTGCGCTGCAGGATGCCGCGGGCGTCTTCGTATACATTGAAGCCGATATTCACCAGCTGCATCTGCCCGTTCAGGGGGAAGGCCATCACCAGCTCGTTGTCAGCCCCTTCCGTGCGCAGGAAGCGCAGTTTGGCGTCCATGGCTTCGGGGTTTTTGTCGGCCAGTTCCCGCCGGGTCACCCATTTGCACATTTCCAGGACGGTGTCGTCCAGGCCGGCGTCGTGCAGGTTCACTTTCTCCACCAGGTCCCCCGCTTCCCGCACCAGGCGCAGGGTGTAGCCGTCCAGTTCCTTGACGGCCTGGGCCACCTGCTGCGGGGGCTCCGCGTTGCCCGGAAGGAGCCATACCATCAGTTTGGCGTCGGGGTCGTGGTACAGCGTCTGGTACAGGGCCAGATTGCGATGGCCGCAGTAAGGGCACTCCCACACAAACAAGGAGCCGTCCTTGACCCGGGGTTTGAGTTCCGGATCAAGGGCGACGTTGATGCTGGGACGGATTTCTACCTCCGTGGATTTTCCGCAGTGATTACAGTTTGCGAGCGCCATCGCTGATGACTACATTATAAACCTTGGGGGCGTGACCGAACTTGGCTTCGAACTGCTTTTTGGCCTCGGCGATGAAAGCATCGTACAGTTCCTCCTTCACCAGGTTGATGGTGCAGCCGCCGAAGCCGCCACCCATCACGCGGGAGCCGGTGACGTCGCACTTGCGGGCCAGCTTGTTCAGGAAGTCCAGTTCCTCGCAGGAGACTTCGTAGAGCTTGCTAAGGCCGAAGTGGGTCTGGTACATCATCTCGCCAACCGTCTCGTAGTCGTCGCGCTCCAGGGCGTCACACACGTCCAGCACGCGCTGGACTTCGCCAATCACGTATTCCGCCCGCAGGAAGTCCTCCTGGGAAATCTGGTCGCGGACCTCGTCCAACCATACGCGCTTGGCGTCGGAGAGGAAGTCCACCTCCGGATGGTTGGCCTTTATAGCTTTGGCTGCCTTTTCGCAGGATTCCCGGCGCTTGTTATAGGCGCTGTCGGCCAGCTGGTGCTTCACGCAGGTATCCAGCAGGACCAGCTTGTAGCCCTTGGGGTGGAACGGGAAGTACTTGTACTCACCGGTTTTGCAGTTCAGGCGCATCAGGGAGCCTTCCTTGCCGAAGATGGAGGCAAACTGGTCCATGATGCCGCACTTGACGCCGCAGTAATTGTGCTCCGTGCTCTGGCCGATCTTGGCCAGTTCAAACTTCTCGATGCCGTTTCCGTTGATTTCGTTGATGGCATAGGCGAAGACGCTTTCCAGCGCCGCCGAAGAACTGAGGCCGGCGCCCAGGGGCACGTTTCCGGCAAACACGGCATCAAATCCCTTCACCTTTCCGCCGCGCTTGATGGTTTCCCGACACACGCCGAAAATATAGCGGGCCCATTGCTGTTCCGGTTTGTCCTCTTCCCTGAGGCCAAACTCCACCAGTTCCTCAAAGTCGAGGGAATAGACCCTGACCTTGTCTGTTCCGTTGGGCTCGATGGCCGCCATGATGCCAAAGTTGATGGCACCGGGGAACACATAACCGCCATTGTAGTCCGTATGCTCACCGATGAGGTTGATACGGCCGCTGGACATATAAAGGGTCCCTTCCTTTCCGAAAAGGGTCCTGAACTTTTCCTGAATCTTTGTCTGCATATGAGGGTTTAATTGGTTATTTCTTACAAATATAATCATTTTTTGTGGCTTTTTTAGCCTGCAATGTAACTGCCTCTGTTTCAGTTGTTTTGTGGGTTTTCTTTAGCCTCCCGAGCCTAAAGAAAACTCATAACAGCATTGATAGTCAATGCTTTAGCGGAATAGTAGCCATAACAGGACAATGGTCCGAGACGCCACCCAGATAGCGGGGACCGGAGTAGGTTCTCAGGGGTTTGGTGCCGGCGTGGGTGGCGTCGCGTGTCATCAGGAAGGGAATCTGCAGGATTTGCATGGGGCCTGCTCCGGCGGCCGATGAGGCAAAGATCATGTCGATGAGTTCCCAGGCACCGTCGTACTTGATGGTTCCCTCTCCTTGCCGATAGAGGGGCTCGGCCAGGTTCATCAGCGTAGGTTCCAGTTGCCGATAGACGGGGTTCGCCGGGGTGTCGTTCATATCGCCCATCGCCACGATGCGGGTGATGCCCAGGCCTTGCAGGGAATCGGCCAGCTGTTTCAGACGCTGAACGACTATCTGCCTCCTGGCTTCCGACACCGCCGCACCGCCATATTTGGAGGGATGGTGGTTCACTAAAAAGGCTATGTCCGGGTCCTTGAACCGCACCAGCAGGATATCTCGCGTGGCCAGCACGGAGGAATCGGCCGCGAACAGGTGGCAGGGTTTGGCATCGGCCAATATCAGGCGGGAACTGCGGTACAGGAGGGCTACGTCGATGCCCCGGGGATCCGGTGAATCGAAGTGCACTATCTTATAGTCCATCTTTCGCAGTGCGGTTTCCGCGAGCAGGCGCTTCAGTACGAAGGCATTCTCCACTTCGGCCAGGCCGATTACATCCGGCGCTCCGGCCCAGAGAAGCCCCTTGGCAATGGCGTTGCTCTTGGCGTTGAAGCGCTTCCGAGTCCATCGGCGCGCCCCAAAGGAAGAGAATTCGGCATCGGCCACACTGGTAGAGTCGTTGCGCCAGTCAAAGAAGTTCTCCAGGTTCCAGAAAAGCACCTTCAAACTGTCGGCCGGCGGATTCAACGCCAAAAAAAGGCATAAAAACAACGTTTTCATGCCCAAAGATAAGTTATTTCAATGAGTAACAGTTTTCTGCCTATGCCGTAACTATCTCATTATCAATGTTTTTATTAATTTTCTTTAGCCCACCGAGCCTAAAGAAAAACATAAACAACATTGATAGTCAATGAGTTAAAAGCACAGCTACACGTTGAACAGGAAGTGCATGATGTCGCCGTCCTGGACTACGTAGTCCTTGCCTTCGATGCCCATTTTGCCGGCGGCGCGTACGGCGGCTTCGGTCTTGTACTGGACGAAGTCGTCGTACTTGATGACTTCGGCGCGGATGAAGCCGCGTTCGAAGTCGGTGTGGATGACACCGGCGGCGCGGGGGGCTTTGTCGCCGGCCACGATGGTCCAGGCGCGACATTCGTCGGCACCGGCGGTGAAGAAGGTACGAAGGCCCAGGAGCCGATAGGCGCTCTGAATAAGGCGCACCACGCCGCTCTCCTGCAGGCCCATCTCTTCCAGAAACATCTGGCGGTCATCGTAGTCCTCGATTTCGGCGATTTCGGCCTCGGTCTTGGCGGCGATAACCAGAATCTCGGCGTCCTCACCGGCCACGGCGGCGCGTACGGCGTCCACATAAGCGTTGCCGCTGGCGGCCGATGCCTCGTCCACGTTGCACACGTACATCACGCGTTTGTTTGTCAAAAGATAGAGATCCTTGGCCATCTGCTCTTCCTCGGCGTTCTCCAAAGCAACGCTGCGGCAGTTGCGGCCCTGCAACAGGGCCTCGTGGTAGCGCTGCAGGAGACCCAGCAGTTTCTTGGCCTCCTTGTCACCGCCCGTGGTGGCCATTTTTTCCACCTTCTTGATGCGGTTCTCCACCGTCTCCAGGTCCTTGATCTGGAGTTCGGTATCCACTACCTCCTTGTCCCGCACGGGGTCCACGGAACCGTCCACGTGCACGATATTGCCGTCGTCAAAGCAACGCAGCACGTGCAGGATGGCGTCGGTTTCCCGGATATTGGCCAGGAACTGGTTGCCCAGGCCCTCACCCTTGGAAGCGCCCTTCACCAGGCCGGCGATGTCCACGATTTCCACCGTGGCGGGAATGGTGCGCTTGGGCTGGCAAATCTCTGTGAGCACCTCCAGGCGTTTGTCGGGCACGTTGGTAGAACCCACGTTGGGGTCAATGGTGCAGAAAGGAAAATTGGCGCTCTGGGCCTTGCCGGAGCTGATGCAATTAAACAAAGTAGACTTGCCCACGTTGGGCAAGCCTACTATTCCACATTTCAAAGACATCGTCTCAAACTATTAATAGAAACGTGCACGGTTGTCCTTCACGGTGTTCTCCATCAGCAGAGGCAGCAGCATCTGGCCGTGGTAGTTCTCGATGCGGCTCTGGTAGGCCTTGGCATCGTCTTCCGTGTAGTAGGAACCGGTTTCGCGACCGTTCACCTGAAGCACATAGGTGCCCATGACGCCGGCGACGGGGCCGGTGATTTCATTCTCCTTGGCAGCTGCCACGGCACCCACGAAAGCGGGCTCGGTGGTAGGAGCGGAGTTGGTGGAGAAGGTGACGTCGGAGAGAGTGGAAACCGTGGAGCCCAGCTTTTCGGCAATGGCATCCAGGCTGGTGAGACCCTCGATCTTAGCGGCTACCTCTTCCTTGCGGGCCTGGGCGTACTTCTCACGATAAAGCTGGTTCTTGATGTTCTCGGAAACCTCCTTGACATCGGCGTAACCCTCTTTGTGAACGCCCTTCACGGCAACTACGAAGAAGTAGTTGTTGTCCACGGTGATGATGCCGGAAACCTTTCCGGGCTTGTGGTCGAAGGCCCAGCGGGTAACCTCCTTGGCGTGGCCGATGGCACCGTAGCTGTCCGTGCCCTCGTTGATGGTGAGGGAGCGGGAATAGATACCGGTAGAGTCGCAGGCGGCCTTGTAGTTGTCGTACTTGCCGGCGGAACGCACGGCCAGGACGTTGGCCTGGTTGTACACGGCGGCGTAGGTCTCCTTGCTGGGAAGGGTGGCTTTCTCGAAGACGGCCACTTTCTTCTTGGCAACGGGCTTGGTGGCCTTGGTCACCTCCACGATGTGGGTACCGTACTGGGTGGTGATGATGTAAGGCTTGCCCACCTTGGCGGTAAGGACGGACTCGAAGCCGGGGATCATCATGTTCTGGGTCATCCAGCCGATGTTACCCTGCTCGCCGTCGGTGGCGTTACCCTTGTCGGCGGAGTAGAGGGTGGCCAGGGCGGCGAAGTTGCTGCCGCGCTTGCCCAGCACCTCCAGCAGGCTGTCGGCGGTGTGGCGGGCGTCGGTGCCCTGGAACATCATGTGACGTACGTACACGGAATCCGGCACGTTGGCGTTCTCCATGATACGGGCGGCATAGAAGGTGTCTCCGTTCTTGTAAACAGGAGAAACACCGGTCTTGTTGGCCGTCACGAAAGCATCCACGTCGCGGTTCACGCTGCGCAGGTCACCGTCCTTGTACCAGGTGTCGGTCCACTGGCGGTCGCTGTTGCGCTGCAGGAAGGCGCGTACATTCTCGGCCGATGCAAACTCATCGTACAGGGAAGCGAATTCGTCGTTCTGGGCGGCGATGTCGGCGGCAGAGGGCTTCACCTCATACACCACGTACTCGATGTCGCGGGTGGCGTCCTGCTTGAAGTTCTCCTTGTGGGCGTTGTAGTACTTCTTGATTTCGGCCGAGGATACCACGATGGAGGAATCCACGGGGAAATAGGTGGTGGGAGCCAGCACGAAGTTCACGTTGGCCGTGGTGTTGTTCTCGGCGATGGCGCGCTGCTGTTCAAGGGAGTTCACGTAAGCGCTGCTCAGGAACAGGGACTGGTACTTCTGGTTGAACTGGTTGGAACGCACGGCGTTCATCAGGTAGTTCAGCAGAATCTGGCCGCGGCCGCTTTCATCGGAGGCAACATTGTCCATGAAAGTGCGTACGGCGGCGGCGGAGTAGTTGCCGTTTTCGTCGTTGAAGATACCCAGGGAAGTGAGCACCGGGGAAGGGTTTTCACCAATGAACAGGTCTGTCTGCTCCTGCTTGCCCACACGCACACCGGCGTTCTGGATGGTGGGAATCACCAGGTATTCATCCACCAGGCTCTGCCAGGCCGTTTCGCGGGTCTGGCGCTGGGCTTCCTCGCTGGAAGCGGAAGTGCCGGTGAGCATTTCGCGCACCTCGGACAGTTCCTTGACCTTCTGGTCAAAGTCCTGATAAGTGATGCGCTTGCCGTTGATGTTACCTACGTCGTACTTGGTGGATGCAGACTGGATGGTCTGGATGATGTCCGACGGGTTCACAAGGAAGAGTAACAGACCGAAGGCAATGATGAGGGAAGCACCAATGCCGAATTTAGTTCTGATGGTCTCGAGAGCTGCCATTTTATTATAGTTTTTTTAATTTTTCGAATAAGGGGTGCAAAAATACGAAAATTCTTCCAAACAATCACAATTTTTTTAACAGGGGCCCTATAAAATTGACCGTGTCTATGACCACTTTAGTGGTGTCCTGGTTCATCAGGAACTCGTTGTCGAAGGGATCCATCAGGATGGCGTTGCGGGCCATGTCGTCGGACCGCATCCCGATTCCCTGCATGAAACCGTCCGGGGACGACAGCTTGATGTAGCAGTCGGTCCAGATCTCGTGGGTCTTGCTGTCCCAGTACAGGGTGTCGGTTTCCATCGTCTGCTGGCGCAGGATATTGCGCACCACCACGTCGCCGAACACGGACCACAGTTCGTCATCCTTGCGGCGGGGGTATTTATCGTGCCGGGCCTTGCGGGCCACGATGGTGGTTTCCAGCGCGCCGTCATCGGCATAGGCATATACATGGATACCGGCGGGGAAGAGGTCGTAGGAAAGGGTGTCGAACTCGTAAGCCTCCATCCTGGGGGCCTCCACGCGCATTTTCAGCCTTCCGTTCTCCGTCTGCACAAAGAACATGCTGTCCACGGTTTGCAGGGGGGTGACAGACAGGTCCAGCTTTTCGGCTTCCGACAGATTGGATTTGCAGGAATAAACGACGAAAGCAAGCGCCAGAGCGCTTGCCGTCGTCATAAGTATTTTGCTAAGCTTCACTTACTGCACACGTACGGTGGTGGTAGCGGACATTCCGCCGCAGGAAACAGTGTAGCTCTGGCCCTTGGTGAGGTCGTACATGAAGGCCTCGGAAGCCTCCGGGAAGTAACGGCTCACGCTGGAGATGCTGCTGGCAGCTTCATCGGCCACGGTGGGATCGGCGTTGCGGGCCTTCTGATAGTAGTCGGTGGCAGCCCAGTAACGTGCCCACTTGTCCACGGTGTCGCCGCAGGTGGCGGAAGCCCACAGATTACCCAGGATGAGGTAAGCCTTGCCGGCATAGCCGTGATCCAGGTCGATGGCCTTGCGGGCAGACTCGGCGGCCTTTACACGCATGTTGTTCTTGTAGCAGAAGGCGGCCATTTCATAGTAGTATTGGGCGTCGGTCACTTCGTCGGACTCTTCGGAGTCAATAGCCTGCTGCAGGTAATTGGCGGCGTCGGCCACGTTGTCACGGGCGGCGTTCAGACGGTACAGGGCATAAGCGCTGCGGTAGGAAGGATCCAGCTTGTACATGGAGGTCACCGCATTCAGGTACAGGTCGTTGGAGGCGCAGTCCTCGGCGCTGTTCATCAGCTTCACGATGTTGGAGACCAGGGTGAGGTTCTCGGGATCGGCGGCATAGCGGGGACCGAAGATGGCGATGAGGTTGTCGCAGGAAGCCACCTTGCTGTCGGCGAAGATGGATTCGATGGTAGCCTTTACCTTCAGGTTTTCCTCGGCCTCGGCGGGATTCTTGGCCGATGCTTCCTCGATGTAGGCGGTGGACTTGTCATACAGGGCAATCACTTCGTCGGCGGGAAGCTGGTTCTCGCGGTACAGGGCGATGGAAGCCTGGAGCAGGTTCACCAGCAGGGAACCGTTGCTCTTGGCACCCAGCTCATTCACAATCGCGGACAGATTGTCGTACATGTACTTGGGGTCCGAGCTGCGATAGTTGATGATGTATTTACCCTTGTTGTTCAGGATATCCACGCGCTTCTTGGGATAGGTAGCCATACGCTGGTCCTGGAGGAGAAGGATGGTATCTACCACAGCCTCACGGTAAGCGCGGTCCTTGATGGTGGGAACCAGACGGGTCATGAGCGTGGTACCGTGAACGAACATATTCTCGGATGCACGTGCCGGGCACAGGGCATAGGCCTTGCGCCAGTTGGGCAGAGCGGAATCATAGTTCTTCTGCTTATAATACTCCTGATAGTAGGAGAGGTACTTGATGCATTCTGCACTGTCTGCGCCATATTTTCCCTGGGCAGAAACCTTCTGCGAGGCGAAAACGGCCATGGCCGCGAAGAAAATGAGGAATAGCTTTTTCATAACATCAGTATTTTAAATTTTACATTTTTTCAATTATCATACCACTACTCGTACGGACGCTTCTGGAACCAGATGTCAAACACGTTGAATCCGATATTGAATCCGAAGTAAGTTTCCTTTACCTGATTGGCGGCAAGGCCCCTGCGGCCGAAGTCTACACCCAACGTTAGACCGTTGTACCAGCGGAAGACGGGAAGGGTGATACCCAGCGTAACGCCCGCCGCATTCACGTGCGAGCCGCCCACCGTATAATAGGACTGTTCGAAATACGTACCTGCCCGGTAGGTACACCGGCGGAAGAAATAGCGGATATCGGACCGGTTGGGCGTATACTCGAAGCCCAAACCGAACCGCTGCCCCACGGAAGGGGCGAACGCCACGTCTCCTTCATTGGAGAATCCTGGAACCAGATCCAGACCCGTCCCGCTCCAGTTGCTGCGGATGTAGTCGAATTCCACCATCAGCTTGTCTGCGTACTTGTAGGCCAGACCCACGCCCAGTTCGTCTCCCAGTTTGAGGCCGGATTCGTTCAGCGTAGCCGATTCCCGCTCGCGGTAATAGCTGCCCAGTTCACGGTAGTGAATGGTATAGCCGTTGATCCGGGTAGACAGCTGATAGGTGGCGCCGAGCACCAGGGAAGAACCTCTTCCCAGCGGTTGGGCATACTGCAGGCCGAATTTAGCACTGAAATTGTTCACCTGAAGGGAGTCTCCGGAACTGAAGGAACGGTTGGAGGTATCCTCATAGATAAAGGAGGCCGTCTTGTTGATGTTGCCGAAGTTGTAGTTGAACTGGGCACCCAGGGAAAGGCGGTCCCACAGGGTGACGGCGGCGGCGGCGAAGACCTGATAGATACCGCCGTTACCGGACGACATAAAGGTCTGCTTACCGCTTTCCAGCGTAATTTCCGAAGTAGAAATCTTGTAACCCACATCGCTGATGGGCTTGATTCCCGCCATGAAGGCCGTATGGCGCCACATGGGAAAGGAAATCACGAAGTCGTCGATGTTGAATACCGTATTGGCACCCTTCTTGGCACCGTCCTGGAAGACGGAGATGCGGCCGTTGAGGCCGAAGTCCGACATGAAGGAAAGGGAGTCACGGGCGGTAACCGAGGCCGGGTTCATAATGTTCACGAAGCGGTTGTTGCGGGCGGCGATACCTACGCCACCCATGCTCCGGTTCCAAGCCGTGCCGGCCTGGTGCAGATTACCTACTCCGAAGACGGAATAGGGAGAGAAGCCGCCATAGGTGCCGTCCGTCTGGGCGTTTACGCTCCAAACGGGCACCAGCAGCAGCAGCGCCGCAATCCAACTAATTCTCTTCATTCTTGCGAACATATTCATCTGCCATTAAAGCCAAACCCATCAAAACCAGGTTGCAAATTACAAAGATGGAACTTTTCATCCGTTTTGCAAAATAATTTGCGTCTCCGCCGGTGAATACCACAATATTCTCCGGTTGGAGATTCAGGTAGCCCTCAATTTCAAATATGATGCCTGAAACCACTCCGCTCTCAATGGAAGCCACTTCCGAAAGGCCCGTAGGGGCCGGATTTTCCGGAATGTCCACCAGCGGAAGGGAGCGTGCATAGCGGTTCAAGGCCTTGAACCGGGTACGGAATCCCAGGGAAAGGTTGCCGCCGCGGTACAGACCGTCCGTATCCGTGAAATCCACCGACAGGGTGGTGCCGAAGTCCACAATGGTGCATCCCTTGCCGCGGAACAGATAACGGGCCGCCAGGATGGATGCCGCGCGGTCGTAGGACAGATAGGCGGGCAGGCCGTGGCCGATGAGTACTTCCTTATGGTTGCTGTCCAAAATGAGCAGATGGGCGCATTCCCCCTGGAGGACGCTGATATCGGCCTGGGTGAGGGGAATGACGGAAGAAACCACCATCACCTCCGGTTTTTCCCGGCGGGTGAGCGAGAGAATGAATTCCAAATACTTCTCTCCCTGGTAGCGGAAGGTCTTGCCCAGAGTCATCTTTTCCGACCAGGCGGCCTTCAGCGCGGTGTTTCCTATTTCTACTACTAAGTTGGACATAGCCTGCAAAAGTAACAATTATTGCAGTTTTTTCAAAATTTGGAGGGCCTTATCCAGCGTATCCACTCCCCTGGAGACGGTTCTCAGGCGGCCGCCGTCCTGGTTGAATTTGAAGAGCTGGCTATTTTCGTTCACGCGCCCCAGCACTGTCTCGAACACTTTGGACTTGTAATAGGGAGACAGAGGATTGTTTACGAAGAACATAATCTGCATACCGTTTTTCACAATGATCTTCTCGAAGCCCAGGCGTGTCCCCAGATTCCTGATTTTCACCACGTTTAGCAGATTCTTCACTTCGTCGGGCAGCGGGCCGAAACGGTCTTCCATCTGGCGGCCGAAGCGGTCGATTTCCTTTTCGTCGGTCTGGGCGTCCAGAATCTTGTAGATACGGATCTTCTCGGCCGTAATGTCTATGTAATCGTCCGGAATATGGGCGGTCTTGTCGGTTTCAATGGTACAGTCGTCCACAAACTTTTCCGTACCCTGATGCACCTGGATACCGGTTTCCATTCCCAGTTCCTCCATGGCTTCGGACAGAATCTTCTGATAGGTTTCATAACCCATGTCGGATATGAAGCCGCTTTGTTCGGCCCCCAGCAGATTGCCGGCGCCGCGGATGTCCAGGTCCTGCATGGCAATGTTGAAACCGCTGCCCAGGTCGCTGAATTCCTCGATGGCGCGCAGCCTGCGGCGGGCGTCGTCGGACAGGGAAATGAGCGGCGGCACAATGAGGTAGCAGAACGCCTTTCGGTTGCTCCTACCCACGCGGCCGCGCAGCTGGTGCAGGTCGCTGAGGCCGATGTTCTGCGCCTGGTTCACAATGATGGTATTGGCGTTGGGAATATCCAGTCCGTTCTCGATGATGGTGGTGCACAGCAACAGGTCGTAGTCCCCGCGCATGAAGGCCAGCATCCGGTCTTCCAGTTCCTTGGACTCCATCTGGCCGTGCGCCACGCAAATCTTCATATCCGGTACAAGGCGGTGCAGGATGTCGGCGATGGCCGACAGTTCTTCCACTTTGTTGTGCAGGAAGAAAACCTGCCCGCCGCGGTTCAGTTCATAATTGATGATGCTCTTGATTTCATTCTCATTGAACAGGATGATTTCTGTCTGGATGGGAATGCGGTTGGGCGGCGGCGTCTGGATGATGGACAGGTCCCGGGCGCCCAGCAGGGAGAACTGCAGGGTGCGGGGAATAGGCGTTGCCGTAAGGGTAAGCGTATCCACAGCGTGCTTGAACTGACGCAGTTTTTCCTTGGCCGAAACCCCGAACTTCTGTTCCTCGTCGATGATGAGCAAGCCCAGGTCCTTGAATTCAAAACCGTTGCCCAGTATCTTGTGCGTACCTATCAATATATCGATGGAACCGTTTTTGAGCCGTTTCTTGATATCCGTAATCTCCTTGGCAGTACGCAGGCGGCTCACGTAATCCACCGTACAGGGAAGGTTCTGCAGACGGGCCTTGAACGTCTCATAGTGTTGCAGGGACAGGATGGTAGTGGGAACCAGTACGGCCACCTGCTTGGAGTCACAAGCCGCCTTGAAGGCCGCCCGGATGGCAATTTCCGTCTTGCCGAATCCTACGTCGCCGCAGATGAGCCTGTCCATGGGGCAGGTATCCTCCATGTCCTCCTTCACCGCCTTGGTGGCCCTTTCCTGGTCCGGGGTATCCTCATACATGAAGGAAGACTCCAGTTCTTCCTGCAGATAAGTGTCCGGCGAGAAGGCAAAACCGGTAGCCGCCCGCCGCTTGGCATAGAGCTGGATAAGTTCCTTGGCAATATCCTTGACTCTGGATTTGGCGGCCGATTTCAGGTTGCTCCAAGTCTTGGAACCCAGCTTGTTGATGCGCGGGGCCTCCCCTTCCTTGGAACGGAAACGGGAAATCTTGTGCAGGGAATGCACGGAGACAAACACCACGTCTCCCCCGTGATACATCAGTTTCACAACCTCATGCACCCGGCCGAAGTCATCCTTCATCTTCACCAGGCCGCCGAACACACCCACGCCGTGGTCGATATGCACCACATAGTCTCCCAGGTTGAAGGCACTGAGGTCGTTCAGGGTAAGCTGTTCGCTCTTCTCCACGGTACGGCGCATCCGCACGCGGTGGAAGCGGTCGAATATCTCGTGATCCGTGTACCAGCAAACCTTGTCTTCATGGTCTATGAAGCCGGAGTGTATGTTCTTTCCCTTGACAAATTCCGGCAGTACGGCGTTTTCCTCCTGCAGCATAATGGAACGCAGGCGCTCCAGCTGGCTTTCTTTTTCCCCGAAGATGTACACCTTGTACTGGTTTTCCATCCTGGTGCGGATGTCGGAAATCAGCAATTCAAAACTTTTGTTGAAGACCGGCTGCGGGGAAATGCTGAACTTGACGGAAGGCACGTCCTGCTTCTGCAGGGGGATGTCCAGAAATACGTGCTTGAAACGAAGGGATGGTTCAAAGAAATCCTTCTCCTTATACATATCCGACGAATCCAGCCACACAACGGTGTCCTGGGGAAGCAGGCTCAGCAGGCTCTCCCCTTCTTCCTCCCCTGCTTCCCGGGCGGCGATGTCCGGGTAAATATCGGCCTGCGTAACCTTTTCGATGGAAAGCTGCGTGTTGCAGTCGAAGGTATGAATCTTATCCACCTCGTTGCCGAAGAAACTGATGCGGTAGGGATGCTCCAGCGAATAGGAAAAGATGTCTATCACCGCACCGCGTACGGCGAACTGGCCGGGGGCGCTCACAAAGTCCACCTTTTCAAAACCCTCCTGGATAAGCCGCCGTCGCAGGTCCTCGTAGTTCACCTCTTCACCCACCTTTACGGTAAAGAGAGCGTCGGATAATTTTTGGGCCGATGGTAACTTTTCCTCCAGAGCTTCGGGGTAGGTGACGATGAAGAGTCTCTCCCCGGCGGAAGCGTTGAGCAATTTGCCGATGGCGGCCGTGCGCTGCACGCCCAGCGAGGATTTATAGTTGCTGCGCTCTACGCTTTTCCCGGATTCGGGTAGATAGAAAACGCAGTCTCCTTCTACCATATTATATAAGTCGGCGCTGCAGTATTCGGTCGATTCCCGCGTGGGGAGGATAATCAGATGAGTGCCTTCCAGGGCAACTTGGGAGAGAACCGCCCAGCGTGCGGACAAAAAGAGCCCGCTGCAAAAGACTTCATCACCGTTTTGAAGTTTCTTTTGCAGGAGCGTTGAGGAATTTACACTTATTAACATTTACCTCAATTTACCTGTTGAAAACCTGTTCATAACCCTGTTGATAACTCACCTCCGCCGGGACCGGTTCATTTATTCACCGTTTATCCACACGCAACTGACAGGTTTTTAACATTCATTATTTTTTACAATTTATTGATTTATAAGTAATTAAATAAGTTTTCAACTTTTCAACAGCCTTATAAAAAACAACAAATGAAAAAATAAAAACTATATTTGTATCTGAAATTAAAGCCATCCATCGCAATGTCCGACTTCGATCCGCACGATACTCAAGACCGCAAAGATAGTGAATTTGAGGGAATAATCCGTCCGCAGGGGCTGGATGATTTTACCGGCCAGAAGGAAATCGTATCCAATCTGGGCATCTACATCAAGGCGGCCAAGCTGCGCGGCGAAGCTCTGGACCACGTTCTGTTCCACGGCCCTCCCGGTCTGGGCAAGACCACCCTGGCGCATATCATCGCCAACGAGATGGGAGTAAACATGAAGGTGACGTCGGGTCCCGTGCTGGACAAGCCCGGAGACCTGGCCGGCCTGCTCACTTCCCTGGAGACGGGGGACGTACTGTTCATCGACGAAATCCATCGGCTGTCCCCGGAAGTGGAGGAATACCTGTATTCCGCCATGGAGGACTACGTGATTGACATCATGATTGACAAGGGACCCGGAGCCCGTTCCGTGCGCATTTCCCTGAATCCTTTCACCCTGGTGGGCGCCACCACCCGCAGCGGCTTGTTAACGGCTCCTTTGCGGGACCGCTTTGGCATCAACTGCGCGCTGGAGTACTATGATACGGAAGACCTTAAGAAGATTGTGTTAAGATCGGCCCGTATCCTTGCGCTGGAAATTGACGACGATGCCGCTTATGAGATTGCGCTCCGAAGCCGTGGCACGGCGCGTATCGCCAATGCGCTGCTCAAGCGCGTGCGGGACTTCGCCCAGGTGCTGGGAGACGGCCGTATCAACCTGGAGATCACCCGCTTTGCCCTGAACAAACTCAAGATAGACAAGCGCGGCCTGGATGCCATTGACAACAAGATCCTGCGCACCCTCATCCTCACCTTCAAGGGCGGGCCTGTGGGAATCGGCACCCTGGCCACTTCCGTGAGCGAAGACGCCGGTACCCTGGAAGAGGTTTACGAGCCCTTCCTCATCAAGGAAGGCTTCATCATCCGCACCCAGCGCGGCCGCGTGGCCACCGACCTCGCCTATCAGCACCTGGGTATGGAAGCGTATCTGAATCAGCGAAAATACAGCCCGGATGAAAGTGGATCGCTGTTTTAGCGAAAAAATCACAATTTATTCCGGAAAAATGCTTATTTTTGTGAACTGAGTAAAAAACTACAACAACTCCAATACTTTTATGTCAGATCCTAAATTAATTTCCAAGATTCCGGAAGGACCGCTCAAGGATAAATGGTCCAAGCGTAAAAGCTCCATCCGCGTGGTCTCTCCCAACAACAAGCGCAAGCTGGAAGTGATTGTGGTGGGTACCGGTCTTGGCGGTGCTTCGGCAGCCGCATCTCTGGGTGAGATGGGTTACAACGTCAAGATTTTCTGCATCAGCGACTCCCCCCGTCGTGCACACTCCATCGCCGCCCAAGGTGGTATCAACGCCGCCAAGAACTATCAGAACGACAACGACTCCGTGTCTCGTCTGTTCTTCGATACCGTAAAGGGTGGTGACTACCGCAGCCGTGAAGCCAACGTCTATCGTCTGGCCGAGGTTAGCGCTGCCATCATCGACCAGTGCGTGGCTCAGGGTGTTCCTTTCGCCCGTGAGTATGGCGGATACCTGGCCAACCGTTCCTTCGGTGGCGTGCAGGTGAGCCGTACGTTCTATGCCCGCGGTCAAACCGGTCAGCAGCTGCTGCTGGGTGCCTATGCTTCCCTGAACAAGGAAATTGCCGCCGGTACCGTGAAGAGCTATCCCCGCCACGAGATGCTGGACCTGGTTATCATCAACGGTGAGGCCAAGGGTATCATCGCCCGTAATCTGGTAACCGGCGAAATTGAGCGCTTCGGCGCCCACGCCGTTGTGTTGGCCACCGGTGGTTATGGCAATACCTATTTTCTGAGCACCAACGCCATGAACTCCAACGGTTCTGCCGCTATGCAGGCCTACCGCAAGGGCGCTTTCTTTGCCAACCCCTGCTTCGCTCAGATTCACCCCACCTGTATTCCCGTACACGGTGACCAGCAGTGCAAACTTACGCTGATGTCTGAATCCCTGCGTAACGACGGCCGCATCTGGGTACCCAAGAAAAAGGAAGACGTGATGAAACTGCGCAAGCACGAAATCAAGCCTTCCCAGATTCCGGAAGAGGACCGTGACTACTATCTGGAGCGCCGTTATCCGGCCTTCGGTAACCTGGTTCCCCGTGACGTCGCTTCCCGCGCCGCCAAGGAGCGCTGCGACGCAGGCTTCGGCGTGAACGAGACCGGACTGGCCGTGTTCCTGGATTTTGCCGACGCCATCAAGCGTCTGGGTCACCAGAGAGTGGAAGAGCGTTACGGCAACCTGTTCCAGATGTATGAGAAGATTACCTCCACTTCTCCTTGGGAAGAGCCCATGATGATCTATCCG
>JAFWPA010000001.1 GCA_017509685.1 Bacteroidales bacterium
GATATGGGGTACAAGGATTACCCCGGAACTGAAATCTATTAGGCCTATGAGACTGAGAATAAAGAGATTCTTCGCTCCGCTCAGAATGACAGTATGGGCGGGAGTGCTGCTGGCAGCACTGGCAGGATGCGACCCGGAGCCGATTCCGACCGCCTTTGCAGCCGAAAGCTCCGGCCAGGAAGTGACTGTCTTTGATTTTAGTGTCATGGGCTATGACGAGCCTTCCACCAAGGCCTATTCGGCCGATGTTGAAGACGGCCTTGTGGACCGCATCGACATCTTTGCCTACGACCAGGATGGCAGGATTTACGACCATTATGTCATCGGAGAATACGGCGGCGGGCCGCTGGACCTGACGCAGGTAAGCTTCAAGGAAAAGGGTGAAAACGGAGAGCAGCGGCATTACCTCATTATGGCCAACCTGGATCCGGACAGCGCCCGGTACATCAGTTTTCTGGACAACGTGGATTTAGCACGGTATCCGGAAGGGTTTATCCCCTGGAGTGCCGGCAATGCCCGCGTGAACTATCCACTGATGGGAGCGACCGCCTTTGTGCTGTTCGGCTCTGCAACCACGGTGAGCGTCAACCTGATGCGTTATATGTCCAAGTTCCAGATTGGGACCATCAGCGCAGAGTTCTGGGGCGACCCTGACCTGTACCGGAACGTATATGTCCAGCATATCGCCTTTGTGAATGCCTGGAATATCGTCCGGATTTGCCAGACACCGCCAAGGAACTTCTATGGCGAGACCAAGGATATCTTCGGCCCAAAAAGCTCGGGCGCAAATGCCTTCGGAAGCCCGTCGTATCACTATTACATGGCCAATTGCTTTTTGGAGCAGGACCAGTGGAGCACCTACGATATGACCTATGCCGACATGGGTTCGGAAACCTTCAATCAGGGCGTTTATGGCGGACGCGGCAAGCTGAACCAGAGTTACAGGTACATCTATAACTACAACCACATGCAGCCCAAGAACACCATTAATCTGGAGTGCCCGGCCGAGTTGAAGGAACTGTCCCAACAGACGTGGGATACGAATGCCTATCTGCCGCAATTGGCCGGTAAGCTTTGCAGCGACATTGACGGCTACCTGGGTCCGCTGAATGTAAACCGGGCCTTCTACACCCTCCCGACCAAGTTCAACGTCTGGTTCCAAGAGCCCGCTTACAACGCGGACCAGCAGAACAATGAGCTCCGGCTGGTGTTGGCCGTGAAAATCAACGGTACGCTCTACTTCTACTCCAAGATGATTAAAGGCTTGAACCCGAACATGTGCTACAAGATCAACAACATCACACTCAAAGGCGAACCCGGAGAGTATGCCAACACATGGATTCGCGGCGGTCAAGTTACGAAGGCGGCAGCAACCGAAGATGTAGAACAGTGGCGCGTTCATGGCAACACGGCCGAAATTGACAATCTGGTGCTATGAGACGGTGGATACTGATTGGATTGCTGGGGCTGGGAGCCCTGGCATCCTGCTCGGTCAAGGAAGACCGAAGCGACTGCCCCTGCTGGCTTACGGTTGAAGCCGAGAGTACCGCCACGCTCACGGGCTGGTATGGTAGTCAAAGAATCTTTGACGGCCATAAGGGCGGCTTCGTGGACCGGATGGTACCGAGAGGCGACGTTGCCATTATCTCATCCAGGGGTGAATTCACCGTAAAGGAAGGCAGCCAAATGGACGAACTCTTCGCCGAACTTCTGCACGTGGATACCGACGGCGAAAAGGCCTATGCAAAGGTCCAGCTGAAAAAGCAGTTTACCACGGTAACGCTGGATTTCAAAGATGCGGAAAATGGCCGGACGTACTATGACATCGTCGTCAAAGGCAACATCCAAGGCGCAGATTCCAAGACGCTGGAACCGAAGGATGGCCCGTTCAGATGCATTCCTGAGGCTGCTCCGGAGCGCGGATATCAGTTCCGCGTTCCGCGACAGAAAGACAATTCCCTGACGGCGGAACTATGGAGCGAAGGCGCACTTGTGGATACGATTCCCGTCGGTGAGCTGATTGCAAAGGCTCATTTCGACTGGAGAAGGGAAAGCCTCGGAGACATTCATATTATGGCCGACCTCCTTGCCAAGACCTTCACCATCACGGTGATGGAATGGGAAGGTCCAGTGACATTCGAGATTACGATATAAACCTAAACCGCTAAAGATTTTTTCATAACGCTTTAAAAGTTAAACATTAAACTCGGAGCGGACGCCTGTGAAGGTCTCCGCTTCTTTTTTGCGTTATAAAAAAAAGTCCGGGCCCGGACAGTTACTCAATAGCTATCAGATATCCTCCTCATCCAGTCCCTCTGGCAGAGGTATTCCGCCTTCTTTCAACAGTGCTGCGACGCTGTCCCAGTCTCCGTCGTCCCCGGTGCATACGCACGCGATGTCGACTGCTATTTGGATGAGACTTTTCTCGCAGCGCTGCAAGGAATGCAAATAGTCTGCGCAGAGTGGTTCCAGAACTTTTATCTGGGTGAGAACCTCATTGAGGTTGTGGATAATAACCTTTCCTTTGCTCGGGATTTGGCTATCCATGGTTTTGAAAGTTGGTGTTTTCATAAAAACATAGGATTAGTTTATTGCCACCGATGACTGGAAAGTTA
>JAFWPA010000015.1 GCA_017509685.1 Bacteroidales bacterium
AGGAAGCCCTCTCCGCTGGCATTCAAAGCCTGGAAGGAGGTGCAGTTGATGGTGCCCATATTGCCGTTCTCATCGGCCACCTGGGCGCTCTTGATCTTCAGGGGAAGGCCCTTGCCGATGCGCCCCACCACATAGTCCAGCAGTTCGGCGTTCTCGTCGATGTCCTTCGCAATGAGGTCGTCCAGGTCATAGGCAGCCTTGTATTCCATCTTGTAGAGGTACTTGTTGCCGTCGACGGGGGCAACGGAGCCGATGCTGGAGAGTTCGCCGCTCCATATGCACAGGACGGCGAGGCAGATAGCGGCAATAATGCCGATGAACCAGAAGAATACTTTTTTCATAACTACAGCTTTGTTACTAAATCCTCCATTGCCTTCCTTTCACTGTGACGGGCCGATGGCTCACCAAGGATATGGCCCACCGGGAACATGGCCACGGGGACCCACTCCCCTATCTGCGGGAGCACTTCCTTCAGCTTCGCAGGGTCGAAAGAGCCCACCCAGGTGCAGCCGAGGCCTAAATCGGCCACTTCCATCATGATGTGAGTACCCACGATGGCGGCGTCTATCTCGGCCCCATTCTTTCCGTCGTACTTGCGCACCCACGCATCCTCCGGGCGGCACCCGACGATGAAGATGACCGGCGCGTCATACGTATAGGCCGATGTCTCTTTGAGCTTATCGCGGTATTCCCGGGCCTGGACCACCCAGATATGGACCGGCTGACGGTTTACCGCCGTGGGAGCCAGACGGGCGGCCTCCAGGATGTGTTGGATGTCTTCATCGGCCACCGGCTCCTTCGTAAAGGCCCGGCAGGAGTAACGCTCTGCAGCAAGGGTAAGGAATGATTTCATGGCAGTGTTTTATTTTCAACAAAGATAGTGAAAATTAGTATCTTTGTGCAGCATTGTTTATTTGAACATCATTATGAGATTTCGTTTAGCCATTCTTCTGGGGGTCATTCTGGCAGGCATTACGGCCTACGGCCAGGCACCCGACGTGCAGAGTATCCCCTTTTCGTCCATCCAGGGAGTAAGCGTGGGGAATGCCCAGGACCCGGCAGGGGGAACGGGCGTGACCGTTTTCCGCTTTACGGTTCCCGCTGTTGCAGCCGTGGACGTCTTCGGCGGAGGCCCGGCCTCACGGGAGACGGAACTCATCGCACCCCAGCGGAACCATCCGCTCAATGCGTTGGTTTTCTCCGGCGGCTCCGCTTTTGGGCTGGCTGCCTCGGGAGGCGTAGCAAACTGCCTGGAGAAGCACGGAATAGGCCACGAAACCGGATCGGCCCTGGTACCCCTCATTAGTCAAAGCTGCATCTATGACTTAGGGTATGGCGACGCATCTGTACGGCCCGACGAGCCGATGGGTTACGCGGCATGCGAAGCCTCTTTTGCCGGACACGATCCGCGCAGCGGCAGCGTGGGCGCAGGCACGGGAGCCACGGTGGGTAAGGCCGGAGGGATGAAGCAGGCCATGAAGTCGGGCATCGGCTATGCCGCCGCCCAGATAGGCGCGCTCCAGATAGGCATAGCCGTGGTCGTGAACAGCTTCGGAGATGTATACACTTCAGGCGGTCATAAGATTGCCGGCATGCTTACCCCGGACCGGAAGGCCTTTGCCGATTCCTATGAGGCGCTGCTGGGTATTGCCGAAGAAAATCTTTTTACCGCGGCCTCCAACACAACCTTGGTGGCTGTCTTTACCAACGGCCAGTTCTCCCCCGCCCAGCTGAAACACCTGGCGCAGATGACAAGCGCCGGCCTAGCCCGCAGCATCAACCCCATCTTCACCACCGCCGACGGTGATACTGTATATGCCATCTCCATCGGCCCGGAAGAAGAAAAAATACCTGCCAACCTGAATGTCGCGGGCGCCCTGTCGGCCCAATTGCTTCAGCAGGCCATCACCGACGCCATCCTTTCCTCGCAGGTGAGCGAGGAGGAGTTTATGAATAAAGTGCTATAGCAGGAAGAACAGCGCGACGCCGGTAATGCTCACGGCAAGGCCGATAATCTCTTTGAGGCGAATTTTCTTCTTGTTGACGAGGATATCGGGAATCAGGATGAAAACCGGCGTGAGCGCCATCAATGTGGATGCGATGCCTGCGTTGGCGTAGCGGACAGCCATCAGGGAAAGCGACACGCCGATAGCCGGGCCGAAGAGGGTAATGATGGACGCGTATTTCATGGCCACCGGATCCTTCACGGCACTACGGAGTTTTCCGAAGCCGCGCTGCAAACCTAGGATGATCAGGAAACCCGCACCTCCGATGATGGCCCGCATCATGGTAGAGGCAAACGGCAGCATCCCTTCCATCAGGCGCGGCGCATCGGCCGGAATGGCCTGGGAATAGTACTGCATGCCGATTTTGCTGAGCACCAGCCCCACGCCCTGCCCCACGCCGGCGCCGATTCCCAGAAGGATTCCCTTGAGCGGAAGGTCCAGTTTGAAATGCGTCCCCGAATCCCGGCTCAGGATGGAAATAGCTATACCACAAAGGGTCACCCCCATAGCCAGGATGGATGTCCACGCAAGCGTTTCTCCCAGCATAATCCATCCGGCAATGGCCGCCATAGGCGGAGCCAGCGTCATCATCAGCTGCCCGAAACGCGGGCCGATATACAGGTAGCAACTGAACAGGCAATAATCCCCGAAGACATAACCCACCAGCGCAGAGAGGCCCAGCCACAGCCACGCATCCTTATCGGCATACAACGGATAAGGATGGCCGACAGTAACCCACAACAACGCCCCCAAAAACAGCGTCGCCAGCACCAGCCTGAGCACATTGGTGACCATGGCCCCCACCCGCCGGCTTGCCTTGTCGGCAAACCACGCCGTAATGGTCCACGATACGGCTACTCCCAGCGATATGATTTCTCCAAGGTGATTCATTATTACAAGGAAGGGCCCTACCTCTTCAGCCAGTTCTCCGTGAGCCATTTGCGCACGGGGAGGTCATAGGCCTTCAGGAGGCCCCAGGCAAGGATGATGGCCATGAAAACTACGCCGGCGCCAACGGCTACGTGCTGCCACATGGGAGCGTCGGGGTGCTGGGCCACCCAGTCCATCTGCATGTAGATAAGCGGATAGTGCGTAATATATATAGGGTACGATATCTCTCCCAGCCATTTGCACACGGCCGTACTGCGGGGGTCAGTGGTTTTGGAGCCGGCACCGGCCAGCACGATGAGCGGGAAGAGCACCAGGATGCAGGCGGCCTGGAAGAGACCGTCGGCCACTCCCATCTTGCCGCCGATGTTGGGCATGGCCAGCAGTACTACGATGGCCAGTCCGCACCACCAGAAGCCGCCGCGAAGGTGAATGGGCGAACCGCTGGGATTATCGGCCGAACGGCGACCGGGCAGAATCCGGGAAATGAGCAGGCCGCAGAGGAAAGGATACAGCAGCCGCGTGAAGGCAATGTATATCTGGTCCGGCATCAGGCTCCAGCCGCCGATCACCGTGTAATGCGGCGCTTCAAACAAGCCGAACACATTCCACCCCAGCGTTACGTCCAGCGTAAAGAAAGCGCAAAAGGCACAAAGCACCGCCAGGGCTATCTTGGGCAGCCGGCGCAGCACAAGGGCATAAAGAATATTGCCGATATACTCCAGCGTAAGCGTCCACACCGGGCCGTTGAAGGAGTTCAGTTCGCCCCAGCCACGGATGTCCAGCCCGTTACCGCACGGGATAATCAGCAGGCCCATCACCAGGCACAGCAGGAACTTCCAGGGCTCAATCTGCTGTGTAAGAGGGAAAGCGTTCCCGCTGTAGAAGAACAGCGCGGCGCCCACCAGCGTGCCGGCGATCACCATGGGGTGCAGACGCGTGAGACGGCGTTTGAAAAAGCCCCAGGTGGTCATTTTGTCCCAACGGTCGTCGTAGGCATAACCCACCACAAAGCCGCTGAGGACAAAGAAGAAGTCCACCGCCAGGTAACCGTGGTTGATAATCTGATAGGCCGGCCCCTTGCTGTACGTCTCGAAGATGTGGAACAGTACCACCATGAGCGCTGCCACGCCACGCAGCCCGTCCAGAATCTCGTAACGGGGTTTGGAAGCCAGATAAACGTTTTCCTTTGCCATATACTAATAGAAATATAGTGTCGGTAAAAGTAACAGGAAGCCCAGAATCAGCAGGACCACCACGCCTTTCCATACCCATTTCACCCAGTCGGAATACGGGATGCGGGCCATGGCCAGGGCAGCCATGAGCACGCCGGAAGTGGGCGTGAGCATATTGGTGAAGCCGTCGCCAAACTGGAACGCCAGCACCATCGCCTGTCGCGAAACGCCCACCAGGTCTGCGAACGGCGCCATGATGGGAATGGTGATAGCGGCCTTGGCCGTTGCACTGGGAATCACGAAGTTAATCAGGGCCTGGATACCGTACATGGCCGATAAAGACCCCACGCGCCCGGTCCCCGCCAATCCTTCTTGCATGCCGTGGAGAATGCTGTCCACCACCTTGCCGTCCTGCAGGATGACGATGATGCCCGACGCGAACCCCACCACCAGCGCCGCGGAGAGGATGTCCCGCGCCCCGGCGATGAGTTCATCGGCCACCCGGCCGGCGGAAAATCCGGCGATGATGCCGCACACGATGCCCATCCCCAGGAACAGGCCGGTGATTTCCGGCAGATACCAGTCCCAGCAGGTGACGCCCACCACCAGCAGCACCACGGTGAGCAGCAGCACCAGCAGAATCCAGCCCTGCCGCCGGGTAAGCGGCTCGCTCTCCTGCGGGATAACGTCGGCCGATACTTTCTGCGTCCTGCGCGCATACACCAGCACGAAGCCCGTGAGGAGCACGGTGAGCAGGCCCCAGCAGAAAATGCGGTAGCCCATGCCAGAGAAGAGCGGAAGGCCGGCCATCCCCTGCGCGATACCCACGGTGAAGGGATTCAGGAAGGCCGATGAAAAGCCCACGTTGGCCGCCACATACACCACCAGCATCCCCATGAAGGCATCGTAGCCCAGGGACACTACCAGCGGCACCATAATACCTACAAAGGGAATAGTCTCCTCGCTCATGCCGAAGACCGCCCCCGCCAGCGAAAACAGCACCGTCACCGCGGCCAGCACCAGCTTGTCCCGCTTCCCCACCTTGGCAATGAAGCGCGAAATACCAGCCGATACCGCCCCGGTGGCATTCAGCAGCCAGAAAGCTCCGCCCACCACCAGGATGAACACAATGATGCCCGCCTGCCGCACAAACCCGTGATACACGGCCGTGAGCACCTGCCACGTCTGCGGCACGGCATCCATCGGCTCATAGCGCAGCGTGTCATCCTCCGTCACATACTGCCCGCCGGGGAGAATCCACGTGAGTACGGCGCACAGCGCAAGCAGACACGCGATAATGACATAGGTATGGGGGACTTTACGCTTCATGTAATTCTTTCTCTATGAGCGGAAGAATCTGGTCATCGGCGGGGAGCCATTTTACGGTGCGCAGGTCATCGGCCCCCAGCCATCGGGCGGCCTCGTGCTCGTTCAGGTGCAGGGCCTCCCCTTCCAGATGTGCCATGAAGCAGTGCATGGTAAGATGGAACTGCGGATAGTCCCATTCCACCGTACACAGGAGCTTGTCCAGGCCGATTTCCGCGTCCAGCTCCTCCCGGATCTCCCGGGCCAGGGCTTCCTGGGCCGACTCCCCCGCCTCCATCTTTCCGCCCGGGAATTCCCACCAGTCCTTCCAGTCCCCATACCCCCGCTGGGTGGCAAATATCTTGTCCCCCTTCCGGATAATGGCCGCCACTACTTCAATGGTTTTCATAACTTTGCCAAAGATAATGACAAAAATGGACTTTCTGACACATCGAAGTGACAAAAAGTCCATTTTTTGGCATTGGTCCCGGGTTTGTATTTAGAAAAAGCGACTCCGCAACGGAGCCCCGGGAATAGGGATACGCCCAAAACCGGAACGATTAAAGTTTTTGAGTTATGTTACCGATGATTAGAAGGAATAGTGACAGCTGGCTGCCGGACATTTTCAACGACTTTTTCGACAACAGCTGGATGGAAAGGCCCACCTACACGGCACCGGCCATCAATGTAATGGAAAACGAGAAGGAGTATGAAGTTGAACTTGCTGCTCCCGGTTTAGACAAAGAGGACTTCAAGGTCCATGTCGATAATGAAAACAACCTGCACATCGAGATGGAAAAGAAGACCGAGAACAAGGAAGGCAAGAAACACGGACGCTACCTCCGCCGCGAATTCTCCTATGAGAAGTTCCAGCAGACGCTGCTTCTGCCCGACGACGTGGATGCGGAAAAGATTGAGGCCAAAGTGGAGAAGGGTGTGCTGAACATACATCTTCCCAAGTTGGAAAAGATTGAGAAACCGAATCCCGTCAAGCAGATTTCCATCCAATAATCTGCAGCATCAAAGTTACAATAAGCGCCGGGGTTTTCCCGGCGCTTGTCGTTTCTGGCTTTGGATACGGGCCATCACCACTTTTCGTAGTGGATGTTCTCCGGCTTCCATTTGTCTTTGGGCTTGTCCTTGCCGGCGGGATGGCCAACGGGGACAATGCAGTAGGGCTTGACATCGGCCGGCAATTCCAGCGCCTCAATGGTGGGATTCATCCGGTCGTCGTAGGGATAGCAGGCGGTCCACACGGCGCCCAGGCCCAAAGCCTCGGCTGCCAGGAGGAGGTTCTCCGTGGCGGCGGCACAGTCGGCCGTCCAGTTATGGTTCTCGCCGCCCAGTTTACCTTTGGTCTTACCACATACCACTATCACCACCGGCGCCTTGGCAATCATCTTGTTGAAGCCCACCGCCAGTTTGTCTTTGGTGGCCTGCTCCCGGACCACCACAAAGCGCCAGGGCTGCGCATTCATGCCGGAAGGCGCCGCCATAGCGGCCTTCAAAAGGGTTTCCACCTGTTCGGGGGATACGGCTTCGTCCGTGTAGGAACGAACGCTCTTACGGGCAAAAATGTTGTCCAGAACGGCCTGGCTGGCATCCTGCTTTTCCTGTGCGAATCCGGTCATCATGGTAAATACGGCTACTAAAAGGGTGATTATCTTTTTCATATCCAAAAGGTTGTAAATGTTTGCAAATGTACTATTTTTCGGCAAAAATGACTAAATTTGTTCTCCATAAAATATTGTAGTTATGAAACGCACGCTTCTTTTCGCCCTTTCGGCCCTCGTGCTGCTGGCCTGCGGCCAAACCCAGCAGAAAGCAGACACTCCCATTAAAGCCGTGGAACAGTATATGGTTCAGAACATCGGCACCCAATATAGCCAGGGGGAATATTGCATACCCTACAGCATTGTTGTGGCCGTGTCTGATGCCAATCCCCAGGACATCCTGGTATGGGGCGATTTCTGGGTAGAAAACTACAATCTGGAAGGAGATACCCTGAAAACCGTTTCCGGCGGCAGTCATCCCGGCCTGATGCACGTGGCCAAGCTGGCCGATGGATACGAGGTCAATGCCTTCGACGCCGTGGGGGACGGCTCGTCCTTCGACCCCACCGCCAAAGCAATCTTCGGCGACCGCTACGATACCTTCATCGCCCTTCAGGCCGATGACGCCGAGAAGGATGCCACCCGCGGGCAGGCCATTGCCGCCTATGTAAAAGCCAACCAGATTCCGGCCAAGTTCTACCAGGATTTCGGCTGGGACGCCAAGGAGATTAAATAATGAAAAGAGCCCTTTTCTTCCTGCTGGCCTTATCGGCCCTGCTGATGGCCTGCGGGCCCCGGGCGGGGGTTCCGTATCCGCAGATCAGCGGTCACCGCGGGGCCAATTTCATCGCGCCGGAGAATACGCTGGCATCGGCCGATTCCTGCATCCGGCTGGGCATCGACGTGATGGAGACCGACGTTGTGCTTAGCAAGGACAGCGTTTTCTACATCCTGCACGATTCCCTCCTCAACCGCACCACCAACGGAACCGGTCCCATCCGGGAATGGCTCTCCAAGGACCTGGACACGCTGGACGCCGGCAGTTGGTTCGGCCCGGCCTGGAAAGGCCAGAAGCTGCCGCGCTTTGCCGACCTCCTGGAAAAGGCCCGGCCCACGCATCTGGGCATTACGGTAGACTACCGCACGGGAGACTTCCAGGCCCTGGTGGACCTCATTGACTCTTACGGGATGCTGGAGCGCACCTATTTCACCTTCTCCTCCGACGAAGACACCAGGCGCTTCCGGGCCATGTTCCCCAACATCCACACCCTTCAGGCCTACGTGCGCAACCCCCGGGAACTGGACAAAGTCCTGGACGAAATCCACCCCGACATCGCCGTCCTGTGGATAGACCAGATTGACCGGCAAGTGGTCAAGCGCTGCCACGAACGCGGCGTGAAGGTTCTGGCCCTCATCCTGGGCCTGGACGACAAAACCAAGGCCAACCGCAAGGCCATCCGGCTTGGCGTAGATGTTATTGCCACAGATAAGCCAGAGTTGCTGGTCAGGAGCGGGAAATAATCCGTTTCTTCAGCCTTTTCAGCAGTTCTTCCTGTTTCAGAAGACCCCAGGGCGCATCGGTAAAGGACGGCGGAACGCTGCTCACGATGCGCCCGATGGCTATGTCCGGGCGTAGCCGCTCCAGGAAATCGGCCAGGAGGTCGATGTATTCGTCCGGGCCCGGGCGCAGGAAATCGGCAGGATGCTCCCGGAAATCGGCCTCGATGGGCGTCCCTTTCAGAATCTGCAACTGATGAATCTTCAGGGACGAAATGGGAAGCTCGTTCAGGACGGAAGCCGCTTCCACAATCATTTCCCGCGTTTCTCCCGGCAGGCCGATGATAAGATGCCCACCCACGGGGATCCCCCGCCTGGCAGTGGCCTCGATGGCGGCCTTCGTGCAGGCGAACGTGTGCCCCCTGTTCACCCGTTCCAGCGTAGCGTCGTAGACAGACTCAATGCCATATTCCACCTCCACGATGCTCCCCTGCTCCTTGAGCCGGGCCAGGTAATCCAGTTTTTCCTCATCTATGCAGTCTGGCCGGGTGCCGATGACAATGCCCCTCACCGCCGGATGCGAAAGCGCCTCCTCATACCGGACGCGCAACACCTCCAGCGATGCATACGTATTGGAAAATGCCTGGAAATAAGCCAGATAGCCATCGGCCTTGCGGCCTCTCCGCGCATGAAAGGCAATTCCGGCGTCTATCTGCTGCGTGATGCTTTTCCCTTGTGTATAGGAGGGATGGAACGCCCGGTTGTCGCAGAAAGTGCAGCCGCCCGTACCCACCGTTCCGTCCCGGTTAGGACAGGTGAAGCCACCGTCCACAGCCAGCCGCTGCAAACGGAGCCCGTAGCGCTCCTTTGTCTTGAAACCAAAACGATCCGTGG
>JAFWPA010000016.1 GCA_017509685.1 Bacteroidales bacterium
CCATCCGGAATATCGGCACCATTGGGTCGGCGGGCATGAAAACCACCGACAAGATGATTCTGGACATCATGCTGTGCAAATAAGACGGATTGCATACAGTGCCGTTCTGGCCTTGCTGCTGCCCTTCGTTGCTGCGAAGGCGCAGGATCCCGACACTCTCAGGCGCTCTACCATCACGGAACACCTGGACCGCCCCATGCTCCTGAACCAGCAGGGAATCAGCGGCACCGTGAATACGGAGAAGATCACCGCCGTCCCTTCTTTCCTGGGCAATTCGGATCCCATCAGTTTCGTGCGGCTGCTACCCAGTGTGCAGCTCACCATGGAAACCGAGGGCGGTCTGTTTTTGCAGGGAAGCGAGTCCTGTCATACGCTTATCACGCAGGGAGGCGTCCCCCTGTATGGCAACCAGCACCTGCTGGGCCTGTTCTCCGTGTTCAATACGCCCCACTACAAGGGGATGGAATATGCCACCACGGCCGGGCAGGAAAGCCGCCTGGGCGGCCTCATCAACATGCAGTTGCAGGACACCGTGGCCCGACGCTTCAGCGGCGACCTCTCCCTGGGACTCCTGTGCGCCCAGGGAACGGTATCCTTTCCCACGGGCAAGCACTCATCGCTTTCCGCCAGCTTGCGCCGGACGTATGTCAACCTGCTGTACAGTTCTTTCCTCGAGTACAACGGCTTCACCCTACATTACGGTTTCACCGACGCCAACCTCACCTGGTTGTGGCGTCCGTCGGCCCATGACCGCGTTACGGTAGACCTCTTCGGCGGCTTGGACAAGGGTAACATCAAGCAGGCCATCATCGAGAATATGGAGGCCCAGTGGTATAACGTGATGGGAGCTGTGCACTGGACACACTATTTCCCGTCGGCCTTGCTTAAGCAGACGGTTTACGCCACCACTTACGGCGCCTCTGTCACGATAGATGCTTTCAATATCAACTGGCACATCCCGGCCTTCATCCGGGATTACGGCTACAAGGGAACTTTCAGATGGAATGACTGGGAGTTTGGCGCCCGCTTCTCCTATTATGACATTCTTCCGCAGGACGCTTCCAGCCAGGGCTCCTATACCGATCAAAGCTTTATCCGCGCCCAGCGTCAGCGGGCCTTTGAAACCCACCTTCATGCCCAGTACAGCCGTATCCTGGGGTATTGGCTGCAGCTGAAGGCCTCGATGGGAGTGAACTTGTACCGCGGCCCCGACGGAAGTTTCTTCTGGGGCGTCACCCCGGAGGCCGATCTGGCCGTGGACCTGCAGGAGGGCGGAGAACTCCACCTGCGCTACGGGCTCAAACGGCAGAACCTCTTCCAGCTGGGCCTCACCACCGTTGGCCTGCCCGACGAATTCTGGCTGGCGGCCGATAGTACGCGCCCCCCGCAATACAGCCACAATTTCTCCCTCTCCTATAACGCCGATTTCCTGAAAGGCGCCTGGTCCGTATCGGCTGAAATCTATTATCGACAGCTTTTCAACCAGCTGTCGTACGTGGGGACTATCATGGACCTGTACTACGGAAACTTCAGCCTGGACGACAACCTTGCCCCCGGTTATGGCCGTGCTTACGGATTGAACCTGATGCTGCAGCGCCACGCGGGCCCTGTGACAGGCTGGATATCCTATGCCTATTCCCGCAGTCTGCGCAGCTTCCCCTCTCTGCACGACGAGAAAGAGTATTCCTCCCCCCACGAACGCGTGCATGAACTGGATGTGGTGGTTACCTGGCAGCTGAACAAGAAGTGGGATTTCGGCGCCACTTTCGTGATGGCTACCGGCCTTCCATACACGGCGCCGGAAACCCTCTTTGTGGTGGGAAACCGTATGGTGTGCGAATACGGACCCTATAACGGCTCCCGCTACCCTACCTATGCCAAACTGGATTTGTCGGCCAATTTTTACCTGCGCAATGGCCCGCGCGGCAAGACGGGTTTCACCTTCTCCTTGTACAACGCCCTGGGACGCAAGAATGCGACTTCCCTGAGTATCAGCCTGAATAAGGAAAGGACGGCCTACACGTTCGCTCCCGCTAGCATGTCCCTGCGCTGGCTCCCTTCCGTTGCCTTTTTCCATACCTTCTGAGCCATGAGAAAAGCATTTCCATTTGTCCTGTGTGTCCTGCTGCTGGCATCCTGCCAACAGGAGTCCCAACCGCAGAAGCCCCAGCTGGTGATAGAGGGCTGGATAGAGAATGGTGATTATCCGCACGTTGCCATCACCACGTCGCTGGACGTGGTGATGGGGAAGGAGATTAACACGCACGATCTGGTGGAACACGTGGCCCGGGATGCCGTGGTTACGGTGAGTGACGGCGAAAAAACCGTCCGGCTGGAGGGCGCCATCAATCTGGGCGTATTCCCGCCATATTACTTTACCACCACCCAGATGAAGGGCGAGGTAGGGAAGACCTATTCCCTGCGGGTGGAATACCAGGATTATGTGGCCACGGCCCAGACCACCATTCCCCAGCCCGTTCCCATTGAAAAATTGTACGTGGACGCTATTAAAGACAGCCTGGCCACCGTGAAGTGTGGCTTCACAGACCCGCCGGAGCCCGGAAACTACTATAAGCTGTTCACCAAAACCCTGGGAGAGGACGCCTACTTCGTTTCCACTGCATTCGGCTTTGCTTCCGACGAAGACATGCATGGCTACACGGAATTCTTCATCTACAGCAGCCAGCGTTTTATGGACGTATGGGGTCATCCCAACGTCAGGGAATACGATGTGCTCCGCGTGAAGCTGTGTACCATCAATGAGGCCGCTTTCCATTTCTGGTCCATGTTTGAAAAGACGGTGATGGGTACGGCCTTCGGCCTGCGCTCCAACGGCTCCATCTACGACGCCATGATCCAGGGCGCCAAGGGCTACTGGATTGGCTATGGCGTGGATCAGGTGAAACAGATTAAAGTAGAACTGAACGACTAGATGAGTCCCGCCTCTTTGGCGCGGGAGACCAGTTCGGGACTGTTGGAGACGTCGAATTTCTCCAACAGTCTTTTTCTGTACCAGCGGATGGTTTCTCCGCTCAGGTTGAGGGCGTCGGCAATCTGA
>JAFWPA010000017.1 GCA_017509685.1 Bacteroidales bacterium
CCATCCGGAATATCGGCACCATTGGGTCGGCGGGCATGAAAACCACCGACAAGATGATTCTGGACATCATGCTGTGCAAATAAGACGGATTGCATACAGTGCCGTTCTGGCCTTGCTGCTGCCCTTCGTTGCTGCGAAGGCACAGGATCCCGACACTCTCAGGCGCTCTACCATCACGGAACACCTGGACCGCCCCATGCTCCTGAACCAGCAGGGAATCAGCGGCACCGTGAATACGGAGAAGATCACCGCCGTCCCCTCCTTCCTGGGCAATTCCGACCCTATCAGTTTTATCCGGCTGCTCCCCAGCGTGCAGCTCACCACGGAAATGGAGGGCGGCCTGTACATGCAGGGAAGCGACTATTGCCATACCATCATTACCCAGGGCGGCGTGCCCATCTACGGTAACCAGCACCTCCTGGGCCTGTTTTCCGTGTTCAACACACCCCACTACAAGGGGATGGATTACGCTACCACGGCCGGGCAGGAAACGCGTCTGGGCGGTCTCATCAACATGCAGTTGCAGGACACTCTGGCGCGGCGCGTGGGCGGAGAATTCTCCGTGGGACTCCTGAGCGCCCAGGGAACGGTGTCCGTCCCGACGGGGAAGAAAGCAGCCCTTACCGCCAGTGTGCGCCGGACGTATGTCAACCTGCTGTACGGCCCTTTCCTCAAGTACGAGGGGTTCAAACTCAATTACGGCTTCACCGATGCCAACCTCACCTGGGTATGGCGTCCGTCGTCCCGCGACCGCGTTACGGTAGACTTTTTCGGCGGATGGGATAAAGGTAACATCACACAGGCCATCATCGAGAATATGGAGGCCTCGTGGTACAATATGATGGGAGCCGTGCACTGGACGCATTATTTCCCGTCGGCCACGCTCAAGCAGACGGCGTATGCCACCACTTACGGTTCAGGGGTCCAGGTGAAGGCCTTCAACATCTCCTGGCATGTTCCTTCCTGCATCCGTGATTACGGCTACAAGGGAACCTTCAGCTGGAAAGACTGGGAGTTCGGCGCCAAATTCTCCTATTACGACATCCTTCCGCAGGACGCCTCCAGCCAGGGGACCTATACGGACCAGAACTATATCCGCGCCCAACGTCAGAAGGCCTTTGAAACCACCCTTCACGCCCAGTACAGCCGTATTCTGGGCTATTGGTTCGAGCTGAAGGCCGCCATGGGCGTGAACCTGTACCGCAGCCCCGACGGCAGTTTCTTCTGGGGCGTCACTCCGGAAGTCGATCTGGCCTTTGACCTGCAGGAAGGCGGAGAATTCCACCTGCGCTACGGGCTCAAACGGCAGAACCTCTTCCAGCTGGGCGTTACCAATATCGGCCTGCCCGACGAATTCTGGCTGGCGGCCGACGGTAAGCGTCCCCCGCAGTACAGCCACAATTTCTCCCTCTCCTACAACGTCGAATTCCTGCAGAAGGCCTGGTCGGTATCGGCCGAAATCTATTATCGGCAGCTTTATAACCAACTGGAGTGCGTCGGGTCCTTCGCCGACCTTTACTTCGGCAAATTCAGCCTGGATAACAGCATCGCCGCCGGTTATGGCCGGGCTTACGGGGTGAACCTGATGCTGCAGCGCCACGTGGGCCCTGTGACGGGCTGGATCGCCTATGCCTATTCCCGCAGCCTGCGCACCTATCCGGAATTGCACGACGGACTGGAATATCCCTCCAGCCACGAGCGCCTGCACGAACTGGACCTGGCGGTTACCTGGAAGCTGAACAACAAGTGGGATTTCGGTGCCACTTTCGTGATGGCCAGCGGTCTTCCGTACACGGCGCCGGAAACGCTCTTCGTGGTGGGAAACCGTCTGGTATGTGAATACGGACCTTATAACGGTTCCCGTTTCCCTACCTATGCCAAGCTGGATTTATCGGCCAATTTCTATCTGCGCCAGGGTCCGCGCGGCAAGACGGGTTTCACCTTCTCCCTGTACAACGCCCTGGGACGCAAGAATGCGACGGCCCTGGGGATTAACCTGAATGAAGACAGGACGGCCTATTCCTTCGGCCCCATGAGCATTATGCTGCGCTGGCTGCCTTCCATTGCCTTCTTCCATACCTTCTAAGCCATGAGAAAAGTCTTTCTGTATATTCTGTGTGCCTTGCTGCTGGCGGCCTGCCAGCGGGAGTCCCAGCCGAAGAAGCCCCAGCTGGTGATAGAGGGTTGGATCGAGAGCGGCGACTATCCGCACGTGGCCATTACCACCTCACTGCCTGTGGTAATGGGGCAGCAAATCACTACGCCCGACCTGGTGGAACACGTGGCCCGGGAGGCCGTGGTTACGGTGAGCGACGGTGAGAAAACCGTGCAGTTGGAGGGCGCCATCAATCTGGGTGTATTCCCGCCGTACTACTTCACCACCACCCAGATGAAGGGCGAGGTGGGGAAGACCTATTCCTTACGGGTGGAATACCAGGACTATGTGGCTACGGCCCAGACCACCATTCCCCAGCCCGTTCCCATTGAAAAGCTTTACGTAGACGAAATCAAAGACGGCCTGGCCACCGTGAAATGCGGCTTCACGGACCCGCCGGAACCCGGAAACTACTACAAGCTCTTCACCAAGACTCTGGGAGAGGACGCCGACTACGTGGCTACGGTACTGGGGCTGGTGTCCGATGAGGACCTGAACGGCTATACCGAGTTGGTCATTTACGCCAGCCAGCGTTTCATGGATGTCTGGGGCCAGCCCAACGTGAGGGAATACGATGTCCTGCGCGTGAAACTGTGCACCATGGACAAGACCTCCTTCGACTTCTGGTCTGCCTTTGACAAGACGGTGCTGGGCACGGCCTTCAACCTGCGCGTCGAAGGTTCTGCCTATGATTCTATAATCGACGGCGCCAAAGGCTACTGGGTAGGCTATGGCGTTGACGAAGTGAAGCAAATCAAAGTGGAACTGAACGACTAGATGAGTCCCGCCTCTTTGGCGCGGGAGACCAGTTCGGGACTGTTGGAGACGTCGAATTTCTCCAACAGTCTTTTTCTGTACCAGCGGATGGTTTCTCCGCTCAGGTTGAGGGCGTCGGCAATCTGA
>JAFWPA010000018.1 GCA_017509685.1 Bacteroidales bacterium
ATAGTTCCAACTGATTCCGGCCAGCATCCCGGCAAGAAAGGTGGCTACCACACCGCCCATCTGGTTCATGGCGGCCGAAAGACCCATCAAGCCAGCCTGTTCCTCCGGCGGGAAATAGTAAGCCAGAAGGCCTGTCGAGAGTGGCATAATCATTCCAACGCTCACACCCATCAGGGCACGGAAAGCCAGCAGTACCCAGATATTATCGACAAAGAAAGCCCCTGCTCCGGAGAGCACATATAGAGCAAGCCCCGTCAGCGCCAGAGTGCGGGTTTTCATCAAGCGGCAGAGCCAGGGGAAAACCAGGTTCGTGAGGATGATAAACAGTGCTGGAAGGCTTACGATGAGCTGGATAAGCAGAGGATTCCGGCCCGCGAAATGGGCACTGATGACACCCAGCGCCGGGGCGATGGCGGCACCCGCCATGACGGTAAGCAAACTGATGGAGAGAATGGTATACAGCAATCTCTTTTTCATAAAAAACAAGGTTAAATAACAGTGGAGATTGCAGCTCTACCAAGCTGCGAAAAGAGCCTTTTCGCGAGTGCAAAGGTACGTTTTTTTTTGGTTTTTCAAGGTCACAAGTTAAGCGTTTTTTTGTTATTTTTGCCATGAATCCACTGTGTATCAGATACATATGAAGATTCGACAGCCTCCGCGAGGAAGTTACCCGGAAACTCCAGGCAGCCAATGGGCAACTGAACTCGCTGAGAGACCGCGCAGCCGTCTATCGCAAAATCATCAAGCAGAACTATCTGCAGGATCAATGGGCCGGCTTCGGTTTACAGGATAAGCGCTAAATCCATCATTAAAAAAGAAGCACCCCGGCTGTCTGTCACTTGACTGTCGGGGTGTAATCGTGGCTTTTACCCCAGATCGGCAAAAACAAGCCAGTCGGGATGGTTGTACGTCAGATAGCCTGTCAGAATAAGTTGCACGACGACCAGGACAATCCAGAGCGGCCAATACTTCCGAACCAGGTTGCTTTGTCTCCAGCGCCTTGCCAGCAGGACAGCGCCGACCATGGCCGCCAAGTAGATAATGATATCCAGGAACATCAGCTCGTGATGGACGAAGATCCAATAGGAAAAGAAAGCGCCTACGATGGCGGGTACCACGGTCAGTCCGGCCAGGATGGGTGCGCCAAATTCCTTGATATCATGACGGCTGAGTACCAAATACAGGCTGAGCAGCAGCATCGGATAGAATACCATCTTCATGTGCGCCATTACGCTTTCCACCACGGGAAAGATGTAGCCCAGGAAATGATTGAAGAAAGGTACATGGTGCACGAAATGCATGCTTGTACCCAAGATGGTAAGCAAAATGATGGCGGTTATGGTTTCCTTCCGGGACATGGTGGTCGTAAATCACAATCTATCAAGTTGCAAAGTAAACATTTTACAAATGCAACCCGGTTGCAAATCAAACCGTTTGCTTCAGAAAGTCCGGGGATTATCACACTTCCGTCTGAATACCAATTAGATACACCTTTCTAAGATCATCCAAATTGGTTCGATACAGCGAAACGGCCCATCTGCTGGGCTTCGGATACACACACCACTTCAACCGGATTTTCAAGAAAGAAACGGGCCTCACCCCTTCGGAATTCCTGGCGAAATAGGCGTTCACGTGTCCAAACACGAAAAAGACAAACAAAAAAAACGCTCCGGTCTTCCGAAGCGCTTTTTGGAGCGGAAAACGAGACTCGAACTCGCGACCCCGACCTTGGCAAGGTCGTGCTCTACCAACTGAGCTATTTCCGCGAACGGGATTGCAAAGGTAATGCTTTTTTTTGAACCTGCAAATAATATCTCAAAAATTTTTTTGTATTTTTGTTAGACGACAATACTAAACCTTATTAATTATATGAAAAAGCTTGCTTCTTATCTTCTTTGCGGCCTGCTGATTGTGGGTTGCGGCATGTCCAACTTGGGTAAAGGTTCCCTTATCGGAACGGGCGCCGGCGCTGTGCTGGGCGCAGGTATCGGCTATCTGATTGGCGGCGACGGTAAATCGGCCGCTATCGGTGCGGGCATCGGTACGGCGGTGGGTGCCGGCACGGGCGCCATCATCGGCAACCAGATGGACAAGAAGGCGGCTGAACTGGCGGCTCTGGAGAACGCCCAGGTAGAAACCGTGACCGACGTGAACGGCCTCAAGGCTATCAAGGTCACCTTCGACAGCGGTATCCTCTTCGACTTCAACAAGAGCACCCTGAAACCGGAAGCCAAACAGTCCCTGGATAAGTTTGCCGCGGAGATGACCGATATGTCCGACACCAATATCAACGTGTACGGCCATACAGACAACGTCGGTACGGAGGCTGCCAACAAGAAGGTCTCTGACCAGCGCGCCAACGCGGTGGCCAAATACCTCACCCAGAAGGGTATTGCCAAGGAACATATTGTGGCCGAAGGCTTATCCTACGACTTCCCCGTGGCCGACAATTCCACCGCGGAGGGCCGGGCCCAGAACCGTCGCGTGGAAATCTACATCTCCGCCAACGAGGATATGATTAAGAACGCCGAGGCCGGCAAGCTGAACTAGCTGCCGTTACTTGGTACCGAAAATGCGGTCGCCTGCATCTCCCAGACCGGGGACGATGTAGGCGGCTTCGTTTAGGTGATCGTCCACGGCAGCCAGGTAGATGTCCACGTCCGGATGCTCGCGGCGTACGCGCTCGATGCCTTCGGGGGCGCCTACCAGGCACATCAGGCGGATATTGTTGCAGCCGCGTTCATTGAGCATGGACAGGGCGTCGCAGGCGCTGCCGCCGGTAGCCAGCATAGGATCCGTCACAATGACCAGGCGGTCGTTGATATCTTCGGGAAGTTTGCAGAAGTACACCACGGGGTTGTGCGTTTCCTCGTCGCGGTACAGGCCGATATGACCCACCTTGGCAACGGGAACCAGGGTCAGGAGACCTTCCACCATGCCCATGCCGGCACGCAGGATGGGAACGATGGCCAGTTTGCGGCCGCTGATGCGCTTGGCAACGGTCTTGCAGATGGGCGTCTCGATCTCGATGTCCTCCAGCGGGAGGTCACGGGTGAGTTCATACCCCATCAGCAGGGCGATTTCCTTCAGCAGTTCACGGAAATCCTTGGAACCGGTTTCCTTGTTGCGCATGATGGTCAGCTTATGCTGAACCATAGGATGGTTAATCACATGCAATTGGCTCATATCAGTGTTGGAATTTGTTTTCGAAGTACAAAGATAACGAAACTTTACAAGATTCGCTATCTTTGCAAGTATGAAAAAGTACATTCTTCCCCTGATCCTGTCATTGGCCTGCGCCTGCGGGCAAAAAGCAGTTGAAAGCTTCCCCGAGCCTGTTTTTGAAGAGCACTTCCAGGACTCCACCCTCCGGCTGGACTATGTGTTCTGCGGAGATGCGCGCCATCAGGCCATCTATCTCCAGGGCATGTGCAAAACAGGCCCGTGGGCCGGCCGGCAGAAGAATCTGGACCGTCTTCCGCTCAAGGGGAACGGACAGCTGGTCGTAAAAGATCCCGCTACGGGCGCCACACTCTATGCCCACAGCTTCTCCACGCTGTTCCAGGAGTGGGTGGGCTATCCGGAAGCCCGGCAGGTGCAAAAAGCCTTCGAGAACTGCTTCCAGGTTCCTTTTCCCAAGGACAGCGTTCGCATCGAAGTTACCTTGACCGACAACCGCGGCAGGGAAAGCGCCCGGCTGAGCCACATCGTGGACCCGGCCGATATCCTCATCCGCCAGGCCCGGGACAACGAGGCCCGTTGTGAAATCCTCTCGCAGGAAGGCAGCCTCCCGGAATCCATAGACATCGTCCTCCTCTCGGAGGGGTATACTTCGGACCAGGAGGATAAGTTTTGGGCCGATGCCCGTCGCGCCCAGGCAGCGCTCACCGCCCACGAGCCGTTTGCCGGCCGCTCCGACGCCTTCACTTTCCGGGCCGTCTTCCTGCCCTCGAAGGACAGCGGCCCCAGCATCCCGCACAGCGGAGACTGGCACCGCACCCTGGCCGATTCCCATTTCGACACTTTCTACAGCGAGCGGTATCTTACTTCATCGGCCCAACAGAAGATTTTCGACGCACTGGGTATCGTTCCCTTCGAACACATCATCGTGCTGGTGAACACGCCCGTGTACGGCGGTGGAGGAATCTATAACAGCCTCACCATCATGGGCAGCGACCATCCCACTTTCCCGCAGGTGCTGGTGCACGAATTCGGTCACGCTTTCGGCGGTCTGGGCGACGAGTATTTCTACGACGACATGGACCAGCCCGTGTATCCCGCCGGCGTGGAACCCTGGGAACCCAACCTCACCACGCTCACGGACTTTGCCTCCAAATGGCAGGACATGCTGCCGGAAGGAACGTCCATTCCTACGCCCGTGGATTCATTGGAGCAGCGAGATGTACGGAAAATATGGAACACACTGGCCCCGGAGAAGAAAGCCCTCTTGAACCTGACCGTGGGTGTTTTCGAAGGTGGCGGTTACCAGTCCAAGGGCGTTTATCGTCCCGTACAGGAATGCCGTATGAAGATCAATGAATGCGAAGACTTCTGCCCGGTCTGCACCCGCGCCCTGGAACGGATGATTGATTTCTATACTAGTAAATAGTCTTTTTATTTATAGAGAGGGGCCTCAAGGGGAAAGACCATGATAAACCGGCATCCCTGGCGGTATTCGGAATCCAGTTCGAGACTGCCGCCCAGCAGGATAACGTGCCGTCTTGTAATCGGAAGTCCCACACCGAGCCCCTCTGAAAGGAGGTCAAACTTATAAAAAGGAGTGAAAATGTGTTTTTGATACTCCGGCGGAATTCCAGGTCCGGTGTCTTCAAAGATATACCGGACGGTGTTTTTGTTGGCCGTCACACGAAGGGAAATGTTTTTGCCGTCGGAGTACTTGGCCGAATTATACAGAATCTCGCGGATGCTCCGCATCACGTAAAGATGATCGGAAATAATGGTAAATGAATCATCCAGCGCAGTCTCGAACTTTACGGAAACGCCCGGGAAATATCGGTTGACATATCCAATACACTCTCTGGCCACTTCGTTGCAGGAAACGTTTTCATAATTGAAGCTCACCATTTCATCACGGTATCCTTGGTCCGAACTGTCGTACAGCATGAGAGACATCCGGGACAGTATCATTGTGCGGTAGTCTATCACTTGGATGAGGTTCTGTTTTTCTTCGGCTGACATACCCTCGCCGGTTTCCCGGATAAGCTGAGAAAAGCCCATTATCAGGTTCAGGGGAGTCCTGATCTGGTGGGTCATGTTTGCGACGAATTCCTCCTGCCGGTGAATAGCCTCCTCCAGGGCGGAATTGGCTTTTTGGAGTTCTTCGTTGCGCTTGGCCGATTCTTCGATAGCTCTATTCAGATCCTGGATGTAATGACTGAGTGTTTCCTGCATGTCTGCAAAACTGTTCTGCAGACTGCCCACGACGCTGTTTTCGTTTCCGCGGGTAATTACGGCAGAGTAGTCGCCGTCGGCAATACGCCGTGCTTGTTCTTCCAGAAGCTTCATAGGGGCGAAGACTTTGACCACGGCTCTTCGGCAAATGACATAAAGAATGAGCAGGCCTATAAAGAAGATAATCAAAATGCTGACATTCAGGCGCATGTATTTGTGCATGATGTCATGCTCTTGGCTTATGAGCGCCGCGCTCCAGTCTGTTCCGGGAACGGGTTGATAACAAATCAAGCAGGAGACGCCCTCTATATCGGCATGCATCCTGCCGGTATGTCCGGCGGTCATTTCATATCCCAGGGCCAGCTTGTCAGGTTGATAACGACCACCTATGGGATCGAAGATGGTCTTATTGACAATCTTTGTGGTATCAAGGTGCACATAGTATCTGCCGTCATGCCCCAGGAGTATGAGATAAGAATCATGATAAGGCTTTATGGAAGAAAGGGCTTTTGAAAATTCCGGCAGGGATATGTCCGCAGATATAACGCCGAGAAGCCGGTTTTTCTTGTCATACAGAGGACGGCTGTAGGACGCAATCACATGATCGGCAGAAAGCGACCCCGCATTGTCATCGACAAAAGGATCCACCCATACGGCTTGCCGGGAGATGGCAGCTTTTTTGTACCACTCATAGTCGAAGTATTCGTAAACATCTTCAACGACGGTAATGACAGTGTCTCTTTTTTGGACAGTATAGGCGGAATAGTGGCGTCCGTATTCCGGAAACATGTCTGGCTGGGCCGATATAGAGCAGCCGGAGACAAAACCGTTCTTCTCGACAATCCTCCTGGAATAAGCCAGCAGGGAGCCTGGAGAGAAATTCTCTTCCACCATCTGAGCGGTTAAATCGGTGACCGTTTCCACAGACCTGAGATAGCGTTCAGCCTGGGCGACAACCGTGTTCAGAGACTCCGAGGCATTTTTCATGGCGAAAGCGTGCAAATGACGCCTGGACATTACCACGAACACGCCATTAATCAAGACGAATATCAAAACTGCAACGAAGAACATCATCAGGCTAATCTTCGTTGGTAGCGATTGTCGGATATGTCTTGTCAGTTTACCCATAGCTGTCTCAACTCTTTGCGTTTAGCAAGTCGCTCAGAATTTCAGTTACCTTTTGCCCGTTCTTTTCGATGTTTTCAAGGACCTTCTTCGTCTCCTCCTCTCCCATCTCCGCGCCCGATTCACAGAGTTTATCCACGTTGTTTCGGATTTCGGTCGTTACATCGGCCATTTGATGGGTCATGTTGTCAAAAAACTTAGCTTTGTGGCGCTGGATCTCTTTCGTTTTTGCATAGGTCTGAGCCAGTGCTTCCTGGTGCGCAGCTTCTTTCTGTGACAGATTCTGCAGCTGTTCCATATAGTCTGCAACGGAGTGTTGCATTTTGTCATACTGGTTTTGGAGCCGTCCCACTTCGTCTTCACGTGATGTCTGAAAACCGGAAGGTGCGTAATTTCCCTTAGAGATAATCTGTGTCACGTCCACCAGGTTCTTCAGCGGTTTCAGGCTGATTTGTTGGATGGCGAAAGCACCGGCAAAAAGAAGCAACAGGCCAATAAGGGTCATGATAACGGCCATGCGGAAGCCCGGATCAAATTCCTCATATAATTCATATACCGGGTAGATTAAGGCAATGCTCCATCCAAAGTCACTCACCTGCCGCCCGGGATAGGCAGATTGTCGGAAGGGCATATAAGCCATGACGTATTGTGTGGTATCCAGCGTGAACGTCCGTCTTCCGGATGCTCCTTCAACCATTTCTTGAAGCGCCTCCATCACAGACGGATCTTCGGCATCTTTCAATTGGGCCAAACTGTCCATGTACCGGAGCCGGGTGCTGTCGGGATGGACGATATAAGAACCGTTCCTGTCCAGGAGGGTGATGTAAGAATTTGTGGAGGTCCTGTAATTTTGGGCCATCTGTGTAAGTACACTGAGGGAAACGTCTATCCCCAGAACTCCCACGGTTGAATTGTCCGTGATGATGGGGACATCATAAGAAAGGAGAGGCTCCGATTCTGTATCCTCATTTTTTAGCGGTCCCACCCACGAAGCGACTCCTTCCATAAGGGGCTTCTCATACCACTCCTGTTCCGTAAACGACCGGGAGGTGAAAGTATCAGCAGAGACAATTCCTTCGTGCGTCCTGTGCATATAGGCCATGAAGGGCTTTCCGCGAAGCGTGTAATACTCAGGGTTCAGGGCGATGGCGCATCCGTGGATAGAGGGATTGGCCTCAAGCACCTTCCGGCACAGGTTATAAAGTTCCTGCGGTTTGTCCAAATTGTCGGGAATGTCCGCCAGGAGCATGGTGGCGGTCTGTTCCACACCGAGAAAAGTGTTGTCAATCCTGTATGCAATGCCATCCAGTGCCTGATCTATCTCGCGCTCGACCTCTTCCCTGGTTATGATCCGCGTCCCTATGATTATCGCAAGGATAGCAGGGATCAGAAGCAGGGCTATAGCGAAGACCGTCTTCAGAATGATTCTGGCAGATAAGGTCTTTGGTATGAAGTGTCGCATTTTGGGCATTGCCTGATAAATATGCTTTCCCGTCAAAGATAGCATAAAATTTGGTCCTTTGCAACACCCTCTCTACAAGGTAACTTTAATCCTTCTGGCGAAGGGCAAGGATGCGGCGGACGCTTTCGTCGATGCGGGATTCGGGAATTTCGCCGCGGCGGACGGCGTTCACCACGGTCTCGAAGACGCGGGGATATTCGCGTACGCACAGCAGGATGTCTACGCCGGCTTTGATGGCCATGATGCAGGCATCCTCTACGGGATACTGACGGATGATGGCACCCATTTCCATGGCGTCGGAGACGATGACGCCCTTGAAGCCCAGTTCACCGCGCAGTTTGTCCTGCAGGATCATACTGGACAGGGTGGAAGGGGTGTTGGAGCCCGTCACGTTGGGCAGGGAGATATGGGCGGTCATCACCATTTTGGCACCGGCGGCTATACCGGCCTTGAAGGTAATCATCTCGCAGTCATCAATCTCCTCCCAGGTTTTGCGGGACATGGCATAGCCGAAGTGGGAATCGGCGGTGGTGTCCCCGTGCCCCGGGAAATGCTTGAGGCAGCCAACGATGCCCGTCTTCTGCAGGCCCTTGAGATAGGCCTTCACCATAGGTGCGGCCGCCTGGGGATCGTTGGAAAAAGCGCGGTTGCCGATGACGATGTTACGGGGGTTGGTATTGACATCGGCCACCGGGGCGAAGTTGATGTCAAAGCCGTACTGCGTAAGATACGTGCCGATGGTGGTGGCGGCATCCTGGACGTCCTTGGTTCGGCCGGCGGCCGCCAGTTCGTGCATGTTGGGGAACTTGGGCACGCGGAAGTAAGGATTGTTGGCCAGGCGGGCCACCATGCCGCCTTCCTCGTCCACGCACAGGAGCGGATTGGAAGGCAGGGCTTTCAGATCCCCGATGAACTGCGTGAGCTGAATGGGATTCTGGATGTTGTTGGCAAAGAGGATAATGCCTCCCATGGGGCATTTGGTAGCCGTTTCCTTCATACGGTCGCTCACTTCCTGGACGCTGATAGCTTTCAATTCCTCGGCGGAATTGTAGTACAGTTCAGGGTCCAGCGCCTCGGGGCGGATGATGAACATCTGTCCCACTTTTTCACGCAGCGTCATCTGCTGCAACTGTTGCTCTATAGATGCAGACCCGCCGGAATCACATCCGGCGAGTATGCATGCTATAGCGGCCGCAAGGGCGTACTTGTGAAGTTTCATTCTTTAGGCTTAAAGTTCCCAGGCCAGGGCCGATGCGCCCAGGATGGCGGCGTCGGATTCCTTGAGCTGGGAGTAAACAAGTTTCACCTTGTCTCTCCACAGAGGCAGGACGTTCTCGTTCATGGCCTTGAGGATGGGTTCGGTGAGGAACTCCTTGGCGCGGGCCAGACCGCCGAAGAGCACGATGGCTTCGGGGGCGGAGAACTCGATGAAATCGGCCAGCTTCTCACCCAGGATACGGCCGGTGAAGTCGAAGATTTTGATGGCCAGCTGGTCACCGTCCTTGGCTGCGTCGTACACATCCTTGGAGGTGATCTTGTCCAGGGAACGGAGTTCGGAGGGTTCGTCGCTCATTTCCAGCCATTCACGGGCGGTGCGGGCTACGCCGATGGCGCTGCAGTAGGTCTCCAGGCAACCATGCTTGCCGCAGCCGCACTGACGGCCGTTGTGGCGCACGGCGCAGGTGTGACCCAGTTCGCCGGCGAAACCGTCGTGGCCATAAACCACCTCACCGTTGATCACGATACCGGAACCTACGCCGGTACCCAGGGTGATCATGATGAAGTTCTTCATACCGCGGGCGGCGCCGTAGGTCATTTCGCCCACAGCGGCGGCGTTGGCGTCGTTGGTGAGGGACACAGGGATGCCGTTCATCTGCTCGCTGAGCAGCTTGGCGAATTCCACTCTGTCGTGACCCCACTTCAGGTTGGGGGCGCTCTCGATGGTGCCGGTGTAGTAGTTGCCGTTAGGGGCGCCTACGCCGATACCGCGGATGCGGCCTTCGGCCTTGGCTTCGGCGATGATGTGGTTGAGGGCCTCGGCCAGTTCGGCGATGAACGGGAGGGCTTCCTCGTGGTTGTCACTGCGGATGACGGTCTGGGCCAGAACGGTACCGCGGGCATCTACGATGCCGCATTTGGTGGTCTGTCCACCAACGTCAATACCAATAACTAAATCTTGTGCCATACTGAATTATGCTTTCTTGATCTTGGAACCGGAAACAGCGAAGTAGAAGATGAAGGCTACGCAGGCGGCCAGCAGCCAGTAGCTGGGCAGATAGCCGGCAGCGTCGGCGATGGCGTTCTGCACCAGCGGAACGATACCGCCACCGACCACCATGGCCATGAAGATACCGGAAGCCTTTTCCGTAGCGGCGCCCAGGCCGTCGACGGCCAGGTCGAAGATGGTGCCCCACATCACAGAGGTGCACAGACCGCACAGAACCAGCAGCAGGGCGGCGATGGGAACCTGTACCATACCGAAGCCCTTACCGGTGAACACGGGCATGGAAACCAGCGAGGAGTTGCCCAGGAAGATAGCCAGCACGATAAGGAGTACAGCCACGCAGGACACGCAGGAGAGCTGGGTACGGGAGCTCACCTTACCGGAGATGGTAGAGGAGATGAGACGGCCGATGAGCATCAGGAACCAGTAGGTACCGGCCACGAAACCGGCGATGGAAGCGGCCTTGGCAGGATCCAGGCCGGCGCCGTTCTCATTATCGGAGAGGTAGAAGTTGAGGGTGCCGGGGATACCGACCTCAACGCCCACATACACGAAGATGGCGATGGCGCCCAGGATGAAGTGGCGATACTTGAGGGGATTGGCAGCGGCGGCATCGGCGCTCTTGGTCTGCTCGGGATCCTCGATGGGAACGAAGAGCAAGATGACGAAGGCCAGGGCGAACACACCCATAGCCATGAACAGCAGGGTGTTGACGTCGGAGATCTGGGACTTGCCATTCACCAGTTCACCGATCATGGCACCCACCAGCATAGGAGTGAGGGTACCCATGAGGGAGTTGAAGGAGCCGCCAATCTGAATGTACTGATTGGAACGCTTGCCGCCCAGTATCTTGAGCATAGGATTCACGACGGTGTTCAGCATGCACACGGAGAAACCGCAGATGAAGGCACCCAGCAGGTACACAAAGAAGTTGGTAGGGATGCTGCCGATGGTGGAACCAACGCCCACCACACCGGACAGATACTGTACGAACACACCCACCAGACCTACCAGGAGGGCTGCTTCGGCGGTGAACTTGTAACCCTTCTTCTTGAGGAGGTTACCGGCCGGGATACCCATGATGGCATAGGCCAGGAAGTTCATCATGTTACCCATCATGCCCCAGAAGTTGGAGCCCTCGATGCCGGGCTGCATCTTCCAGATGTTGCCGATGGGAGCGGCCAGGTTGGTCACGAAGGAAATCATGCCAAACAGGAATATCATTGTGATTATGGCAATGATATTGGAGTCATTTTTCTTAGACATAGTGTTTAGTGTTTATAGTATTAATCCTTTTTTGCCGCAATCAGTTTTCAAATATACGCATTATTCCGTAAATAAAAAACACCCGGCCACGTAAATGACCGGGTGCTTTACTGCTGCAAAGGGATAACTTACTCGGCGGCAGGGGCTTCAGCGGCGGGAGCTTCGGCTGCGGGAGCCTCGGCTGCGGGAGCGGCATCGGCCTTCTTGGCGCGGCTGCGACGGGTGGTCTTCTTGGCCTCTTTCTTGCCGGCGGCAAGGGCGGCCTCGTTGAAGTCCACCAGTTCTACGAGCACCATTTCGGCGGCGTCACCCTGGCGGAAACCGGTGTGGAGGATACGGAGGTATCCACCGGGACGGTCGGCCACCTTGGGAGCAACGGTGCGGAAGAGTTCTGCCGTAGCCTCTTTGTCCTTCAGGTAGCTGAAGACAACGCGGCGGGAGTGGGTAGTATCTTCTTTGGACTTGGTGATGAGGGGCTCTACGTAAGGCTTCAGGGCCTTGGCTTTGGCCTCGGTGGTGGTGATCCTCTTCTTCAGGATGAGGGAGGATGCCATATTGGCCAGCATAGCCTTGCGGTGACCGCTCTGGCGACCAAGATGATTGACTGCTCTATTGTGTCTCATTGTTAAACGATCTTTTTCTTAGGTTCAATATTGTACTTGGTGACATCCATACCGAAGGAAAGCTTCATCTTCTCTACCAGGAGG
>JAFWPA010000002.1 GCA_017509685.1 Bacteroidales bacterium
CAGGTCTTCGGGCAGCACTTCATAGATGCCGAACTGCTCCATCTTCTCGATGTCACCTGCCAGGCAGGCCTTGATGAGGTAGATGGGGAAGATCTCCATGGGGGTGACGTCTTCGAAGCACTTGGTTTCCACGAAGGCGCGGGGACCGCCGTGCAGGTTGGTGTTCATGTTGTACTCCTTCTTGGGCGTGAGCCAGGAGAAGTAGCACCAGGAAGAGCTGTGCACCTTGGGACGGAAGGGCTTGGCCCAGCCGAACCATTCGCGCTCGTAGCCTTCCTTCAGGAGGGTGAGCTGGTTCTGGAAGAAGCCCAGGTAGCCGTCGGCGCCCAGGTTTTCTCCGGAGAGGACGTCTCCGCCCACCACGCGCACGTTCTCGTCCACGGAGGTGAGCTCCTTGACGGGCGTGCCGGGCAGGGCCACCACATAACCCAGTTTCTGGGCTGCGGGACCGGTGACGGCCACCTTGCGGGTGAGATCCAGCTTGCCGGTGTTGATAACGTGGCCGATAGCGGCGAGCAGCAGCGGGCTTACCGTCCACACCACCTCACCCTTCTGGATGGGGGCGATGTGGCTGATCTGCACGCCGACGTTGCCGGCCGGGTGCGGACCGCTGACCACGTGGATCTGGGCGTCCTTCAGTTTGACGAAGGCGCTTTCACCCTTGTGGATGGATACGTGCACGGGAGCCACCTTGGACAGGGCGGTGATGCCGGCCTGGACATCGGTCAGGGCATCGCCCAGGACGTAGTCCGTGTCGGCCGCCAGGGGAGCCGTGCTGAATGTGGAAATGAAAATTGCCTTGGGAGCGGCGTCCAGGGAGGCCATCACGCCGTAGGGGCGCTGGATGAGGGCACCCCACAGGCCGGTTTTCAGGAGGAGTTCCTTGACCTGGGCGGCGTCTTTGGGCGCCTCCTTGCCAAAGTCTACGTAAACCTGCTTTACATCGGCCTTTACCAGAACTGCCAGCAATTTTCTCTTGGCACCCCTTACGATTTCCTGCACCGTGCCGCTGACCGGGCTGGTGAAGAGAATCTCGGGATGCATCTTGTCTGCCATCACCGGGGAACCTGCCTGCACAGCATCGCCCTCCTTCACCAGCAGCCTGGGGACCAGGCCGGTGAAGTCAGTGGGCTTCACTGCAACAACGTCAGGCGTCACGGTTTTGATGACTACGGGCGCTGCAACACCCTTAATGGGGATGTTCAGGCCCTTCTTCAAAGCGAGATTGTTTGACATTATTGTAAAAGTTTTGTGTATTTGCATAAATACTTCGCGAAGATACGAAAATTTTCGCTATTTTCGCATATAATTATTGTGCGAGGGAAGATTTATGAGTGAGATCTTGAAGTCCTTGAACGAGGAACAGTCAGCAGCCGTAAAATGTACCAGCGGTCCCATGCTCATCGTAGCGGGGGCGGGCTCGGGCAAAACCCGTGTCCTGACGTCCCGGATTGCCTATCTGATAGAGCAGGGCGTGCTCCCGGAGCGCATCCTGGCCCTTACGTTTACCAAGAAGGCCGCCGCGGAGATGAAGGAGCGCATCGCCCTCATGGTGGGGGAGCGCCAGGCCCGCCGGCTGTGGATGGGTACCTTCCATTCCGTGTTCATCCGTTTCCTCCGGGACTGGGCCGATGCCATCGGCTTTCCTAAAACCTTCACCATCTACGACACCACGGACTCCGTGAGCGCCGTGAAGGCCTGCATCAAGCAGCTTGAACTGGACGACAAGATGTACAAGCCCAAGGAAGTGCTCTCCCGCATTTCCAAGGCCAAGAACGACCTCGTAACGCCCACGCCCTATATGAACGGCGCCGGCGGTTACCGGGACAGTGACAATAAGCACAAAAAACCGGAGATTTACCGCATCTATTCGCTGTACTGCCAAACCTGCAAGCAGAACGGGGTGATGGACTTCGACGACATCCTCCTGTACATGAACGTCCTCTTCAAGGTGTCGCCGGATGCCCTGGCCGATATCGCCGGCCGCTTCGACCACATCCTGGTGGACGAGTACCAGGACACCAATCTGGCGCAGTACTTCATCCTGCGCAAGCTGGCCGCCAATCATCAGAACCTTTGCGTGGTGGGAGACGACTCCCAGTCCATCTACGGCTTCCGCGGGGCCCAGATCCAGAACATCCTGAACTTCCGCAAGGATTTCCCCGACGCCCGGATTTTCCGGCTGGAGCGCAATTACCGCAGCACCCGCACCATCGTGAATGCCGCCAACACCCTCATCGCCCATAACGAAGGCCGCATTCCCAAGGAGTGCGTTTCCATGGGGGAGGAGGGGGAGAAAATCCACCTGGTGCGCACCTTCTCGGAGCAGGAAGAGGCCATGCAAATTGCATCGGCCATCCTCACCCGCATGCGGGCCGAACAGTGTGAATACGAGGACTTTGCCATCCTGTACCGCACCAATTCCCAGAGCCGTGCGCTGGAAGAGCAGCTGCGCCGCCGCAACATTCCGTACATGATTTACTCCGGCAATTCCTTCTTCGAAAGGCTGGAGGTAAAGGATATGATGGCCTATTTCAAACTGGCCGTGAACCTGAACGACGACGAATCTTTCAAGCGCGTGGTGAACAAGCCCGCCCGCGGTATCGGCGGCACTTCCATGGACGCCCTGGTGGCGGCCGCTACGGCCAATCAGGTTTCCCTGTTCAAGGCGGCCTTCCTGCCCACGCTGGAGAATTACGGCCTCAAGGGCGCGGCCATCGCCAAGATCCGCGCCTTCTGTACCCTGATGGAAAAGGCCGCGCAGGAAGCCGTAGACGGCGACGCCTACGACGTGGCCATGTCCCTGGCGCAGGAGAGCGGCCTGTACCTCTTCTACAAGGCCGACACCTCCATCGAGGGCCAGTCCCGCTTCGCCAACGTGGAGGAACTGCTGAACAGTGTCAAGGAATACGTGGAAGACGTGGAGGCCGATGTGGATCCGGACGCCGTGGACGAGAAACCGCACGTCACCCTGGCCGATTACCTGGAGAATGTCTCCCTGCTGTCCAACGTGGACGTGGCCGATGACGAAACCAACAATAAAGTGGCCCTGATGACGGTGCACACCGCCAAGGGCCTGGAATTCCCTTACGTATTCGTGGCCGGTATGGAAGAGAATCTCTTCCCCTCCGGTGGCTGGATGCTCACACCCCAGGACCTGGAAGAGGAACGCCGTCTGTTTTATGTGGCCATCACCCGCGCCAAGAAGGCGGTCTCCCTGAGCTTCGCCGAAACCCGCATGCGCAACGGAAAACACGAATCCAACGGCCCCAGCCGCTTCCTGCGGGAACTGGCCCCACAGTACGTGGACAAGCCGCTGCGGCGGGAGGACATGGAACAACGTTCCCCGTCCGAGCCCCGGGAAGGCGGTGTGTATTACGTTACTCGCCGTGCAGTGGACGCATCGCCCTCTACGGCCCGGCTTGTGACATCGGCCAGACCGGTGGTATCGGCCAAGCCTGTGGTGGATAACCGGCCGCCCATCGTGGACCCGAACTTTGTGCCGGAGCCCATGTCTTCGTTCAAGGTGGGGGACCGCATCGAGCACAACCGCTTTGGAGCGGGCGTGGTGTTGGAAATCACGGGTCAGGTGCCGGACCTCAAGGCCAAAATCAACTTTGACCAGTACGGGGAGAAGCTCCTGCTGCTGAAATTCGCCAAGTTACGGCATAAGGGCTAATTCGCCTTAGGGGTTCCTTTCTCACCAAAGACACACCACCGCACCACGGGGATGCGGTGCAGGACTTCGTAGATGAGCGGAGAGAGGGTGAATACGGCTATGGTGAGAATCACGTACATGGCTGCCGGCGGCAGCTCGGTGTACATTTTCATCATATAACCCAGGCTGGCTACCACCAGATAGTGCACAATATACAGGCCGAAACTGGTGCGCGTCATATAGGCGCCCACCTTGCCCGTGTAATCGAATTTTGCCTGGAACCAGCCCATCAGGGCCAGGCACGCCAGCCAGCCGTAAATGCAGTTGAGGGGCGCGCTCATATACTCTGCCGAGGTATTGTTCTGGCCAAATGTGGTGACAGTGAGCACCGTGCCGGAAACTACGGCGCAGGCCAGCAGCGGAATCCAGGCCTGCTTCACTTTCTGCTGCACGGCATCGTGCGAGAAGACGAAGTAGCCCAGCAGGAAACAAATCAGGTAAAAGATGGGCTTGTACAGGTTCAGAAGGCCGTCGGCGCTTTCGGGTCGGGGATTCTTAATCAGTGTTTGCTCACCCAGCCAGAAGAGCACGCCCAGCATGATGATCCAGACGATGTTTGCCTTGCCGCACCAGTTGTAGAACTTGTCATTCCTGTCCAATTTGCGGATGAGGAGCAGGACGATGCTCAGCAGCCACAGCAGCTGGATAAACCAGAGGGGACCTATGCCGCTGACGGCCATGATGACGTATTTCACCGCACCCGGCAGGCCGTCGAACACGCCTTGGCTCTGGGCTACCACGGTGTTGAAATACCCCACCATCCAGTGGAAAACGAACAGGCCGATGGTACTGGGCACCAGCAGTTTGCGCGTGCGGGTCTTGAACCATTCCCGGGTGCTTTTCTTCTCCAGGGAATAGCGGGCGCTGGCGCCGGCCAGCATAAACAGCAGCGGCATGAACCATGGGTACAGGATGTACATGACAACGTCCTGATACTGCTTATATTCGGGGTAGGGGCCAAATCCGCCGATACCGCCGAACACGCCTTTGTTGTTGTAGAAATAGATGACGTGATAAAACAGCACCAGGAGCACCGTTACCCAGCGCAGGTTGTCCATCCAGTGTTTTCTCATAGTTCTTCATTCAGGATTTTTTCGGCGCGTTCCAGCGCCAGGGAAATGTGGCTGCAGATGTTTTCCTTGCCCACCACTTCGTCCATACCGGCGTTCTCCAGCACCTTCATCACATTGGGGTTCACGCCGGAGAGTACCACTTTTACGCCGTACTGGGAGCACATCCGGCACATATTGGACAGGTTGTGCACGCCCGTAGAGTCAATGAAGGGGACCTTGCGCATCCGGATGATGCGCACTTTGGCACGGTTCCGGCCCCGGCCGCCCATGTCGCCCATCATTTCCTCGAATTTGTTGCCGATGCCGAAGAAGTAAGGGCCGTTGATTTCGTACACCTTCACACCCTCGGGGATGATGAGGTGTTCCAGGTTGCCCTGGATGTCGGTATCGGCCGTGGGGTCTATCTCGTCACTGAGGACGGACACGTTGGTGGTCTCGGCCATGCGCTTCATACACAGCAGGCAGGCGATGATAACGCCCACCTCAATGGCCACGGTGAGGTCGAAGATGACGGTGAGGAAGAAGGTCACCAGCAGCACGATGATGTCCGACTTGGGGTTCCGCAGGATGGCCCGGAAACTGCGCCATTCGCTCATGTTATAGGCCACCACCACCAGGATACCGGCCAGGCAGGACATGGGAATGTATTGCACCAGCGGCATCAGGAAGAGGTAGATGAGGGCCAGCACAATGGCGTGCGCAATGCCGGCCACGGGGGTGCGGCCGCCGTTGTTGATGTTGGTCATGGTACGGGCGATGGCGCCGGTGGCGGGGATGCCGCCGATGAGCGGGGAAACCATGTTGGCAATACCCTGGGCCACCAGTTCCTGGTTGCTGTTGTGACGGTCGCCGATGACACCGTCGGCCACGGCGGCCGACAGCAGGGACTCGATAGCGCCCAGCATCGCGATAATCATGGCCGGCTGGGCCAGGTGGGTGACGGTCTCCCAGGTAATCTTGGGCACCTCCGGCTGCGGCAGGGCCGATGTGATGGAGAAGCGGTCGCCGATGGTCTCGATCCCCTCGACGCCCAGGGCCTTGAGACCCAGGGCGGCCAGCGTCATTAGGACGATGGCTACCAGGGAACCGGGGATGCGTCGGCTCACTTTGGGGGTGAATATAATAATAAGGATACTGCAAACGCCTATCAGCAGCGCCCACCAGTTAATGGTGTCCAGATGATGGCCATAGACCACCCACTTGTCCAGGAAATCGGCCGGAACGTTCTCGATCTGCATGCCGAAGAGATCCTTGATCTGCGTGGCGAAGATGGTGAGGGCGATACCGGAGGTAAAGCCCACCACAATGGGGTAGGGGATGTATTTGATGATGGTACCCAGGTGCAGCACGCCCATCAGGATGAGGAATGCGCCCGCCATGAAGGTGGCAATCATCAGACCGCTCATCCCGTATTCCTGGATAATGCCGTACACAATCACGATAAAGGCGCCGGTGGGGCCGCCAATCTGCACCTTGCTTCCGCCGAAGAACGAAATGAGGAAACCGGCCACGATGGCGGTGAGAATGCCCGCTTCCGGGGATGCGCCCGACGCAATGCCAAAGGCGATGGCCAGCGGCAGCGCCACGATGCCCACAATGACGCCGGCCATCAGGTCCTGTACCAGCGTCTTCTTGTCATATCCGTTTTTAAGGGTGGTAAACAGCTTGGGTGTAAAGTCTCCCTTGATCTTCATATGTCAGTCTTGTAAAATGCTTATTAAAAAATTTTACAAAGGTACATATTTTTTCAATTCTGACAAACTGTCTCCTCATAATCAAACCCCTTGAAAGAGGCTTTTCCGCTGCGGCAGTAGGGGCCGATGGTAACGCCGGTGAAGCCTCCGGCCATTTCGGTGCTGAGCAGTTTGGAGTCCGTGGTACCGAACGGCTGGCCGTTCACCAGGAACTCGTAGTGGTCACCGAAGGCCAGCACGTCCAGCCGGGCCGAGGGGGAGGGAATCGGGCCGACGGACTGCTCGTGGAGAATGCTGTGGAGCCGAATACGGAGAACGGCCTGGCAGCGCTTTCCTTCGCGCCGGACAAAGAACTCCATGTGGCCGTTGTGGGTCTGATAGATGGTCAGACCGGCCTCGCCGTTTTCCAGCAGCGTAACATCGGTGCCGAAACGGCATTCGGCTGCTTTCTGCCGACGCAGCAGTGCGGTGGGGTGCCATCCTCCCCAGTCGAATCCATCACTGTTCCCCGTGAGCGTGAGAACGCCGCCTTTCGCCGAATAGTTTTCCGTCACCGGATGCTGGATATGCATCCATTCCGGGCCGATGACCGAGAAATCATAGTGTACGCTGGCAGGCTGGGGTGTCTTCGGCACTTCGCTCATGCGTACGGTCATTTTCTCGGCGACCGGCTGTCCACCGTTCACCATCGGCCAGCCCTTCTCCCAGGAGACGGGCGCCAGGAAAGTCTCCCGGCCCAGGTGGTGGAAGTCTCCGCCATACCGGCGGTAAGCCAGAAATACAATCCACCAGGAACCATCGGCCGCCTGGAAAAGATCCCCGTGGCCGGTGCCCTGGATATTGCTTTCCTGGGCGGCCAGCGAGCAGTGCGTAAAGATGGGATTGTCGGGGTTGGCCTCATAGGGGCCATAGATGTGGCGGCTCCGGGCTACCGTGAGTTTGTGCGCCAGTTCCGTGCCTCCTTCCGAGATAAGCAGATAGTACCAGCCGTCATGCTTATAGATATGCGGACCTTCCGGGAATCGGCCTCCCGTGCCCCTCCAAAGGGCTTTCCCCGGGCTCAGCGTGGCTCCGGTGACCGGGTCAATCTCGCATAGGGTAATGGTGGCGTCGGGGTTGGATACCATATAGCATTTCCCATCCTCGAAATAGAGCGAGGGGTCGATTCCCTGCTGCTCCAGCCAGATGGGCTCGCTCCAGGGCCCCGCCGGGTCGGTGGCGGTCACCATAAAGTTTCCTCTGTTCCCCACGTTGGTGGTGATCATATAGAACGTGCCGTCGTTATAGCGGATGGTGGGCGCATAAATGCCCAGCGACGCATTGGACTCTACCAGCGGAAGCTGCGAAGGCCGGTCCAGTACATTGCCAATTTGTTCCCAATTCTGCAAATCCCGGCTGTGATACACCGGAACCCCCGGGAAATAGTGGAACGTGGAGTTTACTATATAGTAATCACCCCCTACCGCCACCACCGAAGGATCCGGACTGAATCCGGAAATGATGGGGTTCTGGAGGGTCACCTCAACACCGCTGGTTGCTGTGTCTCTACAAGCCGCCAGTGCGGCCACCGCCGCAAGAAGGAAGACAATCTTTTTCATATGTGTTACTCGAGGATAGGTTCAACGTAATTGCCGATGATTAGCGCCAGCATATTAATGTGCAAAGATAACAATTTGTCTCCAAATCTAGCTGTTATTCTTTTTGGAGTCCTGCCACCGCTGTTGCTGCCTTTCCCACCTTTCCTCATCCTCTTTTTTGCGGAGTCTTTCTGCTTCCTCTTCCTGTCTCTTTTGGGCCTTTACATCCATTACCTCCAGGTCCTCATCGCTGATACTGCCGCCGAAGATAAAGAGGAAAAGGATGGCCGCCAGAATGAAGCCGATTACCCTGCTCATGGCGGAAACGCCACCTGCCAGGCAATAGAAGAACACACAGGAGAAAACGGTTCCAAACGTATAGGTAAAGAACGACCACAGGGAAAGTTTTCCCCGTCTGATCCGTCGGATCAGCCCCAACAGGTACACAAGGGCAATGATAATCAGGCAGCACCAGGAGCCCCAGATACAGATGTCTGAGATTAGCCCGAAAGTGGCAGGCTGCCGAGAGAACTGGCCGATGGCATCGCTACTTAGCAGAATGCCTGGAATGGCCGATTTCCCCTTGGTAAAGAGGAACAGGGTCATACCGTTTATCCAGCCATAAATACCGCAGGCCGCAACGGAAACGGCCTCGCGGCCCTGCCGGCCGAGGGCATAGATAATGCCGGCAATCAGCACGCCTGCCATAAGCGCCATCAGGAGCAAGCTCTGCCACCAGCGGGAGCTAAAAAGGTTTTTCCAGCTGCTTCTGAGGCACTCCGACATAAAATGGAAGGTGGCGTTGGAGAACCGGTTCAGGTATGACTGCTCCCGGGCGTTATAGTCCCACATCTGCCGGAAAGCGAAGCGGGGCGCATCCAGGACGGTCAGTTTCCCCTCGGCTTTCCGGACTTCGACCCGGGCGCTGGCCTGCAGGCTGTCGGCCGCCTGTCTTAGCCAATACATAGCTTTAGTGGTGTCCAATACCTCTTTCTCCAGATACATTACGCCCAACCTGTACATACAGTCCGGCGTTCCCATCCTGGCACCCTTCTCCATCCAGCGCATATATAGGGTTTTCCATCGCTTTTCGCTCAGTTTCCCGCTTTTGAAGTATTCCTCGCTGAACTTACCGCCCAGGGCCCTGAAATTGCCGTTCTTAACCAGAACGTCCATGTAGTGATTGTGTTCGCTGGCCGAGACAAGTGTGTCCCCATATGCGGCCAGCATCTCCATGGACTTCAGGTTGCCCGCCTTTGCTTCCGCTTTCAGGCGCTCGGCATCCTCGGGTCTCATTTTGCAGGACGGCAACAGGGCGCACGTCAGGACTAATACAAATATGACTTGGAATATCTTTTTCATAGTGCCGCGGTTTTTACAAAGATAATCAAAATAATACATTATCTTTGCCTATAAACCAACCCAGGTGCTCACCGCCCCCGAAATCACTAACCCACGTTGGTAGAAGAAGGACCAATAAAACGTAAAAAGCCAGCCTTGGGGGCTGGCTTTTTTATGGTTATGTCTTTCTACTAGTAGTAGAGAACGTTGTAGTTGGCGGGAATGTCGTAGACCGTGGTCTCCACATCGGCGGGGACGGTGGCATCGTTTGCTATTTTGTTGTCAAAGCTTACGCCTTCGGGAGTTACCGTGCAGTCATAGGGATTCACGTGACCCTTGAAGAGATAATACTTGGAAGGGCCAACAAACTCTTCGTCACCGTTGGCGTACATTCTGGCGGGACGTACCCAATACTTGGCATCCAGCGGCAAAGTGAGAGCCTCGTCCATATAAGGATACAGGAAGGTCTTGTCTTCACCCATGGCCTCATAATACGGTTCCGAGGCGCTTACCTCTACATACTTGGTAAAGATCTTGATGGAGCCCAGAGCATCAACATAGTCGGGAACCTTGGCAAAAGCATTCACATACAGGCTGGGTTTCTCAGAGAAGGAAACCTTGGCACCGGCATCGAAACCGGCCTTGAGGCCCTCAAGGGTGGTGGTGTTCTGGTAGTAGTTCCACACTTCCACGGTGATACCGTCACCATATTCTTCCTGCAGATAGTCAATCACAGCCTGGTTCACACCGGTAACGCTTACCTTGACACCGTTCTCCATAAACTGGACCTTGGACTGTACGGTGTTGCCGTTGACGACCAGAGCCTGCTCAGTCTCTCCATAGACACCGGTTGCCGAAGCATTCTTAAGGAGGATGGCCAGGGAGTTGGCATCATTCTTAGAGAAAGCGGTAGCTTCTACGGGAATAAAGACCGTAACGTCGTTGACAACACGAATGTGTACCGACAGCTTGGAGGCGTTATACTCATTGGCAGGGCACACGGAAAGGTTCACCTCCACACCGGTGGAACCCTTCTCTTCCTTGACCTCAGGGGCAGCAACTAAAGCACGGGTAGCCTTGGTGCTATAAAGGGTGTTGCCCATGGAAGAGAAAACGAAATCCGGCTTGGCTACCATCTGGAAAACGTGCTCTTCAGCTTTTTCCTCTTCGGCAGGGTTCAGCTTGGAATTTGTGCAAGCCGCAAATGCCACAGCGGCCGCCATCATAAACAAGAATACACTCTTTTTCATAACAATAGACAACCTTTTTTTTCAGGCTGTAAAGTTAATAAAAATTTTTGAAATATTCATTTTTGCACACAGAAAACATGTTTACATCCGGTCTCCGATAAAGAGGTTGATGGCGGTCAGGAGTTTCTTTCCCTGAAGATAAGGCAGATTGATATGGTAGGCCTGGGGCCACATACAGATGGCCTTTCCTGCCATAATCTGATCGATGCGATGCATCTTCTCCCTATGCTCCGGCGTATCCCAGACGGGGCCGAAATACTGCCTTCCCATAGACTGATAAAAATGCGTAAGCATCTTTCTGTCCATGTGGAACAGGTGCTTGAGCATAGGATTGGGACCGTACCCGCTCATGTGGGAGAGGATGTTGAAATCCAGCAGGGGGTCTCCATA
>JAFWPA010000019.1 GCA_017509685.1 Bacteroidales bacterium
CTGCACGGTCACGTGCTGATGCAGTTTAAGTACCTTGGAGGGCACGGCCATTCCCTTCACGCCCATCTGGGAGGCGTGGATGAGGCCGTTTTCGTGCAGGCCGATGTCCACGAACGCCCCGAACGCCGTGATGTTGGTCACGATGCCGGGCAGTTCCATGCCGGGCTTGAGGTCGTCTATCTCGTGGATGTCATCGGCAAAGGAGAACTCCTGCGCAGCCTCGCGCGGATCCCGTCCCGGCTTCTGCAACTCCAGGATGATATCGTTCACGGTGGGAAGGCCGAAGTCGCCCTCTACGTAATCGGCCGCATTGATTTTCTTGCACAGGTCTGGGTTGCCCACCAACTCTTTGGTGGAGACTTTGAGGGCTTTGGCCATCTTGTCCACAATGTGGTAGGCCTCCGGATGCACAGCGGAATTGTCCAGCGGGTTGACGGCCCCGGCGATGCGCAGGAAGCCCGCGCACTGCTGATAGGCCTTGGCGCCCAGGCGGGGCACTTTCTTCAGCTGCTCCCGGCTGGTGAAATCTCCGTTGGCCGCGCGGTATTCGGTAATAGCCTTGGACAGGGCCGGGCCGATGCCGCTCACGTATTGTAAAAGGTAGGGGCTGGCAGTATTGAGGGACACGCCCACGCTGTTCACGCAGCTCTCTACGGTGTTGTCCAGTTTCTCCTTGAGGAGGGTCTGGTCTACGTCGTGCTGATACTGTCCCACACCCAGGGACTTGGGGTCAATCTTCACCAGTTCGGCCAGGGGGTCCATCAGACGCCGGCCGATGGAAACCGCACCGCGCACGGTAACGTCGTACTGGGGGAATTCCTCCCGGCCCACTTCAGAAGCGGAATAGACAGACGCGCCGTCTTCACTTACAGAGAATACTTTCACGTCTTCGGGCAGCCCCACTTTGCGGATGAAATCCTCCGTCTCCCGCCCGGCGGTGCCGTTGCCGATGGCGATGACCTCAATGCCGTACTTTTCTACTAAATCGGCCACCTTGGTGATGGCTTCTATCTTCTTGGCCACGGGCGGATGCGGGAAAATGACGTCGTGGTCCAGCAGGTAGCCCTGGGCGTCCAGGCACACCACTTTGCAGCCGGTGCGGAATCCAGGGTCAATGGCCATCACGCGCTTCTGCCCCACGGGGGGCGCCAGCAGCAACTGACGCAGGTTTTCGCCGAAGACTTGGATGGATTCGATATCGGCCTTTTCCTTGGCCTCTCTGATGACCTCGCCGGTGATGGAGGGGTCCAAAAGGCGCTTCCAAGCGTCATCCACAGCTTCGCGCACTTCCTGATGATTGGGGTAACCGTGCTCCTGGCAATAGTCGTAATAGAGTTTGTTGCCGCACTTTTCTCCGTCGGCGTCAATCTCCACTTTCAGGAAGCCCTCTTCCTGGGCACGAAGCATGGCCAGCAGGTTGTGGGACGGGATTTTGGCAATGGGCTGGGAGAAGTTGAAGTAACTGCGGTACTTGGCGGCCTCAGGATTGGTCATGCCCTCCTTGGTCACTTTGGAGCACACACGGCGGGTGCGGTAGATGCCACGTAATGTTTCGCGGTTGTGCGCGGTCTCGCTGATCCTTTCGGCCATTATATCCCGCGCGCCTTGAAGGGCGTCATCTACGTTTTTTACTTCACCTTTCACGTATTTGGCGGCATCGGCCTGCGGATTACGGGACTTGTTGTTCCACAGCAGGTCCGCCAGCGGCTCCAGGCCTTTTGAGATGGCCACGGTAGCGCGCGTCTTCCGCTTGGGCCGGTAAGGCAGATACAGGTCCTCCAGCTCACTGCTGCTCACGCAATTCTCAATCTGCTTCTGCAGCGCCGGCGTCAATTTCTCCTGATCCTCGATGGTCTTGAGAATGGAAGCCTTGCGCTTTTCCATCTCCTCAAACACCTCTGTCCAGTGCTTGATTTCCGCCACCTCAACATCCGTTAGCCCACCCGTCCGCTCCTTACGGTAACGGCTGATGAACGGAATGGTGCAACCATCGGCAAACAATTCCGCGCAATTCTCTACCTGCCAGGCCTGCACGCCCAACAGCTGCGCTATATATTTAACGTAGAGTTCTTTCATATGCTAGTCCTGCGAGAAGTCTTTGAGCTCCTGGCGGTAGGCGTTGAAGATTTTGGATTTGGAGAGGAAGCCGCGGTAGCTGCGGTCGGAGTCCACTACCGGGAGGTTCCAGGCGCCGGTTTTTTCGAATTTGCGCATTACGGAGTCCATGGGTTCGTCGGGGTGGACGTATTCCGGTGCGGTCTTCATATAGTTGTATACGTGGCGCTTGGAGTAGAGGTCGGTCTGGAACATGTCCTGGCGGATATCGGCCAGGGACACGTAGCCCTGGAAGCGCTTTTTGGAGTCCAGGACGGGGAAGATGTTGCGTTCGGACCGGGCCACTACTTCCACCAGTTCGCCCAGGGTGGCGTCTATGCGCACGGGGCGGAAGTCGGTTTCCACCAGGCCTTCGGTCTTCATGAGCGTGAGCACGGCTTGATCGGCCTCGTGGGTAATGAGTTCTCCGCTGGCGGCGATTCGCTTGGTGTAGATGGAGTATTTTTCGAAGATGCGCGTGACGCCGTAGGAGATGGCCGATGTAAAGATGAGCGGCACCAGCAGCGTATATCCGCCGGAAATCTCGGCGATGAGGAAAATGGCGGTGAGGGGCGCCTGCATCACGCCGGCCATCAGACCCGCCATACCCACCAGCACGAAGTTGGAGACGGGGACATCGGCGTGCACCAGATTGAGCGAAGTGGCCAGGGTGAAGCCGGCGATGGCACCCATGAACAGCGTGGGGCCGAAGGTTCCGCCCACGCCGCCGCCCGCATTGGTGAACGTCATGGAGAACACCTTGAGTAGCAGGACCAGCAGGAAGAACAGCGGCACGGACCACGTGCGGTTCATCAGGAACTGCAGGGGCGTATGGCCTAAATCGGCCTCCAGCCCGTTCAGGAGGGGGCTCAGGAAGTTGTAGCCTTCACCGTGCAGCGGCGGGAACAGCATAATGAGCACGCCCAGCGCCACGGCCGATATCGCCCACTTCAAATACGGATTCTTCAGCCGTCCCAGACGGTCTTCCATGGACAGCGTGGTGCGGATGAAATAGAGCGCGCACAGGCCGCAGAACACGCCCAGAATCAGGTAGAAGGGCAAGTTGCGCATATCGAAAGGTGCCACCGTGGCGGCGAAAGCGCTGCCGTTTCCCAGGCACAGGTAGCTGATAAGGGTGGCCGATACCGAACTGAGCAGCAACGGCAGGATGCCGCTCATGGAAATATTGAAGAGCAGAATCTCCAGCGTGAACAGCACGCCGGCCAGGGGGGCGTTGAAGATGCCCGCCACGGCACCGGCCGCGCCGCAGCCCAGCAGGAGGGTCATCCCGCGGTAGGACATTCCGCAATATCGGCCCAGATTGGAGCCGATGGCGGCGCCGGTATACACGATGGGAGCCTCGGCACCCACGGATCCGCCGAAGCCGATGGTGAGCGCGCTGGTCACCAGCGAACTCCAGCAGTTGTGGCGCTTGATCTTGGATTCGTTCTTGGAAACGGCCTGCAGGACCTTGGTGACACCGTGGCCGATGCGGTCCTTCACGATGTACCGGACAATGAGCAGGCTCAGGAGCATACCCACGCCGGGCAGCACCAGCATGGCCCAGGGATAAGGGTCGGTGATAAGGGCGAGCTTTGTCTGAATTCCGTGAATGGCCAGTTTCAAACACACGGCCGCAAGCCCGCACAGGACGCCCGTGATCACGGAAAGGATCAGGAGGGCGCTTCGTTCGGGTATCCTACGCAAAAGGGCCCGGACAGGGCCCCAGAGAAATCTATTCGTCGTCGCTCCCATTGGAGTACTGGGCGATGTTGTCGTCCGGGAGGGTTTCCCCGGCAGCGTCCGAGGCTTCTGCGCTGCCTCCGGCCACGGCCTCGTTCTCTGCGTCTTCCTCTCCCTCCAGCCAGCGGGCTACATCCTCCAGGTCGTCTGTTTTGACGTTGATCTTTACCAGGTAAATGGCATCGGCGGTTTCCACCGTTACCGCGTAGAAGAAGGTCCCGTCCGGCTTGGGATACTTCACCAGGTCTGTGAGGTAATCGCTGAAACCTTTAGGGTATTTTTCAGCAAAGGCGGCGGCCAGGTCCGGGTGCTGCCCGGCCATCTTCTCATAACTTACCACGTGTCTTTTCTTGCTGTCTGCCATAGCTTATCTTTTCTTCTTGTTCTTTCGCGATGCAATATTAGTAGATTGTTTTGAACCTTGCAAGGGCTTCCCGCTTTTTTTAGAAGAATTTTTGAAGAAAAAGGATTTTTGCTGCTGTTTCTTCTCGGGGTCCCGCTCGGTGAAAACGGGCGTCATGTCCCTGGGATCCAGTCCGGAGTAGAACATGACGGAACTGGTGGTCATGGGCGTTGGCGTAAAATCCTGGACCTGGTCCATCCAGATGCCCTTCAGGGCCGGGTGGTTGGCCAGGTGCTCCATATCCTTGAGCGTACAGCCCGGGTGGGACGATATAAAATAAGGTACCAGCCCCACGTGCGTCCCGGCATCGCGGTTCACTTTGTCAAACTCTTTGCGCAGGTGCTCGAACAGTTTGAAACTGGGCTTGGCCATCTTCTGCAGCACGTGGTCCTCCGTGTGCTCCGGGGCCACTTTCAATCGGCCCGACGTATGATTGAGCACCAGCGTCTGCAGGTACGGCTTGGAACTGTCGTCCACAAATCCGTCCTCCGTAAGGAAGAGGTCGTAGCGGATACCGCTGCCGATATAACTGTGCCGGATGCCCTTGGTATTGTCAATTCGCTTGTACAGCTCCATCAGGCGCGTGTGGTCGCAGTCCAGGTTGGGGCACCGCTTGGGGAAAAGGCAGCTCCTGCGCTTGCACTTGTCGCACAGCTCCAGGTTCTTCCCGTGCATCCCGTACATATTGGCCGTAGGCGCCCCCACGTCGGAAATGTTCCCCGCAAAGTCCGGCAGATTATTAAGGGCCGATACCTCCTTGAGGATCGATTTCTCAGAGCGGCTCTGGATAAACTTCCCCTGATGCGCCGCGATGGTACAGAAATTACACCCGCCGAAACAGCCCCTGTGCGTATTCACACTGAACTTGATCATATCGTACGCCGGAATGCGCTTGCCCTTGTACCGCGGATGCGGCAACTTGGTAAACGGCAAGTCCCAGAACGAATCCATCTCCTCCTGCGTAGCCGGCGGATACGGCGGATTAATCTGCACGTATCCCCCTCCCACCGGCTCGATAATCGTATCCGGATGCATCATGTTCGCATGCGTCTCAATCCAATGGAAATTCTCCGCAAACGCCCGCTTGTCCTTGCAGCATTCTTCGAAACTATGCAAATGCAGCCCCCCTTCGGGGATATGTGCATTTGAATAAAATGCAATTTGGGGAATTTGGCGCATGCGGTGGAGGTTCCAGCCTTTTTCAATGCCTTTGGTGAGTTCCAGCATGGGGCGTTCGCCCATGCCGTAGCAGAGGTAATCGGCGCCGGATGAGACCAGGACAGAGGGCATGAGACAGTCTTTCCAGTAGTCGTAATGCGTGAGGCGGCGAAGGGATGCTTCAATGCCGCCGATGACCACAGGCACGTCTGGGAACAGCTTTTTCAGGATTTGGGTGTACACCGTAACGGCGTAATCGGGCCGGGCACCGGCTTTGCCGTCGGGGGTGTAGGCATCGTCATGGCGCAGTCGTTTAGAAGCGGTGTAATGGTTCACCATGGAGTCCATGGCGCCGGCGTTGAGGCCGAAGTACAAACGCGGCCGGCCCAGTTTGCGGAAGTCCCGGAGGTCGTCCCGCCAGTTAGGCTGAGGCACAACAGCCACGCGGTAGCCCCACTTCTGGAGCCACCTTGCAATCACAGCCGTTCCAAACGACGGATGATCGATGAAAGCGTCCCCGGAAAACAGGATAATGTCAATGTAATCCCATCCCAGGGCTTCCACCTCTTTCACCGAAGTAGGGAACATGTATGCGTTCTGGTCTGCCATTTCAAGGGCAAAAATACAAAAATATTTTATCCAAAACAGACCCTTGCCACCACCATTGCCCTCTTTTCAATGGAACCACCTTTTACTTTTACCCTTAACGCACTATTAAACAATTCGTTACGTTAGAAATTATTTGCCTCTCGAAAAGTTGTATCCGGAGCCTCAAACACCGTACCTTTGCCCCGCAATGAAAGTCTGTCGTCATCGGGTACTGGTCCCCTGCCGCCGGCTCTCCTTGCTCCGATGCCGGCCCGACCCCCAGCCGGCATCGTTGTTTCCAACTCCGAAGCCCGATGAGTTGCGAGGAGGAACTACTCCACGTAGAGCAACAGGCCTTTCAGGTATTCGCCTTCGGGGTGGTAGATGTTGACGGAGTGGTCGGCGGGTTGGTTCAGGCGGTCCAGGATGCGGACGCTGCGGCCGGTTTCGGCGGCGGCGGAGAAGACGGCCAGGGCAAAGGCCTCTTTGTCTACTACCTGGGAACAGCTGAAGGTGAAGACGAAGCCGCCGGGGGCCACTTTAGCAATGGCGGCGGCGTTCAGGCGCTGGTAAGCGCGCAAGGCGTTTTTCAAAGCACCGCGGTGCTTGGCGAATGCCGGCGGATCCACAATCATCAGGTCATAGGCGCCGTCGGGGACGTTCTTCACAAAGTCAATGGCGTCGGTACAGTAGGACGTGTGCAACGAGGCATCAAAACCATTCAGTAAAACATTGCGGTCCACCATATCCATCGCCCGCTGGGAACTGTCTACGGAATCCACATGCAGGGCACCGCCGGCCAGGGCATAGATGGAAAAGCCGCCGGTGTAGCAGAAGAGGTTCAGAACGCGGCGGCCGCGGGCCAGTGCTCCCACCCGGAAGCGGTTTTCGCGCTGGTCCAGAAAAAAGCCGGTCTTCTGGCCTTCGCACCAGTTCACCAGGAACTTGTTGCCGTTTTCTAAAACAGTGAGCTCATCGGCCACAAAGGAAGGCGCCTTGTACAGATACCCATCAATGAGTTCCAGGCCAGCTTTGAAGGGCGCGGTGCCGGAGCTTTTGTCGTACACGGCTTTCAAACGATCGCCGTACAGTTCCCGCAGGGCATCGGCAATGGCGGCTTTGGCGCGGAACATGCCCACGGAATGGGCCTGGAGCACGCATACGCCGTTATAGTAGTCTATGATGAGCCCGGGCAGGCCGTCCCCTTCCCCGTGCACCAGGCGGTAGCAGGTGGTAGTGGCCGATGTAGCCAACCCACACGCCTCCCGCAGTGCATAGGCGCGGGAGAGCATCCGCAACCAGAAATCCGGCTGCGTAGGATCTTCGTCAAAACTGAGCACCCGCACGGCGATGGAACCAATCTGGTAATGGCCGCAGCAAAGCACCTGGCCATCGGCCGAGCATACACTCACCAGGTCGCCTTCCGCGGGATGGCCCGTAATCTGGGCGATGGCCCCGGAGAATACCCAGGGATGATAACGTAGGAGGGATTCCTCCCTGTGGGGTTTCAGTATGACTTTATCCATTGTCTTGATAACGTTCGGGGTGAAGCTGTTCCGGGGTGAGGGGATGTTTTTCGGAGCCTAATAATTTAAGGTACATCTCCCGGCACACCCAGGCGTCGGTGGCGGCATAGCGCTGCTGGCCTTCGCTCAGTTTATCGGCCTCCCAGTTGGAAAGCTGCTGGGCCTTGGAAATCTTGACGCCCAGGATGATGGCGGCCATCTTCTTCACGCTCTTGTCCCGGATGCCGTATTCCCACACGATGTTCTGCAAATCCACAAAGCCCTTGGGATTGAAAGGGGTAATCTTCTGCAGGCCACGGACATCGTCCAGCGTGGCGGCGCCCACTTTAATCACTTTGGGAGTGGCCAGCACGGAAGCCAGGGCCCGCGGGAAGCCGCATTTCTTTAGGCGGAAGAGAAAGGCCTTTCCGCCGCCGGAAAGCTGCAACAGAGCGGTTCCGCTGGAATGCTGCTCTGGAGAAAAGGTAGGACGCGTTTCCGTGTCGAAGCCCAGCACCGTCTGCTTTTTCAGATAGCTCACGGCCTGGTCCATCACGGGACCGGGTTCATCCACCACCACTATCTCCCCGGGGAAAGAGGCCAGTTCCAGGGCGGCTATTTCGTCGGGGCTAATGCAGATTTGAAACATAGGTGCTTTGGGCATAGACGTCGCTGGTTTCTACCAGGAGCGGAGTTCCTTCCTCCGATTCGGCCGTCTCATAATAATGAACGGAAGGCAGCGCAATCCGATGGGTGAACAGGTGATTCTCCCGCATCAGGCGGTAAGTGGCGTCAATCACGGAGGCCGATGGATCCAGCACGCGGAAATCCGGTGCCAGCATGGCCTGGAAGGCATTGTCCTCGGCGGTTACGCCGCCACGGATGAGGGAAAGTTCGGTCATGAGCGGAACGAAGTCCACCGTGAAGCTGTCTACCAGCAGGGCGTCCAGCACGCGGCCCGTGGCGCTGTATTGCCGCAGCACGCTGCGCAGTTCCGTGCGCACGTCCAGCGCGGCGTCCGGGGTAATCACGCTAAGATATGCATCTGTATAACCCATGGAGGCGAAAACGGCCTGCCAGGCACCGCTGTTGCGTACTTCGCGGGAAGTCCACACGGCCAGGGAACGGGCGCCGGAAGCATAGGCTTCTTCCAGAAGCGTTTTCACCGGTGAAACCACCAGGCATTTCCCACCAGTCATCTGCTCCAGGGTATCTACGTCGAACAGGCCCCACTGCGCCTGCAGCGAGGAAGTATAGATGAGCAGCTTGGCGCGGTTCTTCCGCAGCAGGGGTTCTGCATCGGCGGTAGAGCGCCAGCTTAGGCTGTCCCAGGCGCACACGGCGTTGAGCACGGCCACCTCCCGCAAGCTGTCCAGGGCGGTGTGGCGGAGGGTATCGGCCAGTCCTTCGGCCGATGTCCAGAAGCGCGCATACGGCGCGCTGAAAGCGTCCATGATTACGTCGAAGGATTCTCCGGCGAAGTCCGGGAGCGAATCCCGCACGGCGGTGCCGTCCACGTTGTCCACGCGGTCGCAGCCCTGGAAATGGCGGGCCAGCACAATGGCATCTTCGGGCTCGCCGATGATGGCCACGGAACCGGTGGCCTTACCGGCCATAGCGGCCAGTCGGCCCGCGCCGGCGGTGTCGGCGGCAATCACGTGAACCAGGGGAATGGTGGGACGGGGCTGGTAGCGTACCTCCTTGCAGGAGACGGCGGCCAGCAGGACAATCAGCGGGAACAGACACTTTCTCATGATGCTGCAAAATTACACAATTCCGGCTACTTTTGCAAAGTTTCCCGTATCTTGGGAACCAGAAGTGCGTCCACGTATTCTTCTTCCATAAAGTGCGTTCCCGGATACATAGTATAGGTATCGTCGCCGAAAAGCTGCCGCCAAAGCTCCACCCGCACAATGCCGGAGCGCATAAAATGGTCGTGCTCCCCGAAGAAGGCGTAGTAGGATTCACCAGGGCCGATAGCGGCCAGCGCCGCCTCCCAGTGCTCCTTGTATCGGCGCAGGATGGGATAGGTGAACTTGAGCGGCTGACGGTCCCCTTCCTTCACGGGATAGATGTGGTGGAGATACCATCGGCCCAAAGCGAAAAGGGCCAGCGGGGCCACCTGCACCAACCTCCGCGGAGCACCCAGGGAGGGTGACACGAAGAGGTGCGGGATCCCCTGGATGCGAAGGGCCTGGATGGAGCCCAGGGACTCGCCGATGATAAGGTCCGGCTTTTCCTCCTTCACCCAACCTTCTATCTGGGCCCGACCCACGGGAGGGTCGAAGTCGTAGGTGCGGATGACCACCCGGAACTCCTTGGGGTCCAGGACGGTCATGAGGTAATTGGGAATACGGCTGTCCTTGCCGCCGCCCATACCGTGAATGTACAGAATGGTTTTCATGGGTTGCAAATTTACGATTTTCTGTTTACATTTGTCTTCAATCAAATTGTAAGATTATGAAAAAGATTGCAGCACTCGTAGTTTTGACCGTCGGTGTCCTGGCAGCGGCCCAGGCACAGCCCCGTCCGGCGGCACCCGTGGATCCCAAGGATTATCAGTTTACCACTATAAAGGAACTGCCCATCACGCCCGTGAAGAACCAGTTCCGCAGCGGTACCTGCTGGTGCTTCAGCACCCTTTCCTTCCTGGAGAGCGAGATTATCAAGGCCAAGAATATCAAGGATCCCGCAGAGTATCCGGACTTCTCCGAGATGTTCGTGGTGCGCAAGGCCTACTACGACAAAGCCATCAAATACGTGCGTATGGACGGCTTCCTCAACTTTGCCGCCGGCTCCGACTTCGGCGACGTACTGGAGGTGGCCAAAACCTACGGCCTCATCTATGAGAAAGACTACTCCGGCCTGCAGTATGGCTATGACCTCCCGGTGCAGGGAGAATTGGACGCCGTGCTCAAGGGTTATGTGAGCGCCGTGGTCAAGAACCCTAACAAGAAACTCACCAAGGTGTGGCCCAAGGGCGTAGACGGCATCCTGGACGCCTATATGGGCGTGATTCCGCAGGAGAAGGTGATCCCCGCAGACCAGCTGGGCATTAACCTGGACGACTATATCGGCTTCACTTCCTATACCCACCATCCGTTCTACACGGCCTTCGCCATGGAAGTGCCCGACAACTGGCGCTGCACCCCGTCCTGGAACGTTCCGCTGGACGAATTCATGGCCATCATTGACAACGCCGTGAACAACGGCTACACCGTGGCATGGGGCGGCGACGTCTCCGAGAGCGGCTTCACCCGCAACGGCCTGGCCATCCTGGTGGACGAAGCCAACAAGGCCACCAGCGGCAGCGACCAGGAACGCTGGGTAGGAAAGGCCGATGAAAAACCCGCCGCCAAGCCCGCCGTCAAGGAGGTTGAAGTGACCCAGGAGCTGCGTCAGGAATATTACGACGAAAAGACCTCCACCGACGACCACGGCATGCACCTCTATGGCATTGCCAAGGACCAGAACGGCGTGAAGTATTATATGATCAAGAACTCCTGGGGCGTTACCGGCGCTTATAACGGCCTGTGGTACATGTCCGAGAACTTCGTGAAGGGCAAGACCCTGAACATCCTGGTGAACAAGAAAGCCGTTCCCAAGGAAATCCTCAAGAAAATCGGCATCAAGTAATGTCCCTGGTAAAGCACATTCCCAACACCATCACTTCCATGAATCTCGTCTGCGGGATCTTGGGAGTGATGTGTGCAGTATACGGCATGCCGGATTACGGCCTTCTGTGCATGGTGGCCGCTGCCGTGTTCGATTTCTGTGACGGACTGGCGGCCCGGTTGCTGCACGCTTACTCCCCCATCGGCAAGGAGTTGGATTCCCTGGCCGATATGGTGAGCTTCGGCGTAATGCCCGCCCTCCTCATCCTGAACTGCATGCAGAGTCACGGCGTGCCCGCCTGGCTGTGCTACAGCGCCCTTTTCATCGCCGTGATGAGCGCCGTTCGGCTGGCCAAATTCAATATCGACACCCGTCAGACCACGGACTTCATTGGGGTAGCCACGCCTACTTGCGCGCTCCTGAGCGCCGGCCTGGCCTCCTACGTCTTCGGCAACCCGGACTCCTTCCTGGCCGCCTGGGCCGGCACCGTGTGGTTCCTGCCGCTGTATTCGGTGGTGATGGGCCTGCTGCTGGTGAGCGAGATCCCCATGTTCGGGATGAAAGTGGCCCCCGGTCACAAACTGCTGGATTTCAAGCGCATCCTGTTCCTGATACTGGCCGTGCTGGCCATCGCTTTTGCCCTCATTGTGGGCAAGGACGTAAGCCTGGCCATCCTCCTCGTTTTCTCCATTTATCTGGTAGAAAACTTGATCCTGTACCTCTTCCAACGCAAATAATGAAAAAATACCTTCTTCTCCCCTGCATCCTGCTTTCCGTGGCGCTGCAGGCCCAGAAAAAGCCGCTGGACCACACTGTTTTCGACAGTTGGGAGGCAGTGGCCAATCCCGTCATCTCCCCCTCCGGGCGCGTCATCGCGTATGAAGTGAACCCGCAGGAAGGAGACGGCACGCTCACCCTGCGCATCAGCGGCAAGAAACAGGACCGGGTGGTGGAAATCCCCCGCGGCTATCGGCTATCAGTGCTGGACGACGACTCCTACGCCGTGTGCCTCATCAAGCCGTATTTCGCCAAGACGCGCCGGGCCAAGATAGACAAGAAGAAGGCCGATGACATGCCCAAGGACTCCCTGGCCGTCATTGACCTGAAGACCGGCGAGGTGCGCAAGTTCCCCGACGTCAAGGGCTACAAGATGGGCGAACACGCGCTGCAGGCCTTTGCGTTCGCCACGGCCGACACCACCTTCATTCCCAAGAAGGAGCGCAAGAAGAAGGACATCGGCGGCCCTCTGGCCGTATATTTCTTTGCCGATGGCAGCATCGACACCCTGCGCAACGTGACGCAGTATGCGTTCTCCAAGGACGGCGGACAGCTGGCGCTGGTGCGTCAGTTAGGTAAAATGAAGATGAACGCCGGATTCTACGGCGTGGCGTCCCGCGAGGCTTCCTTCCAGCCGGACACCGTGGCATGGATGGGCCTGCCGGTCTTTGACCAGGCCGGTTCCCGCGCCCTCTTCCTCACGGCGGCCGACACGCTTTCCAGCGGCAGCAAGCATGCGGTTTTGAACTTGTGGGATGGAGCATCGGCCCGTTTGATTGAGACTTCCCTGGCCGCCCTGCCCGAAGGCTGGGGCATCACGGAGAATTCCAAGCCTTCCTTCAGCCACAACGGGCAGCGCATCTTCGTGGGCGTGCAGGCTTATGTGCCGCCCAAAGACACTACCCTTGTGCCCTTCGAGACGCCCGGCCTGGATATCTGGAAATGGGATGCCGATGACGTTCCGCCCGCATACAAGGCCAACCAGAAGCGGGAAGACGCCCGCACGTTCATGGCCGAGGTAGTGAATGGCACGCTGGTTCCGTTCACCACCAGCCGGCGGGACCGCCTGTATCTGGGCAACCGGGGAGACTCCCCCGTGCATATGCTGGTGAGCATCGACAATCCGGTGGAGACGCAGTGGAACTACCAGATGAGCAAGACCATCCTTGTCAACGGCCGTAAAGTGAATCAGGGGCATACGGACGAAGAATCGCTGTCCCCTAACGCGCAGTATGCTATCTGGTGGGATTATGCGGACCTTAAATGGCATATTTGCAATTTGGCCGATGGTGCGGTGAACACGGTGGAAGGCTGCTTCCAGTATGAAGACGACGACCATCCCATGCGGCCGGAGCCTTACGGACTGGCCGGCTGGCTGGAAGACGACAGCGCCGTGCTGCTCTATGACAAATACGACATCTGGCGGGTTACCCCCGACGGTACCGCCACGCGACAGACCTTCGGCCGGGAGAAGGACCTTACCTATAGATATATAGACACCCGCAACCGGGAAGAGGAAAGGTTCGTTCCTTCTGTGATTTACGCCAGCGTATTCAACAACAAGACCAAGGAGAACGGATTTACGAATGTGGCCGTTTACCCGGTCAAGAATAACCGGACTGCTGGGATCCACCAGGAGCTGGGCGGCTATACCTACGGCGGCTTCAAGAAAGCCCGCAACGCCGACGTCCTGCTGTGCCAGAAGGGCAACTTCCGGGATCCGATGGACTTGTATTGCTATACGCCCAAGAAGGCCGAAAAACTCACTGCCATCAATCCGCAGATTGACGACTACAACTGGGGTACGGTAGAACTGTACAAGTGGACGGCCTTTGACGGCACGCCGCTGGAAGGCCTGCTGTACAAGCCGGAAGGTTTTGACGCGGCCAAGAAATATCCGGTGATTTGCTACTTCTATGAAAAGGACACCGAGAACCTCTATGCCCACTATCAGGTGCAGCCCATGTGGAGCATCATCAACATCCCGTTCTTCGTGTCACGCGGCTATGTGGTGTTTGTCCCGGACATCGTGTACCACGCCGGCATTCCCGGAGAAAGCGCCTACAACTGCATTGTGAGCGGCGCCCAGTCCCTGTGGCAGTTCCCGTGGATCGATCGCGACAACATGGCCATCCAGGGCCAGAGCTGGGGCGGTTATCAGGTGGCTTATCTCATCACCCGTACTGGGATGTTCAAGGCGGCCGGCGCAGGAGCGCCCGTGTCCAATATGACATCGGCCTACGGCGGCATCCGCTGGGAAAGCGGCAACAGCCGGCAGGGACAGTACGAGATGGGCCAGAGCCGTATTGGACGGGAGCTGTGGGACGGCATCGAGCTGTATATGGAGAACTCTCCCCTGTTCAAGCTGCCCAACGTAACCACGCCGGTGCTCATCATGCACAACGACAACGACGGCGCCGTTCCTTGGTACCAGGGCATCGAGATGTTCATGGGCCTCCGCCGCCTGGGCAAACCCGCCTGGCTGCTGGAATACAACGACGAAGCCCACAACCTCCGCCAGCGCCGCAACCGCAAGGACTTAAGCATCCGCCTCCAACAATTCTTCGACTACTACCTGAAAGGCGCCCCGCAGCCCGCCTGGATGCGCGACGGCGTCCCCACCGCCAAAAAGGCCTATTACTTCGGGTACGAGTATTAGTCGTGCTTCAAGACATAAAATAGCCCGGAGCGTGGAGGCTTCGGGCTTAATTTGTAGGTCTTAGGGATTATTTGTCTCCGAAATAGCGTTTGTAGAGGCCAAGGAAGCCGGCGCCGTGGCGGGCCTCGTCGCGGGCCATTTCGTGGACGGTGTCATGGATGGCGTCCAGACCCAGTTCCTTGGCGCGTTTGGCAATGAGGAATTTGCCTTCGCAGGCGCCTTCTTCGGCTTCATAGCGCTTCTTGAGGTTAGTCTTGGTGTCCCATACAACTTCGCCCATCAGTTCGGCAATGCGGGAGGCGTGGTCGGCCTCTTCGAAGGCATAGCGCTTGAAGGCTTCGGCAATTTCGGGATAACCTTCACGGTCGGCCTGACGGGACATGGCCAGATACATACCCACCTCGGAGCACTCTCCTTTGAAGTGGTCCTCCAGACCGGCCCAGATTTCCGGGTCACAGCCTTTGGCAACGCCCAGCACATGCTCTGCGGCATACTGGGGCTTGTCACCGCTTTCTTTAATCTCTACGAATTTTTCGGCCTTGGCATGGCAAATGGGGCATTCTGCGGGGGGATTTTCGCCTTCGTATACATATCCGCACACCAGGCATCTGAATTTCTTTTTCATATTGGTTACGTGTTTATGTGTTTTGACAAATATAAAAAGAAATTCGCAGAAAATCACTATCTTTAACACAAATTATGGAACCATTCTTACAGCAGGTGGCCGCCCACTATTTCCAAGGCGGAGACATATCGCGCACGTGCTTTCTCTTTCCCAACAGACGGTCGCTGGTGTTTTTCAAGAAGTACCTGGCCACGCTGGTGGTGAAAAGCGGTACTGGCGTGCCGCTCATGGTGCCGCCGCTGTATACTATCAACGACTTTTTCTACCGCCTCACCCACGCGGAGGTTACAGACAAACTCACGCTGCTTCTGGAGCTGTATGACGTATATAAGAAGTTGAACCCGCAGGCCGAACCCCTGGACGAATTCGTGTTCTGGGGAGACGTGATGCTGAGTGACTTCGACGACATAGACAAATACCTGGTGAACGCCCAGGGCCTGCTGCAGAACGTGCAGGAGTTCAAGGCCCTGCAGGACAACCTGGATTATCTCACGGAGAACCAGCAGATGGCCATTGACCATTTCCTCTCCCACTTTAGGGATGGAAAAGTGACTGGTGTCAAAGACAAGTTCTTGAAAATCTGGAACTTGCTATATCCTATCTACAAGGACTTCAATGAGGTTCTGGACCAGAAGAACCAGGCCTATGAGGGAAAGGTATACCGCGCCCTGGCCGGCAAGCTGCAGGACGGAGCATCTGTGGTAGACATACTTCACCCCGAATTTCCCCAGACCGACCGTTTCGTATTTGTGGGCCTGAACGCCCTGAACGAGTGCGAGCGCCTGCTGCTCAAGCGGATGCGTGACGCCGGCGTGGCCCAGTTCGTATGGGACTACGTGAGCCCCGAAATCCGGGACAAGGCCAACAAGTCCTCGTTCTTCATGGACCGCAACGTAGAGGATTTCCCGCAGGCCTTCCCCATTGACCCGCTGGGCCTTCCCAAACCCGTGGTCAACGTCATCAGTGTGCCGTCGTCGGTGGGGCAGGCCAAACTGGCCCCCAGGATTCTGGCCGATATCACCGGCGACCCCGTGGAAACCGCCTTCGTCCTCCCCGACGAAAACCTCCTGCTCCCACTGCTCAATTCCCTCCCGGAAGAGCGGGACAGCGTGAACGTGACCATGGGCTATCCCATGGCCGGCAGCGCCGTCTTTTTCCTGCTGCAGGCCATTGGCCAGATGCAGCTGAAGCTTCGCAAAAAGGCCGATGGCTGGTACTTCTACCATCGGCAGGTACGGGAGATTTTCTCCTCCGGCCTGGTGAAAAGGCTGGCGTCTCCGGAGGAGGCCGATGTCATCCGCCGGGTCAAATCGGCCGCCAAATACTACATTCCGCTGCAGGATCTGCAGGGCGGGCCTATGCTTGACCTCATCTTCCGGCCCGTCATCACGGACCCCGCCGCAGCCTCCACGGAGCAGAACCACGCCACGGAGCGGTACCTCACGGAGGTGGTGGCTTATATCGGTCGCCATTTGTCTGCCAAGGGAGAGATGCTGCTGGAACTGGACTTTGCCAAGCGCTGCCACACGCAGCTCACGCTGCTGCAAGGTACGGAACTGGAGGTCCTGCCCACCACGCATCTTCGCCTGCTGGAACGCCTGCTGGAAGGGATTTCCGTTCCGTTCCGCGGCGAGCCTCTTCAGGGCCTGCAGATTATGGGCCCGCTTGAGACCCGCGCCCTGGACTTCCGTAACCTGATTATACTAAGCGCAAATGAAGGCGTTTTCCCGCGCCGGAGCGTGAGTTCCTCCTTCATTCCGCCGGAACTGCGCAAAGGCTTCGGCCTGCCCACCTATGAGTACCAGGACGCCGTATGGGCCTACTATTTCTACCGCATGATCCAGCGCCCGGAACGCGTGTGGCTGCTGTACGATTCCCGCACCGAGGGCCTCAAGTCCGGCGAGGAAAGCCGATACATCAAGCAACTGGAATACAGTTTCGGCCTGCCGGTGAAGCGCTTCGTGGCCACCGCGGACCTCCTGCCCGTGGAAGCTACCGGAAGCATCGATAAAACCGAAGAGCACGTGAAGGTCATTCGGGAGAAGGAATTATCGGCCTCCACCCTCCAGAGCTATCTCTACTGCCCGGCCAAATTCTACTACCAGGTGGTGGAAGGCCTGCAGACGGAGGACGAGGTGGCCGAATCCCTGGACGCCGGCATGCTGGGCGACGCGTTCCACCACGTGATGAAGCGCCTGTACAAGGATAAGACCTATATCACGCCCGCCGATCTGGACGCCCTTCAGAAAGACACCGCCCGCCTGCGCAGGCTCATCCGGGAAGAGGTCCTGGACCAGATGCATAGCATTGAGGTCACCGGCCGCAACCTGGTATTAGAAGAAGTGATTCTGGACTATGTGCTGAACACCCTGAAGCACGACGCCAAACTGCTGGCCGATGCCGGCTCTCCCTTCTTCCACATCATCGAAGTGGAGCAGAGACACCGTATGACGTGGAACGGCTTCCGCTTCAAGGGCTTCATAGACCGTATCGATTCCTACAAGGACGGAGAAGTGCGCATCGTGGACTACAAGACCGGCAAGGTGGAAGACGACGAAATCCTCATCACGGACGCCAACGCCGCCACGGTGGTGGACAAACTGTTCGGGCCATCCAATTTGCATCGGCCCAAAATCGCCCTGCAGCTCTTCATCTATGACCTGCTGGCGCACGCGGATCCCAGCCTGGACGGCAACACCGTGGTCAATTCCATCTACAGCACCGCGCGCCTGTTCACCGGCGCCCTCCCGGACTGCCCGGAAAGCGCAGAATTCATCCGCCTCACTTCCCAACGTCTCCAGGAGATGCTGGCCGAAATGACCGACGTTTCCATCCCCTTCCGCCGCACCGAAGAAGCCGCCACCTGCACCTGGTGCGACTTCAAGACTATTTGCGGGAGGTAAACCCTGAGACCATTTTCACCTTCTCAGCACGGCTCCAGCCACGAAAAAGGCCTAAAACGTAGCCCAGCGCGTGCTGCAGCATCTGCCAGGGCACGAAAAGGGCTCAAAACGTAGCCTGAGGCGTGCTGGAGGTCGAAACCAGTGCCAGTTAGGAGGTTAGTCGAAGGCGTCCCAGAGCTTTTCCATTTCGCGCCGGTCTTTCTTGGTAGGACGGCCGGCGCCTCTTTCTCTGGTAACGAAGAACGTTTCCACGGGGGCTTTGAGTTTATCGAGCTCCTCCTGCGGAGTGAGGTTTTCGGCGAATTGGGGCACAAGAGATGCACCCACGCGGTGTTCGGTGGGTTGGATTACCTTATAAGTATAAACTACAGGGCCTTTGTGAACCTGGATAATTTCCCCTTCTTTCACTTCTTTGGAGGGCTTGGCATTCACGCCGGCCACTTTGACCTTGCCGCCTTTGCAGGCATCGGCCGCATCCGTGCGGGTTTTGAAAGCGCGGATGGCCCAGAGGAATTTGTCTATGCGTACAACTTCGGCCATTATTCATCTACGGGTTCGGAAACAATGTCTTCTTCTTCGCGGGGGTCCATGCGAACTTCCAGGAGTTCGGTGTTGTTACCGTCCGGCAGCAGGAAGAACTCTGCCGTCTCGGCGGGCACCAGCAGCAGATCTCCCTGTTTGAGCTGGTAATTCACTTTATCGGCCTGGATTACTGCCGCGCCTTTGGTGCAGTAGTACAGCAGGAAGGTGTCGTCTTCGTCCCGCGTGCTCTTGAGGGCTTGGGTGAGGGGGAACTTGTTCACGGTGAACTGCGGGGTGACAGCGATGGCCACACCACTGTCCTTTTTGTTCCCAACGCGGTATTTCTTGAAGTCAATGAGGTCAAACGCTTCTTCCAGATGCAGTTCGCGGTCCTCGCTGCCCCAGTCGAACAGACGGAACCAAAGCTCGGAGCATTCGGCAATTTCAATCAAAGTGACGTCCTGGGCCGCGTGAACCATGCCCGGCATGATGAGATACGTCTCCCCGGCCTTAGGCTTGATGCTGTGCAACAGGGGCTCCACGGCGTTGTCCTCGCAGGCGTTGAAGAAGGCTTCGGCAGTTACGTCCTGCTTGAATCCAAGCCACAATTTAGCCTGAGGGCCTGCCGCTTCTACATACCAGAGGGCGGTTTTGCCGAAGGAATCGTAGCGCTGCTCGGCCACTTCGTCATCGGCCGTTACGTGCAGGGACGTGTGCCCCTTCACCGTGAGGCGCTTTACCAGCACCGGGAACTGTGTCCCATACCAGTTGAACGACGTTTCGCCCACCACACGCTCCAGATAGGTTTGCATGATATCACTGAGCGTATTGCCCTTGAGCCATCCCTCGCAGGCCATGGAATCCACAAATCCCAGATCGGCCAGCTTATATTCCACAGTGCCCCACGGCATCTCCTGCGTGTCCGGCAGGAACCGCATAGGCGTCAATTTTTTATTTTCGTTTTCCATACGGCGCAAAGGTACAAAAAAACTGGCGACCTTTTTGGCGCAGGCTTCTGATTTTTGGCATCCGTAATGGAATTTTGAGGGCAAAAATCAGTTACGGTCCTTGGGGAAAAGTGCCTTCCAGTGGTCTGGTATGGCTATTTTTACGATTATCCGTTTCAATTTTGATGAAACGGATAATCTTCCTCAACTTTGCCATATGGATATACGACAAAAAGAGGCGCGGGAATACAAGGCGTTGCCCCTCGCATATTACCACCTTTGTACAGACGGCTGGTCCAACGGGAAATTGTTCAACAATACCGCCCAGTTCAGATTCGGGATGGCAACCATAGCGCTGGTTGCCGTCATGTTCGACGCAAAAATCATCTCCTTTGAACTGATGCCCAACCACGTCCACATCATCCTCTATGGCACGGGCGAAACTTGCCTGACTGTTTTCCGGTTCATCCGCCACAGGGTTGTCACCAGGTTGAAAGAAGATGGGAATCTACTGCCTCCAGACGATTATTGGTTCAAGCTGAAACCCCTCCCGGACAAAAAGGCCCTTCAGCAGGAAATCATTTACCTGGCCCGCAACCCATACGAAAAAGAGATTGCCATTCCGGGCTGCTACCTCTGGGGTTCCTCTTACCTGTTTTTCAGCAGGGTGGCCGATTTCGTCCGGGGCAAGCTGGTAAGAGAAATATCGGTTAGAGAGGTAAGGCGTGCCATCGGTTCCAAGATACCTTTGCCGGAAACGTGGGAAATCCATCCCGACCTGGGCGTTCTGCCCCGCAGTTATGTGCGGACAGACATCGTCTGTGCCCGATTCAACTCGGCCAAAGAGTATCTAACACGCCTGGTGAAAGACTATGAATCGGCCGTACACATTGCACAAGAACTGGGAGAAGAGATTGCTTTGTCCCGGGAAGAGATGAACGACATACTATACAAGAAAGCCACCGAGATGTTCCCCGGCCGGTTGGTGAAAAACCTGACTCAAGAAGAAAAAGGCCGTTTGGCTGTAGTTCTGGAAAAACAATACCATTTCACCAGCCAAACATTGGCCGACCTGCTTTATATGCCGGAGAGAATCATCTCTCAATTCCTAAACTCCAAAGACTTTGGCTACCGAAAGCGGTAGTCGTGTCTTCCCCAGCATCTCCCGGGCCACGAAAAGGGCCTAGAACGTAGCCCAGTGCGTGCTGCAGCATCTGCCAGGGCACAAAAAGGGCCAAAAACGTGCCCCGGCACGTGCTGGTGACCGAAACCTGCGCCGGTTAGGGGGTGAGCCAGCGTGAAAACGCTACCAGGTATTTGTCCAGCAGGTCACGGGTACGGATTTTCATAAAACAGCCTGCAAAGATAACTAAATGTATGGGAAAAAAGCAGTATCTTTGTGACCGTACAATGGACAAGGGCAAAATCAAGGTATGCGTTGGACTGTCCGGCGGGGTAGACTCGTCGGTGGCGGCGTACTTGCTGAAGCAGCAGGGATACGACGTTTTTGCCATGTTCATGCAGAACTGGAACGACGCCTCCAGCACCCTCCACGGGGACTGTGAATGGGAAGAGGATCGGTTTGTGGCCGAGATGGTGGCCCGGAAGATTGGCATTCCCTTCTACTTCGTGGACTTGTCCAAGCAGTATCGGCAGCGGGTGGTGGACTATATGTTCGACGAGTACGCAAAAGGCCGCACGCCCAACCCGGACGTTCTGTGCAACCGGGAAATCAAGTTCGACGCCTTCCTGCAGGTGGCGCTCAAGTACGGGGCCGATTACGTAGCCACGGGGCATTACTGCCGAAAAGAGGAGATTCCCGGTCAAGCCGGGAATGACGGGCGCGTTTGCCGCATCCTGGAGGGCGCCGACCCCAACAAGGACCAGACGTACTTCCTGTGTCAGCTCTCCCAGGAGCAGCTGGCCCGGACGCTGTTCCCCATCGGGGATATCACCAAGCCCGAGGTACGACGCATAGCCAAGGAGGCGGATCTGCCATCGGCCGAAAAGAAAGACTCCCAGGGCATCTGCTTCGTGGGAAAGGTGGACCTTCCCACCTTCCTGAAGCAGAAGCTGGAATCAAAAGAGGGCGAAATTGTGGAAGTCTTCGACGCCTATTATGCCGACAATGAGCTGTATCAGTGGCAGCAAAACACCCTCACGGGCCTTCTGAAACCGGGCCAGAGCCTGGAGCGAACGGTGCGCTATGCTCCGGAGGAAAAGGTGCTCACCAGTGATGGTCAGCCGCTGGGAGAGAGCCCGTACAAGGAGATTACGCTGACGGACGAAGAGCTGGCCAAACTGGCCACGCCCATCGGCTATCACATTGAATTCCAGACCGAAACCTACCGCAGCGGCAAGAAGCATATTAAAAAGACGCGCTGGAAGGAGAACCCATATGGCCGCATTGTAGGCACGCACGAGGGGGCGCAGTTCTATACCATCGGCCAGCGGAAAGGACTGGGCGTGGGCGGTCACGCCGATCCTGTTTTCGTTATTTCCACGGACACTGAGGCCAACCGCGTATATGTGGGTGAGGGGCATAACCACAAGGGGCTCAGCCGTTTTTGCCTGTGCGTGGCACCTGAAGAAATCCATTGGATCCGCACAGATTTAGCCATGCAGCCCGGTGAGATCCGCCGCTACCGCGTGCGCATCCGCTATCGCCAGCCGCTCCAGAGCGCCACGCTCCTGATGCGGGAGACCGGCCTCTATATTCTCTTCGACCAGCCCCAGCGGGGGATTTCCCCCGGCCAGTTCGCCGTCTGGTACGACGGTGAGGAGATGCTGGGCAGCGGCGCTATTCAGCAGTAGCCTGCATTTGTTCCGCGTAAAACCGCTCGAAAAGGGGCCGCAAACGGGATGTGTCTTTGATGATTTCCCGCAAGGCAGCCAGGGGCGCTTCGTTGGGTGAGCCGGGAATGAGGAGTTTCAAGTAGCCGCCCTCGGCATATTTTTCCTGCAAGTGTTCTAGCGTGCGCTCCCAATGCCCTTCGCGGTCCAGTTCCGGGTAATGGGCAAAGCCGAACTGCACAGTGCGCCGGATGATGGTTTCGGGGTCAATCATGCGGTCCGCCTCGGCCACCAGGCAACCATAGATGCTGCGCGGAGGGGTCTGGGACGATGCCCGATGGTCCTCGGCCGCCTGGGCAATGGTCTCTATCTGCTCCGGGGTGAACCACTGCCGGAGGGTTTCATCGGCCCGGATGATGCGGCCGCTTTCCAGGTGGTGCGTCTTGCGGTCTACCGCCAGGCCCAGGTCGTGGCAGGCGGCGGCCACATACAGCATTTCCAGGTCGATGTCGTAGTTCCGGCCCATCTCCAGGGCCCGGTCTATCACCGCGCGGGCGTGATCTTCCCGGTGCGCCGCATCAAACGCCTGATACCGCGGAATCACGCTTGTTTCGATATATTGCCGAAGATCTTCTCTCATAACCCTGCAAAGATACCTATTATTTACATAAAAAGCGTAAATTTGTTCCTTGATGAAATACATCCTTCAGAACAGCACGGGCCCGCACTGGAACATGGCCTTCGACGAATTCGCGTTGGAGAGCCTGGACATGGACGAACCCGTTTTTTACCTGTGGCAGAACGCGCCGGCGGTGATCATCGGCCTCAACCAGAGCGCTTACGCCGAGGTGAATCTGCCGTACCTGGAATCCCACGGGATTGTCCTGGCGCGGCGCGTCACCGGCGGCGGAGCGGTGTACCACGACCTGGGCAACCTTAACTACAGCATCGTGGGGCCGGCCCGGAAAGTGGAAGAATGCTATGATGTGATGGCCGATGCCTTACGCCGCCTGGGCCTCCCCGCCCAACGCACCGGCCGCAACGACATCCTGGTGGACGGCCGCAAGTGCTCCGGCTGGGCCAAAAGGCTGTCGAAGGACCGGATGATGATTCACGGCACCCTTCTCTGGGATGTGGACATCGAGGCGCTTACGCAGGCGCTGGCCGTGCCCGGCAGCAAGCTGGAAGCCGCCGGAATCGCATCCGTCCGCAGCCGTGTCTGTAACCTTCGGCCGATGCTTCCGCAGTACAATTCTATGCGTGAATTCCGGGATGCGCTGCACGGAATCCTCGCCGGGGCCGATGGCGAAATCGGCCTTACAGATGCCCAGACGGACGCAGTTGCGGCGGCTTCCCGAGGCAAGTTCGGCACCTGGGAGTGGAACTTCGGCCGATCCCCGCTGACCACCTTTGAGGCAACCCGCAAGTTCCCCTGCGGCACCGTCACGGCGCATTATTCCCTCAAGCACGGGGTTTTCAGCGAACTGCACTTCACGGGGGATTTCATCGGCGCACGTCCCGCATCCGAACTGGCCGCCCTACTGCTGGGGAAGCGGCTGGAAGACTTGATGGACCTTCCCGTCGGCGACTTCTTCGACGGCACAACGGCCAAAGACTTGAGCGCCCTCTTTTAACCGCTTGTTGCATTTTTCGGCGAGATTCCGTATTTTTGTTTTTCAAACGAAGATTAGTAATAAAACGAAGCATACCATGGCAAACGCTGGCAAAATCACAGGGTGGGTTATCGCACTCGTCGTCCTGGCCGCTCTGGCCGGGTTCCTGTATTTCAAGTTCTGGTGGGTGTTCAGCGACGGCACCAAGACCGGGGAACTGAACTCGCTCACTTACACGGGGTACTTCTTCAAGACTTATGAAGGAGAGATGATCCTCACCGGTTATGGCAGCAAGAACGCCGCCGGCACCGTCCAGTCCAAGACCTTCAAGTTCTCTGTCAAGGACAAGGAAGTGGCCCAGAAGCTCACGGAGATGACGGGACTGCGCGTCACCGTACACTACCTGGAGTACAAGGGCGCCCTCCCCTGGCGCGGCTATGAAAAAGCCATCGTGGACCACGTGGACGAGGAAACCTCCTACAACCCGGCTCCGGACGACCACGCATTCCTTTAACAGCCTATGAAACATCTGCTCATCATTACAGGCGCTCTCCTCGCCTGTACTTTTTCGTTTGCACAGAACACCGTTATCGACGTCCGCGAAAGCCATCCCGGCAAGGACCTCACCATGGAGGAAGCCATCTTCAAGGGCGTAGGCTATGCCCAGGCGCAGGCAGGCTGGATGGATGGCAGCCACTTCTTCTTCACCGAGGGAAACCGGGAGTTCTTCCAGGGCAGCCTGGAGGACCCGCAGCATTTCACGCCTTACAAGCCCGCCCGTCCGGAGGCCGATGACCCCTTCCAGCGCAGCGTCGCCGGCCATGGCGTGCGCCTGGACGGAGACTCGCTCCTGGGGGAAAAGGACGGGAAGACCTTCTATATCGGCCGGTCCGATGACCGGAATATCGTGTTCGGCGGCACCATGATGCGCAACGAATTCGGCTTTACCAAGGGCTTCGAATGGTCCCCTGACGGCCGCAAACTGGTCTTCTACAAAAAGGACCAGTCCCGGGTGACGGACTTTCCCCTGCTCAACATCAAAACCCGCACCGGAGAACTGGAACTGCTGAAATACCCGATGAACGGAATGGACAGCGAGCTGCTGGAGGTGGGCGTCTATGACTTTGAAGACGGTAGCACCGTGTGGCTGGACGTGACGGATTTCTCGCAGGAGCGCTATATCACCAACCTTTCTTGGAGCCCGGACAACCAGAGCATTTACGCGCAGGTACTGGACCGCAGCCAACACCACATGAAGCTGAACCGCTACAGCGCCGAAAACGGTTCCCTGATTAGGACCCTCCTCACCGAGGACAACGACGCCTGGGTGGAGCCCCAGGACCCCGTATACTTCGTGGAAGGCCGTACGGACGTGTTCATCTACCGCACCGACAACCGGAACGGTTACAAGAATCTGTACCTGGTGGACACGCTGGGCACCATCCGCCGCTTGCCCACGGCCGATGCCGACATCGCGTATGTGGGGAATGACGGGACGGCCGTCTATTATACATCGGCCGAAAACTCCCCCATTCAGAACCACCTGTACAAGATGAGCTTCCAGCTGCCGCGCAAGCAGGCGGTGGCCAAGGCCCGCTTCGATAAACCCAAGCAACTCACTAGCGGCCGCGGCTGGCACGACGTCCAGCTGAACGGAGACAAGAAATGGTTCCTGGACCGCGTGAGCAACCTGAATACGCCCGCACAGATTACCCTCTGCTCTACGGACGGGAAGACGCGCTTGGCCATCGGCTCACAGAAGGACCCCCTGGCCGATTATGCCTCCTGCCGGGTGGAACTGGGCAGCGTACCCAGCGCCGACGGTGAGTTCCGGAATTATTATCGGCTCATCTATCCCAAGGACTTCGACCCTGCCAAGAAGTACCCCGTTATATTATATGTATACGGCGGCCCGCACAGCCAGATGGTGCAGGACACGTGGCTGGGCCAGATTCGTATGTGGGAAATGCTCATGGCCCAGAAGGGATACCTGGTCTACATCCAGGACAACCGGGGCACCGACAACCAGGGTGCCGCCTTCGAAAAAGCCATCAACCGCCAGTGCGGAAAGGCCGAAATGGAAGACCAGATGGTGGGCATCAACTGGCTGCGCAGCCTGCCTTACGTGGATGCCTCCCGCATCGGCGTGCACGGCTGGAGCTATGGCGGCTTTATGACCATCTCCCTGATGACCACCTACCCCGACGTATTCAAAGTGGGCGTAGCCGGCGGCCCGGTGATTGACTGGAAATGGTACGAAGTGATGTACGGAGAACGCTATATGGACACCCCGGAAACCAATCCGGAGGGCTTCAAGGCCACTTCCCTTATAGGCAAAGCCCGGAACCTGAAAGGTAAACTCCTGATTTGCCAAGGCGCCAGAGACGACACCGTAGTGTGGGAGCACAGCCTCTCCTTCATCCAGGAATGCATAGACCTGGGCATCCCCGTGGACTACTTCCCCTACCCTGTGGCCCGTCACAACGTGCGCGGCCGCAACCGCATCCATCTGATGGACAAGGTCACACAGTATTTCGAAGATTACCTGTAGCAAGAAAGGCGGACGACCACGGTCGTCCGCCTTTCTTTTGTGAGGACACGCAGATTTGAACTGCGGACCTCTTGCCTGTCAAGCAAGCGCTCTAAACCAACTGAGCTATGCCCTCAAAAGGATTGCAAAGATAGGGGAAAAATTCGGATTCCCCAAATTTTTCTTTGCTAATTCATTCGGTAGTATTCCAACATCTGGATGGCAGTGGTTTCGGGGGCTTTTTCGCCGCGGCCCAGGGGCAGCAGGAGGACCTTGTCCGTGGAGGAGACACCGTCGATGGTCATGCCCTTCTTGATGAGTTTCTGCAGTTCATCGTTTTCCTTTTCCTTGGCTTTGTTCAGGGCTTGCATATCCTTTTTGCATTGGGACAGCGCCTTGTTGCCCAGTTTTACGAAGTCCGGGTAAACGAAGAGGTCATCGCCTGTGAGGTTCAGCACGCCCAGGTTGGCGGCGGGGAGGTCTATGTAGGCGCCGGCAATGCTAATGAGCACCGAGGTGGCGTTGTCCATCACCTGCTGGTTGCGGGCGATGATTTCGCTGAACCCATAGCGCTGGCCGTTCCTTACGATGGAAACGGCCTTGTACACTTTCCCGGCGCGGGTTTGCACAAAGGTTTCCTGCATGTCGTAGTCTACCCGGCCATCGTCCAGTACGGCGTTGGTCTTAACCCAGACGTCGTCCAGGTCGCGGAAGAATGCGTCGATGGCGTCTACGTGGGAGATCTTGGAAGGATGGTTCCACTCTACGCGTCCGGCCTGGGCGTTGCGGTCATTGGAAGGCTTGAGGACGGTAGGGGCGCCGCTGTTGGCGTCGATGACGGGCCATTCGTTTTCCGGCATGGGCGTCTTGGACAGCGTCATGTCGTACAGCACGTACTGGCCGCTGCGGGATTCTCCGCATTCCAGCCAGAATACCAGCTGCGTGCACTTGTGGATGGGCACGCTGATGGTGGTGGGCTGCATCCGGTTGGTGAGCCAGAATTCTCCCACCTTGCGCATATCGGCAAATACATCCAGCTTCACCGGATTGTCGGGGTCCAGTTTGGCCCCTAAGACATCTGTATCTACATACTCTGACTTGTTGTCCACGGTGAAGGTGAGTGTTTCGTACTCTCCAAAGGGATTGAAGGCTGCCACGGCGCTCTGGTGGCCTTTGTCGCCCACCAGGTTCAGGGCGCTGTATCCGGCGGCCAAGGCTCCGGCCAGGCCTGCACCGGCCGATACGCCCGTCGCCGCCGCCACATTGCTGGCGCTGATGCTGCTGCCCGCTCCTACGATAAAGAGGAAGATGGCCGTATTCAGGTCGATGTCCTCGAAAGCCAGTGCCGGCGGCACGTTGGTCTCCAGCATGATACCTTTATTGATGCGGCTGCCGTCCTTCATCACGAAGGCGTCCCGTATGCTGCTGCCATTCTTGAAGCAGTCGTTGAAGTCGAAGTTGGTGAGGCTGCTTAAGTATCGGCCCACATAGTGGAAGTAGGGAGACCCGCAGTAATCGATGAGGTCTACCGTGTCCGGGCTTTCCGGATGACGGTGGTAGAAATAGGGGGCGGTGTCCTGCGGCTGTCCGCGGAAGACCATCACGTCTCCCACGCCCGTAAAGGTCTGCTTGTTCTCCCCGTTGCCGGGCTTGGCAAATTTGAGGATGCGGCATTTGCCGATGGGCAGGGTGAACTGCTGGTTGGGCCACAGGCAGTGCACGTCGGTGTCCAGGATCAGGTTGTCATCGGCGAAAACCAGCAGACGGTCCTCTCCCAGCACGCGGCGCTTGGACAGGGTGCCCACGGTAAAGCTTACATAATCAAACTCTCCGGCCAGGTCGAACGCCACATAAGAATCGATGTTGCCGTCCATAAAGGTGCTGCCTGTGGTGAGAATGAAACCTTCTTCAAACTGTTCTCCGCCCATGGAGAAATGGTAGTGGGACGATGTGCCTTTGAAGTAAATCTGGTCGAAGCTGGCCGTTCCGCGGATGGAGTAGGGTTCGTGGCTGGAACATAGTTTAACGGCGTCGGAAAGATGGGAAAGCTTGTCCTTGGCGGTATTGGCTATGCCGGGAGTGGGAATGTCGGGACAGCCTTTCTTATAGGCATAGATGTCCACCACGCCGAAGGTCATTCCCTTCAGGAAGTCGCTCTGCTCCAGTTCACCGCAGTGGAAAGAGACCACGTTGACACCGGTAACGTCCACCACGCACACCTCGGCCAGATCCTGCTGGGTGATGAGTTTCTCGAAGATGATTTTTCCGTCTCCCTTTACCGTAAGCCAGGCCTTGGCGTTGGAACTCATATTGTCCCGCGGACCAACCAGGAAAGAGAGTTTGTCAAACTTCTTCTGTAGCCAGAAGTAGACGAAACCGGCGCTGATGCCTTCGCCCAGCTCCTGGGAGGCGCTCATGGAGATGCCGGAATAATATTTCTGACGGTTGATACTGATGGATTCCACCTCGTTGATACCGCTGTAATCATCCTTAGTGATGGGGGTGGACCAACCGCGGTGGCAGATCAGGTGCGGGCGCAGCTCTTCCATGAGCTTCACCTTGTCCTTGGCCATGAGGGCGGCATTGGAGATGTTGTAGGGAGTGGGCTCCTGTCCTTTTTTCCACAGCTTGATTTCGCCGAAGTATACGCCCTCCAGGCCCGACCAGTCCTCGAAGCGCAGCATGTCTACGCCGCTGATGTCCAGCGTGACAATCTTGGGCGCATCCCACTGGTGGAGCACGTCGTCCACCAATCTCCTTCCATCGGCCGTCACAAGGATGATGTCGGTGCCGGTGTCACCGGCGGCGTAGCGGTCGTCGGTCTTTCGGCCGGGGCCCATGAGGAAGGTGATCTTCTCATATTGCCCCTTGAGGGAGAATGTGGCGTAGGCGCCTTCTTTGGCATCGTCATTGGTGACGCCTTTGTACAGGTTGAAACCGTTGGAGCAGCGGAAGGTGGCAATATACATATCCTCGTCTTCGCCGCGTACGCCCGCATAATGGGGGTGGTACCGGTGCGAATCTACTGGCTTGAATTTCTTGACCAGATAATCCTGAGCCCCGGCATTAAAGGCAACGAAAACGAATAATACGGTAAAGATGATCTTTTTCATGTCCATAGTCAAACTGTTCCCAAATATACAAATATTCTAAAAAAATATGGCTATATTTGAACGGCAACCGCTAAACCACCTGCATATGTACAAGAATTATATCCTTCCTGTTATCTGCTTCGTGCTCACTCTTGGGATGATGGTTTTCACCTACTTCTATGACGCCAAGGAGAAGACCGGGGACAAGGTGGAATATAAGCTTGTATTCAATTCGGCCACCGTGGAGAGCAAAATTGTGGGGAAGAGCCATAAGGAGATTACCGCGCAATACTTGCCAGAGAAGGAAATCCTGAAAAAGGGCCGAAAAGGGACTTTTACCGCCAGTTATGACGGACTGCGCATTTTCACCCAAGGAGACAGGCGGGAGATCCGGTCCATGGAAGTGGACTTCAAGGACAGTGTAGCCGTGGCCTTAAGGCTTGGAGAGCCCCGCGAGAAAACCACTTGGAGCGCCAAGGTCCTCAATCTGAATCCGCTGATGTTCAAGCTCATAGATGCAGAGTTTGCCACCAGGACCATCACTGCATCCAACGGTAAGGCAAAGGGCTGGCAGGTGCCGCTTCTGCTTGTTCTCGCCCTTGTATTTGTGGTTTTGGGCGGAGTTGGCGGGTTTAATTTAGTATGGCCGCTGCTTACTTTCCTGTGCCGGAAGCTTGGTTTTTGGGTGGCAACGGTCATGGGACTTTTCATCATTCTTGCGGCAAGCTGGCTATGGTGGCCCCTCCTGGCTTACACAAGCACCAATATAGGGTCTTTCCTGGTTATAGGCGTTCCATTTACATTATATGCCATCATTAAGCTCTTTGCCAGAGAACCGGAAGAACCCGAAGAGGAATGGGCCCCGGCGCCGGTAGCAGCACCGAAAAATGATTATTCCGACGATTCAAATGAATCCGACCTTCCTGATTGGGGCCACTACTTAGAAGAAATCCCCCACGTCATTGCCATCAATCACCTGAAAAACCTGTGGTATCTTGTATGTATGGGCAATTTTGAGAACGAAAGGTGTGATCTTCACGCCGAATATGCCGATGAGATGCCCAGTATTAGCGGCGAGGAGTACAGGACAACCTTGATTGAAGACAACAGCTACGAGCCATATGTTATGGTCCCTGCCTCCCAGAGTTTGAGACAGAGATTCGTGGAGGACTACTGCTGTATGTTGGTGTGCCACACTCCGGTGAAGTTTTCATTGGTGAATATTGCCGGAGATATGGCCCTGAGACTGGGATATTCCTCAGAGCACTTCGCAGCTATCCTTAAGGAAGTAGCCAAGGACCGGTACGGCATTGAAGGCGGCTTTATACTAGAAGACGACGCCCCTTCCTCTTCCTCCTCCGACACGGGCGAACTCCCTCCCACCAGAGGCTAAGGGCAATTAATAAGCGTCCGAGCACCAAAACGGCCCATTCCGTGCACGGGGTGCGTAAAATGAAGGGCCCGTGCACCGGAGAGGCCCTATCCGTGCACGGACACCGTAAATTAGGTAAGCCTGCGGCAGAGACTCCCTCCGGCGGACTTGTCCACCCCCGGACGAGTTGATGTGACCCCCAAAAGTTAGACATAACTTTCGGGGTTTATGCCTAAGAAAACACATTCATTAGAAGAAAAGTTGATAGTGGTAAGACGCTATCTTTCTGGAGAGAGTGCCACATCTCTAGAACATGAGTATGGCATTGA
>JAFWPA010000020.1 GCA_017509685.1 Bacteroidales bacterium
TAAGAAGTTGTCTACCATTATTTCGGCTTCCTCATAGGCCTTTTCCAGGTTGTCGTTGATGAGCACCCGGTCGAACTGGGGGGCGTAGGTCATTTCCTCGGCGGCTTTGGCTACGCGGGTCTCGATGGCGTCCATGGGGTCCGTGGCGCGCGCGATGAGGCGCTTGCGCAGTTCCTCCACGGAAGGAGCCTGGATGAAGACAGACAGGGCTGCGTCTCCAAAGTACTTCTTGAGGGACACGCCGCCTTTCACGTCAACGTCGAAGATAATCACGTGGCCCTTGGCCCAAATGCGGTTCACTTCGCTCTTGAGGGTGCCGTAGAAACGGTCCGGGTACACTTCTTCATACTCGACGAACTTCTGGTCCCGGATGAGGGCGCGGAAGATGTCGGCACTGAAAAACAGGTATTCCACACCGTCCTGTTCCGTCCCGCGCGGCGGGCGGGAGGTGGCGCTCACAGAGAATTCAATCTCCGGGTGCAAGCCCAGGATGTGACTGACGATGGTGCTTTTCCCGCTACCGGACGGGGCCGAAAAGATGAGTACTTTGCCAGGCATAGGTTTTACGAATGGTTGCAATTGTACAAATATACGAAAAATTCGTAAATTTGCCCGGTATGAACATCGCCGTTTACAGTGGCAGCTTCAATCCGCTGCACAAGGGACACCTGGCCATCATCCGTTTCCTCACGGAGGAAGCAGGCTTCGACCTGGTGTACCTGGTGGTTACGCCGCAGAACCCTTTCAAGCAGACACACAGCCTCCCGGCCGGTCAGGACCGCTTTGACGCGGCTGTTGCCGCCGTGGCCCGCCACCCGGAACTGAAGGTGAAGCTGCTGGATATCGAACTCAAGATGACCCCGCCGCAGTATACCATCCGCACGCTGGACACGCTTCGGGAAATGGAACCCGAGAACGATTTCACCCTGGTGATCGGCGCCGACAACCTGGCCAACTTCGCCGGCTGGCGCTACCATGAGCGCATCCTGCTGGAATACGGCGTAGTGGTCTTCCCCCGCAAGGGCTACCACCGCGGCCACGACAAAGCCCGCCTCCTGCGGGAGAACCCCGACTATAAGATTGAGCTTTTGAAGGCCCCCCTGGTCACCATCTCCTCCACCGAAATCCGCCACGCCACCGCCGCCGGAAAAGATATGTCTTCCTGGCTCATGTAACCCGGTTTTCGACCAGTCACTGCCGTAGGTGCTCGTGGCATAAGGTGTTGATTATCAAGTAATTAGAACATTGATAATCAACCAATTACAAGATTTCGCCTCCTGGCTCCGGTGCAGGTTTCGGTTTTTTTTGTACCTTTGTCCCCGGACAAAGGTGCATTCGCTTCGTGTCGAAGGAATCTTAAAAGGGAAGCCGGTGAAAGTCCGGAACTGTGCCCGCAGCTGTGAACTCCTTAACGGTCCGGCAACTATGTCATTGCAGCAATGCGAGAAGACGCCGCGCCGGGAGCAGTCAGAAGACCTGCCTTGTCAAGTTTAACGTAGGGGCTCGGGGACAAGCTTCGGTATAAACGCTACATAATCTTATGAAAAAAGCATTTTTGCTTTTGCTTTGCGGTGCGTTCGCATTCTGCGCGTGCCAGAAGGACCGCGTTCCTTCAAAGGATTCCACGCTTGACGGTAAGACCGTAGACGTATCCTTCATTTCAACATCGGCCCAGAAACTGTTTGTGCTGAACGAGGGCGGCATGGGCTCCAACAACGCCACGCTGGATTTCCTGCGTTTTTCGGACGGGAAGTACATTACCGGTGCTTTCAAGAAGATGAACCCGGAGATTGCTGCAGGCCTGGGTGACGTGGGAAACGACATTGCCATTCACGGAGAGGAAGCCTGGATTGTGGTGAACAATTCGGGTATCGTGGAGGTGATATCGGCCTATGAAGAGACGGAGATAGCCGCCATTAAGGTGCCTACGCCGCGTAACATTGCCTTTGACAACACGTATGCCTATGTCACATCCTGGGCAGGGGCCTATGTGACCTATGGCGCCGACTACTCCGTGGCGGACTCCAAGAACCCCAAGGGGCAAGTCTATCGCATTAACCTGAACACCAAGAAAGTGGAAGGCTCCGTGGAAGTGGGTTATCAGCCGGAAGGCATCGCATGCTATAACGGAAAACTGTACGTGGCCAACTCCGGTGGCATTGCCAGCCAGCTGCCGCCTACCTATTCCTATGACAATACGGTGAGCGTCATCGATGCCGCTTCCTTTAAGGTGGAAAAGACCGTGGAAGTGCAGGTGAACCTCAAAATTGTCTATTCCGACGGCACCGGCAATATCTATGTCACCACGCTGGGCAATTACTGGGATATCCATTCCGGGCTATACATGCTCAAAGCCGCCGCGCCCGAGCAGGTGAACTGGGTTGCCGATTATGTGAGCGTATCTGCTCTTTGCGGTGACACGGTGTACTGCATCGGCACCGACAGCGAATATGACTGGAGCGGCGCACCTCACACTTACAGTGCGTGGTCCGTTACCGGCGGCACCAAAAAGGCGTTGTCACTTACCCTGACGGAGACTACGCCTTACGGCCTGGCCGTATTGGATGCCGATACCTTCCTGCTGGGCGACGCCGGCGACTACTTCAACCCCGGCACCGTATCCTGTTATTATAAAGGTACCAAGCGCTGGGATGTAACGGCCGGCGTGTGCCCCGGTCACTTCGCCCTCTATTAGTGCGGCCGAAGGGACTCATATCCTTCTTGTTGACACTGTCTGTTTCCTGGTCGGCATTCGGCCAGGAAACAGATACTTTATCGGCCTCCAAGCTTTTGTCGGTAAAAAGCCGTCCCGTAATCAAACCAACGGAGGGGGTGGTCGTTCCCCAGTTGCCGTCGGCCCCTACGCAGGTGGCGGGCATCCTAAGCCGCTTTACCGGTGTCCAGGTCAAGGACTACGGCGGCGTGGGCGGGCTTAAAACCGTGAACGTGCGCAGCCTGGGCAGCGAACACGTGGGCATTTTCCTGGACGGAATCCAGATTGAGAACGCCCAGAACATGCAGGTGGACCTGGGCCGGTTTTCCACGGATATGCTGGGCCTGGTTACCTTGTACAACGGGCAAAAGACCAGCCGCCTGCAGACGGCCCGGGAATATGCGGCCGGCGCCGCCGTCTACCTGGACACGGACAACTACCACTTTTTTCCGGACGGGGGCCGCGTCCGCCTGAAGGGCGGTTCCTTCGCCACGGTCAACCCTTCCGTCACCTGGAAAAAAGAACTGGCGCCGTTTCTGTATCTGAGAGTGAACGGCGAATTCCTTACCAGCAACGGCAAATATAAGTATCCCTGCTTTGACACCACGCTGGTGCGGGAGAACGGAGACATCCTCTTCCTGCGGCTGGAAGCCCAGTTGTCCAGGTGGTATCATCGCGGGAACTGGAACATCCACGTATACACCTACGGGTCCGAACGGGGATTCCCAGGCCCGGTGATCCGCCGCGCGCAGGGCTTTCCCTTCAGCGCCGAAAGGCAGGCCGACCAGGACCTCTTCGTCCAGGGCCGATGGACGCAGGACTGGACAGACCGCTACGCCACTTCCGTCCGGTTCAAATACGCCAACAGCTATACGCACTACAACACGCACCCGGAAAAGAACCCGATGGCGCTGCCCTATGATTTGCACTACCGGCAGCAATCGGCCTATCTGTCCCTGGCGCAGTCCCTCATCCTGGCTTTCCCCTGGACGGTGGATTTTGCCACCGATCTCCAGTATGCCGGCCTGAACTCCGACATGGGACAGTTTGTCACGCCCCGCCGGCTTACCTTCACCGGCGCACTGGCATCCAAACTGGCCTGGGACCGGTTCCGCACGGCGGCCTCCCTGGTGTATACGGGAGCGTGGGACTGGTTCAAGACACCATCGGCCGGCGGCTGGTCCGGCGAAGACAGCTACCGCGATACGTGGATGCCGTCCCTTACCCTCTATTATGCCCCCTGGCCCTGGCTGGAGGTGAGCGCTTTCGCCAAGCGCACTTATCGGCTGCCGTCCTTCAACGACCTGTATTACAGCCTGATGGGCAACGCGCGCCTGCAACCTGAAGCCGCCGCGCAGTTCGGGGCCGATGTCATCTATTCCGGACGCGCCAAAGCTTGGTCCTGGGCTCTCCGGCTGAGTCCGTACTACAACCATGTATCGGACAAAATTGTGGCCATTCCCACGTCCTCACAGTTCCGCTGGACCATGCTGAACATTGGCAAGGTAGATGTGACGGGACTGGACGTCAAGGCCGAAGTCGGCTATGAAGGCACGTCCCTGGGCGTGAATACGGTTCTCCGGTATACTTATCAGCGGGCGCTGGACCACAGCACGCCCGGCAGCCAGACCTGGGGGAATCAGATTCCCTATATTCCGCTGCACAGCGGCAGCATCGGCCTCACTTTCCGATGGGAACAATGGTACCTGAACTGGGATACCGTACTTACCGGTTCCCGATGGTCCCGCAGCGCCAATACGGCCGATTATTATGTGGCGCCCTGGAGCACCAGCGACGTCTCCCTCACACGCAAGTTCCGGAAGTATACGGCAGGGATTGCCTGCAAGAATATTTTCAACCGGTCCTATGAGATTGTCCAGGGCTATCCCATGCCGGGGTTCAACTGGATGCTTTCTGTAGAATATAATTGGTAATGCTATGTTACTGAGTCTTTTATATGTTTTGATTTCCGGCATCGCCCTCCCCGTGGGGGGCATCCAGATGCAGTATCTGTGGCGCAATCAGCTGGGCGATGTATACAGCCTGGGCCTGGGCAGCGCCGCCTGCCTGGGCGCCGCCGCCGCCACCATGAGCGGCTGGTGTTCCCTCACCGTGGGCAGTTTCGTGTGTACCCTTATCTGCACGCTCATCTGCTTCTTTGTCACCTTGAAGGTGAACACCCAGCAGCTCATTACTTTCGGCATCCTGTTCGGAACCTTCATCGGATCCCTGGGCACCATCGTAGTGACCAATGCCCCCAACGGGGACCTGCTCAAACAGTACTACCTGTGGGGCGCGGCCAATTTCCGGCTGGAAGGTGTAACCACTGGAGACATCATCTTCTCCCTGGCCCTATTCGCCGTGGGCATGTTCGCCGCCCTGTCGCAGGCCGGCCTGCTCACCCGGCATTTCCAGGAGCAGACAGAAATATCGGCCTGGGGCAAAGCCCTTCTGCTGCTGGCCATCATGTGCCTGGTCACCAGCGCCGTGAGCATCTGCGGTCCCATCGGCTTCATCTCCCTGGGCGTGCCCAACCTCAGCCGCCTCATCTGCAAAAACAAGGACATCCGCGCGCACTACCTCATCAGCAGCGCCATGGGCGTGGGCCTGCTCCTCATCACCTATCTGGTGGTACAGTACGTTAACTTCGGCATTTACCTTCCCGTAAGCGCAACCATGGCCATCATTGCGCTGCCGCTGATGGCCCTCATCTTCATTCGCTCACCTAAAGCAGAATGATCAATGCTCCGGAACCGGGAAGCGAACGGAGTTCCGCAGGAGGGAGTCTCTGCCGTAGGACCCGGAACGTCCCATAACGAAAAAATGGCCAAAATCTCGTAACGCCGGGACCCGTGGATTCCAGCGTTACGAAAAAAACGCCCAAAGTTCGTTACGAGAAGTTCCAGGCACCGGAACCCGCGCCGGCTCTCGCGCATGAGATGCTTCGCGAAGGTAGGTGCTTTAGGCAAGGTCGTCACCTGCCCGAAAGTATACGGGCGGCATACACTTATTCGTGGGTCGGTGCCGGGCCTTCGGCCCAAGCCCGGAAGAAGACGGGTGGACTTGGTCCAGGGCTTATTTGGACCTGGTCCAGCACGCGCTTGTAACCTATAACGCACTTTCCCCACGAAAGTGCGTTATACGTTGCAAATGGATCCGGAGCCTGCGCCAGTTAGGCCTGGAGCCTGCGCCGGCCGGAGCAGCTTAGAACAACTTGCCGTTGAATTTGTCGGCGAGGCCTTGGAGTTCGTCGGTGGTGGCGGGGCGGTTGAGGGATTCTTTGCGCTCTTTCTGGAATTGGGCTTTGAGGCGGGCGAACTGGTGCTTGGTGTCCAGGGTGATGTCGCCGCCTTCGATCCAGGCGTAGTAGCCGGGTTCGGTGTTCCACACTTCCCGGGCGGTTTTGCCTTTGTGTTTGCCGAAGCTCACGACGGCCTCGCCGGCGTCGTTCAGGACCAGGCGGCCGGCATAGTCCACCGTGCGGGGACGTCCGGCCACGGAAGCCAGGAAGCCAACATCGTTCTTCAGTTTGTCCGGGTACATGTCCAGCTGGCCCTTGAGCACTTCGTATGTGGCCACGGTATCGGCCTCGGCCGTGTGGGCGTTCTCGAAGTCCTCTCCGCCGCAATAGAAACGGTATGCCGCCTTCAAGTTGCGCGGCTCCATATAATGGTAGATGTTCTGCACATCCACCATCAGCTTGCTGTGCAGGTCGATATCGATGTCCTTATGCATGTACTGCCGAACGCGCTCAATCTCTTCGGCCAGCATGGGAAGGTCGAACTTGGCGCTGTTGAAACCCGCCAGGTCCGCATCGGCCAGCCAGGAGACCACCTCGTCCACGCTGTCGCAGAACCGCGGGCAACCCGCCAGGTCCTCGTCCTTAAGACCGTTCACAGCCGATGCCTGCGGCGCAATGGGATACTGCCTCTGCGCCACATAATCCCACGGCTTGAACCGCCACGTCTTGATCCGTGTCTCCCCTCCGGGCAACACTTTCACAAAACTCAGCTCACAAATACAATCAGTGGCAATATTAAGGCCGGTGCTCTCAATGTCGAAGAAGAGCAGCGGCCGTTGAAGATTGAGTTCCATAAGAACTTATTGGATCATAATAGGCATAAGGATTCCGCACACCTTTTCGGTTTCGGCTTCTTCCTCGGCGGGGAGAATGAGGGCGGCGCGGCGGGCATCGGCAAATTTAATCACCAGGCCGGTGCAGCTCATGTTGGCCAGAATTTCCGTGAGGAAGGTGCTCTTGAAGCCGATGGTGAGTTCGTCGCCGGCATAGTTGCAGTTGATCTTCTCATAGGCGGCGAGGGCGAAGCCCAGGTCCTGGGCGCTGATTTCCAGCTGGCCTTCCTTGAGGGTGAACTTGATGTGGTTGGAAGCCTTGTTGGCGCACACGGCCACGCGCTTGACGGTGTTCAGCAGGAGCTGGCGGTCTATCTGCAGCACGTTGGAGTTGTTCATGGGGATGACGTCGCGGTACTTGGGGTACTTGCCTACTACCAGGCGGCATACCATGGTGGTGCTGCCGAAGGTGAACTGCGCGGTGGCGCTGTCGAAGGCAATCTCCACGTTCTCGATATCCTTGCCGATGATAGCGCGCAGCACGCCGGCCGGCTTCTTGTGCAGGATGAAGGAAGCCTTTTCGGCGGCCTTTACGTCCTTGGTGGTATAGCAGATGAGCTTGTGGGAATCTGAGGCCACCAGCGTGGTGCTGGCAGGGTCGATATCGAAGAAAATACCGTTCATGGCCGGGCGGATTTCATCGTCGGCGGTGGCGTAAACCGTGCTCTGGATACCGTCTACCAGGCTTTCGGCGGGGAATTCCACCTTGAGGGCATCGGCCCCGGTGGTCTTGATCTCCGGGTAGTCGTCGGCGGGGAAGTAGGGGAGGGCGGAATTACCGCTGGCCCAGCTGCACTCGAAGGAGCTGTCGCTTACGGTCTTGATGCCCACCGGCTGGTCCGGCAGTTCTTTCAGCAGGTCAATCATATGACGGGCGGGAACGGCGATGGCGCCGTCCTTTTCGGCCACGTCCACCTCGATGCTGGTGCGCAGCGTGAGGTCCCCGTCCGAGGCGGTGATTTCCAATTTGCCGTCCTTCAGAACGAAGAGGAAATTCTCCAGGATGGGCAGCGGAGATTTGGACGGAATGGCCTTGGAAACATCCATCAGGGCCTTCAACAGATTGGTGCTGGAAATGGTCAGATTCATATAGCGTTACTTTTATTTTCTAGTCCACAAATATAGTGAAAATCTTTCATAAAATGAAAATAGCACATCTTCGTTGTTTTTTTTGAAAAAATCCCGTAGATTTGTAAGAAATCCCGCATAAGACCTAATCTATGAACGAGAACGAGTTCGACGTTTTTATCAGCTATTCCAGAAAAGACTCGGAAATAGCCAATAGGATATATGATGCCCTGGAAGCAGAGGGCATCCATTGTTTTATCGACAAGGAAGGCATTTCCGGAGGGGCCGATTTCCCCACCGTCCTCTCGGAAGCCATCATGGGCGCCAAAGTGCTGCTGCTGGTGGCCAGTGAGAATTCCTATGCTTCTGAGTTTACGCAGAAGGAACTCACCTTTGCCGTGAGCAACAAGGGCAGCCGCTTCATTTTTCCCGTCATCGTAGACGACAGCACCCTCCCCAAGAACCTGGAGTTCCTCTTGAGCAATATCAACTGGCGCACCCTTTCTTCCAAGTACCGCATCGAGAAGGAGATGGTGGACGACGTGAAGAAGAAGTTGGCCGATCCCACCGCCGGCATGACCCTCAAGCAGCGGGAGAAGAATACCGTGAAGTGGATGATGACCATCATCTTCATCATCATCGGCGCGGGTCTGGCCGCCCTGGGTTACTTCTACTGGCAGTCCAACGCCGCCGAGGAAAAGGCCCAGGCCGACAGGAAGACCTGCTCTACCTGGCTCAAGAACGCCAACGCCCTGGTGTATACGGCCGACACTTTGCGGAATCACCGTACCCATGTTGCGGAAACGTTCGACCGCGAGATTGCCGCCCTGGACCAGGCCGAAGTACTGCTGGGCCGCGTGGATTCCCTGCGGGAGACGTATATGAACGACGCCACCCACGCCTTCCAGTTCACCCAGTACACCACCGCCGCCACCCGTCGCGGCATTACGGAGCGCCGGGATTCCATGTTCGTGGAATGGAACAAGTATGCCCATGACAATTATGAGGACTATGAGTTCCTGGGCGACGATACCAGCCGCGACATTGCCCTGGACTATGTGGAGAAGGCGCTCATCCTGCATCCTGCCGATGTCTCGCTCCAATATATGAAAACAGATCTGACCAAAGAATAATTATGAAAAAGCTATTGACCTTGCTCTGCCTGCTGGTGCTGGCAGCGCCGCTGTTCGCCCAGAACCCGGACTTCGAAAGGAAGTATCAGGTGGCGCAGGACCTGTACAACAAGGGCCAGTACGAAAAGGCCCGTACCGCCATCAACAATACCCTGAAGAACCTGCCTTCGCTCTCCGGCAGCCAGATTCAGAAGGGAAAGAACCTGGCATCGCAGTGTGACCAGGCCATCGCCAACCGTGACAGACTGGATCTCGCCAGGACTACCCTGGAGATTCCTTTCGGCAGCGGAATCGACAGTATCGGCTTCGTAGCGGCCAAACCCCAATTGGTAAAGGCGGTCTCATCGGCCTCCTGGTGTAAGGTGGAGAAGGTGGAGAACGGCAATGTCTACATTCACGTGGACATGAACCCGGACAAGAAACTGTCCCGCCAGGCCACCATCACCATCTCCATGGGCAAGATCAAGACCCGCAAGGCTACCGTCATCCAGGACGCCCGTCCGGAAACCGTGAAGCAGGTGTCCATCCGCACCAAGCCGGACCGCGCCCGTCTCATCGTGGACGGCAGCATGCCCATCACAGGTTCCTGGGAAGGCAAGCTGGATTCCGGCCCGCACAAGATCCACGTGGAAAAGTCCGGCTATTTCTCCAGGGATACCGTCATCAACGTGGTGGACGACATGCGTGCAGACCAGAATATGGATATTGTCCTGCAGCTGGCTCCCTCCTTCGGCAAACTCAAAGTGGAAGTGCTTCCCCAGGAAGGCTTCAGCTTTGACGATCTCCGTCCGTATGAACTGATTGTGAACGGCCGTACCATCGAGAATTACAATTATTCTTACGACGACGACCGCGATATCGAACGTTACTTCCTGTATGAGGACGGCACCATTCCCGTGCCCCCGGGACTGCTTACCGTGGCTGCAACGGCCAAATCCTTTGAACAGGAGCGCCGGGACGTGCAGATTAAGGCCGGCGAGATCATTCCTCTTACCCTTGTGCTGAAGGCCAAATTCGGCCGCCTGAGTCTCATCGACACCGGCCAGGCCCGTAACGCCGTGGCTTCCATCGATGGTAAGCCCGCCGGCGCCGTCCAGGATATCACCAACTATCCGGTGAGCGTGGGTGAACACGCCATCACCCTGGAGAAAGAGGGCTTCCAGGCCGTAGAATCCTCCTATGTGGTGAACATCCATGAGAACGAGGACGTAATCCTGAACGTGGCCATGACGCGTTTCGTCCCTTATATCTTTGATTCCACACCGGCCGACGCCAAGGTGATCGTGGACGGCGAATACATTGGCAATACGCCCACCAAGCCTTATCTGCTGCGAGAGTCGGAGCCGGGCAAGACCTTCCAGATTGAGATTATCAAGGACGGCTATCTGTCCGCCAAGGAGACGCTGGCTCCCGATTTCAAGAACTACAGCACGCAGACGAAGTCCTTCACCATGCCCAAGACCAACCCGCTGAAGGTGACCACCGACGGCGTTGACCTGCAGCTCATCGTGAAGAACAGCCGCCACGGGGACACCACCTTCGTGGAAGGCGTCACCATTCCGGCCGAGGTCGCCCTCCCGCTGCGCGACAAACCTTATTATGTAGAGCTGCACCGCATTGGCCAGACGTATCCCGCCTACCGCGGCCGCCTCAAGTTCAACGACGCCTCCAAGACCAAGCATTACATCCAGTCCTGGTCCAAGACGGAACTGGTTCCGCTGGCGTTCTCCCTGAACTTCGTAGGCAGCCCCAACCCCGTTTCCGTGGCTCCGGAGGGCCTTACGGCCAATAACTACAACCTGCTGGGTACGGTGAACCTGCTGCGTTTCCGCATCTTCCACGGCCTGTCCACGTCGGTCCTCAAGGGTATGCTGTTCCTGCCTGTGTCTACGCCCAACTTCGCACCTACAGCCACCAGCGCAACAACAAAGACGCCCGAAATTGTCAACCCGGGCATCCTGCCGGCCGTCACCTGCCTGTTTCTGAACGCCGACCTCCGCATTGGCGGCGCCGTTCTGGACTATATGGACGTGGATTTCCTGGCCACCTATGCCTGGTATCCCACCTTCCTGAAGAAGTTCATCCCGTTCTCGCACATCTCCGGTCACGACGTATTTGTGGGCGCCGAAGTGTCCTCGCGCATCCCTTACTTTAACGTGAGCCTGCGCGTAGGTATGCAGATGTACCCGATGCTCACCGCCAACCTGTGCGACAACTCCATCACCTCCAACGAAACGGAAGCCAAGTTTACCTCGTCTCCGCTCAACATTCCCAATATGTTTGTCATCGGGGTGGAAATCGCCCTCTTCGGCAAGGGCAATTCCATCTGGAGAGTGTTCTAAGCTTTATTTCCCCAGAATCTCCAGCGTGGTCTTGACCACAATCCAGTCATAGTGCTTGACTGGCTCGGAGAGTTCTTCATAAGGTACGATATCCGTGTGGGTCTTGAGGTCTTCCTGTTTCCTCGGTCCCACACGGTATCCGTTTATCTGGTGGGAGGCGCACCAGCGCAGGTGCTCGCCCACGGCCAGATAGTCCAGGATGGCCTCGGCCTGGGGGTCGTTGCCGGTAAAATGCTTTCCGTCCACCATTTCCAGAGGGATGTTGGCGGCGATGGAAGGATCCTTCCACAGACGGTCCGGGCACAGGTAGCTCTTGACACGCGTGTGGAAATGGTTGATGAAATCCTGCCCCATCTTGCGTTGGAGTTCCAGTTTCTTGGCCAGGTCGCTCACGGGTTTGGCCATGATCTGCTTCTCCCGTTCCTCCCAGGTGAGGGGAGAGCCCGAGGCGGCGGCGTAAGCCGCGTAAAAGGTCTGTGCGTCGGAGCGGAAATCGGCCCCGCTGATGTTGTTCCAGGTCCAGGTGCGCTCAATGTCGCCGATGGAGCGGATGACATTCTTGCCGCCGTAATTGGTGTTGAAGTAGCCAATGAGGTTCTGGTTGGCGGCCGGGTGGTCCAGTTTCACCACAATGATGAAATGGTCCATGCTTTCCCGGTTGCGGAAGGCGAATTCCAGGATGTCGAAGGTGTACTTGAGGTTCTCGGCGTCCGTGCCGATGTTGATGAATACATAGTTGAGGTCCTGGATCTGGCTGCCCAGCATCTTCCAGAAGGATTCCGTGCCCACGCTGTCCTTTACGAAGCTCAGGCGGCCGGGCTCCAGGCCGGGATGATCTACCCGGAACGCCCCCTCCTTGAGGTCCATGCGGGAATCCACCACCGTGCAGTGGAACTGGTTCAGTTTCTTGTCTTTGTCGGGGAAAGCGCCAAACTCGTACAGGAACGACACCATACCCTGTCCGGCCTCTCCGAAGCCGCATACCAGGGCGTCGAAACTGCCCTCCACGTATCCCATGGGCTGTCCCAGGTTGTCCTTGGGGATGCTCATGAAGTGGATGGGATACAGTTCGTCGCGGCCTTTCAGGGCCTTGGTGGAGAGGAAGGAAGAGTCTATGATATGGACATGGTTGCTTTCAATGAGTTCCAGGCGAAGCGCCAGACCTTCCCGCTTGGCATGGCAGTAGATTTGGGCGGGGAAACGATACAGTTTCTGCAGCGCTTCCACATTGTCCGGATACCAGCCGGAAATGAGATAGATTACCGTCTGGGGTTTACGGGCCCAACGGTTCAGCATTCCCAGTCCCAGGTCCTTGAATAGGTCTTCCCCGGTGCACTGGTTCAAGGGTTTGCGGGCTTTGAGCACCACCACGTCCTTGCGGATTTCCTTCATGCGGACGCTTTGGTCAGACCCGGCGCGCACGCCTTTGAAAATCTGGGTGAGGGACAGTTTATCCGGCAGAAGCTCCGGGGAAGGAAGGTCCACGAAGACCACCTTCTCGTCCTTGCCCAGGCTCTTGGCCAGCGCCATGGAATGGGGATTGATGCCCACGAAGATGTGGATGCCCCGGCCTTTCGCCTGCAGCCAGTTCCAGGCCAGCACCAGCCGGCTCATCAGCCGCCGGGCAAAGAAGTGCATCACCATGATGGACGTGGTCCAGATGCTGCACAGGTACAGGCCGATGAGAAGGATCATCCGGTTCTGGACCAGCAGAGGCTCCTCTGCGGACGCAGGATCCAGATAAAAGAGGTTCGTAAACCGGCCGTAGGTGGAATTCATCTTGAACAGGAACAGGTCCAGGGCGTTGGAAAGGGACATGAACAGGTTGGAGAACACGGCCTTGATACCTCCGATCCAGTACGCCGATGAATAAAATGCCGTGGACAGCAGCAGCAGGAGCGTGGCCGGAAGCCACAGCAGTTTGGGCTTGTTGCGGATGGTGAGTGCGGTGATGAAGAAATACGCCAGCATGAGCAGCAGAACGATGCCCGTGAATGCTGCAGGAGATATATTGTCCAAAAGGTTTGTCATAGCCTCAGTGTTTGTTTTCTCACAAAGTTAATAAAAAAATGACACTCCCTTGGCATAGCTTTTGAAATTTACCCCTGCCGGAAAAATATTAAATGTAGCATCATATGAAAAAAGGATTTATGACCATCTTACTCTCTGTCCTGGCAGGGGGACTTACCGCTTACGGCGTCGTGAGAGCCACCGAGTCCCAACCAGTACAGAGTGCTCCCGCTACCATTGTCAAGGATGCCGCCGGGAACGCGGTGGAATACCGCACTGTCAATTTGGCAGAGACCGATTATCCGGACTTCACCTATGCGGCCGAAAGCGCCGTGGAGGCCGTCGTATATGTAGAGGTGACGGTGCGTCAGCAGTACCAGTTGAACGACCCCTTCTTCCGTTTCTTCTTCGGCAATGAATACGGCCAGCCGCAGTCCCGCGAGCAGAAAGGCAGCGGCAGCGGTGTCATCATCCGTCCCGACGGCTATATCGTGACCAACAACCACGTGGTGTCCGGCGCTACCAAGATTTCCGTTACGCTGAACAACAACCAGCAGTACGACGCCACCATCGTGGGCACGGACCCCGTGACCGACGTAGCCATCATCAAGGTGGACGCCTCGGACCTTCCCACCATTCCGCTGGGAGACAGTGACAAACTGCGCCTGGGAGAATGGGTGCTGGCCATCGGCTCCCCGCTGGGCGCCCAGCTGCGCAGCACCATCACCGCCGGTATCGTGAGCGCCAAGGGCCGTTCCATGCCGGACAATTCCGGTGAATTCAAGATTGAGTCCTTCATCCAGACCGACGCTGCCGTGAACCCCGGCAACTCCGGCGGCGCCCTGGTGAACAAGAAGGGTGAACTGGTGGGCATCAACACCGCCATCGTGTCCCAGACGGGCTCCTACACCGGCTATTCCTTCGCCGTGCCCGTGAACATCGTGAAGCGCGTGGCACAGGACCTGATGGACTTCGGCTCCGTGAAGCGCGCCGTCCTGGGCATTACCATGGGCACCGTGGATAAAAAGTTTGCCGACGAAATGAAACTTTCCGACGTATCCGGCGTATATATTAACGAGGTTTTGAAGGGCAGTGCTGCCGACAAGGCCGGTCTCAAGAAGAACGACGTCATCGTGGCCATTGACGGCCAGAAGATTACGGACGGTGCTTCCGTTCAGGCCAAGGTCAACAGCTATCATCCCGGCGACAAAGCCACCATCAGCATTATCCGCGACGGCAAGAAGCAGGACGTAAGCGTAACCTTCCAGAGCGCCAGCCTGCAGAACGGTGAAGCGGATGCCGATGGTTCCATTGCCTTCTACGGTGCAAGACTCAAGGCCGCCGAGCGCGGCGTGGAGATTGTTTCCCTTAGCAGTGGCAAGATGGCGGAAGCGGGCGCTCAGGTGGGCAGCATCATCCTCTACGTGAACGGGGAGTCCGTTTCAAAACCCGAAGATGTCGTAGCCAAGGCTAAGAAAGCATCCCGCGCCATTTACATCGAAGGCGTGGACCCGAACGGACGGACTTTCTACTTCGGCTTCGGCAGGTAAGTAGAAAACCGTAACGTTTAAAGTAAATGAGGCAATTAAAGATTACCAAGTCCATCACCAACCGCGAAAGCGCGTCGCTGGACAAGTACCTGCAGGAAATCGGCCGCGAAGAGCTGGTTACCCCGGACGAAGAAGTGGAACTGGCCCAGCGCATCCGCAAAGGAGACCAGGAAGCCCTTGAGAAACTCACCCGCGCCAACCTGCGCTTTGTGGTGTCCGTGGCCAAGCAGTACCAGAACCAGGGCCTCAGCCTTCCAGACCTGATCAACGAAGGCAACCTGGGACTGATCAAAGCCGCCGAGAAGTTCGATGAAACCCGTGGTTTCAAGTTCATCTCCTATGCGGTGTGGTGGATTCGCCAGAGCATTCTGCAGGCGCTCGCAGAGCAGAGCCGTATCGTCCGTCTGCCCCTGAACCAGGTGGGTTCCCTGAACAAGATCAACAAGGCCCTCACCCGCTTCGAGCAGGAAAACGAACGCCAGCCCACGAATGAGGAACTGTCGGAGATGATCGATGTCCCCAAGGACAAGATCTCGGATACCCTGCGTGTCGGCAGCCGCCACGTGAGCGTGGACGCCCCCTTCGTGGAAGGCGAGGACAACAGCCTGCTGGACGTCATCCCCAACGACGACTCCCCGTCCGCCGACCGCGGCCTGGTAAACGAAAGCCTCAACACGGAAATCGAGCGCGCCCTTAGCACCCTCACAGACCGTGAGCGTGAAATCATCAAGAGCTTCTTCGGCATCGGCTGCCAGGAAATGACCCTGGAAGAGATTGGCGAGCGTTTCGGCCTCACCCGTGAGCGCGTGCGCCAGATCAAGGAAAAGGCCATCCGCCGTCTCAAGAGCCCGTCCCGCAGCAAACTCCTTAAGAGCTACCTGGGATAATGAGCGCAGAGAGCTTTATTCAGCAGAAGGCCGCAGCGGCCATTCAAGCTATTTACGGAACTGAAGTGGCGGAAACGTCACTTCAGGTTTCTGTTACCCGCAAGGAGTTCGAAGGGGATTATACCCTGGTCACTTTCCCCCTGCTCAAGATCACGCACCAGGCGCCCGACGCCACGGGCAACGCCATCGGCCAGTGGCTGGTGGACAACGTCCCGGAGATTGCCGCCTTCAACAGCGTAAAAGGTTTCCTGAACCTGTCCTTCTCCCCGGTTTACTGGAGCGAGAACCTGCAGGCCATGGCGGCCGATGACAACTTCGGCCAGCTGCCGGATACCGGCAAGCGCATCATGGTGGAATTCTCTTCCCCCAACACCAACAAGCCCCTGCACCTGGGCCATATCCGTAACAACCTGCTGGGAGACAGCGTGTCCCGCATCCTCAAGGCCTGTGGCAACACCGTGATCAAGAGCACTATCGTGAACGACCGCGGCGTGCACATCTGCAAGAGCATGTACGCCTGGGAGAAGAAGTTCGACGGCGCTACGCCGGAGAGCACCGGCAAGAAGGGCGACCACCTGGTGGGAGACTGCTACGTGGCCTATGCCCAGATGGAAAAGGAGCACCCGGAGATTATTGACGAGGTGCACAAGATGCTGGTAGACTGGGAAGCCGGAGACCCGCATGTGCGGGAACTCTGGGCCATGATGAACGGCTGGGTGTATGCCGGTTTTGATGAGACTTATGCCGCCCTGGGCATCACCTTCGACCAGGTGGACCACGAGAGCGAAACCTACCTCCTGGGCAAGGAGCTGGTGCAGAAGGGCCTGGCCGAAGGCGTCTTCGTGAAGGACCCCGACGGCAGCGTGTGGTGTGACCTCACCGCCGACGGCCTGGACCGCAAGCTGGTGCTGCGCGGAGACGGCACGTCCGTCTACATCACACAGGACCTGGGTACCGCCGAGCGCCGCTTCGCCAACTTCAACCTGGATTCCCACGTGTACGTGGTGGGCAACGAACAAGACTATCATTTCCAGGTGCTCAAGCTCATCCTCAAGAAGCTGGGCTTTGACTGGGCGGACCAGATTTACCATCTCAGCTATGGCATGGTAGAGCTGCCGGAAGGCAAGATGAAGTCCCGCGAGGGCACGGTGGTAGACGCTGACGACCTCATCCAGAGCATGTACGAGGAGGCCAAAAAGACCTCTGAGGAAAGCGGCAAGCTGGAAGACCTGTCGGCCGAAGAGAAAGACCGGCTGTACCATGTCATCGGCCTGGGCGCCCTGAAGTATTTCATCATCAAGGTGGATCCCAAGAAGACCATGCTGTTCAACCCCAAGGAGTCCATCGACTTCAACGGCAACACCGGTCCCTTCATCCAGTACACCCACGCCCGTATCTGCAGCATCCTGCGCAAGGCCAGCGTACCTTTCGGCCCGGCCGATGTCAACGCCTCCGTGGAACCCTCGGCCAAAGAGATCCGCCTCACGCAGCTCCTGTCCCTGTATCCCGCCAAGGTGGCCGAAGCCGGCGCCGCACTGAGCCCCGCCGTCATCGCCAACTACGCCTACGACCTGGCCAAGGAGTTCAACCAGTATTACCACGAGACCCCCATCCTCAAGGAAGAGAATCAGGCCGTCCTGAAGTACCGCCTGGAACTCATCGCCGTGATGGCCCGTACCCTGCGCAGCGCCATGGCCCTGCTGGGTATCGAACTTCCGGACAGGATGTAGTCTTTACTGGAATTTTTTCATCACACCCTTCAATAAGCCTTCCAGCTGGGGAGAAGTCTCCAGCGGGAAGCCGAAGGCTGCCACGCGGTAGCCGGGGCCGTCGTACCAGGTGGCGGCGGGGATCAGCGTGCCCTGATAGCGCATGAGGATCTTGCTGCGGCCCGATGCCGGCTTGATGCCGTCGGCGTTTTCCACGCGATACACGGTGGGGGACCATTCCTTGTTGTAGCTCACGGCGGGCAGGCTGCTGCCGCGGGCGGGCATTACCTTGCCGGATGCGTCTCCAAAGTTGGTGAGCCATTCATAGCCCAGCACCTGCCGGATGAACTGCCGGGTGGTTTCGGGGCCTTTTTCCACCCCCTGATACACCGTGTCCCAGGCGTCGGTGCCAATATAGGCGCCGGAAATGAGCACGTGCCCGCCGGCCGATGTAAACTGCCGGAGCGCCGTCTGCAGGGATTCGGTGAATACGGTATAGCGGTCCGGGACGGCACCGCGGCCCACGCGGGTGGTGAGCTGCTTGCCGCAGATGATATCGGCCGCAAAAGCGGGGGAAAGGCCGTCGAAGGCCTCTGCGCTGCAGGATTCCACGGCATAGCCGGCGCGCAGGAGCGCACGTCCGTGCTGGACGGAGAAGTCGAAGGAATTGCCGGCCACAATACTGCCGGCCTTGTCTATGTAGCAGCCGCCGAAGCCGGGGTTGTCGTCGTCCAGCCACTCCACGGATCGGTCGAACTGGTTCACGGCACCCGCATACAGCAGGTCCCGGCCCCACGGTACGCCGCTGTCCAGGTCCTCGGTGAAGCCGGCGTACTGCGGCGTGTCAAACCAGGCGGGAGCGGCCACGCGGGTGAAGTTGTTCACCACCACTACCTTTTGGGCCGTCCGGGACGGATATCCGGCGCACAGCATTTCGGAGGGGAAACTCTCGCCGCCGTCGTTGCAGGCGGTCACCTTGAAGCTGTACAGATGACCCTCTTCCAACGGGAGGCTCACGGTGGTGTCGTTCACCTGGTACCCGGCGTCGAAGCCGCTTTCTCCCACCCGCGTATATACCTTATAGTATTTGGGCGTGGCGGTGGGCTCCAGGCTGTCTTCCGTGGGCTGCCAGCGCAGGGTCACGCGCCCGTCGGCCAGGGTGGCCTTGAAGGCGTGCACCGGAAGCGGCTGCACGGCGTATTCGCAGCCGTAGCGGGCGCTCAGGTACTTGAGCATTCCCTTGTACACGGACCGCGCCGCGGTGAAGCGAAACTGCGGGTCCAGCCCGTAGCGCATATCGGCAAAATTCAGGTGCGAGAGGAGTTCCAGCAGCAGGGCCGGCACGTTGGGCGTGCGGCTCTCGCTGTAGGAACGGTCCCACAGCTGGCGGCGGGTCCACTCGGGCTCATACAGGGTGCGGATGTCGTTCACCACCTGCGTCTGCACCAGGTCGCAGTACAGGCGGCTGCTCATGCGGTCTTCGCCGTTGGGGAATTTGGCCTGCCCCTTGTTGGTGCGGGTATAGATGGCCAGTGTGCCCACAATGGAGTCGTTGGGCGTGACGCCGGCGTCGGTGTGCCAGGCCAGGGAGAGGTCCACGGGGATGCGCCGGCCGGTCTCGGACGGGTTCACGCGGGAGCCGCCGGTGAGTTCCTGAACCCATCGGCCCCTGCCTGCGTAATCCTTGGTGTATTCGTCCTCCCATTCGTCGAACAGGCCCAGGTCGATGCCCGCGTACTGCATGTTGTACAGAGCACCCTCCACGTAGGCGGGCATCCCGGAGATGCTGCCTCCGCGCTCGGTCTTGCCCATTCCGCCGCCGAAGCGCACGGCGTCGGCCGATACGATTCCGGCCGATGAACTGAGCGTGGTGAGCTCTACATAGCCGTCGTTGCCCTTGGCGAAGGGGAAGGTGCCCAGGTAGATCCAGGTGCCGCCGCCCATCTGTTGGTTCACGTGCAACAGGCGCTCCCCGCCCAGGTAGTGGACGGTGTAGCGGGCGTCGGTGGTGCTGTTGGAGAAGCTCTTGTAGGAGATATAAACTGCGTAATCGCCCTTTTCGGGGATGTCCGGCCGCCAGAAGATGCGGTCGGGGTCTTTCTTGTCGGAGGTGACGGCATCGGCCATCCGGGCGGTGCCCATGGTGAAGGGGTTCTCCAGGTCTTTGTAGGACGGCTGGGCGTCGGCGAATCCCACTCCGGCATCGGCCCACACGCCTTTTTCGCTGTAGCGGCCCTGGCGGCGCATCCCTTGCTCGCGGGGGCCGGAGAAGGCGTCGTCGTTGTCGCACACCACTTCGTTCACCTGCGGGTCACGCTCGCGCGGGCACAGGAGCACGGCGCCGGCGTTCTCCAGCATGGGCATCAGGAAGGGGACCACGAAACTTTGCGTGAAGAGGTCTTCCATGGTGCGGTGATTGGGGGAGCGCTGCCATTCCCAGCGGTCGTTTTCCTCTTCCCAGTAGAAGCCGTGGCTCTGCCAGAGGGCGATGTGCCGGCCGCTCAGGCCCAGGGGCCACCAGTCGCTGCCGCGCACCAGGGCGGGCGTCTTCTCGCGGGGGTCGGCGGTGCGGAAACCGTTGCCGATGGGTTTGCCGTCGGCGGTGAGCTCCGGCATCGGGAGGGCGTTGAGGGGCTGTCTTCCGACGTAGAGATTCCCCAGGGCGTACCCCCGCCGGGCGGTGCGGGAAAGGCTTTCCACCTGCGAGCGGAACCATTCGGGGTCCCCGGCGCGCCAGGGGAAGGCAGATGCGTTGGAGGAGAAGTACAAGTCTACGCTTTTGCCGCGCACGATGGCCTTGTCCACCTTGAAGGGGGAGACTACGCCCGTGCGGCGCATCATGCGCTGTTGGAGGGAATCGGCCACCGTCTGGAAATCCCGGGCCCGGGGTTTCTGCTGGGCCTCAAGGGAAAGGCTGGCGGCCGCCAGAAGGAGAATCAGGAAGAGACGCTTCATTTTTTCTGTTTACGGATGTCCCAGATGCTCACCAGGAAGGAGCTTAGTACCAGGGCCGACGTATCGGCCACAAAATCCCAGGGATCCGCGCTGCGGTAATCGGTGAAATGGGCCTGGCCCCATTCGGTGCCCACGGCCAGCAGGAGACCCACCGCCAGGGTGATGCCCACGAAGGTGAGCGTCTTGCGGGCTGTCTCAGTGTACCGGTCAAAGGCCAGGAAAGCCAGGATGGGGAAGGGGAAGAACATGCAGAAGTGCACCAGCTTGTCCGTGGGGATGCCGAAGAGGCTCCATTCCACGGAGGGGGCGTTGTCAAAGCGTCCGAAGCACAGGTACAGCACGCCTGTCAGGTACAGCAGAAACAGGATGCGGAACAGTATTTTCTGGTTATGTGTCATCCTTTACAGGGCTTGCATGTCGTTCAGTTTCTTGTAATAGCCGTCCAGGGCGATGAGCTCCTCATGGCGGCCCCGCTCTACAATGCGGCCTTCGTGCATCACGATGATTTCGTCGGCGTTCTTGATGGTAGAGAGCCGGTGGGCGATGGCGATGGTGGTACGGGAGCTCATCAGGCGGTCCAGGGCGTCCTGCACCATACGCTCGCTCTCCGTATCCAGGGAAGCGGTGGCTTCGTCCAGGATGAGGATGGGCGGGTTCTTGAGCACGGCGCGGGCGATGGAAAGCCGCTGGCGCTGACCGCCGGAGAGTTTGCTGCCGCGGTCGCCGATATTGGTCTGGTAACCGTCCTCCTTCTCCATGATGAACTCGTGCGCGTTGGCAATCTTGGCCGCGGCGATCACCTGTTCCTCGGTGGCCCCTTCCACGCCGAAAGCAATATTGTTGAAGATGGTGTCGTTGAACAGGATAGGTTCCTGGTTCACATTGCCCATGAGGGCGCGCAGGTCCTTCACGTTCACTTCCCGGATGTCCTTGCCGTCCAGGGTGATGCGGCCGTCACTTACGTCCCAGAAACGGGGGATGAGGTCTACCAGCGTGGATTTGCCGGCGCCCGATTCGCCCACGATGGCAATCATCTTGCCATGGGGGATTTCCAGGTCCACGTGGTCCAGGATACGGCGGTTGCCGTCGTAGCTGAAGCTCACATCCTCTAACTTGATACTGTGCTCGAAAGCGGTGAGCGGCAGGGGATTGACGGGATCCTTGATGGGGTTTTCGGCCTCCAGGATCTTGTTGATGCGTTCCATGGACGCCAGGCCCTTGCGTATGCTGTAGGAGGCTTTGGAAAGCTCCTTGATGGGCTCTATCACAGAGTACAGGATAATCAGGAAGAAGATGAACGTGGGGGCGTCGATGAATTTACCGGTGCCCAGGAGGCTCTTGCCGCCCACGATCATGGCACCGCCCACCACCAGTACGATCATGAGCATGGTGGTGCCCAGGAATTCGCTTACGGGATGGGCCAGCTGCTGGCGGGTACTCACGCGGGCGATGCGGCGGCGCATCCGGTCCGTGATGTCATGGAACCGGGCGTGCATCTTTTTCTCGGCGTTGAAAGCCTTGATCACCCGCAGGCCGCCCAGGGTCTCGTCCACCTGGCTCATGGTGTCGCTCCACAGGGCCTGCGCCTCCAGCGACGTGCGCTTGAGCTGCTTGCCGATGAGGCCCATCACCCAGATGAACGCCGGCGCAAAGAGGATGGTGAAAATCATCATCTCCGGGCTTAACCAGATGAGGAAGCCGAAGTAAATGACGATGAGGATGGGGTCCTTGATCATGAGGGACAGGGACGCGATGATGGAATTCTCCACCTCGCTCACGTCTCCCGTGATGCGGGCCACGATGTCTCCCTTACGCTCTTCCGTGAAAAAGCCGATGGGAAGGCTGAGAATCTTGTCGTAGATGCGGCAGCGGATTTCCTTCACGATGCCCGTGGAAATGGGAATCATCACCGCATTGGAGCCAAAGTAGCAGCTGGTCTTGAGCAGCGTGAACGCAATCATCACCACGGCCAGCAGGACCAGTGTGTTCACAATTCCGTGCGTGGCGGCGAAGTCCGACACATAGTAGTAGAAGTTGTTCACCACGATGTCCTTCTTTGGCATGTCCGCGCTCCACGGGATGAAGCTGTACACCTGGTCGTTCACCTTGAACAGGATCTGCAGCAGCGGTACCAGCACGGCGAACGAGAAGATGTTGAACACCGCACTCAGGATGTTCAGCACCACCGACGCTCCCAGATGGCCCTTATACGGAGAGGCATACTGCCTCATGATTTTCAGGAAGTCCTTCAACATATCCTACAAAGATACGAAAAAAAGCTTACAGCACCAGCAGGGGTGTGGGGATGCCGCGTTTGAGGACGCGGAGAGAGAGGGTGCCGGGCTCCACGCCGGCGGCGGCCAGGGCGGCGCGGGCGCTGTCGTAGGCCAGTTCGGGGGTGTTGTTGTTGCCGCTCAGGTGGCATAAGAAGATATTGCGCAGGCCCGGGTGCAGGAACGTGCCGATAGCCTCGGCGCAAGCATCGTTGGACAGATGGCCAATCCCGTGGCTGATGCGGTCTTTCAGATATTGGGGATAATCCCCGCCCAGGAGCATGTCCATGTCGTAATTGGATTCCACCACCACCGTGGTGGCGCGGGAGGCCCAGGAAAGGGCTTCGGGCGTGGTGTGGCCCATGTCGGTCATGAGCACAAAGAGTTCTTCTCCGCAGCGGATGGCATAGCCCACGCATTGGGTGGCGTCGTGCGGCACCACAAAGTACTGCACGTCAAAATCCTCGGTAATGGGATTCCACACGCCGGCCTGCAGATTCTGGCGGAAAGGCCCTATCCAGTCCCGGGTGAAGGGATGCCACAGCAGGGCGTCGTGGATGGTGGGAGTGGTCCACACCGGCGCCTGCACCCGCTTGCAGAAAGAGCCCAGGGAGCGTATGTGGTCCCCGTGGTCGTGGGTGATCAGGATGGCCGAAATATTGGCATACCCCAGATGCAGCGCCTCCAGCTCTTTCTTGATGCGGCGGATTCCCACGCCGGCGTCTATCATGATGCCGGAATGCGGGCCCAGGAGGAGGGAACAGTTGCCGCAGCTGCCGCTGGAAAAACTCACGAATCGGAGGCTCATAACTCTTTGTCCTTGTCGCAGTAGCGGGAAATGACGTCGTAGGCCCCGTCCACGCCCAGTTCACCGGCGCGGGACAGGTCAATACAACCTTTCTCCTTGTCTTTCAGATAGATGAGCACCAGGCCGCGGTTGAAATAGGCACTGCCCATCCAGGGGTACAGCCGGATGGCTTTGTCGTAGCTGTCAATGGCCTGCACGAAGCGGGAACTCAGGCAGTACAGATTGCCCAGGTTGAACTGAATGTACGGCAGGGAAGGCAGTATGGCGGCGGCGGCCTCCATATCGGCCAGGGCCTCGGAGTAGTCGTATTCGCGGCTCACCTGTTCGCGTACACGGGCGCGGGTGTTGCCCTTGTCGTCCATCGTGAGCGTCTGTACGTTGGATTCGAAGGAGGCGATGAATTCAATCATCTCGGCCCGCAGCGCGCCGCGGTTCATCAGGTAGAAGGCCTTGTGGTAGGCGGCGTAGGGGGCGTTGTCATCGGCCTCGATGGCATCCGTGAAATCTTGAAGGGCGGTATTGTACTGCTTCAGGCCCACTGCCTGCACTCCTTTCAGGAAGGGATCGTCCACCTTTTCCGCCAGGACGGCCGATGTCACCGGCACGGCCGACGGCTCGTTGGCCACCGTAAGCGGCAGGGGGGCCGATGCGATGAAGTTGTCCAGCAGGCGGTTCTCGTAGCGGTGCTCCAGCGCATAGCTGCCAGCGATAGTACGGCTCTCCACCACCGCAAAGCGGTACAGCGGTTTCAAGTTGATGTCTACGTCGCGGTGACGCAGCATCTCGTCTTCGAAGTTGCCGCCGCGGGCGAAGTCGGCGTCCAGCGCCAGCAGGCTGCTGTACTTGCGGGTGGTGTCGGAGAAATCGGCCCCGCCGGCTGTGGCCTTTTCGTATTCTGCCACCTTGGCGCGGGCTATGCGGTAATCCTCCTTGGAAGCGCGGTTCATCCCCATCTGCAGCTCTACGTAGGCGCGGTTCATATAGGCCTTGGCAAAGTCCGGATACAGTTCGATGGCCTTATTGTAGTCTGCCAAAGCGTCGTCCCAGCGCTGCATCTCGATGAAGAAGCCGGCCCGGTTGAAGTAGGCCAGCACGTTGCCGGGGTTGATGGCGATGACGCGGTCCATGTCGGCCAGCGCACCCTCGTAATCGCCCACCTGGGCGCTTAGGAGGCTCCTGTTATATAAGGTAAGCGCGTTGCCGGGCTCGTATTTGAGCACCGTATTCAGGTCCTTCATGGCCGATTTCAGGTCCCCGTTTTCGGACCGCACCAGGGCGCGGTTGAAATAGGCCAGGGTAAGGGTGGAGTCCAGCTCGATGGCTTTGTCCAGGTCCTGCAAGGCTTCGTCGTACTGCTTGCGGGCCGCCTTCAGGGAGCCGCGGCGGATGTAGCCTTCGGGCTCAAAGCGGTCCAGCTTGATGGCGTGGTTGTAGTCTTCCAGCGCCTTCAGGGAGTCTCCCAGGAACAGATAGGAAGCACCGCGGTTCAGGTAGGACGAAGGGTCCTTGGGCTCCTGGCGGATGTATTTGTCAAAGTCAGATACTGCGCGCTCGAACTGCCGGCTCAGGAAATAGGTGACGCCGCGGGTGAAATACAGGCCGGCCGATCCCGGACGCAGCTCGATGGCCCGTTCCAGGTCCCGGAGCGCGGCGTCGTAATTGCCCGTTCGGCTTTCCGTAATGGCCCGGTAGTGGTAACCGGACGTGAACACCGGGTTCAGGCGGACGGCGGTGGAGAAATCGGCCCGGGCGCCGCGAATGTCGCCCAAGTTGTATTTGGCGATACCCCTGTAAAAGAAGGTCCAATAATCTGTGGAGTCCAGTTGGGCCAGTATGTTGAAATTGGCCACGGCCTCGCTCAGACGTCCGTCCTGCAGGGCGGTGCGGCCCCGGAAGGAGAAGACGTCTTTGTCGTACTGGGCCCGTGCGCACAGGGGCAGCAGCAGGGCCAGGCACAAAGCGGCGAAGCGAAGGTGGTTTTTCATCAAAAAAATTTTCATTTCAGCCACGAAATAGCTAATTTCGCGCCAAATGACAAAGATACTAAAAATATTTATCATAAGCCTCCTGCTCCTGGAGCTTCCCGCCTGGGGACAGGGCTACACCATCTCCCCGGTGAATGCCGATGCCGTCCTGAACGCCGAAACCATCCGCTCCAACGTGGAACACCTTTGCGCCAAAGAACTGGGCGGCCGGGCCACCGGCACCGACGGCGGCCGCAAGACCGCGGCCTGGCTGGAAGGCAACTTCCGCGTGCTGGGGCTGCAGCCCCTGGGCGGCGCCTGGCTGCACGGCTTCAACACCTCCGACGGCATGGCCCGCAATGTCATCGGCCTCATTCCCGGCAGCGCCTCGCCGGCCCGGTACGTGATCCTGATGGCGCACTATGACAACCTGGGCATCCTGAACGGCACCTTCTATCCCGGCGCCGACAGCAATGCTTCGGGTGTATCGGCCCTGCTGCAACTGGCCGAGATGGTTACGCGCATGAACACCTGCCACAAGATTTACCGCAACGGCCTCATCGTGGTGGCTCTGGACGCCAAGGAGAAGAACCAGGGCGGCGCCGAAGAGCTGTGGCGCCTCATTTCCCAGCGCAAGCTCCTGGACCCCGTTTCCGGCAGCCCCGTTACACCGGACCAGATTTCCCTGGTGGTGAACCTGGACCAGATTGGCGGCACTTCGTCACCCCTCACCGAAGGCAATCCCCGTTTCCTGATGATGCTTTCGGATGAATCCACCGGCCGCCGCAACTCTCTGGACAACGCCAACAAGGACCGCGGATTCGGCCTGGAACTGGCCTATGACTATTACGGCAGCAAGGACTTCACCCGTCTTTTCTTCCGCCGCATCTGCGACCAGCGCGTGTTCCTGGACCACGGCATCCCCGCCGTGATGTTCACCAGCGGCATCACCCTCAACAACAATAAGTCCACGGACACCCCCGACTCCCTGGACTACGACGTCCTCAAGGACCGCATCCGCCTCATTTTTCGCTATCTGGACAAGGTGCTGTAAGGCCCCGCTGTAAAGGCCCTGGACCTGGTCCACCGCTGAGGTTTCAGCGTCAGGCGTAAGTTGTTGATTATCAGTGTATATAGAAATTTTCTTTAGCCCGAACAGACTAAAGAAAATTCGCAATAGTATTGATAATCAGCGAGTTAGCTAGCGGCTATTATACACTTCTCCGGCGTCGATGAGTTCCCGGAGCACTTCCAGATAGCTGTCTTCGGCCGTGCCGAAGGCGGCGCGCAGCTCCAAAAGTGTATAAGAACCGTTTCGGGCAGCAATCCATGATTTCAGGCGGGCGGCCAGGTCCTGCGGTTTGGCGGCGCCGGAGCGGCACAGGTCGCACTTGCCGCAGGGCTGGCTGTTCTCCTGGCCGAAGTACCGCAGAAGGTACTGGGAACGGCATTCATCCTCCTCTTCCACATAGTCCACCATGGTCTGGACACGCTCCCGATAGGTGCTGCGGAGCATCTGGTAGCGCTGGGGGCTCAGCTGGACATTGCCGGGGCGCAAGCGGTCGTGCTGGATAAAGAGCACGGTGGCATGATCGGCGGGAATATAGCGTATCACGTGGTTCACGCTCAGTTGGTACAGCAACTGCCGTAAGCCGCTCACCGACACGCCGCAGCGGCGGGCCACAGCCTCTTCGTCGATGGGAACCGGGTAGGAGAAAACGCCCGTATACATGCGCATCAGGGCTTCCAGCACGCCGGCCATGGCCGGGTCCGGAAGGTCTACCCCGTACAGTTCCTGCCGGTCCACGTCAATACGGATACGGGTCTGGATGTCCATATCTTCAGACAGGGTCCAGTGCCCTTCCCGGTCCAGGTACTTGACGGCATAGTAGGCCGGTGCCTGCTGCAGGTGGAAGTGCTTGCAGAAGGCGGGGAGGTCGAATTTGAGCATCCGGCCCATTCCAGTGTCGTAAGGGATTTCGAAGAATATGTGAACCTTGTGGTAGATGTCTTCAATGTATTCCAGCGTAGGGAACGAGACCTGTTCCAGCTGGGAAAGCCGCGTTTTGTCTGTGCCGTTCCACAGCATCACGGCATACGATTCCAGACCGTCGCGGCCGGCGCGGCCCGCCTCCTGGAAGTAGGCTTCGGGGCTGTCAGGGACATCGGCGTGCACCACGAAGCGGACGTCGGGCTTGTCGATGCCCATCCCGAAGGCGTTGGTGCAAACCATCACGCGGGTGCGGCCCGCTTTCCAGTCCTCCTGCCGGTCCGTGCGGGTCTGCGCTCCCAGGCCGGCGTGGTAGTAGGAGGCCGATATGCCGGCGGCCTTGAGCCCGTCTGCCAGCTCCTGCGCCCGGGCACGGCTGCGCACATAGACGATGCCGCTGCCGGGAACCCCCTGGCAGATGCTGCGGATCTGGCCAATCTTGTCCTGCGTCTTGCGCACGATGTAGCTGAGGTTGGGCCGTTCGAAGCCGGCCTGCAACAGATTGGGCTCCTTGAAGCCCAGTCGGTCCATGATGTCGCGGGCCACCAGCGGCGTGGCCGTGGCGGTAAGGGCGATGACCGGGGCGTCAATGCGTTTGCGTATCTGGCCGATTTCCAGATAATTGGGCCGGAAGTCGTAGCCCCACTGGGAGATACAGTGCGCTTCGTCCACCACGATATAGGAGACGTTCATCACGCTCAGATAGGACTGGAAGAGGTCCGTGTGCAAGCGCTCCGGGCTCAGGTACAGGAATTTGAAATCGCCGTAAGCGGCATTGTTCAGTGCCAGGTCCACTTCCCGCCGGCTCATGCCCGCATACACGGCCAGCGCCTTGATGCCGCGCGCCTGGAGGTTCTGTACCTGATCCTTCATCAGGGCGATAAGGGGCGTAACCACCAGTGCAATCCCGTCCTTCAACAGGGCCGGCACCTGGAAGCACACGCTCTTGCCGCCGCCCGTGGGCAGGATGGCCAGGACGTCCCTGTCCTCCAGGGCTTCCCGGATGATTTCCTCCTGCATGGGGCGGAACGCTTCGTGGCCCCAGTATTTCCGTAATACCTCCAGTGCGGTCATAAACATACGAATATAGCGTTTTTTTTGTTACTTTTGCATATGCAAGTGCAGAAAACAAATGCCGCCCGGTTGTTGGATGCTGCCGGGATTCCTTATTCGCTGGTTCCTTATGAAGTGGATGAGGAACATCTGGAGGCGTCGCATGTGGCCGAACAGTTGGGAGAAGATCTGGACCGGGTTTTCAAGACCCTGGTGCTGCGGGGAGACAAGAACGGGCTGTTCGTGTGCGTGGTGCCGGGTTCCATGGAAGTGGACCTGAAAGTGGCGGCACGCATTTCCGGAAATAAGAACTGCGCCATGATTCATGTGAAGGAGCTGCTGCCCCTTACGGGTTACATCCGGGGCGGGTGCAGTCCTATCGGCATGAAAAAACCTTTTCCCACTTTCATCCATGAGAGCGCTTTGCTGTGGGATACCATCTACGTGAGCGCCGGCGTGCGCGGCCTGCAGATTTGCATTGCGCCGCAGGCATTGATTGACTTTGTGGGAGCGGGCATTTATCCTTTATGAGTGCAACTAAGGACATACTGCTTGCGCAAATCCGCAACGGGGGTACGCTGACTACGGGCCAGCGCATCAAGCTGTGCCTGATGCTCAGTTATCCGGCCATCCTGGCGCAGTTGTCTTCGGTGATGATGCAGTATATCGACACCTCCATGGTGGGGCATCTGGGGCCGGCGGCGGGGGCGTCTATCGGCCTGGTGAGTACGTGCCTGTGGCTGATGGGCGGGTTCGGGATGGCGGTCACCAGCGGTTTTTCCGTGCAGGTGGCGCACCGGATTGGCGGCAACGACTTCAAGGGTGCCCGGGACGTCCTGCGGCAGGCGCTGGTGTGCGTGCTGGGGTTCAGCGCGGTTATCGGCCTGCTGGGTGCGGCCGTTTCGCAGCAGCTGCCCGTGTGGCTGGGCGGCGGCCCTGACATTGTGGCCGATGCCGGCAAGTATTTCCTCATCATGTCGCTCTTCATGCCGGCTATGATCCTGGACTGGACGTGCGCCGCCATGCTGCAGGCCAGCGGCAATATGAAAGTGCCCAGCATCCTCAGCGTGGGGATGTGCCTGATGGACGTGCTCTTCAATTACCTCTTTATATATAAGATGGAGATGGGCGTGGTGGGCGCCGCCATCGGCAGCGGTCTGGCCGAGGTCATTACCGGCGTGCTCATGTTCTCCTTCCTGGCCTTCCGCTCCCAGGAGCTGCGGCTTACGCAGGAGAAGGGGAGTTATCGGCCCACCGATACCGTGGTGCGGAAAGCGCTGGACATCAGCGGGCCCATGGCGCTCCAGAACCTGCTCCTTCGCGGCGGATACATTGCCGCCACCGTGATTGTGGCGCCGCTGGGGACCGTGGCCATCGCCGCCAACACGTTCGCCATCACGGCCGAGAGCCTGTGCTACATGCCCGGCGTGGGCATTGCCGATGCTGCCACCACCCTGGTGGGTCAGTCGGTGGGCGCCCGCCGCAAGGACCTGGCCAACGGCTTCGCCTGGATCACCGCCTTCCTGGGGATGGGCATCATGGGTGCCCTGGCGGTGCTCATGTTCCTCTTCGCCCCGCAGATGATGGGGCTCCTGTCGCCCGATGCGTCCGTCATCGACCTGGGCGCCCGCGTGCTGCGCATCGAAGCCTTCGCCGAACCGGGCTACGCCGCCGCCATGGTCATTTACGGCGCCTTCGTGGGTGCCGGCGACACCCGCTGGCCCAGCGTGATGAACTTCGGCTCCATGTGGGTGGTGCGCATCATCCCCGCCATCTTCATCACGCCTATTTACGGCCTGGTGGGCTTCTGGGTGTGCATGGCGGTGGAACTTACTTTCCGCGGCAGCCTCTTTCTCATCCGCCTGCGCCGCGGCACCTGGCTCAAAGGGGTGGTTTAATCCCAAATTCTTTGTACCTTTGCAGCCATGAATGTTAAAGTAGTTGGCTCACTGATAGCCGTATCAATTATTGCCTGCCCGCTTTTGTACATCTTCGTAGGGCCGGCCCTGGATGCAACTCAGTTGGATACGCTCAAGACCCTTGGCATCATGGTCGGGTGCAGCGCGCTTTTCTGCTTCGTGGTGGGTGAACTCACCGGGAACAACAGCCAGATGGACAAACTCTGGAGCCTGCTCCCCATTGCCTATACATGGGTTATCGCCGCAAATGGCGGAATGACCACACGCCTGGTGGTGATGGCCGTCCTGGCCACGCTGTGGGGCGTGCGCCTCACGTTCAATTTTGCCCGCAAAGGCGCATACAGGCTCAAGTTCTGGGAGGGCGAGGAGGATTACCGCTGGGCTGTCCTGCGTGCCAAAAAGGAGTTCCAGCCCCGTTGGAAATGGACGCTGTTCAATCTCTTTTTCATCAGCATCTACCAGAATGCCCTGGTGCTGATGACCACGTTCCCGGCGCTGGTGCTGATGAATGTGGACGTGCCTTTCGGCTGGCTCGACGGCCTGGCCGCCGCCCTGATGCTGGGCTTCATCATCTATGAGACGGTGGCCGATGAACAGCAGTGGGCCTTCCAGTCCACCAAATGGAAGATGATAGGGGAGGGCAAGAAGTTGGAAGAACTGCCCGCACCGTATAATTTAGGATTCAATACCCAGGGTCTGTGGAGCCGCAGCCGCCATCCCAATTACTTCGCCGAACAGGGAACCTGGTGCGCCTTCTACCTGTTCACCGTGGGGGCAGGCATCGGCAATTTCAACTGGAGCATCATCGGCGCGCTCCTTCTCATCGTCCTCTTCCTGGGCAGCAGCGCTTTTGCCGAGGAAATCAGCGCCTCCAAATATCCCGCCTACGCCGACTACTGTCAGAAAGTTCCCAAGTTCTTCCCCGGGAAAAAGTATTAACTTTGCAGCATTATGTACTACGTTTGCAAACGACTGGAAATATCATCGGCCCATGCGCTGAGCCTTTCTTATGAGAGCAAGTGCGAGACTCTGCACGGCCACAACTGGATTGTGAAGATCTACTGCAAGAGCGAGCAGCTGAACAAGGATGGCATGGTGACGGATTTCACCCACATCAAAAAGGAAATTTCCGGCGCCCTGGACCACAAGAACCTGAACGAGGTCTTCGACTTCAACCCCACGGCCGAGAACATCGCCCGCTGGATCTGCGACCACGTGGAGAACGCCTATCGCGTCGAGGTGTGGGAGAGCGAGATGAACATGGCGGCGTATGAGCGCTAAGACCTACCGCGTCAACGAGATTTTCTATTCCCTCCAGGGCGAAGGCTTCTGGACAGGCACGCCCATCGTTTTCGTGCGTCTGAGCGGCTGCAACCTCCGCTGCCCGTTCTGCGACACGGACCATTCGGCCTTTATTGAAATGTCGGCCGATGACATCCTCTCCGCCGTCCGCACCGCCGGCGGCCCCTGCACCCGCATCTGCCTCACCGGCGGAGAACCGGGCCTGCAGGCCGATGAGGCTTTGATATCGGCCTTTCACTCCGCGGGATACACGGTGCATATCGAGACCAACGGCACCCGCTCCCTGCCCGCCGGCATCGACTGGGTGACCCTCAGCCCCAAAGAAGGCGCCCGCGTGGTCCTTGACAAGGCCGATGAACTGAAACTGGTCCTCACCTCCGGCGTTGACCCTTCGGCCTGGGCGACCTTCCCCGCCACCTGGCACTTCCTGCAGCCCTGCGACCTCGCCGGCCGCATGAACACCGCCGAAGTCACCGCCTACATCCAGGCCCACCCCCTCTGGCGCCTGTCCTTACAGACGCATAAGTTATTGGGAATCCGGTAACTACAGTGCTTTTGCTGCACTTTGTCCGGCGAGATAGCCGGTAGAGAAAGCCACCTGCAGGTTGTAGCCGCCGGTGTCACAGTCCATGTCCAGGACTTCGCCGGCGAAGTAGAGGCCGGGCTGCTTTTTTGACTCCAGGGTCTTGGCTACCAGTTCGTCGGTGGAGATGCCGCCGGCGGTGATGACACAGCGCTCGAAGCCCACGAAGCCGGCAATGTCCAGCTTCCAGTCCTTGAGGGTGGCAGCCAGGGTGTCCACGCTCACCTTGGGATTGGTCTTGAGGAAAGCCAGTGTGATGTTCCAGGGGATGAACTTACCCAGCATGATGCGGAACAGGCGCTGGAAGCTCTGGCCTTTGGAGCGGTCGTCGTGAATCACTTCATCCCACTTGGCGTGAACATCGGCATCCAGTTTCTCCAGTTCCACGGCAGGTTTGAGGTCCATGGCCACGGACACTTTCTGGCCGTCGTTCAGGGCCTTGACGGCCTTGCGGCTTACCATGAAGCCCAGGGGACCTTCCAGGCCACCATCGGTGAACTCGATGTCTCCGAACTCCTGCTGCACTTCCTGTCCGTTGACGTATAAGGTAAGCTGTACGTTGTCCAGGTTGTTGCCGTTGAACAGTTCTCCCAGGTCGGTCATGGGCGTCACGCGTTCGATGTGCTTTTCAAACTGCGGATACCACTTGGGAAGCGGGGCAATCTTGCGCTCCTTGGTCTTGCCGTACACGGTGCGGCCGCGGAAAGCCTGCTTGATTTCCCCGGCCAGGGGCGTGGTTTCCTTGTAGCCCACGGGCACCAGGGCGGTGAGGGACGGATAGCAGGCCTCCACGCTGTGGCCCAGTTCCTCGGCCCACATATAGCCGTCTCCGGTGCTGCCGGTGCCGGGATAGGACAGGCCGCCGGTGGCGATGATGAGTTTCTTGCAGTTGTATTCCACCGGCTCGATGGTGATTTCCTCCCGGGTGGGGGCCGGTTTGCCGGGTTTCAATTTCCGGGGATCGTCCACGGGAATGCGCACCTGTTTGCGGGATGTCTGCACGCAGTCCAGGCTGAAGCCACGGGGCGTGACGTCGATGGTCTTCACCTCGCAGTCCGTCACCACTTTCACACCGGCTAAGGTGCAGGCACGCAGCAGCGTGTCCACCACGTCTCCGGCCATGTGGCTCTGCGGGTAGGCGCGGTCTCCGCGCTCTACAACGGAGCGCATGCCGCTTTGCTTGAACAGTTCAATGACGCCTTCGGGGGTGAGGTTGTGCCAGGCTGGGCTCACGAAATTGACATCGGTGCGAATGTGGACGCTGAAATCGGCCCAGTCCTTCACATTGGTGAAATTGCATCGGCCCTTGCCGGTAATCATCACTTTCCGCCCGGCTTTGGGCATCTTCTCCAGCACGGTAACAGTGCCTCCGTTTTCGCTTTGGGAAAGCACCTGGGCAGCGCCAATGGCTGCCACGAGCCCTGCGGCTCCTCCACCAATGATAACAATATCAGATCTCATAGAATCAAATTTGTTGCAAAAATACAAAAAATGTTTGTATCTTTGTAGTCCCGATTCATCACAATCGGTCAGGCCACTTTAGCTCAGTCGGTAGAGCAGCGCATTCGTAACGCGCAGGTCGTCAGTTCGAGCCTGATGAGTGGCTCAAGGGGGCTGGACATTGAGTCCGGCCCTCTTTTTTGTGCCTCTGATTGTGCCTCTGCCGCAGATGCTCATGGTGTAAAGTATTGATTATTAGGCATGTAAGATATTTTCTTGATCCCGCCGGGGATAAAGAAAAATAATTGAAACGTTGATAATCAATTAGTTACGCGATTCTGCTATTTTCCACCAAAGGTGTACGTACACCCCCAGGGTGATGTAGGAGAGGGTGGGAATCCCGGCCTTTTTTTGTACCTTTGCAGGAATCATTAGACAAACCAACAACCATTATGGATAAAAAATCTTACGCATTTGGAATGAGCGTGGCGTCCAGTTTTTATCAGCAGGGCATTCACGTGAATAATGTAGATGACTTTCTGGCCGGATTGAAGGCGATGCTTACGGGCGCGCAGCCGGCGATAAGCCTGGAAGAGGCCGGAGAGGCCCTGGAGGCTTTCTATAAGGAGCTGGAAGATGAGACGGCCGAAAAAGCAAAAGTAGCCGGCGCGGCCGCCAAGGCCGAGGGCGAGAAGTTCCTGGCACAGATGGCCAAGGACCCGGCTGTGAAAGCCACCGGCAGCGGCCTTATGTATAAGGTGATCAAAGAAGGTACGGGCAAGAAGCCCAAGGCCACGGACAAGGTGTACTGCCACTACGAGGGCACGTTCCCGGACGGCACCGTCTTCGACAGCTCCTACAAGCGCGGAGAGCCCATCGAGTTTGGCCTGAACCAGGTCATCAAGGGTTGGACCGAAGGTCTGCAGCTCATGAGCGAAGGCGCCAAGTACGAACTGTACCTGCCCTATCACCTGGCCTACGGTGAATCTGGCACGCGCGGCATTCCGCCGTGCAGCGCCCTGAAATTCGTGGTGGAACTTATCGAAGTCCGCTAAGCCTTGGACTGGATTCAGGCCATCGAGGTTTTTGCCATGGTTACCGGCATCGCTTACGTGGTGCTGGAAATCCTGCAAAAGAACGCCATGTGGGTTGTAGGCATCCTCACCGGGGCTGCCTGCGCCTTTTCGTTTGGCGTGCAGCACGTATGGGCCTCCATGGGATTGAATCTGTATTACGTGGTCATGTCCGTGGTGGGCCTGGTCCAGTGGCGCAAGGCCAGCGAACAGGTGGCCGAAGGGGAAATCCATCTGCAGGAGCTGCCCAAGAAAGTGGGCGTTTGGAGCGTTCTGCTTTTCTTTATGGGTTCCCTGGTGCTCATCCAGGTTCTGCGGGCCGCCGGTGACGCCCAGCCTTTCCTGGACGGGACGGCCGCCGTACTCAGTGTCATCGGCACCTGGTGGCTGGCCCAGAGCTACCTGGAGCAGTGGATGCTGTGGATTCTGGCCGATATCCTCACCACCACCCTGTGCATCCTCACCGGGCAGTACTGGATGGCCTTCCTGTACCTGGCCTACATAGGCAGTGCGGTTTATGGCTATTTCCATTGGAAAAAGCACGGAAAATACGTAACTTTACCCGAATGAAACGTACCCTCATAGTTGACTGCGGCGCCACCAAGACGGACTGGCTTGCCAGTGACGGCAACCTGGTCCAGACCGCGGGGTTCAACCTGGCCCATACGCCGGAGAAGACCCTGTGGGAAATCCTGGACGGCGCGGCGCAGCAGCTGGGCGGAGACTTCGGCGCCGTCTATTTCTATGCGGCCGGCCTGGTGGGGGATTCCCCCGTGGATCTGTGCCGATGGTTCCCCGGCGCGCAGGTGGAATACGCCTCCGACATGCTGGGCGCCGCCCGAGCAGTCTGCGGACACTCCCAAGGCATCGCCGCCATCGTGGGCACCGGAGCCAACACCTGTCAGTGGGACGGCGAAAAGATGGTGCGTCAGGTCCGCTCCGGCGGCTTCATCCTTGGAGATGAAGGATCGGCCTCCGTGCTGGGCAAGCTCTTCGTGGGGGACTTCATCAAGAACCTGGTGCCGGAAAACATGGCCCGGTCCTTTTCACAGCAATATCAATCAGATTACGCCCACCTGGTCCAGGCAGTGTACCAGGCTCAGGCACCGGCCCGTTTCCTGGGCGGCCTGGCTCCGTTCATTGTCTCTTTCTATGAGCAGGAAGAGTATGCCAGGAACCTGGTAGACAATAATTTCCGTCGGTTCTTCCGCCGTAACGTATGCTCCTACGACAAACTTCCGCTGGGCGTGGTGGGTGGCTTCGGCTACGCCTGCCGCAGCATCCTCATGCGTATCGGCCAGGAAGAATTCGACATTCCGTTCATCGCCATCCTCCCTTCTCCGCTGGAGGGCTTATTGAAGTACCATGGCGTATAAGGAACAATATCCGTCGGCCCTGCTCACAGAAGCGGTGGAGGCCATCAGCTCCCTTCCGGGCGTTGGCCGCCGCAGCGCGTTGCGTCTGGCCCTGCACCTGCTGAAGCAGCCCGCAGAGAACGTGCACCATTTTACATCGGCCATCAATGACCTCAGGGACGGCGTGTGCTACTGCCAGCGCTGCCGGATGATCTCCGACGACGAAATCTGCGCCATCTGCGCCGACAAAACCCGCGACCAGCGCACCATCTGCGTGGTGGAAAGCGTGCGGGATGTGATGAGCATCGAGGCCACCGGCCAGTACCACGGCGTGTACCACGTGCTGGGAGGCATCATCTCGCCCATCGCCGGGGTGGGACCGTCGGACCTTACCATCGGCCAGCTCACAGAGCGCGTGAACGCCCTGGAGAATCCGCAGACGGCCGAAGTGATCCTGGCCCTGAGCGGCGACGTAGAAGGGGAGACCACAGCCTTCTACATTTATCGGCAAATAGAAGCCTCCGGCATCAAGGTGAGTTCGCTCGCCCGCGGCCTGGGCTTCGGCGATGACCTTGAATACGCGGATTCCCTTACCCTGGGCCGCTCCATAACCAACAGACAAATCTTTAAACCATGAACCCCGAAGCTTCCCGCTGTTTACTTTGCAAGAAACCCAAATGTGCCATTGACGGCTGTCCCGTGCATACCCCCGTTCCCGAGGCTATGTTGCTGTACCGCCAGGGCCGCCTGGAAGAGGCCGGCCGCCTGCTGTTCCGCAACAACCCCCTGAGCGCCATTACCTCCCTGGTGTGCGACTGGAAGCAGTTCTGCTACGGCCACTGCGTGCTCAACGTGAAGCAGGTTCCCATCCGGTGGTATGAAATAGAGCAGGAAATCTCCGGACAGTACCTGTTCAACCACAGGCTGGAGCGTCAGTCGCTGGAGCTCACAGGAGAGCGCGTGGCCATCGTGGGCGCCGGTCCCGTGGGCCTGGCCGCCGCCGTGTGGCTGTGGGAAGCCGGGGCCGATGTGAACATCTACGACGCCAACCCCCGCATGGGCGGCGTGCTCCGGTACGGCATCCCCGCCTTCCGCCTGGACAAGAAGTACTGCGACGTCTTCGAACTGATGTTCGCCGATGCCGGCATCTCCTTCCACGGCGGGATAGAGATTGGCAAGGACCTCACCCTCTCGGCCCTGTCGGCCGAATACGATGCGGTGCTGGTAGGCGCCGGCGCCGAGGTTCCCGCCACCCTGCGCATCCCTGGAGAGGAGCGCGCCGTGCAGGCCCTGCCGTTCCTGAAGGATCCGTCGGCCTACAAGCTGGGGAAGAAGGTCATCGTGATTGGCGGCGGCAACGTGGCCATGGACGCCTGCCGCACCGCCGTGCGCATGGGCTGCGAAACCTGGGTCTACTACCGCAAGACCTTCGAGAACATGCCCGCCAACCCGCTGGAAGTGGAAGAAGCCAAGGCCGATGGCGTCCAGTTCAAGGTGTTCCAGGCCCCCGTGGAAGTGAAAGACGGTGGCGTGGTCTTCCGCGACTGCGAAAACGTGCAGCCGGAGGACGGCGGCCGCGTGGTTACCCGCATCATCGAGGGAACGGACCACTTCGTGGAATGCGACACCCTTATCACCGCCATCAGCGAGAAGCCCGACGCTACCCTCCAGGAAGCGGCCCGCAGCATGGAGAATGTGTGGATGGCCGGCGATTTCCTCACCGGACCCGCCACCGTGGTGGAAGCCGTTGCCAGCGCGAAAGTGGCTGTTGAGGCGATCAAAGCTAAAATGTTATGAAAGCACTCTTGATATACTCCGGCGGCTTGGACAGCACCACGCTGCTCTATGAATATAAGGACAGCATTGCGCTGGCCGTGAGTTTCTACTATGGGTCCAAGCACAACGGGCGGGAAATTGCCTGCGCCGTGGAAAATTGCCAGCGGCTGGGCATCAAGCACATGGTGATTCCCCTGGATTTCATGGGGCAGTATTTCAAAAGCAGCTTGCTGCAGGGCGGCGGGGACATCCCCGAGGGTTCATATGCCGATGAGAACATGAAAAGCACCGTGGTGCCCTTCCGCAACGGTATCATGCTGGCCATCGCGGCCGGGCTGGCCGAAAGCTACGGACTGGACACCATCATGATGGCCAACCACAGTGGAGACCATGCCATCTACCCGGACTGCCGCCCGGAATTCGTGGACGCTTTTGCCAAGGCCGTTGAGGCCGGGACCTATGAAGGCATCCAGCTGGTTTCTCCTTACTGCAACATCACCAAACGGGACATCGCCCTGCGCGGCAAAGCGCTGGGCGTGGACTATTCCCTTACCTATTCCTGTTACAAGGGCGGCGAAATGCACTGCGGCAAGTGCGGCACCTGCACTGAACGCAAAGAGGCCCTGGAAGGTTTCGACCCCACGGAGTACGAGGAATAGTTTGTTTTTTCAAATATTATCCGTACTTTTGCAGGCTGACTTTTCCGTAATGTCAGCTGGTTGAAACGTTAAATCCATCCGGTGCGACTGGCCCGGAGCTAAAACATCGAAAGAGATATGCTGAGTATCTTCTACAGAGAAAACGGAAAAATTCTCCTCTCCCAGTCGGAGAAAGACTTCCTGAAGATCAAGCTGGAGGACGCAGTATGGCTTGACCTGGTGCAGCCCACCGGGGACGAAAAACGTGCCGTGGAGGCCTTCCTGGGCACGGAAATTCAAAGCCGTGCGCAAGCCGAAGAGATTGAGTCTTCGTCCCGTTACTTCGAGACCGACGACGCCATCTTCGCCAACACCAACTTCCTCACGCCGGGACAGGACGAATATATGATGCAGCCCGTGTCGTTCACCATTGTGGACGATACCCTCACTACGCTCCGTGAGGTACCCCTGCGTTCCTTCACGGAACTGCAGCGCCGGCTGCAGGTGAACCCCAAGCAGTATCCTACCGGTTTCAGCGTTTTCGCCAGCATCCTGGATCAGCGTGTTGACCTGGACGCCGATATGATTGAGATTCTTTCCAAGGAAATCTCCCAGTACGCCAAGCAAATCAACGACCAGGAAGACATTGACCAGGAACTCCTGATAGACATTTCCCAGATGCAGGAAAACACCATGGTGGTCCGCGAGAACGTGGTGGATAAGCAGCGTCTCATCTCCAACCTCATGCGCTCTACCAAGGTTCCGCGCAACCTGGAGAACCGCCTGAACGTGCTGCTGCAGGATATCTCATCACTTTTGAGCCATACCAATTTCTGCTTCGAGCGTCTGGAATACCTCCAGGACACCGTGGTGGGTCTTATCAACCTGGAGCAGAACAAGATTATGAAGATCCTGGCCGTGGTGAGCGTGTTCCTGATGCCGCCCACCCTCATCGCCGGTTTCTACGGAATGAACGTGCGCCTGCCCATCGTGGCGGCCGACGACCCCAACGCCAATTTCTGGAACTGGGTGATCATCCTGGGCTTGATGGCGCTCAGCTGCCTGCTGGTCTTCGTACTGTTCCGCCGGAAGAAACTGCTATAGATTCTTCGCTTCGCTCAGAATGACAGTATTGCCGCTGAAATTCGCCTTCCGCTACCTCTTTGCCCGGAAGTCCTACAACGTAATCAATCTCATTTCCGGGATTGGCGTGGCTGGAATGGCGGTGGGTACAGCGGCGCTGGTGATAGTCCTGTCCGTTTTCAACGGTTTTAATGAACTGGTAAGCGATTCCCTCTCGGATGCCGGCGCCACCCTGGTGGTGCGGCCCGCAGAGGGAAAAGTGTTTATACCGGAAGGGCCGGCGTTTGACTGGATGCTGGAGAGCGATGATATTGAACAGGTTTCCAGCGTGCTGGAAGAGCAGGCCTTCCTCTCCTACGAAGGAAAACAGAGCCTGGCGCGGGTGAAGGGAATCGACGCCGTGGCGCAGGAAGCATCTCCGTTGCAGGAGCACCTGGTTAGCGGTGCCTGGACCTTCCAGCGAGGACAGCTGCCCATGGCGGTAGCCGGGGCGGCCCTGGCCTACAACCTGGGGGCCAATCCCCGTTTCGTAACCCCGCTGGAAATCCACTACCCTTCCCGCACGGAGCAAATCTCCCTGGCTAACCCAGCCGCCTCCCTGCGCACCCGGCGCGTGCAGCTGGCGGGTACCATTTCCGTAAACGCGGAACTGGATGCCAAGCTGCTGCTGGTACCTATCAGCCTTATGCGGGAACTGCTGGAATATGAGACGGAAGTTTCCTGCCTGGAAGTATGGACAGACAAGGGACCGCAGGTGCAGAAAGAGTTGCAGGAGCGCCTGGGACCGGGCTTCCGCGTACTGAACCGGGAGCAGCAGAACGAGAGCGTGTACCGGATGATGCGCTACGAGAAACTGGCCATCTATCTCATTCTGGTATTCATTGTGGTGATTGTCGCCTTCAATATATACAGTTCCCTCAAGATGCTCATTATTGAAAAGCAGGGGGACATGACAACGCTGCGCTCCCTGGGCGCACCGGAGGAACTCCTCCGCCGCATCTTCCTGGCCGAAGGATGGCTGATGTCCCTGCTGGGAATGGTAATCGGCCTGGTTCTGGGCATCGTGATTGTGCTACTGCAGCAGCGTTTCGGATTTGTACAGATGCCCGGCAACTTCGCCGTAAGCGCCTACCCCGTAGTACTGAAAGCCACCGACCTGTTGTGGACGGTGGCTGGCGTATCTCTTGTAGGCCTTCTGATGGCCCTGATTCCTTCCCGAAAACTCTAATTTTTGCCCCAGTTCACGTACCAGGACTACTTTTTCAGCAGTTCTTCAATGTGCTCTGCGTAGTCCAGGGAGGTGTCCAGCAGGAAGATGAGTTCCGGCACAATGCGGAACTGCTTGGCCACCACGTGGCCCAGTTCTCCCCGCAGGGCTTTGTTGTTCTCTTCCAGCAGCTGCATCACGGGGCCTTGTTTCTCGGAGGGGAAGACGCTCACGAACACCTTGGCCACGGACAGGTCCGGGCTCACACGCACTTCGCTCACCGTGACCAGGGCGCCGCCGAAGGCGCTCATGCCCTTGGCCCGGATGATTTCTGCCAGGTCCTTCTGTATTTCACGGGCAACTTTCAGCTGCCGGGTGCTTGCCGGTTTATCCATTTACTTGACGTTGATGATGTAGTAGTTCTTCTTTCCTTTCTGGGCCAGGATGTAGTGGCCGTTCACGATATCGGCCTCGGTGACATCGGCGTTGATGTCCGTCACCTTGTCCTTGTTGATGGCGATGCCGTTGCCCTGCACCATCTTGCGGGCCTCTCCCTTGGAGGGGAGGATGTCCGTCTTCACGGCCAGCAGGTCCAGGATGTTCACGGGGAGGCCGGCCTTGGGGAGGTCATAGGAGGGAACGTCTCCGAAAACGGCCAGGAACGTGCGCTCGTCCAGCTTTTTCAGGGCCTCGGAGTTGCCGCCGAAGAGCATTTGGGAAGCGGCTACGGCGTTGTCGTAGGCCTGCTGCCCGTGGCACATCACGGTGACCTCGCGGGCCAGCACCTTTTGCAGCTCGCGGGCGCCGGGGTTCTCGCGGTGGCGGGCAATCAGGTCTTCAATGGTGGGGCGGTCCAGCAGGGTGAAGATCTTGATGTAGCGCTCGGCGTCGTCATCGGCCACGTTCAGCCAGAACTGGTAGAACTCGTAGGGGGAGGTGCGCTCGGCGTCCAGCCAGATGTTGCCCTTTTCCGTCTTGCCGAACTTGGTGCCGTCGGCCTTGCGGATGAGCGGGCAGGTGAGGGCGTAGGCGGTGCCGCCGTCCATGCGGCGGATGAGTTCCGTGCCGGTGGTGATGTTGCCCCACTGGTCACTGCCGCCCAGCTGCAACACGCAGCCCTTGTTCTTCCACAGCCAGTAGAAGTCGTAGCCCTGCATCAGCTGATAGCTGAATTCGGTGAAGGACATGCCCTCCGAGGAGTCGCGCTGCAGGCGCTTCTTCACGGAGTCCTTGGCCATCATATAGTTCACGGTGATATGCTTGCCGATGTCGCGGATGAAGTTGATAAAGCTGTAATCCTTCATCCAGTCGTAGTTATTGACCAGTTCGGCTTTATTGGGAGCGTCGGACTCGAAGTCCAGGAAGCGGGCCAGCTGGGCCTTGAGGCAGGCCACGTTGTGGGCCAGGGTTTCCTCGTCCAGCAGGTTGCGCTCGGCGCTCTTCATAGAGGGGTCGCCGATCATGCCGGTGGCGCCGCCCACCAGGGCGTAGGGCTTGTGGCCGCAGCTCTGGAAGTGCTTGAGGATCATCACGCTCACCAGGTGGCCAATGTGCAGGGAATCGGCCGTGGGGTCAATGCCCACGTAAGCGGCCTGGGGGCCTTCCATCAGCTTTTCCTCGGTCCCGGGCATTATATCTTGAATCATTCCGCGCCAACGGAGCTCTTCTACAAAATTTTTCATACAGGTTTTATTATTAAACGTGCAAAGATACGAAAAATAATGCGTAATTTTGGAGTTAAATCATTAAGAAAGCGGATATGAAACGTTTTTTGATCATCCTCTCGGCGGCCGCTGCACTGGCTCTCACGGCCTGCCACCAGTATGAGACCGTGTCCGGAGACCCCCTCCAGGCCCAGATCTTCACCCTGGAGAACGGACTCAAGGTATATATGTCCGTGAACAAGGATGAACCCCGTATCCAGACGTATATCGCCGTGCGCGCCGGCGGCAAGGACGACCCCGCGGACAACACCGGCCTGGCCCATTACCTGGAGCACATGCTGTTCAAGGGCAGCCGCATCCTGGGCACCACGGATTACGGCAAGGAGCGTCCCATGCTGGAGGAGATCGAGAATCTCTTCGAGGAATACCGCACCCTCAAGGACCCCGCGCAGCGCGAAGCCCTGTATGCCAAGATTGACGCCCTCAGCTACGAGGCCTCCAAGCTGGCCATTCCCAACGAGTACGACAAACTGATGTCGCTCATCGGCAGCGAAGGTTCCAACGCCTTCACCAGCGAGGACGTCACCTGCTACATAGAGGAAATCCCCTCCAACCAGGTGGAGAACTGGGCGCGCATCCAGGCCGACCGCTTCATGAACACCGTCTTCCGCGGCTTCCACACAGAGCTGGAGGCCGTGTACGAGGAAAAGAACATGACCATGGCCGATGACGACGAAAAGGCCATCGACGCCCTCAACGCCATGCTCTTCCCGCATCATCCGTACGGAACGCAGACGGTTATCGGCACGCAGGATCACCTGAAGAACCCTTCCATCCGGGCCATCCGCAAGCAGAAGGACACCTACTACGTGCCCAACAACATGGCCATTATCATGTCCGGCGACTTCGACCCCATCCAGACGCTGGGCATCATCGAGAAATACTTCAGCGCCTGGAAGCCCAATCCGGACCTCCCGCAGCGCACCATCCAGCCGGAATCCCCGGCCACTCAGCCGCTGAGCAGGGAAGTTTTCGGCTTTGAGAGCGAGTTCGTGCTCATGGGTTGGCGCATCCCCGGCAACACCGCAGAGGATGCCGACTATGCCGGCATCGCCAGCGACATCCTGTCCAACGGCATGGCCGGTCTGGTAGACCTGGACGTGATGCAGAAGCAGAAAGTCCTGGACGCCCGGGTCTCTTCCTATCCCCGCTCCGACTGGGGCGTCCTCCTGGGCGAAGGTCGTCCCAAAGAGGGCCAGAGCCTGCAGGAAGTGGAGGAAATCTTGAAGGAACAGGTGTACCGCCTGGCCAAGGGAGACTTCTCCGAGGACCTGCTCAAGGCTGCGCTGGCCAACTATCGTCTGTCCATGATGAACAGCCTGGAGAACAACGGCTCCCGTACCGGCCTCATGCTCAATTCCTTCGTGGACGGCATCTCCTGGGACGCCCAGGTGGCCAAGATCAAGAAGACGGAATCCCTCACCAAAGAGCAACTGGTGGCCTGGGCGCAGGCCAACCTGAAACCTGAGAACTATGCTGTGGTGTACAAGCGCCATGGGGCCGACCCCACGGTGAAACGCATCAGCGCCCCCAAGATTACTCCCATCGTCACCAACCGCGACAAGCAGAGCCTCTTCCTCCAGGAAATCACCAATACGCCCGTGGAGCCCATCGAGCCCGTGTTCGTGGACTTCAGCCGCGACATGGTGGTGTCCAACTACAACGGCCTGGAGCTCCTTTACAAGCAAAACACCAAGAACGATATCGCCACCCTTACCTTCTGGTTCGACCGTGGCGGTGACGCCGACCCTGTCCTTCCTTTCGCGGCCGATTATGTCCGCTTCCTGGGGACGCCCGAAATATCGCCGGAGGAATTCTCCTTCAAACTGTACGCCCTGGCTTCCAAGTGGAATATGAACGTGAGCGGGGAAATGACCACCCTCAGCATCCGCGGACTGGGAGAGAATACGGCCGAGGTGCTGCGGCTGGCAGCACAGCACGCCCGCCACTCCTTGGCCGATGAAGCCGTGCTGGAAAACATGAAGGCCGATATCATCCGCTCCCGCGCCGACGCCAAGAAGCGCCAGGGCTCCTGCAATGCCGCCCTGCAGCGTTATATGATGCTGGGCCCGGACTTCATCAAGGCCACCGTCCTGAACGACCGGCAGGTGCAGGAGCTTACCTCGGAGCAGCTGCTGGACTGCTTCCACAAACTGTTTACCTACCAGCACAAGATCATCTATTACGGTCCCGCTACCCTGGACGAGGTAAAAGAGCTGCTGGCCTACCACAATACGGATAACCTGCAGCCTTGTGTACGGGTGAATCAGCCCAAGCTGCTCACCAAGGAACCCAAGGTGTTCGTGGCGCCGTACAATTCACGCCAGTTCAATTACATGCAGTATTCCAACCGCGGGGAATCCCTCATCGTGGAGCAGGCTCCTTACCTGGAACTGTTCAACGAGTACTACGGCACCGGCATGAACTCCATCGTGTTCCAGGAGATGCGCGAATCCCGCGCCCTGGCCTACAGCGCCGGCGCCTCCCTGGTTCGGCCTTCCTTCACCAACAACGACTATTACTTCCGCGCCACCATCGCCTCCCAGAACGACAAGCTGAAAAAGGCGGTGGAAGGCTTTGCCGAAATCATAGAAACCATGCCGGAATCCCCGGAGAACCTGGAAATCGCCAAGAGTGCCATCTTGAGCAAGATCCGTACGCAGCGCGTACACGGCATTTCCGTGCTGTACGCCTACATCCGGAACAAGGCGCTGGGCTTCAACGTTCCCAAGGAAAAGCTCATCTACGACCGCGTGGGGAAACTCACCATGTTCGATATCCTTTCCACCCACGAGGACTGGATCCGCGGACGCACCTACCATTATGCCATCCTGGGAGATCCCAAAGACCTGGATATGGCCTTCCTGCGCACCCTGGGACCGGTCAAGATCCTTACTCTGGAAGACATCTTCGGCTACTAGGAGCGCGGTGTTAAAAAGTTTGTTGAAAACTTTCCGGCGCCGGAGTCAGAAATCCTGACGGAACAGCGTAATTTTGCAATTGAAAGAGACGGATTGCCCATAGGACAGTCCGTCCCTTTTCACCCCTGACTATTAGACCTATACCACAATATGGAAGTACGTAAAACCAATGGAACCTACGAAGAGTTCGACCGCGAGAAGCTGATGAACGGCATCCGGCTGGCCTATGTGCACACCGGCCAGCCCGTTCCGGAAGACGTGGTGGTGTCCGTAGTGGACAACCTCTTCATCTATGACAAAATGTCCAGCCAGGAGATCCGCCGCCAGGTGGTGGATTCCCTCATGTCCATCAACAAGAAGGTGGCGCTGGAGTATATTGAAACCTTCGACCGCGGAACCGACCTCCGCAAGAAGCGGGACTTCATCAAGGACTACATCAAGGCCTCCAACGCGGCCACCGGCTCCAAGTTCGACTCCAACGCCAACATCACGCACAAGAACATCGTGACGCTGGGCAACGAACTGTACAAGGAGAATAACATCAAGCAGAACCGCTACATCATGCAGGACAAGATCAAGTCCCTGTACAGCCGGCAGCTGGCCGATCAGTACATCGCAGACCTGGAGTCCCACGTCCTGTACAAGCACGACGAAAGCGGCACCCCCGGCTATCCCTACTGCGTGGCCATCACCATGTATCCTTTCCTGGTGAGCGGCCTGCGGGAACTGGGCGGTGTATCCGTGGCTCCCACGGACCTCAAGAGCTTCTGCGGGGAATTCATCAACCTGGTGTATTCCATCTCCTCCCAGTTCATGGGCGCCGTGGCTACCCCGGAATTCCTGATGTACCTGGACTATTTCATCCGCAAGGACTACGGCGACAATTACCTGGAGCGCCTGGACGAGGTGGTGGAGATCAACCGCAAGGCCCGCACCCTCACCAAGGTCATCGACAACTGCTTCCAGCAGGTGGTGCATTCCATGAACATGCCGGCCGGCAACCGTGGCTACCAGACGGTGTTCTGGAATATCGGCTACTTTGACAAGCCCTACTTCGAGGGCGTGTTCGGGGACTTCCGCTTCCCTGATGGATCGGCCCCCAAGTGGGAGACCCTGTCCTGGCTGCAGAAGCACTTCATGAACTGGTTCAACGAGGAGCGCACGCACTACATCCTCACTTTCCCCGTGGAGACCATGGCGCTGCTCACCGACGGCGGAGACGACTACGCCGATAAGGAGTACGCCGATTTCACCGCCGAGATGTGGGCCAAGGGCCACAGCTTCTTCTGCTACATTTCCAACAGCCCGGACAGCCTGTCCAGCTGCTGCCGCCTGCGCAACTCCCTCAAGGACCTGGACGACGAATCCCACAACCACACCACCCACCAGTACTCCATGGGTACGGCTTCGGTGGCCACCGGCTCCAAGAGCGTGATGACCATTAACCTGAACCGCCTGATCCAGGATGCCGCCCGCAAGTACTTCAAGCAGGAGAAACATGTGGAGATGACCCCCGGCGTGGCTCTGGTGCCCGGTTCCTACGACAAGGACGTGCTGTACAAGTACATCGCCGACGCCGTTACGGAACAGACCGTGCGCGTGCACAAGTACCAGACCGCCTTCAACGAGATCATCAAGGATTTCCTGAACGCCGAGATGCTGGATGTGTACCGTGCCGGTTTCATCGACATGAAGAAGCAGTACCTCACCGTGGGCGTGAACGGCCTCACCGACGCCGCCGAATTCCTGGGCCTGGAGATTTCCCCCAACGAGGCCTACAAGGAGTTCGTGAACAACCTACTGGAAACCATCAACGTGTGCAACCGCAAGGACCGCACCAAGGAGTGCATGTTCAACACGGAGTTCGTGCCCGGCGAGAACCTCTCCGGCAAGAACTACAAGTGGGACAAAAAGGACGGCTACTTCGTGAGCGCCAAACACAATATGTACAGCTCCTACTTCTATAACCCGGAAGACGAGAGCCTGTCCATGATTGACAAGTTCAAGCTGCACGGAGAAGACTTCGTGAAGTACCTGGACGGCGGCAGCGCCCTGCATATGAACATCGCCGAGCATCTGACCAAGGACCAGTACCGCCAGCTGCTGAACACCGCCGCCCACTACGGCACCAACTACTTCACCTTCAACTGCCGTAACACGGTGTGCAACGACTGCGGTTTCATCTCCAAGGATACCCTCACCGTGTGCCCCAAGTGCGGCAGCACCAATCTGGACTACCTCACCCGTGTCATCGGCTACCTGAAGAGAGTGTCTTCCTTCAGCGAACCCCGGCAGGAAGAGGCGGCCAAACGCTACTACATTGATTAAGTACGTTCCAGAGATGACTTCCGTGGTCCTGGAAGAAATTCCGGACCGTGTTTCCCTGGCAGTGGACATTTCCAACTGCCGGGGAAATTGCATTGGATGTCATTCCCCGTTCCTGAAAAAAGACATTGGCCGCGAACTCACGCCTGCCGTAATTGATGCCCTGGTGGCCGATAACTTCGGCGTGAACTGCTTTCTCTTCCTGGGCGAAGGCCGCGATCCCGAAGCCCTGCTGGACCTGGCCGATTACGTACGCTCCAAAGGCCTCCTGGCTGCCGTATACAGCGGCCGCGAAGAAGTGGAAGACATCTTCTGGAATCACTTCGACTACATCAAACTGGGCCCCTATCAGGAGGCAAACGGTCCCCTGAACAACCCCTCCACCAACCAGCGCCTTTTCGCGTTGTTAGACGGCCGCTGGGAAGATATCACTTACCGTTTCTGGCGGAAGCAATAGTTTTTTCGTATCTTTGTTTTTCGTGAGCAGCATCCGTCATATCACCGTTCCTGTGCCGTCCCGTAAAGTGGGGCAGCAGAGTGTGGTGGGACTTACCGCTGCGCCCATGGAGACAGTGCGCATTGGTATCGTGGGCTTGGGAATCCGTGGCTTGCAGGCAGTAAAGCGCCTGCAGCACATTCCCGGTGCGCAGGTTTCGGCGCTGTGTGACGTGAACGCCGCTTCGCTGGAAGCAGCCAGGGCGGAAACACCGCAGGCCTGGGCGGGCACAGACTGGAAAGAGCTTTGCGCCCAGCCGTGTGTGGACCTTGTATATATATGCACGGACTGGCAGCACCACGTACCCGTGGCGCTGGAGGCTATGGACCACGGCAAGCACGTGGCCGTTGAGGTGCCCGCCGCCGGAACGCTGGAAGATATCTGGGCCCTGGTGGACAAGGCCGAACAGACCCGTCTGCACTGCATGATGCTGGAGAATTCGGTGTACGACCACTTCGAACGTGTGGCGCTGGCCATGGCTCAGGAAGGTGTCTTTGGAGAGATTGTCCATGCCGAAGGAGCTTACCTGCACAAACTGGACTTTGGCAAGGAGGTTTGGCGCCGGGAGTACAACCGCGGCCACCGCGGGGACGTTTACCCCACGCACGGCATCGGCCCCGTGTGCCAGGCGTTAGGCATTCACCGCACGGACGCCCTGCAAACCCTGGTTTCCCTGGATACCGCCGCCTTTACGGGCCGGGCCATTACCGGGGATGCCGCCTTTGCCAACGGAGACCAGACCAACACCTTGCTCAAGACGGCCCAGGGTAAAACCATTCTCATTGAACATAACGTAATGACCCCGCGCCCCTACAGCCGCATGTACCAGCTGGTGGGAACACAGGGCTATGCCGCCAAATATCCCGTCCCGCAAATCTGTCTGTGGCAGGACGGAGAAGAGGTTATTTACGAAGGAGAGCAGCTCAAGGCACTTATGGCGCCTTATGACACCGCCGGCCTGCCCGAAGAACTGCTACCCGCCGTGCAGGAAGTGGATGCCAAACACGAAGGCATGGACCTGTTAATGGATTACCGCCTGATCCAGGCCCTCCGCGAAGGCCGCCCCCTGGACATGGACGTCTATGACCTGGCCGAATGGTGCGCCTTGGCCCCCCTGTCCCTCCTATCTATAGAAAACGGCGGCGCCCCCGTCGAATTCCCCCAATTTGTTCGGGAATAAATAATCATTGAAAATTTGCAAAAAATTATTGCGATTCAATAATTATTTATTATATTTGCATCAGAAACCAAATTCTGAAGCACTATGATTGCATCCTGGTGGGCTGGACTCAGCCTTGTTATGAAAATCCTGTGGAGCGTAACGCTTACCGCTTCGCTCATTTTCATCATTCAGAGCATCCTCACCTTCATTGGGGCCGATGCCGATTCCAACTTTGACGTGGACGTGGACACTTCGATGGACGGAAGCGACCTTTCCAACATTGACGGTGGTTCCAACCTGTACACGTTCCGCAACTTCATCAACTTCCTGCTGGGATTCGGATGGAGCGCCATCCTCCTGCAGGAAAGCATCACTTCCGTGCCTGTGCTCATCATCGTGTCCGTTATCATCGGCGTAGCGCTGGTGGCGGCTGTGATGTACCTGTTCAAATGGCTGGCCGGTATGCAGCAGAGCGGCAACATCGACGTGGAGAAAGTGGCCAAGGGCTGCGAAGGCACGGTCTATCTTACCATTCCTGCGGCGCAGGGTGGGGAAGGGAAGGTGCAGATCAGCATCTCCGGCGCTGTCCGTGAGTACAATGCCGTTACGGACAACGAGGAAGACCTCAAGACCGGCGTGGCCATCCGCGTGGTGGATGTGGTGAACTCCCACACCGTATTAGTAGAACCCAATAATTCTTATACCGTATAAATTATGCCTCAAATGACACTGATCCTCATTCTGGTGGCCGTCATCTTCGTGACCCTGGCCGCCATCCTGCGGCGCTACCGCCGCTGCCCCTCCGACAAGATTCTTGTCATCTACGGTAAAACCGGCCGCAGGTCATCGGCCAAATGTATCCATGGCGGCGCGGCCTTCATCTGGCCCGTCTTCCAGGATTACGCTTACCTGGACCTCAAGCCCATTTCTATCGAGTGCAACCTCCAGAACGCCCTTTCCAAGCAGAACATCCGCGTGGACGTGCCCTGCCGCTTCACCGTGGGTATCAGCACGGAGCCGGACGTGATGACCAACGCCGCCGAGCGTCTGCTGGGCCTGTCCACCGACAGCATCCAGAGCATCGCCACGGATATCCTCTTCGGCCAGCTGCGTCTGGTGATCGCCACCATGGACATCGAGGAAATCAACGCAGACCGCGATAAGTTCCTTGCTTCCGTATCGGCCAACGTGGAGGCCGAGCTTCGGAAAATCGGCCTGAAGCTCATCAACGTGAACGTCACCGATATCCGCGACGAGTCCGGCTACATCGAGGCGCTGGGTAAGGAAGCTGCCGCCAAGGCCATCAACGACGCTAAGAAGAGCGTGGCCGAGCAGAACCGTTATGGTGAAACGGGTAAAGCCAACGCCGACAAGGACACCCGCGTGAATGTAGCTGCCGCCGAGGCCGATGCCGTGAAGGGTGAGAACAGCGCCAAGATCGAGATTGCCAACTCCGACGCTCTCCGCCGTCAGAAGACCGCCGAGGCCGAACGTCAGGCCGTGGCCGCCGAAAAGGTGCAGGCCGCAAAGGCCCTGGAGGAAGCCTACCAGAGCGAGCGTGACGCCGAACTGGCCCGCGCCGAGCGCGAAGAGGCCACCCAGAAGGCCAACATCGTGGTGGCCGCCGAAATCGACAAGCAGAAGAAGATCATCGAGGCCGAGGCCGAAGCCGAGCAGATCCGCCGCAAGGCCAAGGGTGAAGCCGACGCTATCTTCGCCAAGATGGACGCCCAGGCAAAGGGTATGCTGGAAATCCTCACCAAGCAGGCCGACGGTTTCAAGAGCCTGGTCACCGCCGCGGAAGGCGACGCCCAGAAGGCCGTCCTGATGATGATCGCCGACAAACTCCCCGAACTGGTGAAGACCCAGGTAGAGGCCGTGAAGGGCATCAACATCGACAAGGTCACCGTGTGGGACACCGGCAGCGGCGCCAACGGCAAAACCGCCACGTCCAACTTCATCTCCGGAATGATGAAGAGCGTACCTCCGCTCGAGGACCTCTTCAAGATGGCCGGTATGGAGCTGCCCACCTACCTGAAGGGCGCTTCCAAGGCCGATGACCAGCCTCAGCCCGAGGCCGAAAAGTAAGTGCTTATGCCGATCATCACCAATATCGATGTCATGCTGGCCCGCCGGAAGATGTCTTCCGGGGAGCTGGCGGAGAAAGTCGGCATCACTCCCGCCAACCTTTCCATCCTCAAGTGCGGCAAGGCGAAGGCCGTGCGGCTTTCCACCCTGAACGCCCTTTGCCAAGCCCTGGACTGCCAGCCCGGCGACATACTGGAGTTTAAGCCGGAAGAATAACTATAATAAACCCTGGGCTTTACGACCCAGGGTTTATTGTATCTATGCCGAATATTCTTTGATGTGTTGCTCTTCGGAGAGGCGGCAGATGAGGAGTCTGTCTTTGGATTCGGCCACGATGTAGCCGTCCAGGCCTTCCACAACAACGGTCTTTTCACCGGCGGTATGCACGAAGCAGTCCCGGCAGTCGAAGAGGCGGACGTCGCCGCCTACGACGGCGTTGCCGTTTTCATCGGCCTTGAGATGGGTCTGGATGGAGCCCCAGCTTCCGAGGTCGCTCCAGGCCAGGTCTTCGGCGATTACATAAATATAAGGGGATTTCTCCATCACGGCGTAGTCGATGGAGATCTTTTCGCACTGGGGGAAGAGGCGGGCCAGTTCGGTGGCCTCGCGGTCCGTGAAGAAGGAGGGCGCCAGCTGATCCATGATACCGGCAATCTGGGGGGCATAGGCGCGCAGTTCCCGCACGATGGTGTTCACGTTCCACACGAAGATGCCGGCGTTCCAGAAGTAGTGGCCGTCCTGCATATAGCCGATGGCGGTGTCCAGGTCCGGTTTTTCCTTGAACTCCTGTACCTTGACCAACTGGCCCTGCAGGGCTTCCATGGCGTGGATGTAACCGTAGCCGGTTTCCGGACGGGTGGGGGCGATGCCTACCGTCACGATGGCGTCCCGTTCCTCGGTGAATTCCAGGGCCTTGCCAATGACATCGGCAAACTCCTGCGTCTTGAGCACCAGGGCATCGGCGGGGGTGACTACAATATTGGCCTGCGGGTCCTTCTGCTGGATTTTCCAGGAGGCGTACGCGATGCACGGGGCGGTGTTACGGCCTTCCGGTTCGCAGAGAATCTGGTCCTGCGGGATGGCCGGGAGTTGCTCCTTCACCAGGTTTGCATAACGGGCGCCGGTGACCACCCAGAAGTTTTCCGGTTTGCACACAGGGGCAAAGCGGTCTGTGGTTAACTGAATGAGGCTGCGGCCAACGCCCAGCACGTCAATGAATTGTTTAGGGACGTCCGGTGTGGAAAGCGGCCAAAGCCTGCTGCCAATACCACCGGCCATAATAACTACGTGTGTACTCATAACACACAAAGGTAGTAAAAAAATGCAATTTTTTATTGGAGTTTCCAAAAAAGTTACTACCTTTGCATTCCCGATTTGGGACGGAGGACTCGTTAGCTCAGTTGGTAGAGCACAACACTTTTAATGTTGGGGTCTCGGGTTCGAGCCCCGAACGGGTCACAAAGAAATACACCAGCACTCTTAGCTCAGCTGGTAGAGCAGCTGACTCTTAATCAGCGGGTCTAGGGTTCGAGTCCCTAAGAGTGCACAAAAGGCTTCCGATTTTTTCGGGAGCCTTTTATTTTCTCTTTCCTATGATGCGCTTGAGGATGGTGGGAATGAGCAGCTCGGGGGAGAAGGACATTTTTACGCGGGCAACCTGCTTGGCGATGCGGGCTTCCTGCTTATATTCCTGTACCTGGCTTTTCATGATGGCTATGTCCAGTTCTTTCCAGTTCTTGATGGGTTCGGTACCCTCGGTATCCTCGGTGCCGAACATATCCACGAAACCGGGTATGAAGCTGTTGCGGAAAAGATACTTGCGTACCAGCATCAGGATGATGAGGATAAGTAGCAGCGCGCCGGCTACGTAGAAAGCGGCCGTGGCATAACTGCCCAACTTCTCACCCAGGAACAGGATGAGACCCATGGAAAGGACCAGTACGAAGGCACTGCCCAGGATAAACAGGAGCAGGTAGCTGGTAACGGATGCAATGCCCTGTGACAACCCCTTGGCTGTCTGCAGTTTAAGCGTATTTAACTTGGCCTCTCCGTATGCCTTCACTTCCAGCCCCAGTTTTTCTACGGGAGCGGTTAGCTTATTCTTTTCCATCGGCTTTGGGCTCTTCAAAATCCTCTTCTTCTTCAAAATCCTCATCCTCTTCGTCCTCTTCTTCCGGTTCCGGGCCGCGAAGGACGGCGCGCAGTTTCTCACGGGTTTCCTCTCCCTTTCCGGGAGCGAACAGAAGACCCAGGGCGGCTCCGGCGGCGAGGCCGGTTACGAGTGCGAAAAAATGACTTGCTTTCATATCGATATGTGTTTGTTGTTAAACTCTCTCTTATTGTTCGTGTTCGATGCCCGGCATCAGCATCCTTACCGGTTTTTTGTCATAGAAGAAGCGGCCGGCAATGACCCTGATCACGGTGTAAGTGGGGATGGCCGCCAGCATGCCCAGGGCGCCGCCGATATGGCCGCCCATCAGGATGACGATGAATATCTCCAGCGGGGTTGCCTGGATACTGGAAGAGTAGATGACGGGCTGAAGGACAAAGTTGTCTATGAGCTGGGCAAACAGCATAATGGCCAGCACAATGAGGGCGAACACCCAGATATTCACGTCCAGTCCCACCCCGGCGCCGGTCTTGAGGACCACGCACAGGATCACGCCAAGACCCTCCCCGATGAGGGGACCCACGTACGGGATGATATTGAGAATACCGGCGATGATGCCGATACCTACGGCATATCCGAAGCCGATGCGTGCAATGAGCCACAGGCCCAGCGTATCAATGACGGCGATGCAGGCCATCTCCATCACCAGACCCACGAAGTAACGGGACAGCAGGCGCTGGATGTCGTTGATGGCATGGGTGACGGATTCTTCCAGCCGGTCCGGTGTAAGGGCCTTGACAATCTTGCTGAACAGCTGATCGTCCTTGATGAAGAAGAAGGAGATGAAGCTCACCGAAAAGATTCCGATACCCAGACTGGTGATGGCCGATGCCACCGAGCCCACGATGGTGCTGAAGTCGATATTGCCCATGAGCCTGTTCAGGTAGGAAGTAAGGCGGCTGAAGGCGTCGAAATCCTGGGGACAGCCGGGAATGATGCCGATAACCCACGCATTGACGTTTTCTACGAGACTGTCCTTGGGCATTTTCATGCCGCTGAACAGGGATGCATCCTTGAGAATTCCCTTCACGAAGGGGAAGAACTGGGTGAACAGCAGCAGGATGGCGCCCAGGATGATGACGATGGACAGGATGGCCAGCACCCACTTGGGGGCCGATTTCCCCTTGATGTGGATTTTCCCGAGAAGGCCCACAAGAGGCTGTCCCAGAAGGGACACCACCACGGCCAGGAGGATGTACAGGATAACCTCGCGGAAATACCAGCAGGTCACACCCACGATGGTCAGTACACCCAGGCCGATTAAATATGTGGCTAGACGCTCGGTGGCGGTATTCTTTTCCATATTTATGTGCTGGTTAGTATCTGCAAAATTAATAAAAAATATTATCTTAGCAACATGAAAACCAGAACCCTTTCCCAAGGAAACGCCCAGTACCCAGCGTCATTGAAAAATTTTTTATATATTTGTCTATCTAACATCTAAAACCTAATTAATCCATGGAAAAATCTAGCAAAATCTGGTTGGGCATTTCGGGTGTTCTCCTGGTAGCCCTTGGCATTATGTGCATCTGCGAACCCGCAGCCACCCTGTTTGCCACTGCATGGACCATTGGCTGCTTTACGCTGATGGCCGGTATCTTCAAGCTCATCTTCACCTTCAAGACCCAGAAGTTCCTCCCCAACAGCGCCAGCCGCGTGCTCAGCGCCATCTTCGAGATTATCATCGGTATCATCTTCCTGTGCAACAATCTCTTCGTGGCCGCCACCCTGCCCGTCATTTTTGTGATCTGGGTCCTGGTGGAAAGCATCTTCGTAGCCATCCACAGCTTTGACTACAAGAAGTTTGGCTTCCCTTACTGGTGGGCTCTCCTTCTCTTCGGCATCGTGGGCGTAGTGCTGGGCATTCTGGGCCTCCGCAATCCGGACGTTTCCGCCGTTACCCTCTCCACCCTCATCGGCACCGCCATCCTGCTCATCGGCGCAGGTTACCTGGTTGCCCTGTTCGGTATCAACCGCTTCGAGAAAAGTTTACAGTAACGGAAATCCATAACCTGTATCCTAAGCCTGTTTGCTTTGCAAACGGGCTTTTTTCTTGTTTTCTCCGCTTCTTTTCCTTACATTTGTCATCTATGACAAAACAAATTTTCTTGGTCCTGGCCGTGCTCTTGTCTCTCTTAACCGGACAAGCGGCATCTGCCCAGTCCAGGGGAAAGTCCGTAACCCTTAAGGTTACAGTGCTTTCCCAGACGGACGGGCAGCCGGTGGCGGGGGCATCGGCCCTGCTCACGGACTATGGCATCTACGATATATCGGATGCCGACGGCCGCCTTACCCTGGCAAAGGTCCCTGCGGGGAAAGCCACCCTGCAAATCCAGATGCTGGGCTATGAGGATTTCGAAAAACAGTTCGTTTTCCAAAAAGACAGCACGTTCACCGTCCGCATCAGCGAGTCCACCCTGGCGCTGGAGGAGGTGGTGGTGACGGCCAAGCCCAGCTCGACCGGGGCTTCTACGGCTTCCACCATCGGCCGTATGGCCATCGACCACCTGCAGGCCACCAGCCTCAAGGACATCATGCAGCTGCTTCCCGGCCAGCTGATGACGTCGTCGGACATGACCTCGGAGGAAAAGCTCACCATCCGCACCCTGAACCAGAGTACGGCCAACAACGCCTTCGGTACATCCATCATGATGGACGGCGTGCCTATGAGCGACAACACTTCGCTGTCGGACAAAGTGGGCGGCACCAGCGGCGGTACGGGCGTGGACCTGCGCCAGATCAGCGCGGACAACATCGAGTCCGTGGAAGTGATCCGCGGTATCCCCTCGGCCGAATACGGAGACCTCACCTCCGGCGCCGTGGTAGTGAACACCAAGGCCGGCTATACCCCCTGGGAAGTGCGCGCCAAAGTGAACCCCACCACCCTCAACGCCTCCTTCGGCAAGGGCTGGAGATTCAGTGAGAAAGCCGGCAGCCTGAACGTGAACGCCGACTATGCCCGCGCCTCCGGAGACCCCCGCGTGAAGAACCGTTCCTTCGACCGTATCAGCGGCGGCATCACGTATTCCAATACCATCGGCCGCATCTGGTCCACCACCACCAAGGTGAACGTGAGCGGCATCATCGACCTGCGCACCGTGGACCCGGACCTGCTGGTGGAAGGCACCGAGACCTCCCAGAAGCAGACGTCCGTGCGTTTCACGCACAAGGGCCGTATCACCTTCAACAAGAAATTCTCCCGCTCGCTCAATTATGCCATCGGCCTCAGTTATGCCAATAACGACTCCCGTACGTCCAGCATCGTGTCGGCCGGCGGCGGCATGCCGGTGATTACCTCCCTCACGGACGGTTATTACCAGGTGCCCTACATCACGGATTCCTACCGGGCCGGCGGCGGAACCGTCTCCAACCCCTTCAGCTTCTACGCCAAGGTGGGCAATGTGTTCAACCTGAACGCAGGCCCCGTGAACCAGCGGTTCAATATGGGCGCAGAATACCGCCTGGAGAGCAACAAGGCCCGCGGCTTCTACAATGACGACTCCTTCATGCCCCTGCGCCCCAACAGCAACGGCCGTCCGCGTCCGTACTTCGACATCCCGGCGCTGAATCAGGTATCGGCCTATCTGGAAGACAACCTCACCTGGAACATCACCAAGGTCATCGAGTTCAAGCTGCAGGCGGGTGTGCGTATGGATATGCTGCAGCCGGGCCTGCCGGAGCAGGTGTACAGCATCTCGCCCCGTTTCAACGCTTCCCTCAAGCTCACTCCCTGGCTCACCATCCGCGGCGGCTGGGGCCAGAGCAACAAGACCCCCGGCCTGGCGCACCTGTATCCCGAACCCAAGTACACGGACCGTGAGGCCGCGTCCTACCTGCCGGCCGATGCAAGCAAACAGCTGGTGATGTACCATACGCGCGTGACGGAAGTGGAGCGCAACAACTCCCTCAAGAACGCCACCAACAGCAAGTCCGAGATTGGCTTCGACCTCAACTTCTCCAACGGAATGAGCGCTTCGGTGGTGGCCTACCGGGACTATATGGACAACGGTTTTGGCAACTACACGGAATACAGCCTGTACACCGCCAATTACTACACCGCCACGCAGGGTATCCTGCTGGACGCCAACGGCAAGCCCTACATCGACTGGCAGCATCCCGCCCGCGTGGATACCGTATGGACCACCAACGGCCGCATCGGCAACACCCAGGCCAGCCTGGACCGCGGTATCGAGTTCGACGTGAACCTGGGTCAGATCAAGCCTATTCGCACCAGCGTCATCGTGAGCGGCGCCTATATGGAAACCCAGACCTGGACCACCGGTCCCAACTATTCCAGCCCCAGCGGCATCCCGGCCACGTCCGTCTACGCCCAGGGCGGCGCCAACACGCCTCCGTTTAAACTGCTGTACCCCAGCGGCCAGTCCAAGGACATCAACCGCCGCTTCAGCATGAACCTGCGTCTGGTGTGCAACATCCCCCGTATGAAGATGGTGATTTCCCTGGCCAACCAGGTCATCTTCTACCAGTACAAGCATACCACCAACCTCAAGAGCGACCCCATCGCCTGGATAGACACGGACCTTTCCTATCACGAGATTACCCAGGACATGCTGGACGACGCTTCCTACATGATCAAGGGCGTTTTCCTGGCGGCCCAGCGCAAGAATCCGGCCGACAGCAGCCCCGTGACCCAGCCGCCCATCTGGCTCATGAACATGCGCCTCACCAAGGACGTTTCCAAGAACTTCGGTTTCTCGTTCTTCGTGAACAACGCCTTCTTCTACATGCCTTATCAGGCCAGTTCCTATTCCGGCACGCTCACGGAGCGCAACACCGGCACCTTCTCCTTCGGCGTAGAAATGTATGTAAAGATTTAGGAGTATGACAAGACGCACCATCATATATATAATAGGACTGGTCCTTCTGGGTGCCTGTCAGCGCACGGCGCCCAAGGGAACGGATCCCTTCCTCCTGGAATTCGTAATGCCGGAGGAATTCGGCGGCAGCGTGTACTACGCTTCCCAGCGGGTATACCTGAACGGCAGCGTGGACTACGAGTATCTCACCGACGTAATGGGTATGGTGAACGTGGAATCCGTGGTTCCCGGCATCTACGACATCATCACCGGCATGGAGCTTTCCGGCGCCCAGTACAAGGCGCTGGTGGGCGGGGACGTGTCCGTCGAGGACAACGCCCGCGTGAACGTGGGGGTGTCCCTGATGAACCAGCGCATCTTTGAGGCGCAGAACCTGCGCATCCAGCTTTCATCGGCCGTCCTGAAGGACCTGCTCATTTCCAAGATCTACTATTCCGGCACCAAGGACAACATGGACCGCAACTACGTAACGGACGCCTATATCGAGATTTTCAACAACTCCGACGAAGTGGCCTACGTGGACGGCAAGTACCTGGGGCTGGCCGAAAGCGTTTCCCCGGCGGCCTATCCCGCTAAGGAGAATCCGGACTCCATCTATCTGCGCCAGTTATGCCGGTTCCCCGGCAGCGGGACGGATTATCCCGTGGAACCCGGACACAGCATCCTGGTCGCCGCCAAGAGCGCCCGCAACCATACGGAGAGCGCCGCCACTTCCGTAGACCTTTCCCAGGCCGATTTTGAAGTGAAGACCATGGACGGCTCCGGCAACCCGGACGTCCCGATGTTGCCCATTATCTCCAATTCCACCACCATCCAGACTCTGAACCTGCTCAGCGGCGGCCCCAACGCCGTGGTGCTCTTCGAGACCGATGAGGACGTGCTGTCCTGGCCGGAAGTGTACCAGCGGGGCAAGACCTCCGGCGAACGTTTCCGCCGGATGCACAAAAAGTGGGTGACCGACGGCGTGGAATGCCTCAAGAAGCCTGCTCAGACAGACCCCGACGTAGCCACCAAGCGCCTGCAGTCCAGCATCGACGCCGGTTACGCCGTGATTTCATCCGTGAACGGGTACAACCACGAATCCGTGGAACGGAAGGTTTCCCGGGAGGCCAATGGCCGCTACTATCTCACCGACACCAATAACAGCAGCGCGGACTTCGTGACCTGTACGGATCCCACTCCGCACAAATATGACAAGGAGGGCCTGCTATGAGAAAGATGACCATCCTGGCCACGGGCCTTCTCCTGTCCCTGTCCCTGCACGCGCAGCGTCCCGCCGACACGCATCGGCAGGAACTGGAGGTGCTGCAGCAAAACTATTCCCTCACCAACAACGCGGCCGGTATGGGCCTGGCCCAGCCGTCGGCCGGCAGCAAGACCCAGATTACGCTCTTTGACCAGATGGGGGACTACCACCTGGCGCAGCAGGGCGACACAGACCTGGGCTTCCGGTTCAGCACCCTGCGCTACGACACCTTCAACGACAAGCTGTTCATGCGCGGCTCCTTCTACTACAGCCTGGACCGCGAAAAGAACCGGGCCTGGTCCGATGTGATGGATCCCTGGTTTTCCATCCCTTACATCTACGGCAGTTCCATCGCCAAGGAATACGACAGCCATGACTGCGGCCTGTCCTTCGACCTGTACACCGCGCCCCTGGGCGGCTGGATTTCCGTAGGCGTGCGCACCAACTATCGCGTGGCCGACATTTCCGGCAAGCGGGACCCCCGTCCCCGTACTGGTTTCCTGGACTACCAGGTGGTTCCGTCGGTGCTGGTGACGCTGGGGCGCCACCATATCGGCCTGGACGCCGGCTACGGCTATTCCAAGGAAAAGCTCTCCGGCCTCACCACCATCCAGTCCTACCCCAACCTCTATTATTACAAGATGACGGGCCTGGACCACATAGACGGTGCCATATCGGCCTACAGCGGTTTCAAGCGCCAGTTCTACGGCAGCCGCTTCCTGGGAGACCTGCAGTACAGCTATGCGGGCGGGCCCTGGAACGTGCTGGCGTCGGGCGGCGTGGAATACAAGCAGCTGGCCGCCTACGGTGACAAGCAGCAGACGGTGGGCACCTTCGATTACTGGGAGTACAAGGGACTGGTCAGCGCCACGTATGCGACGGGCCGCCTGCTCCACAGCCTGCGCGTGGAAGGCCGTATCAAGGACGCCGGAGCCAGCGAATACCTGCAGGAACTGGTGGCCGAAAAGGACCCCGACACGGGTGTCACCACCGAAACCTGGCAAACCCTGTACGTCTACAAAGACCGCTATATGCTCAAGACCACCAGCGTGGAGGCGGCCTACAAACTCTATGGCGGCTGTGCCGGAAACGACTACCGCTGGAGCGTAGGGGCGGGTGCCGTCCTGGATGGTTTTGTGAAGACCTATTACCTGCCTTATTCGGGCTTCCAGTCCGACGCCCTTACGGTGCGTCTGGAAGGCTCCTTCCGCCTGTTCCAGGTGAAGGGCCACAAGGTGGACCTGAGTGCGCAGGGCGCGTTCCGCAAGTCCCTGTTCACGGCCCTGTCCGTGTACGAGGAGAACGAATACGTGACGGAAGTCCTGCGCCCGGACCGTGAATACTACGCCAAGGACGCCATCCGCTTCAGCGGCAGCCTGCTGTGGGAATTCCCGCTGAACCTGGGCAAGGCCGGATTGGCCAGCGGCTACGTGCGGCTGGACGGTGGTATTTGCAGGGCCCTGCCGCAGGGCAGCCTGGCCCGCGTGGAACTGAGTGTGGGACTGTTTACCTTCTGATGCCTATGAAACGATTCTCCATACCGCTGCTGATCCTGTCCCTATGGGCTTGCCAGCAGGCCGAAGATACCCGATACTTCGCTCCGGAGCTGAGCTTTGAGGCGGCCGATTACAGCGTGCAGGCCGCCCAGGGCTGCGCCGACGTGGTGATCACCTTCTCCCGTCCTGCCACCGTGGATTTCCAGATAGACCTGGTGATTACCAGCGGGCTGCAGGAGGGCGTGCAGTACAGCGTGCCTTCCCATTCGCTGGCGGTAGCCAAGGGCGCCTCTGAAGCCCGTCTGCACATTACCCTGGTAGACGATGAAATCTGGGACGAGTCTTCTTACATCGACATCCTGCTCACCCCCGGTGAGCGCTATACCATAGACCCCGCCAAGGCCTGCGCTACGCGCGTGAACATCTCCAAGCAGGTGGTGATTCCCGTGCTGCGCCTGAGCGTTCCGGAAGCCCAGTTGGAGGTGAACCCCTACCTGGCCCCCACGGTGACGCTGCAACTGGCCGCCGACAAGGCTCCGCTCTCCGACCTGGAGGTGGACCTGCAGCCCGAAGGCCTGGCGCCCGGCGCCGGCTTCCTCATCGACGGGAAAGCCAGCAGCGCCATCCTGCTTCCGGCGGGTGTCACGGAGGGCAGTTACTCCGTCCAGATCCTGAAGATTGACCAGTCTGGCTTTGACCAGCAGTTCACGCTGTCCATGTCGGCCCAAAAGGGCAAGTACGGCGTGGGCACGGAAGGCGCTTCCGTGAGCATCCACCTGTCAGACCCTGCGGTGAACTTCAAACCGTTGTGGAAGTTCCCGGCCCCGGTGGGCGAGGGCTACCATGTGCGTCAGGCCATCAAGGGAGCCGACGGTAACTACAATGGCAACCAGTTCGCCTCCTGGACTTTGTCGGCCGAGGGCTCCAATTACCTGAAGAGCCTGCGCACCATGACCGACGCCACCTTCGGCTGTCTGTCCAACAACACGGGCCTGCATATGCTGCGCCTCACGGAGTTCTTCCCCAACCTGGCCTATCCCAATGCCATTACCATTGTGGATTACGGCAACGGTGCCACCACCCGCGGTTTCTCGCCGGCCGATTCCCTGTTCCGCTTCGTGCTGGATCCCGGCTCTTCCACCCAGGGAGACCTGATGCTGGACAAGCCCCGTACGTTTACGGCTTTCTATGGCAGTTACGAAGACTGGAAGAACGCCTGGCAAAAGGATTCCAAGGCCACCGGCGGAGACATCTTCGCCTCTACCAATCCCGCTATCACCGGCCACGTGGATGTGGTGCTGGAGAAACTGGAAGGCCGTTTTGACCTGTCCGACGCCAACAACACCCTGATATTTACCGCCTGGTTCTACTGCGACAGTCCGGATTTTATGGACGGCGTAGACTTCGATACCCTGCATGCCGTCCAGGAGGATGGCCTGTGGAAAGTGGAATATAAACTGTGGCCCAGAAATTAATGAGAAAGCTGCTGAGTACCTGCCTTGCCTTGCTGCTGTTCCTGCCCCTGGGGGCCAGGGAGCAGGTATTGTGGCATCTGCCCAAGGACAAGCTGGGTCAGCCCGTGCTTTTCGGCTCGCGTATCGTAGACGTGAACCGTCCCATGGGCAAAGTCTTCGCACCGGGCCAGCGCAACGCCCGTCCCGTGCTCATGAGTTTCCAGCAGGATACCACCGGCATGTTCCTGGTGCCTGCCCAGTATCAGCCCTTCCTGGACAGCGGCAAGCTCCTGAAGTATCACCACGTGCACACGGTCTATTTTCCCATCGTGGAGGAAAAGGCCGACACCTTGGTCCTGGACATCTCCCGCTACTTCTACCGGTATCCGCCGCAGATATCGGCCATCCCGCCCCGCGAGATGAAGCAGGAGGTGCGCACGTCTCACGAATACCTGGGTACGGTGGAAGAACCGGACTATATGCAGGTGAACTGCCGCTACTGCTTTGAGAGCGGCCTGGACGTGACGGTCGCCTGCTACGTGCTCTTCCTGCCGGAGCAGCCCATGACTCCCTACCTGGTGAATCCTTCCCGCGCGGGCTATAACCGCGTGGAAGTGGTCGATGAAGAAGGCTGGCGGCACGCTTCCTCCCAGCGCTGGAACCTGGACCAGGGCCGCGAGATGGTCTTTTATGTGGACCATGCCTTCCCGGAGGGCTGGTTCCCTTACATCAAGGAAGGACTGGAAGACTGGAACAAGGCCTTCGAGGCCGTAGGACTGGGCAGCCCCATCACCGTGCTTCCGGAACCGGAAGGGCTCAACCGTAATTCCCCCCTGGTGAATATGGTGCGCTATATGGACGTGCCCGAGTCCAATGCCAAGGGAGATGTGCTGTGCGACCCCCGCAGCGGCGAAATCCTGCAGGGGGACATCCTGTGGTGGAAGAACGTGAAAGACCTCATTGAACTGTGGCGGTATGTACAGACGGGAGCTGCGGACCCGATGGCCCGCCTGCCGGAATATCCCCTGGAGATGCTGGGGCCCATGATCCGGTATTCCGTGTGCCACGAGATGGGTCACGTGCTGGGCCTGTCCCACAATATGGGCGGCTCCTGGGCCTATCCGTCCGATTCCCTGCACAGCCCTTCATTCACGAAGGAGTACGGCACCACCGCCTCCGTGATGGACTATGCCCGCTACAACCACCTGGCCACGGCGGCCGATGTGGAAAAAGGTGTCAGCCTGCTTCCGCCCCGCCTGGGACCGTACGACTACTACGCCATCGCCCTGGGCTATGCGCCCGAAAAGGCCCGTTATAACCGCCACTGCTACTATGTGCCCTCCATCAGGGCGGCTATCTCCCCGGACCCTTCTTCCCAGAGCGAGACCCTGGGGAACGACCTTCTGGCATCATCCGCCGCCGGCCTTCGGAACTGCCGCATCCTGCTGGAGAAAGACGGTCTTACGGCCGAACGGAAGCAGCTGCTGCACGGCCAGTATTACCGTTATATCAACCTGGCTCTCTCCAATATCGGGGGCGCTGTCAAGGGAAAGCCCGTATCGGCCAAAATCCAGCGCAGCACCCTGGAATTTGTAATGGAGAGTCTGGACAACGTGCCGCCGCCGCTCAAGGACGTGTATCACGAGCAGCACATCCTGGACGAACTGGTGGGCAGTTTCCTCCCGGAGCGCGTGCTGAAAACCCGCGGGGAAAGGGGACTGAAGGCCTATTACCGCCAGTTGCGTCAGCTGCGGGACCGCTATTCGCTGATCCGGCTGCCGGACGAACAGGAATGGACATATAATTCATTAATCCAATAACTATTATGATGAAAAAACTAATTACCCTTTCAATGACAGCCCTTGCGGCCTTGGCGCTGGTTTTCTCCTGCACCAAGCAAGAGGTGGTGGAACTCACCGTTTCGCCCCTCACCGTGAACTTTGATGTGGCTGGTGGGGAACAGACGGTCGCCATTACCTGCAACGATCACTGGACCGTTACCAAAGACGCCGACTGGATTACCATTGGGACCGATAAAGGAGACGGCAACGGATCCGTGAAGATTACGGTTCCCGAGAACAAGGCCCTCGATACCCGTGAGGGAACCGTTACCGTCGCTGCCGGCGAAGTGAAGAGGACGGTGTCTGTCGCCCAGCTGGGCAAGAAGCCCGTGCTCACCGTTTCCCCCGACGCCCTGAACGCCTCTGACGAAGGCGGCGTGCTTGAACTGACGGTCACTTCCAATGTGGAATGGACGCTCACCATTCCCGAGGATGCCATTTGGGTTTCAGCCGAAAAGAAGGCTGGCGAAGGCAATGATGTGGTGAAATTCACCGTGTCGCCCAATGAGGGCCTGGAGGCCCGCGAGACCGAACTCGTCTTTGCTTCCGGCAACCTGGTTCCCGTGAAAGTGAAACTGGCCCAGATGGGTCAGGAGCCGTTCTTTGCCATCGATATGGAAAAGGTGGAAGCCCCTTACGGCGGCGGAGAGTATGCTATAACGGTTACTACCAACCTGGCCTGGACCCTGGCCATCCCCGAGGAAGTCACCTGGATTTCCGCCGACGTCACCGAAGGGGAGAAAGACGCTGTGGTTACCCTCACCGTGGACGAGAACATCTTCCTGGAAGGCCGCGAGGCCGTGGTGGAATTCATTGGCGGAGAATCCTATTCGGTGGAACTGCCCGTGTCCCAGCAGGCCGGTGTTCCTTCCCATGCTACGGACTCCCTGGCTCTGGCAAAGATTTATGCAATTGCCGACGGCGCCAACTGGAAGGAATCCCGCAGATGGGATTTTGAAAAGCCCATCAGTGAGTGGCCCGGCATCAAGCTGGATGAAGATGGCCGCGTGATTGAGTGCAGCATCACCAACGGTACGGTGACCACCGTGGAGTGGGAGATTCCTGAGGAGCTTTCCACGCTCACCGCACTGAAGACCCTGCAGATTGTAGGCAGCAAGCTCAAGGGTGAGATTCCTGCTTTCTTCTATGACATGACTACGCTGGAGGTGGTAAGACTCAACACCAATGACCTTACCGGCTCGCTGTCCGAAAAACTGGGTCAGCTCACCAACCTGACCGACCTTTATCTCAACGGTAACAAGCAGTTTAGCGGAAATATTCCTTCTGCCATCGGCCAGCTGAAGAAACTGGTGAGCATCAACGTTGCCCAGACGGCTGTCGGCGGCCCTATTCCGCAGAGCCTCACCGGCTGCGAAAGCCTGAAGAACTTCATGGCCTACAGTGCCGGCTTCACGGGCGAAATTCCGGATTTCTGGGATCAGCTTCCTACCATCGGCGTGCTGCAGCTCTATGACAACCCCGGTCTCGAAGGACCTATCCCCGCTACCATCGGCACCCTCAAGTCCGCTACCGGCATCCAGCTGAAGAACTGCAACCTTACCGGCAATATCCCGGCCTCCTTCGGTGGTCTGGAGAAGTGCGGTAATCTGCAGCTCAACGGCAACAAGCTCTCCGGTGTGGTTCCCGCCGAGGTCCAGGCCCATCCCAAGTGGCTGCCGGATTCCGGCTGGAAGTACGAGGTGAACATCCTGCCTCAGCAGGACGGTTACGGTTTGATTCTGGGATATACCCGTCAGACCGACTCCCTGGCGCTGGTTGCCATCTACAATGCATCCAAGGGCGCAGAGTGGGCCAAGAACAAGTGGGACCTGACCAAACCCATCAATGAATGGAATAGCGTTACGGTTACAAATGACCGTGTGACGGCATTGAAACTTACCACCTCCGGTACCATTACGGAAGAGTGGGAGCTCCCTGCCGAAGTAGGTACGCTCTCCGAAGTGACGGATTTCCGTGTAAACAGCAACAAGCTTAAGGGTAACATTCCGGAGGAACTCTACAATTTGTCCAAGCTTCAGAAGCTCTATCTCCAGAATAACAACATCACCGGTGCTCTGTCATCCAAACTGAGCCAGTTGACCGAATTGGAAGAGCTGTATGTTGACAGAAATGCCAATATGACCGGCGGTATCCCGAAAGAGATTGGCCAGTTGAAAAAGCTGGCGCGAATCAACATCTCCCAGAGTGGTATCGGCGGAGCTATTCCTGGCGAATTGGGTGGTTGCGATGCTCTGCTGCAATTAATGGCCTTCAAGACCAATCTGTCCGGCGAGCTGCCCGATATCTGGGATATGCCTGTCCTTCAGACTGTAATGCTCCATACCAATCCCGGTCTCACCGGCAACTTGCCTTCGTCTTTGAGCAAGCTCAAATCCCTGGCTAACGGAACTGCCCCCAGCATGCAGTTGTATGGCTGCAACTTTACCGGTAATATTCCGGAAAGCTTTGCCAATTTGCCCGAAAAGACCAAGCAGGTTTATGTCCAGGAGAACCAGATGGACGGAGTCATTCCCGCTGCCGTTCAGGCTCATGCCAACTTTGCCAGTTGGAAGTATAGCCCCCAGCAGGACGGCCACGCCCTGGTACTGTCCGATGGTAGTCTGGACGGCCGTTGGGACGCGCCGCGCAATAAAGACAATCCTTCCGACATCGCTTTTGTCGCCCTCTTTGACGGCAATAAACTGGACCTGTACATTATTGCCTGGGGACAGCATTATGTGGGAACTTATTCGTATGCCAGTGGTGTTATCAAATACAACATCAGTAAGGCCTATCAGGCTTATACCGGCGTTACCTTTGATGGTGAAGGCCATATGACCAGCTGGTCGTGGATGGCCGGCGACCTGGATGCAACCACGCTTGCCCTTTCCGATGGCTATCAATGGTATGATATGGATGCCGAGTCGCTCGCATCTAATAAAGAGGTGTTGCAGGAATTCAGTTTCCAGTTGCAGGCCGGGAACGCCAGTGCCACAAGCTCACTCTTCGGCATTGAGGATCTGGTTTTCACTAAGAAGAATTAATCCGGGAAGGAATACTTGAATCGAAGGTGACCGAAAGCCGTTTGGCCCAGGTCACCTTCCTTTTTTTGGAAAAGTATCAATTTATTAGTAACTATGTACGTTGAAACCATAGTGCCATGAAGAAGACTGTTTTCATTTTCGTCACCGCCCTGGCTGTCTGCGCCCTTTCGGCGGGCTGTAACCAACCCGAACCCCCTTCCCCTGAGCCGGAGGAGCAGAAAGAACCGGAGGAGCAGAAAGAGCCGGAAGTCCTTCAGGATCTGAAACTCACTGTGGTGGCCGATGGAGACTGTATTTTCTCCGGAAAGCCCACGTACATCATGCATATAGAGAACCCCAACGGCAAGGAGGTGGAGGCTTCCATCCTGGCGCGCATCAATTCGGATATGAAGAAGACGGTGGCCACCATCGAGCGCAAGGAAATGATTCCGGCCAACGGTATCAAGGAGGTGACCATCACCACCCAGGAAAACCTGGCGCCCGGCTTTTACAAAGCCAGTTCCTTCGTGGACGGGAAGGCCAGTTATCATTTCAACTTCGGCGTGGATCCCTTTGACATCAAATCGGACCCCGATTTTCAGGCGGATTTCCATCAGTTCTGGGAGGATGCCAAGGCGCAGTTGCCCGCCATAGTGCCCGAAGAGGTTTATATGTACGAGATTGCCGGTAAGAGCAATGCCAACTGCAAGGTCTATTTCGTGGAACTGCAGTCGGTCCCCGACGGCCCGGAAGGGGAGCCTGTTCTGGTTCACGGGTATTACCTGGAGCCGCAGGACGGGGAGAAGCATCCTGTTCTCATGCACTTCTTCGGCTACGACACCTTGAACAGTACAGCCAAGGTTTCCTGCCCCTCGGGAGACGGCAAGTATGCCGAATTTTACCTGTCCCACCGCGGCCAGTACCTGAACCGCACCAGCGCCGACAAACGGGAACCGGACGGCAAGGGGGATTTCGTGAATATCTACGGAGACTGGTTTGCCTTCAACTTCGGCAATAAAGATGGGTATTATTATCGCGGCGCCTTTATGGACTGCGTGCAGGCCGTGAACTTCATGGCTACCCGTTCCACCAGCGATATGGACAACCTCTTTGCCGAGGGTTCCAGCCAGGGCGGCGCCCTGTCCTATGCCTGTGCTGCGCTCAGCGACTATCCTTTCACGGCCATCGCTCCCTGCGTGGCCTTCCTGGGAGACTATCCGGATTATTTCCAGATTGTGGACTGGCCGGCCAACGTGGCCAAATCATCGGCCAAGAAATTGGGGCTCACCGACGAAGAGATGTACAGGTTCCTCAGCTACTTCGACACCAAGAACCTGGCTACGCTCATCCCTTCCTCCACGGCCGTCATGGCTTGCAGCGGCCTCATGGACGGAACCTGCCCGCCGCACACCAACATCGCCCCGTATAATAATCTGGCCACCCTGGACAAGGAGTATTCCTTCTATCCCAAGATGCAGCACGATATTCCCAAGGACTGGAACAGCAAGATGACAAAATTCTTTAAAGCACGTATCAAGTAATATGAAAGTACTGAAAGCAATGGCCATCATGGCCGCCCTGACGGCATTCGCCGTCTCCTGTGACGATAAACCCATTGCTCCCGAGCAACTCCCTGCAGCAGCACAGGCCTACTTGCAGGAGAACTATCCCGGGAGCCGTATTCTCATTGCCAAAAAGGACTACGAGTTTTTACGTTATACCTATGACGTAAAGCTGGACAACGGTCTGGAGTTCAGCTTCAACAAGAACGGGTTGCTGGTAGACGTTGACGACTAGTTCGCCTTTAGCTCCTCTTCCTTTTCCAATACGGTGTAGGCCACTTTGCCAACCAGGGTGGTGGGAAGGGAATCACGGAATTCTATTTCGCTGGGCAGGGCGTATTTGGCAATGTGCTTCTTGCAGTGCTGCAGGATGGATTGTTTCATGTCCTCGTCCTGGGGACAGTTGTCCTTCAGCACCACAAACACCTTTACGCGCTGCATCTTGAGGCTGTCTTTTACGCCGATCACGCAGCTGCGCTGAACGGCGGGATGGCCTTCTATGATGTTCTCTATCTGGGAAGGGTATACGTTGTAGCCGCTGGTCACAATCATGCGTTTCATGCGCTGGGAGAAGTAGACGAAGCCCTCGCTGTCCATGCGGCCCAGGTCTCCGGTATGGAGCCATACGTGACCGTCGGCATGGGTTTGCAGCGTCTGTCTGTTCTCTTCCTCGTGGCCGATGTAGCCCAGCATCATGGAAGGGCCGGTGAGGCAGATTTCACCTTCTTCCCCGTACGGGAGTTCATCCTTCGTCCCCGGCTTGCAGATTTTGAAGTAGGTGTCGGGGAAGGGAATGCCGATGGATCCTTCCTTCTCTTTATTATAAGGTGTGAGGCAGCAGGCGGTGACGCACTCCGTGGTACCGTAGCCCTCGCGGACACGTACGCCGGCGTTGTGATCCTTGAGGAAGGCATCGAACTTCTTCTTCAGTTCGATGGTGAGGGAGTCTCCGCCGGAGAATACGCCCCGAAGGCAACTCAGATCGGCCCCGTCCAAGTAACGGTTGCGCGTGATGGCCTCGAACAGCGTGGGAACGCCGGCGATGAAGTTGGGCTGCGTCTTGCGGATGAGCTTGGCATAGCTCTTTACGTTGAAACGGGGCACCAGGATGGAAGTGCCGCCGCTGAACATGAGCGTATGGATGCATACGCCCAGGCCGAAACCGTGGAAGACCGGCATGGCCGCCAGCATCTTGGAGTGGTGGACCTCCCGGTTGGCCATATTGGTTGTCTGCCAGGCCAGGGCGTTGAAGTTGAGGTCACTGAGCATAATGCCCTTGGTGGTGCCGGTGGTGCCGCCGGAAAAGAGCACAACGGCCTCAGTGCGGAAGTCCTTTTGTGCCACATAGCCTTCGGTGACGGTTTCTCCCAGCTTCATGAAATCACTCCACAGCAGGTCGTTCTCTCCTTTGACCTTGGGGAACTTCCGCTCCGTAAGGAGTTTCTGGCCGATGTTCAGCGGGAAGGCCAACTCGTTTGAGACGCGGCACACGATGAGTTTCTGGATGGGTCGCTGCCCTTTCACTTCCAGGAACTTGCCGTAGAACTGGTCCAGCGTCACCGCTATGTCACAGGAGGCCTCGTTCATGTAAAAAGCCAATTCGCTCACGGCCGACAGCGGGTGCACCATGGTGGGAATGGCGCCGATACGGTTGAGGCCATAGAGACAAAAAACAGCTTGTGGAACGTTGGGCAGGCACACCAGCACCCGCTGGCCGGGGCGTACGCCCAGGGCGTGGAAGCAGCGTGCTACCTTGTCGATTTCCTGGGCCAGGCGCTTGTAGGAAGTGACTTTTCCCATAAACGTCAGGGCAGGGAAGTCTCCCTCCTGGGCGGCCGTTTCCAGAACGGCCTCCGACATGGTCTTTTCGCTGTAATCCAGATTGGGTTTTACGTCACCGTAGTTGTCCAGCCACGGTGTTGCCACGTTGTCCAGTTGGTATCTCATGGTCAGTCTATCTCAATGGGGGCGTTGGCCGGAAGATCCATGAGTTCCGGATGATCGAAGAATTTACGCACCAGGCGCAGGGTTTTGGCAAAATAGTAGCCGTCGGCAATCCGTTCGTCCACGGTAAGGCCCAGCTTGACGGTGTTGCGGAGTTCGTAACTGCCGTCCTCCTTGTAGAAGGGCCGCATCTTTTTTTCTCCGATGACCACGAAGAAGGAGATGGTGCCGCAGTTGAACAGGTGATGATAGTCGGCGTTCATCTTGATGGAACCCAGGTTGGAGATGTATACGCTGGAATAGCAGGGGTCGTCGGCAGCCAGGGAGGCGGGGTAAATGCCATAGTATTCCATTTTCCGGAGCGTCCAGGTAAGCAGGCGCCAGGCAAAGCGGGGGAGGTGGCTCAGCGCCTTGAGGGCGTCATCGACTCCCACGCTGGCGTTTTCACCGCGCACTTTGGTTACGAATTTTTCCACGTAACTGTGCACCTGTTCCATGGGGGATTCTCCCTCCGGGTCAAAGATGAATTTGGCCATGGATTCCGTGCCGTCGTCGGAGAACTGGCGCTTGACATTGAAAGCTACCTGGATTTCCTTGCGCTCGTAAAAACGCCCGCCCGCAATGAACCAGTTCATCTTGGGCCGAAGGTAGATGGCCTTGGCCAGCGCGGCCGAAATGAAATGGAACCAGGTATATTTGAAGGAGGGATTCTGGGCGTTTTTGGCGGCCAGATACTTGTCCACTTCCGTCAGGTCCATCACTTCTCCCAGGACCGCCTCGTTCTCCGTCCGCTTGCCAAACAGATAAGGCATCATTACATGGACAGGGTCCAGGTTGCGCAGGCGGTATCCGTCCCAGCGGTCTCCCCAGCGCTTCTTATGTTTCTCCATAGGTGCAGGTTTTAGTTTCTGTCCGTGAAGATAATCATTTTTTTGTAAAAAATAATCCCGCGGTTTTTCCGCGGGATTATTCATGACTATCTGATTGTCAAATCAATACTCTTCTTCGTTCCATATTAAAAAAACTCATTCCCATACACCTATAAGGCATGTAGCACAAAAAATAGCACAACTTATTCTTTCCTAAATTATCACAAATTTGCACTCCTGGCGCCTCTGTGGGGCATTTGGCATAACTTATTCTTTCCCCAAATGCAGGTCGCTTACTTATGCTACAATATAACTCTTATCAGCCAATTTGATACCTCAAATAACCCTACTCTTCCTCGACCATGAGGGAAACTATGGCCAATTATCAACTAATTACAATCTGCTAATCAAAGTAAAAAAAATGCTTATTCATGGCAGGAATCTGATGTAAAAAATTACGTAAACTTATTGGGGAGACCAGTTCTCGAAATATAGTGTGATAATTGCACAAGCAAATCATCAGAATAATTACCTCTAAGGTGTCCAATACGTCTTACAGGGTAAACAATACTGTGTTCATGTACTTTTGGGGGAACACCTAAAAAACGAGTTATCCAAGAAAGAAGATTGAATGGAGGTTTATGAACATCAATTCTACCATCAATGCCAAGACTCGCAAGATTCTTTTCTAACTCTTTAAGATCTGCGTATTCTTTTGTCAGGCGTTCAACCATTTTAACTTGAATAGGATGATGCTTCTCAGAAAGAATGGGGGAAATTATAAGTTCTCCTTTCTCATTCAAAGTTGTATAATCAAGAATTGACAAACTAACTGTTTTAAAGTGCGAGAGGTCAATGGCTAATTGTTTACCATCAATAAGACAAGGAAGGGGTTGTTTAGGATGCTTCTCGAATAGTTTTCTAATCCTATTCTCAGCCTCTTCGACTTTATCCAAGTCATCAACATATTGATTGATATATCCTATCTCTTTTTCGAGTTTATTGTTTTGCACTAAACTCTCCATTAGAGGGACCCAAAAACCGATATCATAGACATCTTCCTCATTGCCTCTTCCTCCAAAGGAACGTAATGAGATATTGCATGGCTGACAAAGCAATACAAAGTATTTGTCGTTATCAACACAAAAGATATCTCCATTCTGCAATGGAGTTAGAAGACTATTAAGAACCGCTCCAGAAATGAAGGCTTCATCTTGATTAAAAGATTTAACTAAATCTAGATTATAAAACCTCTGCATCTTAGTAGGACAGATATCATTAATGGCTCGAATCTCAGATATCTGCTGTTGAAACATTGAGAATTGCTCCGGAGAAAACTCTGATAACGTTTTCCGTATCTCTGTGTCAAATATTATGTGAATCAGTCTGAGCATGGTGTCTGATTCTCTACTTCCTTCGGCATATGAACTATTAATAATAATCTGCTTATAATCTGCAGGCTGGATATCCGAGTATCTTTCAATCAACGATTTGGATGCATTATTGATCAAATCTACCGCTCTTTCTTTTAGGTACTCAACATTTCCATGCCATAGTATATTAATAATACCTTCCACAAATGAGTAATAATCAAAATTGCTCAAACGTTTTTTGGAAATAGGGTAAACACCATTTTTGTATTTTTTCCTTTGCTCAAACTCATTTTGGGGCTCAAAATCTTGAGAAAAGACACCACAATACACAAGCTTCTTTGATAAATCCTCAACAGTCATCTCTGCTAAATAAACGCCATCGTGACCTTTAATTAAAGGATGTGAACTATTTAATAGTTTATCAAATAAAAGCAAGACGATATCCCCCGAATCTATATGGGAGAGGAAGTCGTTTTTAAAACTAGAAAACCATTCTTCAGGACTACATTTGATACATCTATCCCCGAGAATCTGAACGGCGCTATCTTCAAATGAAACCTTTCTCCCTTTTGCAATCTGGCGGATGACTAGTTCTCGTTCATCGTGATTCAATGTATCCCACCAACCTGCAAGGAGTTCAGTAACAGGTTGTTCTGCTTGCTTTGCAACAATCGCTTCATTTGGAAATTGAGGAGAAAAAGATTTTAATACATCGACAGAACTATCATCAAAAAAACGAAATACTTGTTCAAGGCTGTTTGTAAAATCATCAATATAATAGATAACCTTAATATTACGACAGTCGAGAACTCTTTGTAATAAATCCTTTGCCTCGTTAATATCCATTACACAATAATATTTGATAAATTAATCGCTAAAATATACCTTCTATTGAACTCGTTTCTCCTCTCGTCTAAAGTAATGTAACAACCAACGGCATCAAGAAGCTGCCGAACAATAAAAAGCCCAAGTCCTCTTCCTTGACCTTTGGGTTTTGTCGTAACAAAAGGGTCAAAGATTGACTCCTCAACAGACGGCGTAATACCACGGCCATTATCGGAAATGTAGATCCACGGTTTATCTATAACAATTTTAATAATGGGAGAGAAACTGTCACTTTTAAGACGATGCTTAATCCAATACACAGAATTATTTGTGAGATTATCTAAAACCTGGATAAACCTTCCTGTATTGATATTGATAGTGAAACTATTTTTACATTCAATCGTAAACGCTATCCCGTCGCCTTTGAGAGCAGAATCATAAAACTCATTTTTCTGTTTTTCGAAAAAACTACAAACATCAAAAGATTCTTTAGATTCCCGAGCATAACGGAGTGCAGGCGAGATATGTCTCAATTGGATAGTCATTGCATTTGTGGTAATGCTAACCAGGCGTGAGAAATCTTTGCATAGATTAGTGTCTATCATCCCACGCTCAAGGCTCTTCTTAAAAGCAGAATTCGCGTCATTGATTCTAAGAATCAGATTAGGGAACTCATGGGTAATTGATTCAGCTGTCAAACCAACTGCTGCTAAGGAAGAGAAATCATCAAGCTGTTGCTCAAGAGTCTCGATCTTAGGTTCAATAAAGTCAACAGACTCTGATATCTTTGATGCCTTTTCTACAAATCCTTCAATTTCTGACAGAAGAGATTGTGCCTTGATTAGAATACTTGCATTTTCTTTAAGTGCGGCAAGAGCCTGACTTGGAATATTCTCTCCAAAAAGTGATTCGTTCTCTTTGATTATCCGAGAAGATGTAGCACCACTGTTGGATACATCTTCTTGTAATTCTTTGACTCGGCGTGAATAGGATGATGATACTTCTGCAGTTTCACGGATTTGAGAATAAGCATCACGCAGAGTCTTTATACCAGTATTCGTTTGTTTGTTCTTACGAATATACTCATTGAATGACCGTCGTACGGATTCAATAAAACTATTACAACTAACTATAATATAATCACGTGCGATTGTTATAAAGTTAGTTGAGTATTCATTAGAAATAAGTCCTGTTCGGTCGGTTTTATCTTTAAGGTGGTTATTCTCACCCTCGCTAATGGCAAAATAACCAAGAGTATTATCGGGGCGTAGGCCATAAAACGAACTACCCGAAGTTTGACCTTTTCTTAATCCTAGCCAATCGTCGTCCTTAAAACCAAAGGGGAGGACCGCAAAACCGTCACGATATAGTTTGACTCCGGCTTGATTCTTCACATACTCTTTATACTCGGAAACCTTATTGAAGATATTTGTTAGTGCTCCACTATTCTCATTGAGGGTGAAATCATATATTCTTCCATTAAAGGGACCTGGATTACAAATGGTGCCGTCCAAAGCAACAAGCCCAGTCATATCATTATAGACCGAAAACCGTTTGGAAAAGCCTATAAACCCATTCTCTTTCGGGCGCAAGAATGACTGATCCTTTTTTTTAGTGTTGAAAAAATAATCAGCAAATTTGGCTCCACCATCTTGTTCAATAAAGGCCTTGTAGTTTTCGATAGATTGGAGAGAACTCCCGGTCCCCAATTTTTCGGGCTTAATATGACCGGAAACAACTAATTCCTTTCCATCGAATGTGCACTGCCACCCAAAACTGAACACCTGATTGCCATCGAAAATTGAACACTTTGAGATCATTTGCAAGGGTCATTGGCTGGGCCCGCTCGTAATGGAGCGAGGCGTAGCCGAGCGGAATGGAGGGCGGGCCCAGCCTGCCGCCTGCCGTTAGTCCCTTTATTATTAACTTTCGGGTTCCAAACACCCGAGCAAATGATTGATTACGTGAAAAGAAATGACATCTTTGGCGACTTCCGACGCAATCTAAGCAACAGCGAGATTGCCAGGAAACGCGGCATCAGCCGAACAACGGTAGTCGGGCTCCGTAAGCTGTACAACGCTACCGTGAACGACAAGGACAATCCAGAAGCCTATGCTGAGCTTCTCCGAACCGAACCCAAGTACAAAGACCGGGAGGTGGATTGCCCGGTCCTGACGGATGAAATCAAGTCCTTGATTGACCAGGAACTCATTAATAACGCCACCAAGGTGGCCATGGGTATGAAGAAGCAACAAAAACGGGCTACTGATATCCATGCTGACCTTTGCAGGGCCGGTTACTCTGTCTCGTACAGGACGGTGGTCAGGTATATCAAAGGCAAGAAGTCCAACAAGTTCGCATCTGTCCAGGACTGCTTCATCAAGCAGAAGTATGTTCCCGGTGAGCGGATGGAGTTTGACTGGGGTGAAGTCAAACTGTACATCAAGGGCAAACTCACGACCTTCAACATGGCTGCCACAGCTTTGTGCAGCAATGGCCGCTGGGGTAAGCTCTTCTCCCATCAGGACAAGCAGGCTATGATGGAAGCACATGTGAACTCCTTCTCCTTTTGGGGCCACGTTCCGCGGGTTATGGTGTACGACAATATGCGGACAGCGGTGAGAAGCTTCACCGGTGGCGAGAAGAAGCCCACGCTGGAACTCCAGCAACTTGAAGGATACTATGGCTTCAGACATCAGTTCTGTAATGTTCGCTCTGGCAATGAGAAGCCTCATGTGGAACGCGCAGTGGAGATCCTCCGTCGCCGGGCATTCTCCCGCCGTGACCACTTTGACTCCATGGAAGAGGCAAATGGATATCTGCTTTCCGTTTGCCAGGATGACAATGAGCTTGTCAAGGACCAGATCAAGGAAGAACTTGATGTGATGCTCATCGCCTTTGGCGAGATGGCTTGCTTTGAAGCGGACTTCCGTCAGGTTGACAAACTTGCCACTATCCACCTGGATACCGTTTGCTACTCTGTCCCGTTCGAATACATCAATCGCACTGTTTGGGTGAAAAAGTACAGCGATAACGTAATCATCTACGATACGGACAGGCCGTCGAAGAAAGAGCTGGCCAAGCACCAGCGGAGTTATGTGCCTAATGACAACAAGATTGACATCCAGCACTATCTCAAGGTCCTTCAGGTCAAGCCGGGTGCGGTACGCAACTCATATGCATTGAGGCAAATGCCTCAGGGTATCCAGAAGTTGTTTGACACTTACTTCTCTGAGAACCCGAAGAGCTTTGTCGAGCTCCTCATTTGGGCCAGAGACAACCACTTTGACTACCAGGAACTCTGTTCTGCAGTTAACGTGGCCAAGATGAATGGCGTCCATACCATTAACTTCGAGAGCATTAAGAACGTTCTTTCTGAGGTCCGTTCTTCTGAAAGCCTGTTTGACAAGCCCTGGAATCAATCCATTGAGAACGGGGCGGAACAGAACCTTATGATGCTCGGTAATATGTTCAAGTCCAACACTGAAAACGCTCTTGCATAATGGAAACGTCATATCTGCAATCCATCAGCGATAACTGCCGTACGCTAAAACTCGGTGGTATCAAGGGCAGTCTCGATGTAATGTTGGAGAGCGCCGTATCCAAGAAGTGGTCTCATGACCGCTTTCTGGCTGAACTGCTTAATAAGGAAGCAGAGTATCGCGATAAGGCACGTCGCAGGGCACTTATCACCAAGGCTCACTTCCCGCAACTCAAGTATCTTGAAGATCTGGACAGGAATGAACTGCCAAAGGATATGGCAGTAGCTCTGCCGGAGCTCGAGACTCTTGACTTTATCCGTGATTGCCAGAACGTTATCATGTACGGCAACCCGGGTACCGGTAAAACTCACACGGCCATCGGTCTTGGCATCAAGGCCTGTAAGGCCGGTTACAACGTACTATATGCATCTGTGCCACGTCTGCTGGTTGAAATCCGGGAGACAGAATCACAGCGAAAACTCTCCAGGCTGCAAAAACGCTTTGAGAAATACGACCTCACAATCTTGGATGAGTGCGGGTATAAATCCTTTGATAAAGAGGGTGCAGAGGCCCTTTTCAACCTCATATCCCTCCGTGCCGGCATCAAATCCATCATCATTACCACCAACCTTGGCTTCGACAGATGGGACCAAATCTTCACCGACAAGGTCATTGCCGCCGCCATTGTAGACCGCCTTACCTTCAAGGCTTACATCATTGACATGAACGGGCCGTCTTACAGAATCAAGGCCACGGAAAAATGGATGAATGAACGAAAAATGAAGCAAAAACCAGAAAAATGAATACCTTTGCAGACGATCTCTAACTGTTCAACTTTCGTTGGCAAAACTGTTCACTTTTCGGTGGCAATTTACA
>JAFWPA010000021.1 GCA_017509685.1 Bacteroidales bacterium
ATCGGATCGCCGACCTTGGTATTGACTACGCCCAGGGTGACGGCGGATACGAGGGAACCGACGTAGGACTCAAAAAGGTCCGCGCCCATGCCGGCTACGTCGCCGACGTTGTCGCCGACGTTATCCGCGATGGTGGCAGGGTTGCGGGGATCGTCCTCGGGAATGCCGGCCTCAACCTTGCCCACCAGATCGGCGCCCACATCAGCGGCCTTGGTATAGATACCGCCGCCCACACGGGCGAACAGCGCCTGCGTAGAGGCACCCATGCCGAAGGTGAGCATGGTGGTGGTGATGACCACCAGCGTCTGCGCCTCGGAGGCCTCATGCACGAACGCGTTGAGGACCAGCCACCAGATGGCAATGTCCAGCAGGCCCAGGCCCACCACGGTGAGGCCCATCACGGCGCCGCTGCGGAAGGCAATCTTGAGGCCGGCGTTCAGGGAACGCATGGTGGCGTTGGCTGTACGCGCGCTGGCGTAGGTGGCCGTTTTCATGCCCACGAAGCCCGCCAGACCGCTGAAGAAACCGCCGGTGAGGAAGGCGAAGGGAACCCAGGTGTTCTGCACGTGGAAGCCGTAGGCCAGCACGGCAAAGAGCACGGCCAGCACGGCAAACACAATGATTACCACCTTGTACTGCTGTTTGAGGTATGCCATGGCACCCTCCCGCACATACTGTGCAATCTCTTTCATGGTAGCGGTTCCTTCACTCTCCTTCATCATCTGGTGGAAGAAAAACCATGCAAAGAAGAGGGCCAGCACGGCGGCTGCCGGAACCAGGTAAAATAACCAGGTCATATAGTTTAGTGTTTTAGTTGATTTCTTGGATGGTGAAGCCTTCCAGGTTGTCCATCAGGAACTTCAGACGGTCCATGACATTCTTGGCCCGGAAGCGCAGGGACAGGCGGATTCTGCCGTCCGAAACGGCGAAATTCTCCACATTGATGTGCATCTCCTTCAGTTTGCCCGGCAGCTGGAGCGGATCATAACCATCCGGGGGTAACAGGGTGATGTCCACCACCTTCTCGCTCACCTGCATATTGACAAAGTGCATCATTTCCAGGCAGCCGAGGGTGAGGACGGTGGCCGCAATGGCTACGGAATACATGCCGTCTCCCGCCGCCATGCCGATAGCTGCCGCCACCCACAGGCCTGCCGCCGTGGTGACGCCCCGGATTACGTTGCGCTGGAAGATAATGACGCCGGCGCCGATGAAGCCGATACCGGACACCACCTGCGCGGCCACACGGGATACGTCGTGCGGCTTGTCACCGAAGGCGTATTGAGAAATAATCATGAACAGGGCGCTGCCCAGCGCCACGATGAAGTGCGTGCGCACACCGGCTTCCTTGGCCCGGAATTCGCGCTCTACGCCAATGATGCCACCCAGAAGTCCGGCGATCACCAGCCGTGTTATTAACATCCAATCGAAGGTCATAGCACGCAAAGATAGCAATTTTAGAATAATCCCGGCGTAATATGCAGCCATTTCAGGACAGTTTCACCGAATAACAGGATGAGCAGCCAGGAAAAGGTCATCATGGTGATGCCGTATTTGAACGCGTCGGTCATACTGTACTGGTTGGTGGTATAGAGCAACGCGGCGGGTTTGCTGTTGAAGGGGAGCACATAGCAGTGCTCGATGAGCATGGATACCGGCAGGGCCAGGCTCATGGGCGGGAAGCCGAAGCGCTTCTCCACGCCCAGCGCGATGGGGACGAACACCATCGTGCGGATGGTCTTGGACTGGAACACCAGTCCGGAATACATCATTAGGAATGTAAGGATTACGTACAGCACCCAGTACGGGGTGTTGGACGTGATGCCCAGGGAGTCGAAGGCGGCGTTCACCATAGTGTTGGGAAGGTCCGTGGCGTTGAGGCCGCTGCCCAGGGTATAGGCACCGGCGCTGAAGAGCATCAGGTGCCAGGGAATGTCCACATCGTTCCACTTCACCACGCCGAAGCCCGGAATCAGGGCCAGGACGGCGCCGATGAGGGCCACGATGGTCTCGTCAATGTTGTGGAATGTTCCTTTGGTGATCCACAGGAACAGGACCAGCAGGAAAATGGTCACGGCGCGCCATTCCTGCTTGCTCATCTTGCCCATGGCGGCCAGTTCGGCCTTCAGCCGCTCGATGCCGCCATCTATCTGGGGCACCTGCTCTTCCTTCTTCATGGGGAAGAACACGTACATGCCCAGCAGCAGGCCCACCACCAGGATAATCACGCTCATGGGTCCCACCGCCACCAGCCAGTCGGCATAGCCGAAATCGCAGGCGCCGATGAAACCGGCGATGAGGGAAATGGCCAGCAGATGCGCGCCGCTGCCCGTGTAGAAGGCGTTGGCACCGATATTCACCTGGAACAGGTTCTGGATCACCAGGTTACGGCCGAAGTTGTTGCGGTTGCCGTCGCTGGCCCCGTAGATGGCGCAGATGACCATGAAGATGGGCAGCATGATGGTTGCCTTGACCGTAGTGGCCGATATGAAGGCGCTCAGCACCAGGTTAATCAGGAGGAAACTCCACAGCACGCCCTTGGCGCTTCGGCCGAACTTGATCACGAACGCCAGCGCCATGCGCTTGGCAAACTGGGTTTTCACCAGCATGGAAGCCAGGACGAAGCTGAGGATGTTGAGCCACATTACCGGGTGACCCAGCTGGGCCAGGGCTTCCTTCTGCGTGGTCACGTTGAACAGGACCACGCCCAGGATAAGGATGAGGGAGGTCAAATAATTGGGTATGGCCTCCGTCATCCATAGAATGAGACTGGCTACAAAGATGCCCAGCATGGCATAGTTGGCGCGGATGAATCCTTCCGGTCCCAGCGCCTCCAGGCGTTTCAGGGCCGTTCCGGCCAGGTTGTCCATGTTCAGGTTGTCTATGAAACCTATCTGACAGAACCAACAGATCCAGACAAAGGCGATGAGGGCCAGCGGACCGCCCAGACGGGCCATCCACAGCTCAAACTTCGATTTCTGCATCTTGGGCAGTTTCTCGATTTTGTAGTTGTTCATGTCCAGCGGGTCAAAACCCACCGCCTTTGTCGTATCTGTCGCCATAACTATTTCCAGTTCTTGTAAGGGTTCTTCATGAGCATGGAGTTGAAGTACTTGGGATCTCCCGTCACTTCTTCTCCCAGCCAGGCGGGCTTGTCGAAGGGCTCGTTTTCATCGGCCAGTTCCACCTCGGCCACGGTGAGACCTTCGTTGTCTCCGTAGAACTCGTCCACTTCCCAGGTGTGCACGCCGTCGGTGTTCTTCACCAGGTAGCGGGTCTTGTCAATCACGCCGGGTTCGGCCAGGTCCAGCAGGGCCTTCACGTCTTCCACGGGGATTTCCTTCTCCCACTCGAAGCGCGCGGCGCCGCTGGCGTTGCCGATTCCCTTGATGGTGATGAAGCCCTTGTCGCCCTTCACGCGGATGCGCACGGTGCGCTCCGGAACAGAGGACAGGTAGCCCTGGGTGATACGGGTGGCCTTGAAGGCATCGGCCTTGAAGTCGCCTTTTACCAAGAATTTCTTTTCAATTTCCTGTGCCATGGCTTATTCGTTTGCTAAAGGTTTGTCACTCATGCCGATTACGCGCTTGATGGCCTGCAGGTAGTTGATGTTCTCCACGCCCTCCAGGTGGCAGTCGGCCACGGTTTTCTTGATGTCTTCGATTTCGGTGCTCTCGGAGTTGATGGTGACCACCTTGGCGCCGTTGATGAGCACGTTGCCCACTTCGCAGATGGTGTTGTTCACCATATAGCCGAAGCGCTGCTTGTGCACGCGTACGGCGGCCAGGTCCGGATTGGCCTTGACCATAGCCAGAAATTCCTCAAAGGTGTAGGTGTCCTTGGTGAGCTTGGGCATTTCTACCATAAAGGCGGGGAACACTTCTTTCTCCAGGACTTCCCGGGAGATGGGGAACTCACCCTTCATCAGGGGATTCCACTGCTCGAATCCGTCTACGGTCTGGACATAAGTCTTGATGTCCATCTTGCCGTCGCGGATCTTGGTGTTGTTGATGTCGTTCTTGGCGCTGATGATGTAAATTTCATCGCTGGTGCGCTCCCATACCTTCTCCGGGACGGGGACGGAAAGACGTGCCATTCTCTTGTGCGCTTCGCAGAAGCACTGACCGAAGCTGCGGAATTCAAAGCGGGGTTTGCTTTGCTCACCAATTTTAAGTTCTGCCATAATCAGTATAGATTTTATTGTTTAACGTCAGGATCATCGGTACCGCTGGCGGCATTGGCTTCGCCGCAGGTGGGGGACGCAATGGCCCAGTTGCCGGTACCGTCGGGGATACGCTGCCAGGAGTCCGTGATTTCGGGCAGTTTGGCGCCCCAGGCACCGCTTTCGTCCTTGTCGCCGCGCTGGAAGGTGTCCACTTTGGTTCCGTCGGGGGCGAAGAGTTCCAGGATTACGCTCTTCTTGGCGCTGAAGCCGCTGGAGAAACCGCGCGGCGTGGTGCCCTTACCGCCCACGATGGCGAAGAAGCCGTGTGCGGGAACCTCTTCTCCGTCGATGCCGGTCCAGGTGAGTCCTTCGTCCTTGTTGATGGTGACGCCGGTGAGCTTGATGGTAAAGTCGCTGGCGTTGTACAGTTCGAAGAACTTTTCGTCATCGGCGCCGGCGCCATACACCTCGTTCAGTTTGAGCTTGGTCCAGTCGGTGGCGGGGTCGCCTACCTTATAAGTATAAGGGTCGGAGACGGTGGTGAAATTGGCCTCGTTCACAATGGTGATGGTAAAGGAAACCTCGGTGCCGTCGGGCATGGCGGGGATAGTACCCTTGAACATCTTGCCGCTGTTGTCGGGCGTCATTACCTGGGCCTCGTTGCCGAATTTGAGGGTGGCGGTGGTCACGGCCTGGATGCCGCTCACGGTAACGGTAACCGTCACGGATGTTACGGAAGTGGGGGCGGCGGGATCGAAGGCCACCTTATCAATGCTGGTGGGTCCTTTGTACACTTCGTCTTTCACGCAGCCGGTCAAAGTGAACAGGGCGGCTGCCAGAACAAGCATTATCTTTTTCATAGGGCAAATCATTTTAGAAGTCAATTTCGAAACGGACAGCCAGCATGCTGTAGCTTACGCCGGCCTTGGGGCTGGCAATCTTGGTGTAGTCGGTGGTGGGGTTACCCTCCTGGTCCAGACCCACTTTCAGTTTGTCCTTACCGTTGGCATAGCGGTCGTTGTGATTGAACTGGTAGTTCACCTGCATCTTCACGTTGTTGTTCACCCACCAGTTCAGACCTACGGTGTAGGCCTCGGCGGCGCCACCGTATACGTTGCCGCAGTTTAGGTTCAGGTATTCATAACGGGCGCAAAGCTCGATGTCTCCCCATTTCTTTCCGGGTTTGATCTTGGTGTACTTGCCGCCGTTGGCATCGTAGCGCTGGGATCCGCCGAAGAGCAGATAACCTGCCTGGGCATACCAGCCCCAGAACTTCTTGGGAGTGGGATCGGCCGCAGTGGGTTTGAAGAACACGTTGTCCTGGATGAAGGCGCCTTCATAGCGCAGACCGCCCCAGTGGCCGGCGATTTCCGCGGTCCACAGGAGGTTGTGGTGGAAGTCCGGGAGGTTGTTGGTGTCCAGGTATTTCTTGCGGTTGATGCTGGTGGAGTTGCGGGAACTGGCGCGGTACATGCCGTAGTTCTCGTCGCTGGCCTTGGGGGTGCGGTAGGAGACGGCGCCACCAATGTGCAGGCTGGCGTTCTGGGCCTTGAACAGGGGACGGAAGACTACTTTACCGGTGATGGAGTAACCGGCGTTGTAGCCGAAGTCCTTGTTGTTGTCGGCAATGTACTGCCATTCCTCGGAACCGGCGATTTCCGGGCCGAAGTAACCTAGGCTGGCCCAGATCCAGTCCTTGGCATACTTGGCGTTGATACCCAGGTGGCGGGACGGGGCCAGGGCGCTGCACACCATGGGGCGCTCCATGAACTGAAGGTAACGGGAAGTGGTATTGCGCTGGATGGAGAAGTTCTCCTTGAAGTTACCCACCGTCAGTTCCAGTCCGGGAACGCCGGTGTAACGCACCACGGCATCTTTCAGTTCTACCAGGCCATTGGCCAGGTCCATGTCGAATTCGCCGTACCAGTTCTCGTCAATCTGGCCTTTCACGGCAAAACGGGCGCGGCGGATGCTTACGCCGTTACCGATTTTGTCGGCATAGGAGGGGGCGCCGAAGAAAACGGCGGCGTCGGCCTGCACGCGGATGTCAAACCAGAGTTTGTACTTTGTAGAGGGAGAAGCCAGCACCAGGATACCGTCCTGGGCTTCCACGTCCAGCCGGTCGCTTTGAACGGCGACGCCGTACTGGTTGAACTTGAGGGGTGCCTTCTGAGCGAATGCTGAGGAAACACACAGTAACAGCAAAGCTGCAATGGTAAATAGTTTACGCATAGTGAAAAATGTGGTTATTGGTAGGTTATGTTTGTAAAATATTGTTAAAGAGCGCAAAACTTACTCAAAGTTATAAAAACTTTGGGTAAGTGTTCTAAAAAAATTAAAAAAAATCGAGGCCGGTAGATTACACCGGCCCCGAGACAATCCCTACGGGGCTGTTATACCTCCGTGGCGGTGGCGAACTCCTGCAGGAAGCGCATGTCGTTCTCGAAGTAGTGGCGGAGGTCGTTCACCTGCCACTTGAGCATGGCGATGCGCTCTACGCCCATACCGAAGGCGAAACCGCTGTATTTTTCAGGGTCTATACCGCTGGCTTTGAGCACGTTGGGGTCTACCATGCCGCAGCCCATGATCTCCAGCCAGCCGGTGCCTTTGCAGATGTTGCAGCCTTTGCCGTGGCAGATGTTGCAGCTCACGTCCACTTCGGCCGAAGGCTCCGTGAAGGGGAAGTAGCTGGGGCGCATGCGGATTTCGGTATCCGGGCCGAACATCTCGCGGGCGAACAGCAGGATGGCCTGCTTGAGGTCTGCGAAAGTAACGTCCTTATCAATATACAGGCCTTCTACCTGATGGAAGATGCAGTGGGCGCGGGCCGATATGGCCTCGTTGCGGAATACGCGGCCGGGGCACACCACGCGGATGGGCAGACCCTGGGATTCCATGGTGCGGACCTGCACGGAGGAGGTATGCGTGCGAAGCAGCAGCGGATTCACGTGGCCGGTGCTCACGAAGAAGGTGTCCTGCATTTCACGGGCGGGGTGGTTGGGCGGGAAGTTGAGGGCTTCGAACACGTGGTAGTCGTCCTCGATTTCCGGACCCTCGGCCACGTCATAGCCAAACTTGCGGAAGATGTCCACAATCTGCTGGCGCACAATGGAAACGGGGTGACGGGAGCCCAGGGGCATGGCGTCTCCGGGCATGGAGAGGTCCTCCTTGGGGGCGGCGGCCACGGCGGCTTCCTCGGCGGCCTCCTTCAGTTCCTCGATCTTGGCCGCGGCGGCCTTCTTGAGCTCGTTCAGCCGCTGGCCATACTCCCGCTTGAGTTCTGGGGCCACAGTGCGGAACTGCTCCATGAGGGCGGTCACTTCACCCTTTTTGCCCAGGAAGCGGATACGGGCTTCTTCCACTTCTTTCTGGCTGGCGGCCTTTAAGTCGGCCAACTCCTTGAAAATGAGGTCAATCGCTTCTTTCATACCGATATCTTATTTCTTTTTGTTCTTGCGTTTGTCACGGGCGGCCTGGTTCCTCTTACCGGTGAGCTTCCAGTATTTATCCCACTGCTCCTTCGTGAAATACTTCTTATAGGTATCCTCTATCTGCTGCATCCATTTGTCCTGGATGCCTATATACAAGTCTGTATTCTCTACTTTGGCGGCCTGCAGCTTTTCCATTTCCTCCTGCATGGCGTGGTAGTCGTGGGTGAGGGTGGAGTCCACGTAAAACTCCTGCCAGTACTCCAGTTCCAGCTGTTCCGACAGCCGGCTCACCTCTTTATCAATGTACTCCAGTAGCTGTTTTTCCTTCTGTTCGGGCGTCTGGGGGCCCTGATTCTGCGCGGCGGCCACAAAAACCGACAGCCCAAAAGCCACTATGACGTTCAATAAACGATAAATTTTCATACCTTTGTAAATTGATGTCAGACGACAAAATTACGCAATTAATCGAAAAAGCCCAAATACGATGAGAAAAACCATACTGAAATTCGTGGTATCGGCCCTGGCCGTGGTGGCCCTGGAGGCCGAAGGCAACACCTGCACCAACGTCATTGTCACCCGCGGCGCGTCCAAGGATGGCTCTGTGCTGGTGTCCTATGCGGCCGATTCCCATCACCTGTACGGAGAGTTGTATTACCAGCCGGCCATGGACTGGAAACCCGGTTCCCTGCTGCCCGTCTATGACTGGGACACCAACCGGTACCTGGGCGACATCGAGCAGGTTGAACATACCTTCCAGACGGTGGGCAACATGAACGAATACCAGCTCATCATCACGGAAACCACCTGGGGCGGACGGCCCGAACTGGAAGACAAGAACGGCGGCATCGACTACGGTTCCCTCATCTACATCACCCTGCAGCGCGCCAAGACGGCCCGCGAAGCCATCGACATCATTGTGGAGCTGGCCAACGAGTACGGCTACGCCTCGGAGGGAGAGACCTTCTCCATCGCCGACAAGCACGAAGCGTGGATCATGGAAATCATTGGCAAGGGCGTGAACATCAAGAACGGCGTGAATACACAGAAGGGTATCGTGTGGGTGGCCATGCGCGTGCCCGACGGCGCTATCTGCGCCCATGCCAACCAGGCCCGTATCGGCCAGTTCCCCCTGAACGACCCCGACAACTGCCTCTACGCCCCGGACGTCATTTCCTTCGCCCGCCGCAAGGGATACTTCGAGGGCACGGACAGCGAATTCAGCTTCAAGAAGGCTTACTGCCCCATTGACTTCGGCACGGTTCGCGGCTGCGACGCCCGCGTATGGGCCGCCTACAACATCCTCACCGACGGCTGGTTCTCCTTCTACGACGAAAAGGGCAACGCCGTCACCCGCGACGCCTACGCTTATCTGGACTATGTGCTGGGCAACGACCTCAACGGTGATCTTCCGCTGTTCGTGTACCCCCGCAAGAAGGCCGGCGTGAAAGAGATTGCCGATGTAATGCGGGACCACTTCGAGGGTACCCCCATGGACATGACGCAGGATATCGGCGCCGGTGGAAACGGCCTCCCGTACCGCTGGAGGCCCATGGAATGGGAATTTGACGGCAAGAGATACATCAACGAGCGCGCCATCGCCACCCAGCAGACCGGTTTCTGGATGGTGGGACAGGCCCGCAACTACGTTCCCGACGTAGTGGGCGGCATCCTGTGGTTCGGCACAGACGACGCCGCCACCTCCTATCTCACGCCCATCTACACCAGCATCACCGAGGTCCCCGACTGCTTCCGGCAGGGGAACGGAGACCTGCTGCACTACTCCCCCACCTCCTCTTTCTGGATCAACAACCGCATCTCCAACGCCTGCTACAAGATGTACAACCAGATGGCACCTTATGTACGCACCCGCGCGGACCAGTTTGAACGGGACCAGATAGAGCACAAGACGCATTCCGTAGACAGCATGGCCGTGATCCTGTACAACCAGGTGGCCATCAAGATGCAGAAGAAACTCTCTTCCAAGGGAGACGTGATGGTATCCCGCGCCCCCTTCTCCAAGGTAGTGAAATACGTGTCGGATTACAGCGTGAAAACCGCCCAGGCCCAGTTCGCCGCCTGGCAGCAGCTGGAAGTGGAGCTGCTGGTGAAGTTCATGGACGGCAACGTGAAGCCCCAGAACCCCGACGGGAGTTTCATCCACTCCGAATACAGCGAAGGCATGCCGGAGAAAATAGAGCACCCCGAATACACGGAACTTTGGAAAGAGACCGTGGTACAGGAACACGGAGAACTCATCCGGGTTCCGGAGGAATAGCTCCGGGGCTACTATTAAAACGGCGACCCTTGTCTAAGGGCCGCCGTTATTTTTGCGCTTTCGTAACTTATTGACTATTAACGCTGTTGCTGTTTTTCTTTAGCCCAAACAGCCTAAAGAAAATTCCAAATACGCCTGATAATCAATCACTTAGTTCCGCACCACCACGTTGCCGCCGGAGACATCCACCTGCACGGTACTGTCCTTGCGGATGGATCCGTCCAGGATGCTTTTAGCCAGCAGGTTCACCAGTTCCCGCTGCATCAGGCGCTTCACGGGACGGGCACCGTAGGCGGGGTCGTAGCCGTGCTCGGTCATGTAGTCCTCGAAGGCGGGGGTGAAGGTCACCGTGATATCGTTCTGGGCCAGGCGGGCCTGGAGCTGCTCCTCCTGCATGTGCAGGATGTCGCGGATATCGGCCTTGGTGAGGGGGTCGAACATGATGATTTCGTCGATACGGTTCAGGAATTCGGGCCGGACCGTCATCTTCAGCACGTCCAGGACCTTGCCGCGGCATTCGTCCAGCAGGCTGCGCCGGTTGGCGATGGCCTGCATGTCCACACCGTTCACTTCCGGGAGCTTCTCCATATAACTCTGGATGATATCGGCCCCGGCGTTGGAGGTCATGATGAGGATGGTGTTCTTGAAGTCCACCGTACGGCCCTTGTTGTCCGTGAGCCGGCCGTCGTCCAGCACCTGCAGGAGCACGTTGAACACGTCCGGGTGGGCTTTTTCAATCTCGTCCAGCAGCACCACGCTGTACGGTTTGCGCCGCACGGCCTCGGTGAGCTGGCCACCTTCGTCGTACCCCACGTATCCCGGAGGCGCGCCTACCAGACGGGAGACGGTGTGCCGCTCCTGGTATTCGCTCATGTCGATACGGGTCATCATGTTCTCGTCGTTGAACAGGAATTCGGCCAGTGCCTTGGCCAGTTCCGTCTTGCCCACGCCGGTGGTACCCATGAAGAGGAAGCTGCCGATAGGGCGTTTCTCGTTGCTCAGGCCTGCCCGGTTGCGGCGGACGGCGTCGGACACGGCCCGGATGGCCTCGTCCTGGCCTACCACACGCTTGTGCAGTTCGGCCTCCATGCGCAGGAGTTTCTCCTTCTCGCTTTCCAGCATCCGGTTCACGGGAATGCCGGTCCACTTGGCCACTACCTCGGCGATATCCTGCGGTGTAACGGCCTCGGTGACAATGGGATCCTCGATGGCTTCGGCCTTGGCGGTGAGTTCGTCGATGCGCTTCTGCGTTTCGGCCATCTTGCCGTAGCGGATTTCGGCCACCTTGGCGTAGTCGCCGTTGCGCTCGGCAGTCTTGGCCTGGAGGTTCAGGTTCTCCAGATTCTGCCGGGCGGTCTGCAGGCCGCTAAGGGTCTCCTTTTCCTCGTTCCAGCGTTTCATGAGCACGTCGCGCTGCGCCTGCAGGTCCTTGAGTTCGGCCTCCAGCTTGTCCATTTTGGCCGATGTGCCCTCGCGCTTGATGGCCTCGCGCTCGATCTCCTTCTGGCGGATGGCGCTGTTGAGGTCGTCGATGGGCTCCGGCACGGAGTTCATCTCCAGCCGCAGCTTGGAAGCGGCCTCGTCCACCAGGTCGATGGCCTTG